>NZ_LFQR01000318.1 GCF_001182895.1 Frateuria defendens | reverse complement strand
ATCATCATCAGTTAAAAAATCAGATGATTTAACCGAATATTTTGAGGTCTCTTTGATTGCCGATTCAATGTCTTTATCGCCTTTTCTATTCGGTTTGATCGCTTTAACATTAGCAACAGGTCGATAGTCAACTTGTAATGCTCTTTGCCATAAATTAACCCATTCTTCTTGAGTTATATAATTCTCTTTTTTTCTAAAATATGCATTTTCAACACATAACAAAACATGCATGTGCTGATTATAACTACCGTCATTTTTATTAACGGTAACTTCTGTTGAACGCATAAATCCAACAAGATTTTGTTTAACCTTTTTATATCTACTCAACCTATCAAATGCTTTAGTTAGATG
>NZ_LFQR01000317.1 GCF_001182895.1 Frateuria defendens | reverse complement strand
TCACGACTAAATAAACGCTCATTCGCGATTTTATAAATGAATGTTGATAACAATGTTGTATTATCTACTGAAATCTCATTACGTTGCATCGGAAACATTGTGTTCTGTATGTAAAAGCCGTCTTGATAATCTTTAGTAGTACCGAAGCTGGTCATACGAGAGTTATATTTTCCAGCCAAAACGATATTTTTATAATCATTACGTGAAAAAGGTTTCCCTTCATTATCCCCAGAAAATAAATACTGACGTAATTCCGGTCCCATTTTTTCTGAAATATATCTAATACGTGCTAGTAAAGGATAATTCCTTAATACACTATGTTGTGATTGTCTTTTATCTTTAATTAACCAAATAAGCCCGATAACAATAACCGTAAGCATGAATCCTACAA
>NZ_LFQR01000316.1 GCF_001182895.1 Frateuria defendens | reverse complement strand
CCATTAATACTACGTATTAACATGTAATTTTACTTTTAAATACTTTAAAAAAATAAGACATGAATCGTCTACACTACATAAATGTAAAATTCAATAAAATGAATTTTCTGTGTTGGGTCCCTTCGTATAATTTAATAAATACTACTAAACTAAATTAAAGAGGTGCCTTATGTATAAAAATTATAACATGACCCCAACTTACACTAC
>NZ_LFQR01000315.1 GCF_001182895.1 Frateuria defendens | reverse complement strand
TGAGCCAAATAAAGCAGAAATCATTGCATTTAATGGTAACTTCCATGGTCGAACAATGGCGCCAGTTTCATTATCTTCAGAAGCAGAATACCAACGTGGTTATGGTCCGTTATTAGATGGATTTAGAAAAGTTGATTTTGGAGATGTAGATGCATTGAAAGCTGCAATTAATGAAAATACTGCAGCAGTTTTAGTAGAACCAATTCAAGGTGAAGCGGGTATAAATATACCGCCAGAAGGATATTTGAAAGCAATTAGAGAATTATGTGATGAACATAATGTCTTATTTATTGCTGACGAAATCCAAGCAGGATTAGGTCGTTCGGGTAAATTATTTGCTACGGATTGGGATAATGTAAAACCTGATGTCTATATT
>NZ_LFQR01000314.1 GCF_001182895.1 Frateuria defendens | reverse complement strand
TGCTTACGCAACCAAATATCTAATGTATGTCCCTCTGTATCAATGGCACGATATAAATAGCTCCATTTTCCTTTTATTTTGATATACGTCTCATCAATACGCCATTTGTAATAAGCTTTTTTATGCTTTTTCTTCCAAATTTGATATAAAATTGGGGCATATTCTTGAACCCAACGGTAGACCGTTGAATGATGAACGTTTACACCACGTTCCCTTAATATTTCAGATATATCACGATAACTCAATGCATATCTTAGATAGTAGCCAACAGCTACAGTGATAACATCCTTGTTAAATTGTTTATATCTGAAATAGTTCATACAGAAG
>NZ_LFQR01000313.1 GCF_001182895.1 Frateuria defendens | reverse complement strand
TGGTGGTGTGATGCTGCCGCACTATCGACCTTATAAAATTGCTGAGCATTTTAGAATGATGGCAGCGTTATATCCAAATCGTATTGATTTAGGTATTGGTAATAATCCAGGTACTACTATGGTAAAGCAAGCTTTAGATGGAATAAATCCTACATATGATAGTTACGATGAATCGATTTCGTTATTACGTGATTATCTTACAATAAAGGATAAACCAAGTGCGCATACGTTAGGTGTCCAACCACACATTGATCATTTTCCAGAAATGTGGTTATTAAGTAGT
>NZ_LFQR01000312.1 GCF_001182895.1 Frateuria defendens | reverse complement strand
ATGCAATATAATACTACTAGAAGTATAACCGAAAATCAAGATAATAAAACGTTAAAAGATATGACGAAAAGTGGGAAACAACGCCCATGGAGAGAAAAGAAAATAGATAATGTAAGCTATGCAGATATACTAGAAATTTTAAAAATCAAAAAGGCTTTTAATGTAAAACAATGTGGTAATATTTTAGAATTTAAGCCAACTGATGAAGGCTATTTGAAGTTACATAAGACATGGTTTTGTAAATCAAAATTATGTCCGGTTTGTAATTGGAGACGTGCTATGAAAAATAGTTATCAAGCTCAAAAAGTGATTGAAAAAGTAATTAAGGAAAAGCCA
>NZ_LFQR01000311.1 GCF_001182895.1 Frateuria defendens | reverse complement strand
TCGGTGTACAACATAAAACATTAATTTGATATTTTTGAAGCAATTCTAAGTATGTTTCAGGACTGAACCTTCCATTAAATACAAAAGCAGTTGCACCTGAACCTAATACAGATAAGAAAGGACTCCATACCCATTTTTGCCAACCTGGTGCTGCTGTTGCCCAAACTAAGTCATCTTCATTAATACATAACCAATGTTTTGGTGCCATTTGTAAATGTGCAAATCCCCATCCATGACAATGTGTAACGGCTTTAGGATTGCCAGTTGTACCAGATGTATATGACAG
>NZ_LFQR01000310.1 GCF_001182895.1 Frateuria defendens | reverse complement strand
AATACATATATGGCAAAATTATTATTTTAGATAAAGACGGAACAGCTAAAGATGTTAATCTAGAAAATGCCAAATCTCGATATGGATATGTTCCTGAAGGATTCCAAAAACTAAAAAACGACATAGAGAATAAAAAGAAAACTAGTTCAATATCACCTAGAGCAGTTGGTGGGAACTACAAAAATAGCGGTGACTGTTTCTATTCTGAAGTTTTAAACTCATATGGAGAACTTTTAACTGGAAACATAATCACAGCAGTTTTTGAAGATGTTAAAGCCAAAAACTTAAAGGGCGTAGCAAAAAAATTAGCTAAAATTGGGATAAAAGGAAACCTAGCTGGAATCGCAGCTACTATGGTTTCGAAGGATGTACAATGTAATCTTAAATACGGGTTACTTTAGATACTATTTATTCCAATTGCTTTATTGACGTTGAGCCTCGGAACCCTTAACAATCCCAAAACTTGTCGAATGGTCGGCTTAATAGCTCACGCTATGCCGACATTCGTCTGCAAGTTTAGTTAAGGGTTCTTCTCAACATCAATAAATTTTCTCGGCATAAATGCGTCGTCTATTTTTTATTATCTTCATGATAATCATATTTT
>NZ_LFQR01000309.1 GCF_001182895.1 Frateuria defendens | reverse complement strand
GCCATGGACATCAGTTGGGAGCCAGGCCGGACAGACCCTTGCCCATGGCGCCGATGGTCTTGGCGTTCATTTCCGCCATTTCCTTCTGGAAGTTGAGCAGGGCCTGCTTGGCCATGTTGCGGGTGCTGGCGTCGGTCAGCGCCTCCTGGTTGCGCATGTTTTGTTCCTGCAGTGCGATGGAACGCTGCGTCGATGCGTCTGCGCCGGAAATGGACATGGTGTGGATCCTCGAGAAAAAGAATGAATGGATGAAGAAAGGG
>NZ_LFQR01000031.1 GCF_001182895.1 Frateuria defendens | reverse complement strand
GCGTCACGAACTATCTCCCCGATGAAAAAGCGCATCCATCGCTCATAAGTTTTTTTTCGGAATCACTCACGCACATCCCCTCGGCGATCCTGCCGGTACCTGGGTACAAAATGCGAAGTTGCCGCCGCTGATCCTAGTCAGTGCCTTGGATCGGGAGACCTAGAAAATTCTCGACATCAAGCGATGGGTGCCGTTCGACCAGCTCGATTTCGTGGCGGGCGCGCTGGTGCTGGCCTGGCCATTCGCCGCGCTGCATGCCGTCGACGTGCCGGCCATCGCGTTGATCAGCCTGCTCGGCGACCTGGCGGTGAACCGCCTGGCCTTTCGCCTGGGCCTGCGCGACACACCATGGTGAAGCGGCCTCAGCGCGGCAGGTGGCTGCGGAACCAGTCCGCCGCCAGCGCAGCCACCTGTTCGAGCGTGCCGGGCTCCTCGAACAGGTGGGCGGCGCCGGGCACGATGACCAGCTCCGCCTCGCAGTTCATCGCAGCCATGGCCGACTTGTTCAGGGCGAGCACCTGCCGGTCGGCGCCGCCCGCCAGCAGCAGCGTGGGTGCCTCGACGCGGCCGAGCGCATCGCCGGCCAGGTCCGGCCTACCGCCGCGCGAAACCACCGCGCGCACCTTGCGCGGGTGCGCGGCGGCGTAAACCAGGGCTGCCGCCGCCCCCGTGCTGGCGCCGAACAGCCCCAGTGGAAGCCCCGACAATGCCGCATCGCGCCCAACCCAGGCAGCCGCGCCGGCCAGTCGCCCGGCGAGCGTCTCGATGTCGAAGCGGGCGGCACGATCGGCGTCCTCCGCCTCGCTCAGCAGATCGAACAGCAGCGTCGCCAGGCCATTCCGGTTGAGCGCCTGCGCCACGAGGCGGTTGCGCGGACTGCGCCGGCTGCTGCCGCTGCCGTGCACGAACACCACCAGCCCGAGCGCCCCGTCGGGCACACACAGATCGGCCTCCAGCTGCAGGCCGGCGACCGGCAGCCGCACCGGCCGGGCGCGCGGCGCTGCCTCCGCGCCCGGCGCGGTCAGGAGCCGCGCCACCTCCTCGTCCGGGATGCCCTGGAAGTGGTCGTAGAACTGCCCGACCGCGAGGAACATGGGTGGCGCGGCCAGGCAGACGACTTCATCGGCCAAGGCCTTCACGCCATCGAGACTGCGCGGCGAGGCCACCGGCACGGCGCAGACCAGGCGGGCCGGCCGCTGCGCGCGCACCGCGGCGAGCGCCGCGCGCATCGTAGCGCCCGTCGCCAGGCCGTCGTCGACCACGATCACCGTGCGCCCGCCGGCATCGACCGGCGGATGCCCCGGGCTGTAGCGGGCGCGGCGCGCCTGGATCAGGGCGAGCTGCCGCGCGGATTCCGCCTGCACATAGGCCGCGTCCGCGCCCGTCTCGGCGGCGTAGTCGGCCAGCATCGCGTGGCCCTGTTCGTCGATCGCGCCGATGGCCAGTTCAGGGTTGCCCGGCGCGCCGAGCTTGCGCACCAGCACCACGTCGAGCTCGCCGCCCAGCGCGTCCGCCACGATGCGGCCGATCGGCACGCCGCCGCGCGGTATCGCCAGCACCAGGGGATGGGCGCCGCGGTAGGCGGCCAGCACCTGCGCCAGCCGGCGCGCGGCATCGGTGCGGTCGCGGAAACCCTCGGCGGCATCCGGCACGGGATGGTGGCCATTGGCGGCGGCTCTCGGGGATCGCGGCGGATCGGTGGCGGACATGGGCGGCACCCTCGTTCCGGCTTCCGCTCGATCCTGTGCCTCGGGTACCGCGGGGTGTTGACCTGCATCAACACGATGCCTCCATCGCTCCCTCACGCTGACCCGGCGAACAGGAGGGGGAGACGCAAAGATGCTCGACGTCATCGTGCCTATCGACCCGGCCGCCGACAACAAGGGGCTGCTGCGCTACGCCTTCGCCCTCGCGCGCCAGCACGGCGCGTTCGTCACCGGCCTGCAGGTCATCTCCATCGACCCTTACCTCGCCGCGCTGCCCGAGGCGCTCGCCATCCTCGACGAGGAGGAACAGGCCGCCCTCGCCCGCCGGGACTGGTGGCTGGAGCGCTGCCGGGCCGCTTCCGTCGATGGCGACTGGGAGGTGGCCAGGGGCTACTTCCCGCGTGTGGTGGCACACCGCACCAGCCTGGCGAACCTGCAGCTCGGCAGGTTGCCGGCCAAGCGCGGGCGGGCTTCGCTGGGGCTGGACCGCCTGAGCCGGGCGCTGTTCGCCGGCACCGCCCCGACCCTGCTGGTGCCCGACGGATGGCGGCGCGCCTCGCCCGCGCGCAAGGTGGTGGTGGCCTGGAACGGCTCCGCCGAGGCCGCCCGCGCCGTGCAGGCGGCCTATCCGCTGCTGGCCGCAGCAGCCAAGGTAACCGTGCTCGCCGGCGAGGCTCCGGGGCGCCTGCCACTGCGGGACTGGCTGCGGCGGCGCGGCATCGCCGCGCACTGGCAGACCCTGCTCGCCTCGCGCAGCAGCAGCATCGGCGCCGCGCTGTGCGACTGGACCACCGAATCCGGTGCCGACCTTCTGGTGATGGGCGCGTGGGGCCATTCGCGCACGAACGAACTGATCCTGGGCGGTACGACGCGCTACGCGATCGGCCACAGCCAAGTGCCTCTGCTGTTGGCCCATTGAGCGCCCCGCGCCGGCCTGCTTGATCCGCGTCAACAGCGCGCGAGCCGGATGGCACCAGAATCGCCCTGCCATCTCAGGAGCCCGCCATGCCCACCGTGAAAATGCGCATCACCGGGAGCCAGTCCGATACCGACAGCCTGATCACCCTGCTGCACGGCCTGGACGGCGTCGAGCACATCGAGACCGGCTCCGCCGAGGTCGCCACGCGGGGCAAGGTCTCCCTGGCACTCACCGGCACGGGCCAGGGCTACGACCTCGGCGTCGCAGCGAGCGATTTCCGCATCATGCGGCAGGACGCCGGCGCGTCGAAGCGGCCATGATCGACCCGCCGCTGCTCGCGCTCGCCATGGCGCCCGCCTCGGAGCCGGCGACACCAGCGCGCGCCTACCGCCATGCAGACGCCGCGTCGCCCGGCCGCCGCGCGGCACAGCCCCACCCCACATAAGGAGCACGCCACCATGACGTCACGAACCTTGCTCGTTTACTACTCCATGACCGGCAACACCCGTAAGCTCGCCGAGGAAATCGGCGACGCCGTCGGCGCGGATGTCGAGGAAATCCGCGAGCTGCATGCGCGGCACGGCCTGAGCGGCATGTGGCGCGCCATGGTCGATACCCTCCTCCACCGCGAACCCGCCCTCTTGCCCGTGCAGCACGACCCCGCCGATTACGATCTGCTGGTGCTTGGCGGCCCGGTCTGGGCCAGCCACGCGGCGTCCCCCGTCCGCGCCTATGCGCGCCAATGGGGCGAGAAGACGAAGGACGTGGCCCTGTTTTGCACCGAGGGGCGGCGCGGCGCGGAGGAAGCATTCGCGGAGCTGCGTCCGTTCTTCCACCGCCTGCCGGTGGCGACTGTCGCGGTCGATGCCGGGCACCTGCGGCCCGGCGATCATCGCGAGGCCATGCAGCAGTTCGTGGCCCACTTGAAGACGCCGCCGTCGACCTCGGCGTACTCGCCACCCACCTGACGCCGTGCGAGGCCGGCAAGCGTGACGGTGAACCGACGGGCGTCGTGCGAGAGCGACGGCGGGGAAACTCCCGCCGCGCAGGCCCGCCGCGCCACCCCGCCGCATGGCCTGTCCGGCCACGAGGCAGCGGCGCGTCTGCTTCGCGACGGACCCAACGTATTGCCGCAACCCGATCGGCGTCGCCGGCTCGTCGTCCTGGCCGACGTGGTGCGCGAGCCCATGATTCTGCTGCTGCTCGGCGCCGCTTCGATCTATTGGCTCCTGGGCGTTCCCGGGGAAGCGGGGGTTCTGGGGGCTTCGGTACTGCTGGTGATTGCGCTGACCGCCTACCAGGCGTTCCGCTCCGAACGCGCGCTGGAGGCCCTGCGCGATCTGAGCGCTCCTCGCGCACGGGTCGTGCGCGACGGCGAGATCCGCTGCATTGCCGCTCGCGAGGTGGTGGTGGGCGACCTGATCCAGGTCGCCGAGGGCGACCGCATCGCGGCCGATGCTCGCGTGCTCGGCGACACCGACCTGTACGTCGACGAGTCGCTGCTCACGGGCGAATCCGCGCCGGTTCGCCATCGCGCCACCGATGGCGCCGAGGGCTTGCTGCGGGCCAGTACTCTCGTCGTGCGCGGCCGCGCGGAAGCGGAGGTCGTGGCCATTGGCCGCGACACGGCCGTCGGACGCATCGGCGCCGCCCTGCGTACGATCCGCACCGAGCCCACGCCCATGCAACGGGAAATGCGGCGGGTGGTGCTTGGGGTGACCGTGCTTGCGCTGGCCTCCTGCGCATTGATCGTCGTGCTGTATGCGCTCACCCGCGGCGGCTGGCTGCAGGCGCTGCTGGCCGGCATCACACTGGCGATCTCCAACATACCGGAGGAGTTTCCCGTAGTGCTCACGGTGTTCCTGGCGCTCGGCGCATGGCGCATGGCCAAACACCGGGCGCTCGTGCGACGTGCGCCGGCCATCGAAGCGCTGGGGGCGGTGACCGTGCTTTGCACGGACAAGACCGGGACGCTGACGGAGAACCGCATGACGGTGGCCGAGCTCGTCGCGGCCGGCGAGCCCGTCGCGCCCTCGCCCCCTCTGTCGCCCGCCCTTCGCACCTTGCTCGAGTGCGCCGACCGGGCCGGACAGGATCTGCCGCTGGACCCGATGGAGCGGGCCATTCGCGAAGTCGCGGCCGACACAGGCGCGCCGCGGCCGGAAACCTGGGAGCGGTTGCGCGAATACCCGCTCTCCGACGCACTGCTGGCGAACACCCATGTATGGCGTCGCCCGGGTGCGAATCGGTTGACAGTCGTCTGCAAGGGGGCTCCCGAGGCCGTCGCCATGATGTGCGGGCTCGATCCGGCGCGCCGGGCCGATGCCCTGGCGCAAACCGTGGCGATGGCACGCCGCGGCCTGCGCGTGATCGCCGTGGCCCGCGCCACTTGGCCGGCCACCGCCGCCCTGCCCGGCGCCGCGACCGACTTTTCCTTCACCTGGTGCGGACTGGTGGGCTTGCTCGACCCTTTGCGGACGGGCGTGGCCGACGCTGTTGCCGAGGCACGCAGCGCCGGCATTCGCGTGGTGATGCTGACGGGTGATCACCCCGGGACCGCGCTCGCCATGGCCCACGCCGCCGGCCTGGACGAAAGTGGCGGCCCCGTGACCGGACACGAGATGGATGCGTGGGACGAGCATGCCCTGGGGCGCCGGCTCGCAACGGTCGGCCTGTTCGCGCGGGTGCGTCCCGAACACAAGCTGCGCCTGGTGCGCGCGTTCAAGAAAGCCGGCGAGGTGGTGGCCATGACCGGCGACGGCGTGAACGATGCACCCGCGTTGATGGCCGCGCACGTAGGCGTGGCAATGGGTGGCCGCGGCAGCGACGTGGCGCGCGAGGCCGCGTCGATCGTGCTGCTCGACGACGACTTCGTGACCATCGTCCGCGCCATCCGGCTGGGGCGCGCGATCTACGACAACATAAGGCGGGCCGTGCGCTACGTCATCGCCGTGCACGTACCCATCACCGGCCTCGCCTTGCTGCCGCTGCTGACGGGCGGCCCGCTGGTGCTCTCACCGCTGCACGTGGTGTTCCTGGAGCTGATCGTCGACCCCTCCTGCTCGATCGTTTTCGAGCGCGAGCCACCCGCCGCGGACCTGATGCGGCGCCCACCACGCCCGCCCGCCGGCCACCTGCTCGACGGCCCCGCATTCGCCGCCAGCCTCGCCCAGGGCCTCATGGTGTTCGTGGCCGTCGGCGCCGTCTACCTGCTGGGTAGACACCATGGCTTGCCGGCATCCGAGCTGGTGGCTCTCTCCTTCACCGCGCTGATGGTAGGCAATCTCGGCCTCGTCTTGCTGAGCCGCTCCGGGACTTCGCTGTGGCATGCACTCAGGCGGCCGAATCCTGCGTTCTGGATCGTGACGCTGGCGGCTGTGGGCACGCTCGTCGCCGCCGTCCGGCTGCCCCCTTTCCAGCACTGGTTTCATTTCTCCCCGCCGCCGGCGGACCTGGGCATGGTGGCGGTGTCGCTCCCTTTACTGGCCATCCTGCTGTGCGAGGCATGGCGCCGCGGAGTCGCGGCGCTGCGCCGGTGAGGTCCACGTTCCCTCATCAGGCCCTGCGCGCTTGATAAAGATCAACGCGGCCGGCCCTGGCGACCGATAGCCTTTGGAGCGGACATGGAGACACCGCCCTGGGAGCAGACGCACAGGCGCGCGGTTCCATAGGTGCGGTTTTTTTTTGCAACCACACAATCGGGAGTCACTTCCATGAACGACCAGACATTGCGCAAGAGCGTGCTCGACGAACTCCAGTTCGAGCCCAGCATCGACGCCAACGACATCGGCGTGACGGCCGAGAACGGCGTGGTGACCCTCACCGGCCATGTCACCAGCTACATGCAGAAGATCGCCGCGGAAAGGGCGGCGTGGCGCGTGAAGGGGGTCAAGGCCATCGCGCAGGAAATCGAAGTGCGCCTGCCCACCGACAAGAAGGTCCGCGACGACGAGATCGCCCAGCGCGCCCTCAACGTACTTGAGTGGGACACGCTGGTGCCACGCGACGCCATCCACGTCAAAGTGACCGGCGGCTGGGTGACGCTCAGCGGGCAGGTGGACTGGAACTATCAGCGGAGCGCCGCGGAATACGAGGTGCGCAAGCTGTCCGGCGTCATCGGCGTCGTCAACAGCATCATCCTCTCCCCTGCGGTGCAGACGAGCAACGTCCACCAGCGCATCGTCGACGCCCTGAAGCGCCATGCGGAAATCGAAGCCAATCGCATTCAGATCGACGTGACCGGCGGCACCGTGAAGATCGAGGGTGAGGTGGACGACTGGGACGAGCGCCGGGCCATCGAACGCGCCATCTGGGCCACTCCGGGCGTCAAGAGCGTCGACAACCGCGTGCGCATATCCTGAAGGGCGCGAACGGGCACGAGGGTGTGAAACCGCTGTGCCGGCAACCGGACGGCCGCATCGACGCGGCTGACAGTCCGCGGTCGAAGCCGACCCGGAGAGCCCGTCTCCGGGCGCCGGTAGCGGCTCTCGGTACGGAAAAACCGCCGGTGAACCAGGCCGTACCTGCTCGTCAGCAACGACCGGGCGAACGTGCCCGTTCCATAGCGCTGAGCCGGCCGCGGCGCACGGTCAGCGCGCGAGCACCAGCACGATCTCGACCACGATCAGGACCACGATGGTCGTCTCCAGGAGACCGGCCCGGCTCGCCGAAGCCTCGTCGTAGAGCGCCGCGTAGGTGTCGCGGATGATCGCCAGCTTGCAATCCACCGCCGTGCCGATGGCCGGCACGCGCATCAGTTCGAGCGCGGCGGTGTAGATGCGCGCGAGGTAGGCGTCCTCCGTCACTTCCAGCGTGTTGTCGACTTTCTCGGTCAACTCGGTCACTTCCGCCACCAGCGCATAGAGCTTGCGAGCCAGGTTGGCCAACCGGTGTGGGGCGAGCACGTAGAGGGTGCGCCGGGTCTGGGCCACGAGGTCGTACATGCGTGGCAGCTCGTCGTTGAGCAGCGCGTTGTAGTAGCGAAGCTCCAGCAGCTGCGCGTTGGCCACCTCCAGGATGTCGGCGGCCCCCGAGTCGCCGGCCGGCTCATGGATGAAGGCGCGCTCGCGGGTCAATACCACAGTATCGTCGGCGTAGAAGGAAAACCGTTGCCGCAGCAGATCCTCTCGGGCCGTGACGGCCAGCGGGCGGCGCTCGCCCGAGAGCAGCGGCGCGAGGTCGAGGCGCCGCCACAATGCTTCGGACGTCATCGGCTCGTCGAATCGGTCCACGATCGCCAGCAGGTAATCCTCCTCCAGCGCCGAGGTTCCCGGGCGCCTGAGCGCCGGGCCGACGAGCGCGAGCAGCGCCCGCCGCAGCCCTCTCCACATGTCCGTGGCCGCCTCGGGAGAGGTGGCCTGGTCCACGGCATCGACCAGGCGGACGTAGTCCTCCCATGTCAGCCCGTCACCCGGAACCGCAATGGAGATCGCCGCCACCCCGAAGTCGTACAGGCGCGCCGAGACGTTACCCCGGCACGAACCCCCATCGACGGCGAGTTCGACCGTCCCCAGCGCCAACATAAGCGGCGGCACTTCGAACGAAACGGAGGGCTTTACCCGACGACCTGCGCCGGGCCGCCGCGGGACCGTCGCCATCCGCGCGGCCCCCAACGTGCGAGCCCGATCGAGGTCGATCGCATAGGCGACGTCGAACAGCCGCAGGGCCACCACGCTCGCGGCACTCACGCCTGGCGCTTTTGCAGTTTCCACGGGACCACCTGCGGACGTTGGTGCCCATTCTTCGCCCGCGATGCGGGTTGCGCAATCCAACCCGTGAACCCGCTCTTCGCATTCGTCCCCGGGTACGCCGCGCCAGTACGGTGCCGGGGCTTTTCGGACATCCAAACACTCGATTTCTCTATCGCAAAGCGGCTCAGCGCTTCCTTTTGTACCCATTGCGCGCCCACGGGTGCGTGACGGGGTACAAGCCAACCTTCGGATTTCACTGGACACCCCGGGACACTCGCGGACACAAAAAAAGCCCGCTCAAGGCGGGCCTTATGGAAATCGAGGGTTTTCCCGGGCGCCCCCAGGCGCCCCCGGACACTACTCGATGTTCTGCACCTGCTCGCGCATCTGCTCGATCAGCACCTTGAGCTCCACCGCGGCGCGGGTGGTGCGGCTGTCGACGGACTTGGAGCCGAGCGTGTTGGCCTCGCGGTTGAACTCCTGCATGAGGAAGTCCAGGCGCCGGCCCACCGGCTCGTCCAGGCCGAGCACGCGGCGCGTCTCGACGACGTGGGTGGCGAGGCGGTCGAGTTCCTCGTCGACGTCGCTGCGGGTCACCTGCAGCACCAGCTCCTGCTCCAGCCGGCCGGGGTCGGCGGGCTGGGCGAGGTCGGCCAGGCGCGATTCCAGCCGCGTGCGCAGCGCGGCGCGGATTTCCGGCATCCAGGTGCGCACCTGGGCCACGATGCGCTCGATGCCGTCCAGCCGCTCGCGCAGCAGCGCGGCGAGCTTGGCGCCCTCGCGCTCGCGGGTGGCGGTGAGCGCGTCGAGCGCGCGCTCGAGCACGTCGAGCAGCGCGACCTGCTGGGCCTCGGCATCGACCTCGGCCTGGCGCAGCACGCCGGGGAAGCGCAGCAGTTCGGTGAACTCCACGTTGAGGCCCTGGAAGCGCGGCATCAGCTCGCGCTGCAGTTCGGCCAGGCGCGCCAGCAGCATGTCGTCCACTTCGAGCGCCGCGCCGCGCGCCTCGCCGTTGCGGCGGATGGTGAGGTCGACCTTGCCGCGCGAGAGCCGCGCCGCCACGCGCTCGCGCAGCAGCGGCTCGTGGCTGCGCAGGTCGTCGGGCAGGCGCGGGCTCAGTTCGAGGTAGCGATGGTTGACCGTGCGCACCTCGCAGCCGAGCGTGCCGGCGGGGCCGGCGGATTCGGCGGAGGCGTAAGCCGTCATGCTGCGGATCATCGGCCTGCGGATCTTGGGAAAAGGGGGCCAATGGTAAACTCTCGCGTCTACTCTTGCCCAACCAGGCTCCCGCATGACCCTTCCTGTCCGTCCGAGCGGCCGCGCCAGCGACCAGCTCCGCCCCGTCACCCTCCAACGCCACTACACCCGCCACGCGGAAGGCTCCGTGCTGGTGAGCTTCGGCGACACCCGCGTGCTGTGCACCGCCAGCATCGAGGACCGCGTGCCGCCGTGGCTGCGCGGCAAGGGCGAGGGCTGGGTGACGGCCGAGTACGGCATGCTGCCGCGCGCCACCTCCAGCCGCACCCAGCGCGAGGCCGCGCGCGGTGGCCAGGGCGGGCGCACGATGGAGATCCAGCGCCTGATCGGCCGCAGCCTGCGCGCCTGCGTCAACCGCCAGGCGCTGGGCGAGCGCGTGATCACGCTGGACTGCGACGTGCTGCAGGCCGACGGCGGCACCCGCACCGCGGCGATCACCGGCGCCTACGTGGCGCTGGTGGATGCGGTGAACTTCCTGATGAAGCGCGAGAACTTGAAGCGCAGCCCGATCATCGGCGCGGTGGCGGCGGTGTCGGTGGGCGTCTGGCGTGGCATGCCGGTGCTCGACCTCGACTACGCCGAGGACTCCGCCTGCGATACCGACATGAACGTGGTGATGAACGACGGCGGCGGCTTCATCGAAGTGCAGGGCACGGCCGAGGGCCACGCCTTCCGACGCGACGAGATGGACGCCATGCTGGCGCTGGCCGAGCAGGGCATCGCCGAACTGGTCGCCGCCCAGCGCGCGGCGCTGGCGGAGGGCTGAGAGCGATGGCGCGCCTGGTCCTCGCCAGCAGCAACCGCGGCAAGCTGGCCGAGTTCAACGAGCTGTTCGCCGACAGCGGCTTCGAGGTGGTCGCGCAGGGCAGCCTGGGCGTCGGCGACGCCGAGGAAACCGGCCTCACCTTCGTCGAGAACGCCCTCATCAAGGCGCGCCATGCCGCGCAGGCCACCGGCCTGCCCGCGCTGGCCGACGACTCGGGCCTGTGCGTGCCGCACCTGGGCGGCGCGCCGGGCCTGTACTCGGCGCGCTACAGCGGCGGCCACGGCGACGCCGCGGCCAACAACGCCAAGCTGCTGCGCGAGCTGGAAGGCGTGCCCGCGGCGCAGCGCGGCGCGTTCTTCATCTGCGTACTGGTGCTGCTGCGCCATGCGGAAGACCCGGCGCCGCTGATCGCCGAGGGCCGCTGGCACGGGCGCATCCTCACCGAGGGCCGCGGCAGCGGCGGCTTCGGCTACAACCCGGTGTTCCTGCCCGACGGCTACGGGCAGAGCGTGGCGGAGATGGACTCGGCGCTGAAGAACCGGCTGAGCCACCGCGGCCAGGCGCTGGCCCAGCTGCACGCGCGGCTGGCCGAGCGCGGGCTGGCGCTCAGCGAGCTTTGATCTCCTTGGCCTTGCCGCGGTAGCGTGCCGGCGGCTCCTGCACGCGCTCGGTGCGCAGGTGGGCGCGCAGCCAGGCGGCGAAGTCGGGTGCGGGGAGGCGGCCGTCGGCGAGGGCGAGGAATTGCGGGAACAATGCCTCGTCTTCCGCATCGAGCCGCCCGCCGTTGAGTTCGATGAAGGCTTCGCAGGCGACCGCGGCGGTGCGCTTGTTGCCGTCGATGAACGGATGGTTACGCACAAGGCCGTGTGCAAGCGCGGCCGCAAGATCCGCCAGATCCGGTTCCGGGTCGGCATAGGCGTCCATCTGCTGCGGCCGCGCCAGCGCCGACTCGAGCAGCCCCTCGTCGCGCACGCCGCCGGCACCGCCATGCTCGGCCAACTGACGGTCGTGGATCGCCAGCACCAGCGCGTGATCGATCCAGATCAACGGCATGGTCAGCTGCCCGCCAGCTTGTGCAGCAGGTTGCGGCGGCGGCGCATCACCTTCTCCGCCACCTCCATCTTCGCCGCGAACTCCGGATCGAACGGCGCCAGCTTGATGCCGTCGGGCAGTTCGGTGACGTAGAGCGTGTCGCCCTTCTCCACCCGCAGCCGTGCCAGCAGCTCGCGCGGCAGCACCACGCCGACGGAGTTGCCCACGGTGGTGATCTTGAGTTTCAGGTTCATCGCGGCGTCCTCGTTTCGACCGTCGTCATTATAACGCATGTGCTAACGCCGCACGGCGCATCGGCTACAATCCCCCCATGTCCCTGCTCGCCCCGCCCCTCTCGCTCTACGTGCACATGCCCTGGTGCGTGAAGAAGTGCCCGTACTGCGATTTCAACTCGCACGGGCTGCGCGGCGAGCCGCCGCCGTACGCGGCCTATGTCGAGACGCTGCTGGCCGACCTCGATGCGGACCTCGCCGACTTCGGCGCCGCGGCGCGGGGGCGCGCGATCGTCAGCGTGTTCTTCGGCGGCGGCACGCCGAGCCTGTTCGCGCCGGCGCTGATCGACCGCTTCCTCGACGGCGCCCGCGCGCGGCTGCCGTTCGCGCACGACTGCGAGATCACGCTGGAGACCAACCCGGGCACGGTCGAGCACGGACGTTTCGACGGCTATCTGGCCGCCGGGGTCAACCGGCTCTCCTTCGGCATCCAGAGCTTCGACGACGCCAAGCTCCGGCGCCTGGGCCGCATCCACTCGGCGGCCGAGGCGGAGGCCGCGGTGAAGTCGGCGCAGGACGCGGGCTACGCCAACCTCAACCTCGACCTGATGTACGCCCTGCCCGAGCAGTCGCTGGCGGGCGCGCTGGAGGACGTGGAGCGCGCCCTCGCGCTGACGCCCACGCACCTCTCGCACTACCAGCTCACGCTGGAGCCCAACACCGCCTTCGCCGCCCACCCGCCGCCGCTGCCCGACGACGACGCGGCGTGGGACATGCAGGAGGCCTGCCAGGCGCGCCTCGCCGAGGCGGGCTACCGCCAGTACGAAGTGTCGGCCTATGCGCAGGAAGGCCGGCGCTGCCGGCACAACCTCAACTACTGGCAGTTCGGCGACTACCTCGGCCTCGGCGCCGGCGCGCACGGCAAGCTGAGCGACGCCGCCGCCGGCACGGTGCGCCGGCGCTGGAAGACGCGCCACCCGCGCGCCTACCTCGACGCCGCCGGCCCCGCCCGCGTGGGCGGCGATGCCGCGGTCGCCCGCGACGAACTGCCGTTCGAATACATGCTCAACGCGCTGCGCCTGATCGACGGCGTGCCGATGGCCGATTTCGCCCAGCGCACCGGCCTGCCCGAAGCGGCCATCGCCGCGCCGCTGGCCGAGGCGCGCCGGCGCGGCTGGCTGGTCGAGGATCCGCAGCGGCTCCGCGCCACCGCGCTCGGCCAGCGCTTCCTCAACGACGTGATCGAGGCCTTCCTCGACCGGGCGGCCTGATACCGTGACAGCGTTCGCACAACAGGCATAGACTGGCGCCCTTGTGCCTTTGGGGGAGGGCGTCATGGAGGTCGAACCCGCGAGCCATCTCGAGACGCGCTGGCCGCCCCGCGCCCGGCGCCTGCTGGACGACGTGCGCACCTTGAGCCGCCGCTGGCTGCACGAGGCGCTGCGCCTCGGCCTGGTCGACTTCGACCGCCGGCTCTACGAGCAGGCCGAGCGCGCCCGCACCCATTTCGACCAGCAGCGCTTCGAGGTCGTGCGCCAGCGCCTGCTGCGCGAGCAGCACGGCTTCGACCGGCATTTCGTCACCCATGTCGAGCAGGCCTTCGAGCGGCTCGACGCGCCGGCCGACGCACCCGCTTCCCTCGCGTTCCAGCCGCTCACCCTGCTCGATCCGCTGGAGCACGAGCTGACCGGCGCCCTCGACCAGCTGGTGTCGCGCAGCGAGGCGCGCGCCGGACGGCCGCTGCTGGAACTGGGCTACCGGCTGGCGGTGCTGATCGGCGCGCCGCCGCTGGAGGGCGAGGCGATGCCGGTGGGGCCGCAGGCGATGGCCGCCGCCTTCCTCAAGGCCGTCCGCGCGATGGGCCTGCCCGGCGAACACGAGCTGCTGTTGCTGCAAAGCGTGGAAGGACAGCTGCTGCACAGCCTGGCCCCGCTGTACGAAATGCTCAACGAGCACCTGCGCAGCGACGGCATCCTGCCGGACCTTCGCGTATTCGCCGCCCCGCGCGCCGTGCGGCATGGCCCGCCCGCCGCCGAGCCACGCCCCGAGGCCGTGCACAGCGAGCCGATCGCCGTGCTCGACAGCCTGCGCGAACTGCTGGCGCGCCAGCGCGTGGGCCATATCGAGGGCCTACCCACCGGCCGCACCGCCACCGCCGGGGAATTGCAGACCGCGCTGGGCGCCCTGCAACGGCACCTCGGCCAGGTCGGCGAGCAGGTCAGCCGTGAACTGCGCAGCGCCCAGCGCCTGCGCGAGGAACTGCTGCGGCAGCTCAACGCCGACCGCCCGATCGGCGCGACGCGCACGCGGCTGACGCCCGAGCACGACGACACCATGGAGCTGGTCTCGCGGCTGTTCGAGCAGCTCGCCGGCCAGCTGCCGCAGGACGGCGAGGCGCAGGCCCTGCTCGGCGGCCTGCAACTGCCGGTGCTGCGCATGGCGGTGGCCGACCGGCAGTTCTTCGACCAGCACGAACACCCTGCCCGCCAGCTGCTCGGCAAAGTCACCGAGATCGCCCAGGACTGGATCGACGACGCCGGCAGCGAAGCCGATCGCGGCCTGCGCGGCAAGCTGGAGACGCTGGTCGAGCGCACCCACCGCGAAGCGCCCGAGGCGACCCTCTACGCCACCCTGCTGGCCGAGGCCGAGCAGTTGCTGGCGGATCTCAAGCGCAAGGCGCAGCTGGCCGAGCGCCGCCACGTGGAGGCGATGCAGGGCCGCGAGCGGCTGGAACAGGCGCGCCAGCGCGCCGCCGCGCTGATGGCCGAGCGCTTCGCCAGGACGCCGCCGCAAGGGCTGCTGCGCACCCTGCTCGAACGCGCCTGGTCCGACGTGCTGGCACTGACCCTGCTGCGCCACGGCGAGGACAGCGAGATCTTCGGCCTGCGCCTGACCATCACCGACCAGCTGCTCGGCCGCCTGCCCACCGGCGACCGCGGCAAGCTGCAAAGCGAAGTGGAAGCCGGCCTGCAGCAGATCGGCATGCACGGCGAGGAGGCCGCGCAGGTGGCGCAGCGCCTGCTCGCCGGGCGCGAGGCCGCCGCCGCGCCCAGCGCCACCCAGCTCGCCATGCGCCTGAAGCAGCACCAGCGGCTGGGCGAGCAGGCCGGCGAATCCGCAACGGCCACGCCGCCCGCGCCTGCCAGCCACACGGCCACCGCCGGCGATGCGACCACCGCCGGCAGCGATGCCAGCGCCGCCCCGCCCGACGTGACCGATGCGATGGCCGCGCCCCTGCGCGCCTTGCACGAGCGCCTGCGCACGCTGCCGTTCGGCAGCTGGTTCGAGTTCGCCGAGGCCGCCGGCCGCCCGGCCAGCCGGCGCAAGCTGGCCTGGTATTCGCCGGTCTCCGGCAACAGCCTGTTCGTCACCCGCCGCGGCCAGCGCGCGGAGGAACTGAGCCTGGCCGGGCTGGCCCGCGCGCTGGACGAGGGCCGCATCCGCGAGCTGCCGGCACGCGGCCCCGACAGCCTGCTCGACCGCGCCTGGCACGCGCTCACTGGCAGCCTGCGCCAGGCGGCCCGCCCGGCCACGGGAGCCCGGCCATGACCTCCCGCGACCACCACGAACAGCGCCGCACGCACCGCAAGCGCGTGGACTTCACCGCCCAGGTCACCGACGTGATCGCCGGCCGCCCGTTCGGCCAGCTCGGCAACCTCTCCGCCACCGGCATGCTGCTGATCAGCGACACGCCACCGCGCAGCGAGGCGATCTACCAGCTGCGCCTGCCCCTGCCCGGCCTCGACGACGGGCGCGAGTTCATCGTGGTCGGCGTGCAGGAGCAATGGCACGAGCAGGCCGGCACGCCCGGCCAGGTATGGGCCGGCTATCGCATCGTCTCGATCAGCGAGGGCGACACCGCGCGCCTCGGCGCCTGGCTGGCGCTGCCGACCTGAAAGCCGGCCTGCCGGTCCATCGCTGCACGTCGTCCCCGTGGATGCCGGAGCCGCGGGCATCGCACGCAGCGACAGGCCCGGCACTCGACGGCGCGGTAAAGCGGGCATCCGGCGCGAACCGGGCCCCGCGGCGAGCGATGCCGGCCGCGTCGTCATGTACACGCCCGCCGTCGAAGCACATGGAAGACGCCGGCCTTCGACGCACATGCCAAGCCAAGGCGGTTGGCAGCGGACAGCCTGCGCGCGATCATCGCCGCCTCGCCGGCCTCCCATCCGGGCGGCGCCGCGCCGCCCCGCTCCCCAGGAAACCCGCATGCCTCTCGCCCCCCTCTACGCCCAGCACCTGGCCGCCCTGCGCGAGCACGCGGACCGGGCCCTGGCGCCCGGCGGCTACGACCACCTGCTGATCGCCGCCGGCACGCCGCCCGGCAAGTTCCTCGACGACCAGGACTACCCCTTCGTCGCCAACCCGCACTTCCGCCACTGGCTGCCGCTGACCGACGCGCCGGGCAGCTGGGTGGTGCACACGCCGGGCGCGAAGCCCAAGCTGGTGTTCCTGCAGCCGCGCGACTACTGGCACGTGGTGCCGGCGGCGCCCGAAGGCTACTGGGTGGAGCACTTCGACATCGCCATCGTGCGCAGCGCGGCCGAGGCGCTGGCGCAGCTGCCGGGCGGCCGCCGCGCGGTGATCGCGCCGGCCTGCCCGCCCATCGAAGGCATTGAGGCCGTCAACCCGCAGGCAGTGGTGGACGCCCTGCACTGGCAGCGCAGCATCAAGAGCCCGTACGAGCTGGCGCTGATGCGCGAGGCCAACCGCCGCGGCGCCCGCGCGCACCGCGCCGCCGAGCTCGCGTTCCGCGCCGGCGAGAGCGAGTTCGGCATCCACCTGGCCTACCTCGCCGCCGCCGGGCAGATCGACGAGGAGCTGCCCTACGCCAGCATCGTGGCCCTCAACGAGCACGGCGCGGTGCTGCACTACACGCATTTCGACCGCACGCCGCCGGCCGAGAGCCGCTCGTTCCTGATCGACGCGGGCGCGAGCTGCGCGGGCTACGCCAGCGACATCACCCGCACCTACGCGGCCGCCGGCCATGCCGAGTTCCAGGCGCTGATCGACAGCGTGGACGCCGCCCAGCGCGGCTTCGCCGGCAAGGTGCGCGCGGGGCAGAGCTACGCCGCGCTGCACCTGCACGCCCACCACGTGCTGGCCGGCGTGCTGCGCGAGCACGGCCTGATCCGCCTGAGCGCGGAGAGCGCGGTGGAGGCCGGCGTCACGTCCGCCTTCCTGCCGCACGGCCTGGGCCATCCGATCGGCCTGCAGGTGCACGACGTGGCCGGGTTCCAGCAGAGCGAGCGCGGCGGCACGATCCCGAAGCCGCAGGGCCACCCCTACCTGCGCATGACCCGCACGCTGGAGCCGGGCATGGTGGTGACGATCGAGCCCGGCCTGTACTTCATCGACATGCTGCTGGACGAACTGCGCGGCAGGCCGGTGGCAGCCGACATCGACTGGGCGCGGGTGGAGCGCCTGCGCCCCTACGGCGGCATCCGCATCGAGGACAACGTGGTGTGCACCGGGGCGGAGCCGGAGAACCTCACGCGCGGCGCTTTCGCCGCGCTGGATTGACTTTCGCCGCGCCGGATCGAGCGCGGCCTCGATCGGAAGATGGAAGTCCGGGGCGGAACTCGGGCGCAGCGCCCGCGCCTCGAACAAGCGTTTCCACGAGCCCCGCCCCTCACCGCGGCCCCTCTCCCCGGCGGGGCGAGGAAGCAAAGCGCGGCACCGCGAAGCTCGACGCGATCCGTTCCTCCGCGGGAGAGGGCGCAGAGCACGGCAGCTTGAAGCCCGACGCGGCCTGCCCCCTCTCCCCGCCGGGGCTCGCGGGGGAGGCGCCTCGGACGGCGCCGGCCCGGAGAAGCCCGGCTCCGAGAAACGACGAGATGGGGGAACACGCTGGCCGCGACGCTCCCTGCGAAGCGATGTGCGCTTCGCCGAAAAACCGCAGCGCACGCCCCCGGCACCCCTTCCCTCCTTCGCACCACTCCACCGCGCCCTGTCACACCGCGCCGCCGCTCCACGCCCACTCGTGCGGCCGTTCGACGCAGCGGCACCGGAAACGGAAAGAGTCTTGACCGAGATCAAGAACCGGGCGGATCGGCCGGGAACAATGGCCACCGTTGTGCCCCCGCGCACTTTTTCCGCTGTCCCGGATGTTTCCCCAGCCCTCGCCATGCCAGTAGGATCGACCACGACCAAGGGGGTGACGATGTTCGTGCAGCGGACACCAGCCAGCCGACTCAGGGCCCGCCTGCCGGCCCACGGCCACCCTTCGCTCTCCCTTGCGCCCCGCCGACGCCAGGCCGTCGCCCGCCGCGCGCATGCCCAGCACACCTTCGTTCCGCAGCGCCGCCGGCCGGTGCTGCGGACTTCCGCATCGCCGTAAGGAAACCACCGCCATGCATGACCCAAGCGTCGTCGACCTGTCACGCCTGCAGTTCGCGCTGACCGCGCTGTATCACTATTTGTTCGTCCCGCTCACCCTCGGCATGTCCTTCATGCTGGCCGCGATGGAGACGGTCTACGTCGTCAGCGGCAAGGCCATCTACAAGCAGATCGCCCAGTTCTGGAGCAAGCTGTTCCTGATCAACTTCGCGCTCGGCGTGGCCACCGGCCTCACCATGGAGTTCGAGTTCGGCACCAACTGGTCGTTCTACTCGAGCTTCATGGGCGACATCTTCGGCACGCCGCTGGCCATCGAGGGCCTGATGGCGTTCTTCCTCGAATCCACCTTCGTCGGCCTGATGGCGTTCGGCTGGGATCGCTTAAAGCGCGGCCAGCACCTGGCGGTGACCTTCCTGGTGGCGCTGGGCTCGAACCTCTCGGCGCTGTGGATCCTGATCGCCAACAGCTTCATGCAGAACCCGGAGGGGGCGCACTTCAACCCCGTCACCCTGCGCATGGAGCTGACCAGCCTGCCGGACCTGATCTTCAACCACGACGCGCAGGCCAAGTTCGTGCACACCAGCATCGCCGGCTACGTCACCGCGGCGATCTTCGTGGCCGGCGTGAGCGCGTGGTACCTGCTCAAGAACCGCCACGTGGAGCTGGCCCGCCGCTCCTTCCGCATGGCGGCGCTGTTCGGCGTGCTGGCCACCGCCGGCGTGATCACGCTGGGCGACGCGCTGGGCTTCATCGGCGGCCAGGCGCAGCCGACCAAGCTGGCGGCGATGGAGGGCCTGTGGAAGACCGAGCAGGCGCCGATGCCGTTCAACGCCATCGCCTTCCCCTCGCAGAAGGACCACGTGAACTACGGCGTGATCCAGGTGCCCTACGCGCTGTCGCTGCTGGTCACCCACTCGCTGGACGGCACCGTGCCGGCCATCGACGAGCTGGAGCGCACCGCCGCCGAGCGCATCCGCAACGGCATCCCGGCGGTGAGCGCGCTGCAGGTGCTCTCGGCCAAGCCCGGCGACGCCGACGCGCTGGCGCAGTTCCAGGCGCACGAGAAGGATCTGGGCTACGGCTTCCTGGTGCAGCGCTACGCGCCGGACGTCACCAAGGCCACCGAGGCGGACATCGCCGCCGCCTCGCGCGACACCATCCCGCAGGTGGCGCCGGTGTTCTGGTCGTTCCGCGCCATGGTGGTGCTCGGCCTCTGCATGCTGGCCTTCTTCGTGCTGGCGCTGATCTACACCATGCGCAACAACGTCGAGCGCCAGCGCTGGCTGCTCAAGATCGCGGTGTGCATGATCCCGGTGCCGTTCATCGCCAACGAGACCGGCTGGCTGGTGGCCGAGCTGGGGCGCCAGCCGTGGACGGTGTACGGCGTGCTGCCGACCTGGATGTCCGCCTCCACCCACAGCCTCGGCTACATGATCTTCTCGCTGATCGGCTTCGTGTCGCTGTACACCGTCTTCATCGTGATCGAGATGTACCTGATGGTGCGCACCATCCGCCGCGGTCCCGACGACGAGCACGCTCCTTCCCCATCCATCGAACCGCAAGCGGCCCGTCTGGCCGGCCAGGCGGAGGGCTGATCCCATGGAACTCTACGCAACTCTGCAATCCATCTGGTGGCTGCTGCTGGGCGTGCTGCTGATGGGCCTCGGCACCATGGTCGGCATGGACATGGGCGTGGGCGCCATCCTGCGCTACGTCGGCCGCACCGACATGGAGCGCCGCGTGGCGCTCAACATCATCGGCCCGCACTGGGACGGCAACCAGGTGTGGTTCATCCTGGGCGGCGGCGCCGCGTTCGCCGCCTTCCCGCTGATCTACGCCACCGCCTTCTCGGGCTTCTACGTGGTGATGCTGCTGCTCCTGTGGAGCATGATCATCCGCCCGCTCGGCTTCGAGTACCGCAGCAAGATGCCCTCGCCCCGCTGGCGCAACGCCTGGGACTGGGCGCTGTTCGTCAGCGGCTTCGTGCCGATGCTGGTGTTTGGCGCGGCCTTCGGCAACCTGTTCCAGGGCGTGCCGTTCCACTTCGAGTGGAACCTCACCTCGTTCTACACCGGCTCGTTCCTGGCCCTGCTCAACCCGTTCGCGATCCTGTGCGGCCTGCTGTCGGTGGTGATGGCGGCCTACATGGGCGCCACCACCATGATGAGCGGCGCCGAGGAGCCGATCTACGGCCGCGCCCGCAACGTGGCCCGCGCGACCGCGATCGCCGCCGTCGTGCTGTTCGCCATCGGCGGCTTCTGGGTGCACGGCATGCAGGGCTACACGCTCACCGGCGGCCCGGCCCCGGGCGTGCCGCAGACCCCGCTGCAGGGCAGCGTGAGCGTGGCGGCCGGCGCGTGGTTCGCCAACTTCCACGCCCATCCCGCGCTGTGGCTGGTGCCGGTGCTCGGCTTCGCCGGCCTGCTGCTCGGCTTCCTGGCCGCCAGCGCCAACCGCTCGCACCTCGCCTGGTGGCTGGGCGCGGTGGCCTGGATCGGCGTGATCGGCACCGCGGGCGTGGCGCTGTTCCCGTTCCTGCTGCCCTCCAGCAGCCACCCCGCGCAGAGCCTCACGGTGTGGAACGCCAGTTCCAGCAAGCTCACGCTGGGCTGGATGCTGGGCTTCGCGCTGGTCTTCGTGCCGCTGATCCTCTGGTACACCAGTTGGGCCTTCTACGTGATGCGCGGCAAGGTGAAGGCCGACCACGTGGCCGCCGACGAACACGCCTATTGAGCCCCGAGGACACGCCATGAAAACCTTCCTGCAATTCGCGCTCTTCATGCTGATCGCCTTCGTGGTGATCCTGATGGCCATCACCCTGGGCGAAGTGGGCGCCTGGTATTTCGCCTGGCTGATCGGCACCACCATGATCGTGCTGATCGCCGCCGCCGGCGGCATGCTGCTGGACGCCCAGGACGAGCAGGCGGCACGCAAAGCCGCAGCCGCGGCCAGGCACGACTGAGCGGCTTACCATGTAGTGCCCTGGGGAGGGCCGGCCCAGCGCCGGCCTTCCTTAGTTTCTGGAGCCCGCATGAGTCCGACACCCGTCCGCTGGCTGCGCGAACGCGCGCGCCCCGTCCGCCGCCTGCTCGCCGCCGGCATCGCCGCCGGCGCCGCGCAGGCGGTGCTGGTCTGTGCCGGCGCGTGGCTGGTGGCCTACGTGCTGGCGCAGGCGATCTTCGCCGGCCGCGGCCTGGCGGAGCTGTGGCCCGCGCTGGCGACCCTGCCGCCGGTGGCCGCCGCGCGCTTCGCGCTCTCGCTGTGGCAGCGGCGCGCTACCTTCGAGGCGGGCGCCCGCGTCGGCGCCGGGCTGCGCCAGACGCTGGAAACCCGGCTGCGCGCGCTGGGCCCGCTGTGGGCGGCGCGCCAGTCCAGCGGCGACCTGGTCACGCGGCTGGTCGACGGCGTGGAGGCGCTCACGCCCTACTACGCCGGCTACCTGCCGCAGGTGGCGTTCACCGCGCTGGTGCCGGTGGTGATCCTGCTCGCGGTGCTGCCCGCGGTGCCGTGGGCGGCGCTGGTGCTGCTGCTCACCGCGCCGCTGATCCCGGTCTTCATGATCCTGGTGGGCCGCAGCGCGCAACAGGCCAGCGAGCGGCGCTGGACGCGGCTGCGCCGGCTCGGCGCGCGCTTCATGGACGCGCTCTCCGGCCTCACCACGCTGCGCCTCTACCGCGCCGCCACGCGCGAGCAGGCCGCGCTCGCCGCGGCCGGCGAGGCCTACCGGCGCGACACCATGGCGGTGCTGCGGGTGGCCTTTCTCTCCGCGCTGGTGCTGGAGTTCTTCGCCACCGTGAGCATCGCGGTGCTGGCGGTGCTGATCGGCTTCCGCCTGCTGGCCGGCCGGCTCGACTTCCAGCACGGCCTGTTCGTGCTGCTGCTGGCGCCGGAGTTCTACCTGCCGCTGCGCGCGCTGGGCGCCCAGCGCCACCAGCGCATGGACGCGGTGGCCGCGGCGGAAGGGCTGATGGAACTGCTCGCCGACGACCACGCCACGCCCACCGAGCCCGCCGGCGTGCGCCCCTTCGCCAACCGCCGCATCGCACTGGCCTTCGAGCGAGTGGGCTACGGCTACAGCGCCGGGCGCGCGGTGCTGCACGACATCGACCTCGCCGTGGAGGCCGGCACCCGCCTCACCCTGGTCGGCACCAGCGGCAGCGGCAAGAGCACCCTCTTCACCCTGCTGATGGGCTTCGCCGCGCCGGACTTAGGCCGCATCACGGTCAACGGCGAGGACCTCGCCCTGCTCGACCCGGCCGCCTGGCGCCGCCACATCGCCTGGGTGGCGCAGCGCCCGCACGTGTTCCGCGGCAGCCTGCGCGACAACCTGCTGGTCGCCGCGCCCGAGGCCGGCGAGGAAGCCTTGCAGCGCGCCGTGCAGGCCGCCGCGCTGACGACGGTGATCGCGCGCCTGCCGCAGGGCCTGGACACGCCGCTGGGCGAGCGCGGCCAGGGCCTCTCCGGCGGCGAGGCGCAGCGCCTGGCGCTGGCCCGCGCCTGGCTGCGCGACGCCCCGCTGCTGCTGCTGGACGAACCCACCCAGCACCTCGACCGGGCCACCGCCGCCGCCATCGACCATGCGCTGGAACGGCTGGCCGCGGGCCGCACCGTGCTGCGCATCGCCCACCGCCTGGACAACCTCGCCGACGAGGAGCGCGTGGCGGTGATGGCCGGCGGGCGCATCGTCGAGAGCGGCCGCGTGGCGACGCTGCGTGCGGCGCGCGGCGCCTTCGCCCGCCTGCTCGATGCGGACCGCGCGGCATGAACGCCCGTCCGCCGATGGATATCCCGAACGCCGCCGGCGCGCCGGCGATCCTGCGCCGCCTGCTCGGCCTGCTGCGCCGCGAGCGCGGCTGGCTGGCCGGCGGCGCCGCGCTGGCCCTGCTCAGCATGCTGGCCGGCATCGGCCTGCTCGCCGTCTCCGGCCACTTCATCACCGCGATGGCGCTGGCCGGCGTCGGCGGCAGCGCGATCAACTACTACACGCCGGCCGCGCTGATCCGCCTGTTCGCCATCCTGCGCACCGGCGGCCGCTACGTGGAGCGGCTGGTGACGCACGAGGCCACGCTGCGCGCGCTGGCCGAGTTCCGCGTGTGGCTGTTCGGCCGGCTGGTGCCGCTGGCGCCGGCCCGGCTGGGCGCGCTGCGCAGCGCGGAGCTGTTCTCGCGCCTGCGCGCCGACGTCGATGCGCTCGAACACGCCTACCTCGCTGTGCTGGTGCCGCTGGCGGTGGCCGCGGCGGCCACGCTGGCGGTGCTCGCCGTCGCGCTGGCCTACCTGCCGTGGCTGGCGCTGGGCCTGCTTCTGCTGCTCGCGGCCGGCGGCCTGCTGCTGCCGTGGTGGACCCTGCGCCGCGGCGAGGCGCCGGGCGCCGAGGCGGTGGCCGCCGCCGAGTCGCTGCGCACGCTCGCCGCCGACGGCCTGCGCGGCCGCGCCGAACTCGCGCTGTACGGCGCCGAGGGTGCCCACGCCGCACGGGTCGCCACGCTGACCGCGCGCCTGCAGCAGGCACGCCGCCGCACCGACGGCCTGCAGGCGCTCGGCGGCGCCGGCATCGCGCTCGCGGCGCAGCTGGCGGTGATCGCCGCGCTGCTGCTCGGCGTGCCGGCGCTGCGCCGCGGCGCGCTGACCGGGCCGGACCTCGCCATGCTCGCGCTGCTCGCCCAGGCCGGCTTCGAGGCCATCGCGCCGCTGCCCGCCGCGTGGGCGCAGCTCGGCGCCACGCTGGCCGCGGCGCGCCGCGTGTTCGCCCTCGCCGACACCGCGCCGGCCATCGCCGAGCCGGCGGCGCCCTCGCCCGCCGTGGCCGACCACGGGCTGGACGTGCGCGCGCTGCGCCTGCGCTATGACGAGCACGGCCCCTGGGTGCTCGACGGCCTGGACCTCGCCCTGCCGCCCGGCCGCCGCCTCGCCCTGCTCGGCCGCTCCGGCGCCGGCAAGAGCAGCCTGGTGGGCGCACTGCTGCGCCTGTACCCCTACCAGCAGGGCGAGATCCGCCTGGGCGGCCAGCCCTACGCGGCATGGCAGGGCGACGACGTGCGCGCACGCATCGCGGTGGTCGAGCAGCAGCCCTACCTGTTCGACGCCAGCCTGCGCGACAACCTGCGCCTGGCCCGCCCCGACGCCAGCGACGCGCAGCTCGACGCGGCCATCGCGCAGGCCCAGCTCGGCGACTACGTGGCGAGCCTGCCCGAGGGCCTGGACACCTGGGTCGGCGAGAACGGCACCCGCGTCTCCGGCGGCGAGGCCCGCCGCATCGCCATCGCCCGCGCCCTGCTCGCGGATGCGCCGATCCTGATCCTCGACGAACCCACCGAAGGCCTCGACGCCGGCACCGCCGCCGCGCTGTACCAGGCGCTGGCTACCGCGATGCAGGGGCGCAGCGTGCTGCTGATCACGCATCGGCTGGGCGGCTTGTCCACGCTGGTGGACGAGGTGGCGGTGATGGCGGGGGGGCGCATCGTGGAGCGGGTGGCGGCGGAGGTTTATCGGGCGCGGCGGGATGTGGAGAGTGGGGCCGAGGTGTCGGCGTAGGGCCGCTGCCTTCGCCACGCTGCCTCCGCTTTTCCCTCGCTCCCCGCCCACAAGCCTGGCGCGCCCGCTTTTGCTCCCTCTCCCCGCTGGGGAGAGGGCTGGGGTGAGGGGCGGGTGCTCGCGGCAATGCAGCTACTTCGCTCTTGCTCGGCGTTTCGGCGCAGGCCGGAGATGCTTCACCACCGCGAAGCGGGGCACGCAGCGCCACACGGCTGGGTTTTTGAAGCGAAACGTTGGCGCGATCTGGCCGGCCGAAGGCCGGGGTTTCGCTCATCT
>NZ_LFQR01000308.1 GCF_001182895.1 Frateuria defendens | reverse complement strand
GCGGCGCCGCGCAGGGCCGGGTCTCGCGCCAGCTGCTGCGCCGCCTTCGCCTGGCCCGCCGCCAGCGCCTGCGTGGCCTGCTGGTCGCGGCGCTGCCACAGGTCGCGCCAGTCGGCCGCCCGCGCGGTGGCGGGCAGCAGGGGCAGCCACAGCAGCGGCAGCACCAGCAGCCAGCCGCGGCGGAACACCAGCGCGGCGATCGGCAGCAGC
>NZ_LFQR01000307.1 GCF_001182895.1 Frateuria defendens | reverse complement strand
CGCCGGGCGGAGGGCCGGGCGGCGGCGCATCCTGTGCCTGCAGCGCCGGGACGGCGCCGAGCAGGAAGCACAGCAGAAGCGGCAGGAAGCGGTTGGCGGTCATGGATCAGCGGGGCGAGCGGTCGTTGCGGTCGCTGGCGGCGAGCCAGCCGTAGAAGTCGAGGTTCTGATACAGGCCGGGATCGGTGCCGTCCAGGTCGGGCGGCAGCTCATTATCGGCGTCGCCGGCGGCAACGGCCATGGCCGGCGCGGCGGTCGGGCGGGGCGGCTGCCACATCATCAGCGCGGCCAGCGCAACGGCGGCGAAGGCGCCGAGC
>NZ_LFQR01000306.1 GCF_001182895.1 Frateuria defendens | reverse complement strand
ATGGTGCTGGCGCGCACTTTCGAGGATCAGGGCTTCAGGGAAGAAATCCGCGAGGCGGTGCGCAGCACGGCGCTGGAGATGGTCGGCTGAGGCGGCGCGTGCGGGGTGCGGGGGCACTGACCATCCTGTCGGCTGTCGGCTTGCGGCTTGCGGCTTGCGGGCACGGCCGCCGGCGCGATGGCCGTGCTTCCGATAACCCGTCACGCGAACCGCCAGCCTCTCCCTCCCCCCTCTCCGTCGCCCGCGACCTGCGATGCGTGCCCGCCGCCCCTTGCCCCGCACCGCCCATGCCCTGGCTCGCGGGCCCGGAGACGCCATGCCTCGCC
>NZ_LFQR01000305.1 GCF_001182895.1 Frateuria defendens | reverse complement strand
TGCGCTGCTCGGGCGTGAGCTGCTGGAACTTGTGCATGTTCTGGCGCGCCTCGCGGCGCTGGTCGGGCGTCATCCGCTGCCAGCGCTCGATGCGCTCGCGCACTCGCTCGCGCCGCTCGGGCGGCAGCGTGCTCCAGCGCTGGGCGCGTTCGAGCAGGTGCGACTGCCGCCGCGGCGGCAGGGTGTCCCATTTGTCCTGCAGCGGCGCCAGCACGTCACGCTCGGCCGGGGTGAGCGCGCGCCACGGGCGCGGGGGCGGCGGGGCGAGATCGGCCGGCGGCGGGCCGCCG
>NZ_LFQR01000304.1 GCF_001182895.1 Frateuria defendens | reverse complement strand
CGCCGGCGCGGGCGCCGGGCGCGGCGCGGCCGGGCGTTCGGAACGCGCCGCCGCCTGTCCCGACCCGCCCGCCTCCGGCCGGAAGGCGAGCATGCGCAGCACGGCCATCTCGAAGCCGGTGCGCGCGTCCGGCGCCATCGGCAGGTCGCGGCGGCCGGTGGTGGCGATCTGGTAGTAGAGCTGCACGTCCTCCGGCGCGAAGCGGCCGGCCAGCGCGGCCAGCTCGGCGG
>NZ_LFQR01000303.1 GCF_001182895.1 Frateuria defendens | reverse complement strand
GCGCATCGACCGCCTGCTGCTGTGGATGGTGTTGCCGGCGGGCGACGAGCAGCGCGTGATGGCGTGCGTGGCGCAGCGCCTGCCGCACAGCCAGATCGTGTGGTGGGTGGAGCCGGTCGAGGCGATGGGGCGCCTGGCATGAGGCGGCGGGCAGGCATGTTGCTGGCCCTGTGGTCGGGCCTGGCGGGCGCCGCGGTGTCGGCGGCGCCGGACGACGGCACGCTGCCGTCCACCCAGATGGTGCTGCGCGCCATCGAGGGCACGCCCGAGGTGCACGCGGCGG
>NZ_LFQR01000302.1 GCF_001182895.1 Frateuria defendens | reverse complement strand
GGCGCATCCTGCTCGACGGCCATCCGCTCAAGGAGTACGACCTGGAGACGCTGCGCCTCAACATCGGCGTGATCTTCCAGGACTTCGTGCGTTATTACCTCAGCGCCGCGGACAACATTGCGGTGGGCCGCATCGACGCGCGCGAGGAGCACGCGCGCATCGCCGAGGCCGCGCGGCGCAGCGTCGCCGACGCGGTGATCGCGCGCCTGCCCAAGGGCTACGCGCAGATGCTGGGCAAGCTGTTCAAGGACGGCGTGGACCTCTCC
>NZ_LFQR01000301.1 GCF_001182895.1 Frateuria defendens | reverse complement strand
CGGGGCAGGGGCGCGGCGCCTCGCCGGCCGGCAACGCCGGAGGCAACGCACCGGGCCAGCCCGGCAGCTACGTCGAAGTGCGCCCGCACGGCAACGCCGAGATCATGGAACATCGCGCGCCCAACATCGGCTACAAGCCCACCCGCTTCGAGCAGGACTGGACCCCCGAAGGCGAAAGCTCCGTCGACACCGCCCTGCGCCGAGCGGTGCAGAAAACCACCGTCAGCCACACCTTCCACCTGCCGCGTGGCGTGCGCGTGAGCTGCCGCTTCAGCCCGCTGTTCCCCATGGCCCTGTTCGGCTGCGGCGCCGCCGACCCGCCGCCCAAGCCGGTGGACGAGCAGGTCTACGAGAAAATGCACCTGGCGCCGGCCAAGCCGCTGGCGCCGCCCGCCGCCTCGAGCGCACCGCCGCCGGCCGCGCCCATCCGCCTCGACAACAGCGCGCAGTGCGCCGCCGCCCGCGTCAGCGGCGGACCACTGCCGCCGGGCTGCGGCAG
>NZ_LFQR01000300.1 GCF_001182895.1 Frateuria defendens | reverse complement strand
AGCGGAACCAGGCCATGCAGCACGAACCGGACGAACGGCCCGACCTTGCCCCGACCAGCCACGCGGACCCATGGTCCGAACTGCGCCGCTTCACCCCCGCGCGCCTGGCGCTGGGGCGCAGCGGCGTCAGCCTGCCCACCCGCGAGTGGCTGCGCTTCGGCCACAGCCACGCGCAGGCGCGCGACGCCGTGCACGCGCGGCTGGACGTGGCGGCGCTCTGCGCGCAGCTGGCCGGGCTCGGCCTGGCCCCGCTGCCCGTCGCCAGCCA
>NZ_LFQR01000299.1 GCF_001182895.1 Frateuria defendens | reverse complement strand
GACCTCACCCTGGCGGCGGCGGCCACGACGGGCCTGCGTTTCGGCCAGACGCAGACCAGCGTGCAGGGCCTCACCCTGAGCGCGGGCCAGGACCTGAGCCTCACCGCCGGCCACGACCTCAACGCGCAGGCGGTCACGCTCAAGGCGGGCGGCAACGCGGCGCTGAGCGCGGGCAACGACCTCAACCTGTCGGCGCTGGCCACCGGCACGCGCTGGAC
>NZ_LFQR01000030.1 GCF_001182895.1 Frateuria defendens | reverse complement strand
CGGCGGGCGGGCGCCGGCCGGCGGCCACCAGGTGGTTCTTCGCCGTGTTCACCGCGATCTTGTAGAGCCAGGTGTAGAAGGCGCTGTCGCCGCGGAACGAGCCGATCGCGCGCCAGGCGCGCACGAAGGCCTCCTGCGCCACGTCCTCGCATTCGGCCTGATTCCTCATGTAGCGAGAGACCAGCGCGAGCACTTTGTGCTGGTACTTGCGCACCAGCAGGTCGAAGGCCCGCTTGTCACCGCCCTGGACCCGCTCGACCAGTGCGCCATCCAGTTCGTTTTCGCCCATCCGGGCCGTCTCCCTCAATGCTGCTGCCGCCACGGGGCCGGTGCTCTCCGCCGGATGTGAATGCGGTCAGACCCTCGCCGCAGGGATAAGTTCAGTCCGCTCGGCCTGCTCTCGCGGCGTATCTCCAGCGAAAAACCGGCGCGCGTCAAGAGCGCCGCCCTCAAGGCCCGCCCTCAAGACGTGGGGACGCGGGGCCGGCGGCTCAAGCCGGCTGCGCGGTCTCGGCCAGCAGGCGCTGGCGTTCGGCCAGCAGGCGGTCGAAGCTGGCCGGCGGCAGCGGGCGGCAGAACAGGTAGCCCTGCAGCTCGTCGCACTGGTTGGCGCGCAGGAACTGCAGGTGCTGCTCGATCTCCACCCCCTCGGCCACCACGCTGCGGTTGAGCCGGTGCGCCATCTCGATGGTGGCGCGCACGATCGCCTCGTCGTCCGGGTCGATGCCGATGTTGCGCACGAAGCTCTGGTCGATCTTGATGCGGTCGGCGGGCAGCTTGCGCAGGTAGTCCAGCGAGGCGGCGCCGGTGCCGAAATCGTCGATGGCGATGCGGCAGCCGAGCCGGTGCAGCCCATGCAGGTTGTCCACCAGGTTGGGCACGGCCTTGATGCTGATGCTTTCGGTGACCTCCAGCTCCAGCAGCGCGGGATCGAGCCCCGTCCCGCGCAGCGCCTCGCCCACCGCGTCGAGGAGGTCCGCCTCCATCAGCTGCAGGGCCGAGAGGTTCACGCCCAGCCGCAGGCGCAGGCCGTAGCGGCGCTCCCATTCCTGCGCCTGCTGGCAGGCGGTGCGCAGCACCCACTCGCCGATGGCGACGATCAGCCCGGTCTCCTCGGCCAGCGGGATGAACACGCCGGGGCTCACCGGGCCGAGCTCGGGCGACTCCCAGCGCACCAGCGCCTCCATGCCCACGATGTCCTCGCTGGCCGCGTCCACCTGGGGCTGGTACACCACGCGCAGCTCGTTGTTGTGCAGGGCGTGGCGCAGGCGCGTGCGCATCGCCACGTCCTGCCGCTGGACCTGTTCGGGCGCCACCTCGTACAGCTGGAAGTTGTTGCGCCCGTGGTGCTTGGCCGCGTACATCGCCTGGTCGGCGTGCTTGAGCAGGGTGTCCGCGTCGGCGGCGTCGTCGGGATAGAAGCTGATGCCGATCGAGGTGGTGACCTGGAGCGGCGGCGTGCCGTCGAGCGTCAGCGGCGCCTCCATCACCTGCACGATCTTCTCCGCCACGCGCAGCACGTCCTCGCTCTTCACCACGTGGCGCAGCACCACGATGAACTCGTCGCCGGCGTAGCGGGCCACCGTGTCGGAGGCGCGGATGCTGCCAGTGAGCCGCCGGGTGACTTCGCGCAGCACCTGGTCGCCCGCTGCATGGCCATAGCTGTCGTTGATCTGCTTGAAGCGGTCGAGGTCGACGAACAGCAGCGCGAAGCTCTCGCCGGTGCGGCGCGCCTCGCGCAGGATGGTGTCGAGGCGGTCGTTGAACAGCAGCCGGTTCGGCAGGCCGGTGAGCGCGTCGATCAGGCCCTCGGCGCGGCCCTGCTCGCGCGTGCGGCGCAGTTCCAGCGTGTGGGCGAAGCGTGCCGCGGCGCAGCGCAGCACCGGCTCGATGATCGCCATCTCGCCCAGCGGCGCGCGCCGCCCGACCAGCAGCGCGCCGATCACCGTGCGCCGCTCGTCGAGCAGCGGCAGGCCGGCGAAGCCGACCAGCTTCAGCTGTTCCAGCAAGGGGTCGACCGCGGCCAGGCGCTGCGCGTCGAGCGGATGGAGCATGGTGCGGCCGTCCAGCACCAGCCGCAGCGAGCTCTGCTGCGCATACACCGGAATCGGTGCCGCATCGCCCCGCCACAGCTGGGTCAGCAGGGTCGGCGCGCCCTGCGCCTCCGGGTGCGCCGACCACAGTGCCAGATAGTCCAGGACCAGCTCGTCGAGCAGCAGGCGCGCCACCAGCTTGTGCATGTCCAGCCCGCCGCCGGTGCCGAACATGCGCGCCAGCAGGCCGAGCGCGGCCTCGGCGCGCAGGTCGGCGCGGTCGCTGCGGAACAGCAGCGCCACCGCGTCGCGGCCGCCATGGGACACCGGCCGCGCGCTGGCCTGGCCGGTGTCCACGCCGTAGCGGGTGCGCCGCTGGCAGGGATGCCATTGGCGACCGGGATGTTCCAGCACGTGCTCGGCGGTGATGCCTTCGAAGACGACCACCTCGTGCAGCGGCAGCTTGAGCAGCTGCCTGGCATCGAGCTGGCTGTTGCGCGCTACCGCCGGGCTCGCCTCCAGCAGGCCGCCGGTGCGCGGATCGACGATCAGCCACTCGCTGTCGTCCTCCTCGAAGGCAAAGCGGTACGGGTCGCTTCCCGCCGGCGTCGCCGCGACGGCCGGCTGCAGGCGCCGCCAGCGCGGCACCAGATCGGTGTCGACCTGGCCCGCGTGCAGCCAGTCGGAGACGCCCGGCGGCAACTCCGTCGGCTGCAGCGTGGCCTCCGGCGCCAGCACCGCGATCAACGCGGCCTCGGCGCAGGCCGGGATGCGCCGCAGTCGCTCGCAGAAGTCGCGCGCGCCCGCCGCGTCGCGGTCGAAGACCGCCACCACCAGGTTCAGCGGCGCGCCGCCATCCAGCAGGATGCCAGCATGCGGCAGTCCGCGCGCGGTGTGAGTGGGCGGGTGGCCGGCGCGGTCGAGCGCGTCGAACAGGGCGCGGCGAAGATCCCGCTGCGCCGCCACGATCAGGATGCCGGCATCCATCGGCGCGCTCAGCAGATCCAGCGCCCGTCGCGCAGCCGCGGGCGCTGCGGTGCGTTCACCGGCGCCTTCAGGCGCAGTGCGACGTCGCCCAGGTGCCCGGCCAGCGCGGCCGGCGGATCGACCAGCACCACCCGCCGCAGCGGGCCGCCCGGCGCCCGCGCCAGCTGCCGCAGCAGCGCGTTGTCCATGGACGACAAGGGCAGTTCCAGCCCCTGCATCAGGTAGATGCCGAAATGCATACTCTGCTGCATGTAGCGCAGCGCGCTGCCCAGACGCTGGCAGCCCGGCACGCGGGCGTGTTCCTCGCGCAGGTTGCCCAGCCCGTTTTCGGGCTGCCACAGGTACACCGCCTGCCCGCTGTGCCGCGCGATGGCGCGGAAATTGGCGATCAGGCCCTGGCCGTCGTAGCCCTCGAGCACGACCAGCCCGGCCTCGGCGCCCAGGATGCGCTCGAAGAGTTCGGCGCCGGCCAGCGGCGGCGTGGAGGCCAGTAAGGGCGTCATCGCGGCTACGTTACGCGGTCCGCCCCGAAGCGCAATAGGCGGCCCCGCGGGAACCTGACGCAGGTGGCAAAAGCGTGCCGCCCCCCCATCTCGCATTCCTCCGGACGGAGCGGTATGTTCGTCGTCCCTCCGACTCACCGGTGCGCCCATGTTCGAAGGACTGCGCTTCAACCACTGGAAAACCAGCGCGGACGAGAGCGGCATCGTCACCCTCACGCTCGACCGCGCCGGCAGCGGCGTCAACGCCTTCTCGCGCGAGGTGCTGGACGAACTCGGCCAGATCGTGGAGCGCCTGGCGATCGAGCAGCCCGCCGGCGTGGTCGTGCATTCGGCCAAGCCCACCGGCTTCGCGGTCGGGGCCGACATCAAGGAGTTCGTGACCTACGCCCAGGCCGGCACGGTGCTGGAGAACATCGAGAACGGCCAGCGCATCTTCGAGGCACTGGCGCGGCTGCCCTGCCCCACGGTCGCCGCCGTGCACGGCGCCTGCATGGGCGGCGGCACCGAGCTGATCCTGGCCTGCCGCCAGCGCATCGCGGCCGACGACGAGAAGACCCGCATCGGCCTGCCGGAAGTGATGCTCGGCATCCATCCCGGCTGGGGCGGCAGCGCGCGCCTGCCGCGGTTGATCGGCGCGCCCGACGCGCTGGCCATCATGCTCACCGGCCGCCCGCTGTCGGCCCGCCGCGCGCTGGCGCTGGGCGTGGTGGACCGGCTGGCCCGTCCCGAGGAACTGCTGGCCGAGGCGCGCGCCCTGCTGCGCCGCCCGCAGCCGCGCCCCGCGGCGCGGCGCCTGAAGGCCTGGGCCACCAACCTGTGGCCGGTGCGGCAGGCGCTGGCGCCGATGGTGTTCAAGCAGACCGCGGCCAAGGTGCGCAAGGAACACTACCCGGCGCCGTTCGCCCTCATCGACGTGTGGCGGCGCGGCGGCGGCAACATCCAGCAGCGGCTGAAGCTCGAAGCCCGCTCGGTGGCGAAGCTGGCGCAGACCGCCACCGCGCACAACCTGATCCGCGTGTTCCTCTTGCAGGAGCGGCTCAAGGGCCAGGGCGGCGGCATCGAGCACGGCATCCGCCGCGTGCACGTGGTGGGCGCCGGCGTGATGGGCGGCGACATCGCCGCCTGGGCCGCCTTCAAGGGCTTCGACGTCACCCTGCAGGACCGCGAGCTGAAGTTCGTCCAGCCCGCACTGGACCGCGCGCGGCAGTTCTACGAGAAGAAGCTCAAGACGCCGGAGAAAGTGGAAGCCACCGCGCGCCGCCTGCGTGCCGACGTGGAAGGCGCCGGCGTGGCCACGGCGGACCTCGCCATCGAGGCCATCTTCGAGAACGCCGAGGCCAAGCGCGAGCTGTATGCGCGCATCGAGCCGCAGTTCCAGGCCGAGGAAATCCTCGCCACCAACACCTCCAGTATTCCGCTCGACGAACTGCGGCAGGGGCTCAAGGCGCCGCAGCGCTTTCTCGGCCTGCACTTCTTCAACCCGGTGGCGCAGATGCCACTGGTCGAGGTGGTGCGCCACGAGGGGCTCGACCCGGCCATCGAGAAGCGCGCGCTGGCCTTCTGCAAGGCGATCGGCAAGATCCCCGTGGCGGTCAAGGGCACGCCCGGCTTCCTGGTCAACCGCATCCTGATGCCCTACCTCCTGGAGTCGATGCGCCTGTACAGCGAAGGCGTGCCCGGCCCGGTGCTGGACCGGGAGGCGAAGAAGTTCGGCATGCCGATGGGCCCGATCGAGCTGGCCGACACCGTGGGCCTGGACGTGTGCGCCTCGGTGGGCAAGGAACTGGCCCCCTTCCTCGGCCTGGAACTGCCGCCCGGCATCGAGGACAAGCTCGAGGCCGGCAAGCGCGGCAAGAAAGACGGCCAGGGCCTCTACACCTGGGAAGACGGCAAGCCCAAGAAGCCGGAGGTCGATCCCGACTACGCGCCGCCGCCGGACCTGCAGGATCGCATGATCCTGCCGATGGTGAACGAGGCGGTGGCCTGCCTGGCCGACGGCGTGGTCGACGATGCCGACCTGCTGGATGCCGGCGTGATCTTCGGCACCGGCTTCGCGCCGTTCCGCGGCGGCCCGCTCCAGTACCTGCGCAGCGAGGGCGTGGCCGCGGTGAAGGAGCGCCTGGAGAAGCTGGCGCAGCGCTACGGCGAGCGCTTCTCGCCCAAGAGCGGCTGGGAGCATCCGGCGCTGGCCAAGGATGCGGCCGCCCTGCCGACGGAAGAGCCGCCGGCAGCGTCCTGAGACGACCGCCGGCCGGCGCGCCGCAGCATCCCCGGCCGGCGATGCCGACGAAGTGGCGGCGCGCCCGCGCTCCTAGAGCGGCATGAGGCGTCGGACGGCCCGTCCGTACCGACGCCCTCGCCGCGTCCTCACCACATCAGGTCGTCGGGCACGTCGTCTTCCTCACCCTTGGCCGCCGGATCGACCAGCAGGGCAAGGTGATGCGGATCGATCTCGCGCACCTGCTCGGCAACGGCCAGGCTCACCAGCAGGTAGCGGCCGTTCTGCTGCACCACGCCGAGTTGGCCGGCGTTGATCGCCGCCAGCTGCTCGGCGTCGACGTGCACGCGGCGGATCTTGCCACCGTATTCGAAATGACGCGCCAGCTCCGCCTCGGCCTTGTTGAGCGCCTGCCCTTCCAGCAGTTTCTGCAGCCTCGCCTTGCGCTCGCGTTTCAGCCGCGCCTGCTCAGCCGCCTCCTGCTCGGCACGCCGGCGCTCGGCGGCGTCGGACTGCGCGCGCATGGCATAGGCCTTGGCGAGGTCGATCTCGCCCCCCGCCGGCCGCGGCGGGCGCTTCGCCGGCGGCCTGCCGCCGCCCGGGCGGCGCTCGCCCTTGGCGGGCTGGGCCTGCTTTTCTTCGCGGAACTGTTTGACGATGCCGCTCTTGAGCAGCTGGTCGCGCAGGGAATTGGACATATCGGTTCGTTGCTGTGTGCGTCGGACAGGTCAGTCAGTAATGCGGCGGCGGCGGCTCGCTGTGCGGGTCGTGGCCCTGCGACAGGCGCAGCGTCGACAACTCGGCGCGCAGGTCGCGCACCAGTCGCTCGAGCTGGGCGATGCGCAGCGACTGCTCCGCATCGGCCGAAGCCAGCGCGTTCACCGTATCGTCGATGAAGGTGAGCCGCACTTCCAGCTCCTCCATCCGCTGCTCGAAGGATGCCTCGGCCATCGTCAGAACCTCAGCGAACGCCCGCGGCCGATGCCGTAATAGGCCAGCCCGGCCTCTTCGACCTGCGTGGGTTCGTAGAGGTTGCGGCCGTCGAAGATCGCCGGCTCCTTCAGGGCAGCGCGGATGCGGGCGAAGTCCGGGCTGCGGAACGCCTTCCATTCGGTGACGATCGCCAGCACGTCGGCGCCCTCGAGCGCCTCGTACTTGCCCCCGCACAGCACCAGGTCGTCGCGCTCGCCGTAGAGGCGGCGAGTTTCCTCGCGCGCCTCCGGGTCGAAGGCGCGCACCTTGGCGCCAGCCTTCCACAGCGCCTCCATCAGGCGCCGGCTGGACGCCTCGCGCATGTCGTCGGTGTTCGGCTTGAAGGCCAGGCCCCACAGCGCCACCGTGCGCCCCTGCAACTCACCGCCGAAATGCCGCGCGATCAGGTCGTACAGGCGCGTCTTCTGGTCGAGGTTCACCGCCTCCACCGCGCCGAGCAGGCGCGCGTCGTAGCCGACGCCGCGCGCCGTGCGCTCCAGCGCCTGCACGTCCTTCGGGAAGCACGAGCCGCCGTAGCCCGCGCCCGGGTAGATGAAGTGGTAGCCGATGCGCGGGTCCGAACCGATGCCCTGGCGCACCAGTTCCACGTCGGCGCCCACGCGCTCGGCGATGTTGGCGATCTCGTTCATGAAGCTGATCTTGGTCGCCAGCATCGCGTTGGCCGCGTACTTGGTGAGCTCGGCCGAGCGCTCGTCCATCACCACGATGCGCTCGTGGTTGCGGTTGAACGGCGCGTACAGCTTGCGCAGCAGCGCCGTCGCGCGCTCGCTGGAACTGCCGATGACGATGCGGTCGGGACGCAGGCAGTCCTCCACCGCATCGCCTTCCTTGAGGAATTCGGGGTTGGAGACCACGTCGAACTCGAGCGCCGCGCCGCGCGCCGCCAACTCGCCCGCCACCGCCTCGCGCACGCGATCGGCGGTGCCCACCGGCACGGTGGATTTGTTCACCACCACGGTATAGCGGTCCAGGTGCTGGCCGATGGTGCGCGCCACGCCGAGCACGTACTTGAGGTCGGCGCTGCCGTCCTCGTCCGGCGGCGTGCCCACCGCGATGAAGAGGGTCTCGCCATGGGCGATGGCCGGCGCCGCCTCGGTGGTGAAGTCAAGCTGGCCGCTGGCGTGGTTGCGCCTGACGATCGGCTCCAGGCCCGGCTCGTAGATCGGAATCTCGCCGCGCTTGAGGCGTTCCACCTTGGCCGCGTCGATGTCGACGCAGACCACGTGGTTGCCCATCTCGGCCAGGCAGGCACCGGTGACCAGGCCGACATAGCCGGTGCCGAAAATGGTGACTTTCATGTCGATGCGGGTTCCGAAATCGGGTAATCGCCGATTCTAGCAGCGCCGCCGCGGACGGGCTGCAGCAGCGACGGGAAAAACGAAGGGGGCGAATCGCTTCGCCCCCTTCGCACGACCGATGGCGGAAAGCGCTTACTTGGCGCCGCCCTGCTGCGGCTGGCCGGCCGGGGTCGGGCCGGTCTTCACCAGGGTCACGTCGAAGATGATCGTCTGGTTCGGCGGGAAGCCGTTCTGCGGCTGCGCGCCGTAGGCCAGGTTCGACGGGATGAACAGCTTGTAGTGGCCGCCGGTCTGCATCAGCTGCAGGCCCTCGCGGAAGCCCGGGATGACGTTCGCCAGCGGGATCGGGGCCGGGCCGCCGCCCGGATGATCGGCCGAGGCGTCGAACTTCTCGCCGTTGATGAAGGTGCCGGTGTAGTTCACCTGCACGGTGTCGTTCGGGCCCGGGCGCGGGCCGGTGCCCTGGCTGATCACCTGGTACTGCAGGCCCGAGGCGGTGGTCTTCACGCCCGCCGCGCTCTTGTTCTTGGCGATGAAGGCGTCGCCCTCGGCCTTGTTCTTGGAGGCCGCCTGCGCGTACTCGGCCTTGGCACGAGCCTGCAACTGGGCCACGAAGGCCTCGCGCGTGGACTTGTACTCGGCCTCGCTCATGGTCGGCTTCTGGCCGGACAGGGCGGACTGCAGCGCGCGCGCCACGGTGGCCGGGTCCACTTCCTCGCGCACCAGCGGCGGCAGCGAGCTGGCCAGATCCCAACCGACCACGTAGCTGGCCTTGGCCTTGTCGACCGGAGCGGCCGCGGCACCCGACTTGGCGGCCTGGGCCTGAACGCCCGCGGCCATGCCCAGCGCGACAGCCATCGCGGCCGCCGTCAGCGTGGGACGAAGAACATGCTTCATTCGAAACTCCCTCGTGTTTGAATGTCCCGGCGAGGCCGGAGGTGGCCTCCCCTCGGAGGCAGGCAAGGCATTGTGAAGCCCTCTCCGTGTCTTTGGCAACGGCACCGGGATATGGGACAGCCCTTTGCGGCAAAGGTTCATCGACGCCGTCACGGAACGGCGCTTTCCGCGTCAAAACGTCCAGCGGGCTCATCAGGCATGGCCGTCGTGGGGGCTTCTGGGCTTATCCAGCGTGTCGCGCAAGGCCGCCTGCAGGCGCGCGTGCACCTGCACCAGCACCCGCCACAGCAGCCAGGTCAGCACCAGCCCGATCAGCACCAGCACGATCGCCACCTCGCGCGGCGGCAAGATGGTGGAGGCCAGCGCCGCCACCAGCAGCCCCAGCATCCACAGCACCGCCAGCGGGATGATGCGCGCCAGCACGCCGCGGATGCGGAAGTTGTACGTGCCGCCGATGCGCTCGGGAATGCCGAGCTCGGCCAGCACCATGCCCAGCGCGGCGGCCTTGCGGTAGGCGGCCACGATCATCGGCAGCGACAGCAGCGCGGCCAGCGACCAGGCCAGGCTGCGCCGTACCTGCGGATGCCCGTCCAGCACGTCGAACTGGAACATCCCGCGCCGGTGCAGGAAGGCCATGATGATGAACACCGCCACCACCAGCACCATGTTGATGATCACGTGCCACACCAGGCGGCGGATCATCTTCGCCACCGCCGCGCCCTGCCCGCTCAGGCTCAGGCTGCCCATCCAGTCGGTGTAGGCCCGCAGCGCACCGCCGACGCCGCGCGGCGTCGCCCGCCCCAACAGCCCGGCGAGAGGGTCCGAGAAACGGATCAGGTAGGGCGTGAGCAAGGTGGTGATCGAGGACACCGCCACCGCGACCGGATAGAGGAAATCCGAGGTGACCTTGAGGCTCAGGCCCAGCGAGGCGATCACGAAGGAGAACTCGCCGATCTGCGCCATGCCCATGCCCACCCGCAGCGACGTGCGCCCGTCGTTGCCGGAAACGAAGCTGCCGAAACTGCAGGTGACCACCTTGCCCAGCACCACGGCGACGGTCACCACCGTGATCGGCAGCGCGTAATCCACCAGCAGCCGGGGGTCGATCAGCATGCCGATGGCGACGAAGAAGATCGCGCTGAACATGTCGCGCACCGGCATCACGATGCGCTCGATGCGCACCAGGCTGTCCGCCTCGCCGACCATCGCGCCGATCATGAAGGCGCCCAGTGCCACGCTGTAGCCCAGCTCCGAGACCAGCAGGCAGAAGCCGAACAGCAAGCCCAGCACCGCCACCAGCAGCACGTCGTTGCGGCTGACCTTGGCGATGTAGTCCACCACCCGCGGCACCAGCAGCAGGCCCACCACCAGCGACACCACCAGGAACAGGGTCAGGCGGCCGACCGCGGCGAACGCCTGGCTGGCGTCCAGTCCGCCGGTGCTGGCGATGCCGGTGAGCAGCGCCATCAGCACGATGGCCAGCACGTCCTCCACGATCAGGATGCCGAAGATCAGCTGCGCGAAGCGTTCGCGCTTGAGGTCGAGCTCCTCCAGCGCCTTCATGATGATGGTGGTGGAGGAGATCGACAGCATCGCGCCGAGGAACAGCGCGTCCATCGGCCGCCAGCCGAAGAAGCGGCCGATCTCGTAGCCGAGCCACAGCATCAGCACGATCTCGCCGGTGGCCGCCACCAGCGCCGTGCTGCCCACCGCGCGCAGCTTCTTGATGCTGAACTCCAGGCCCAGCGCGAACAGCAGCAGGATCATGCCGAGTTCCGACAGCGTGCGGATGCTGTCCTCGTCGTGGATCGCCACCACCGGAAAGGTGTGCGGCCCGACCAGCACGCCCGCGATGATGTAGCCGAGCACCACCGGCTGGTGCAGGCGCTGGAAGATCACCGTGGTCAGGCCTGCAACCAGCATCACCGTGGCCAGGTCCTGGATGAATTGCAGCGCGTGCATGGGCGGCCCGCCGTGAATGGCATTCGGGACTATCAATAGCGCGAAGGCGGCCACGCTGCATCACGGCCCCGTGCAGATCGCTCCTTCGCCTCTGCCGAGCTCGCTCGCCGAGGAAGCCCGCATGCGCCGATGCGGAACCGGATCGATCAAAATTTTTGAAAATTTTCGCAACGAGCGCTTGACGGACCTGCAACCCCACCGTATTCTTTCGGGCTTCCAGAGGCACGGGGCCATAGCTCAGCTGGGAGAGCGCCTGCATGGCATGCAGGAGGTCGGCGGTTCGATCCCGCCTGGCTCCACCAATTAGACGTCCCCATCGTCTAGAGGCCTAGGACATCACCCTTTCACGGTGGCGACCGGGGTTCGAATCCCCGTGGGGACGCCAACATCGGAACATCGATGTCGGCAAGCTGGAACAACAATGCGGAGCGGTAGTTCAGCTGGTTAGAATGCTGGCCTGTCACGCCGGAGGTCGCGGGTTCGAGTCCCGTCCGCTCCGCCACTTTACGAAGGACCCGCGCAAGCGGGTTTTTTGTTGCCCGCGCGAAGCCGGCCAACACGACTCAGGGCTGGTCACGACTCAAGGCTGGTCGATCGCCCGGATCGCCGCCTCTTCCTCGCGCTCGAGCGTGCCGATCGAATGCCCCTGCTCGGCGAGGTATTCCAGCCAGCGCGAGAGAAAGCCGTTCATACGCAGCCGGTGCTGCAGCACGGTGTGCGCCGGCGGGAACGGCCCCAGCACCTGCCACAGGTGTCGCCCCGGATGGCAGTGCAACGCCTCGGCCACGTGCGCGTCCGTATACATGCGCAGCTGCGCCGACGGCGCACGCAGCCCGGTGTGCTCGTCCACCATGGCGTAGGTGAGTTCCAGCTCCAGCGTATAGGGATGGCGCTCCTGCACATGCAGATGTACGTCCAGCCCGTCGTCCACGCTCGACACGTAGCGCCCAGGCGCCAGCTGCGCCGGCGCGAACAGCCGCGCCAGCCGGTGGTAGTTCTCCGCGTACAGCCCCATCAGGAAACCGAAGCGGCCGGGCAACAGAGCACTGCGTTGGTCGAGCACGGCCCGCATGGACAGTCGCTGCCTCCTCAAACGAATAGGTTCAGAACATGGTCCGCTCGATGCCGAAGCGGTCGAGAATCTTGCTGGCGATTTCCTCGATCGACACGTGCGTGGTGTTGAGGCACGCAATCCCCGCCCGGCGCAACAGACGATCCGCCTGGTCCAACTCCCAGCGGCACTGCTGCAGCGTCGCATAACGGCTGCCCGGCCGCCGCTGTTCGCGGATCTGCGCCAGCCGTTCCGGGTCGATGGTGAGGCCGAACAGGCGATCCCGATAGGGGCGCAGGCGCGCTGGCAGTTCCAGCTTGTCGAGGTCATCGTCGGTCAGGGGATAGTTGGCGGCGCTCACCCCGTAATGCAAGGCCATGTACAGGCAGGTCGGCGTCTTGCCCGAGCGCGACACGCCGACCAGGATCAGGTCGGCCTGGGCATAGTCGACGTCGATGCCATCGTCGTGCGACAGCGCATAGTTGGTGGCGTTGATGCGCGCCTCGTACTTCTCGAAATCCACCAGCCCGTGCAGGCGGTTCACCGCGCCGGAGCGCTTGGTGCCGAGCTCTTCTTCCAGCCGGCCGATGAACGGCGCGAACACGTCCAGCATCAGCGCGCCGCTGGCGGCCACCGTCTCGCACAGGCCGCGGTCGGCCATGGTGTTGACCACGATCGGCCGCTCTCCGGTCTGGGCATAGCGGGTCTTGATGCGCAGGGCCGCGGCCTCCGCCTTCTGCACGGTGTCGATGAAGGGCAGCCGGTGACGGTCGAAGCCAACCAGGTCGAATTGCGCCAGGATGCTGTTCCCGATTGTCTCGGCGGTAATACCAGTGGAATCGGAGATGAAGAAGACCGTGCGCTGCATACGCTTTCCCAGCTGTCGGAATGGATTCCAGCTGCACCATAGCGCAACCGGAATGACCTGTCCTGGCTTGACTCTCGGCTGACTGGTATGCAGTTGGCACAGCTGCCGCACGCATTGGTCTTCTTGTGCCTTGCACCAGCGCAGGCGGACAATACCAATTTTCGCGGGCCTGATTTCCGGGCGCTTTCAGGCCGCCTCCCGCACGATTCATCACTACGCGTCTCCCGAAGGAGCTTCCCTTGAACGAGCTGGTGCTTTGGCTGGACCAATTGCGCATGACCGACCTGGGCAAGGTCGGCGGCAAGAACGCCTCGCTGGGCGAGATGATCGGCAACCTCGCCCGCTTGGGTGTCTCCGTGCCCGGCGGCTTCGCCACCACGGCCGAAGCCTTCCAGCACTACCTGGAGGAAAGCGGCCTGGCCCGGCGCATCGCCGGGCGGCTGGCGACGCTGGACGTCGATGACGTCGACGCCCTGGTCAAGGGCGGCAAGGAGATCCGTGGCTGGATCGTCGACACCGCCCTGCCCGCCGAACTGGAGCACGCGATCCGCGAGGCCTACGCCAAGCTGTGCCGCGATGCCGGCGCCGAGAACGTCGCCGTGGCAGTGCGCTCCTCCGCCACGGCAGAGGACCTGCCGGATGCGTCCTTCGCCGGCCAGCAGGAGACCTTCCTCAACGTGGTCGGCATCGAGGACGTGCTGCACAAGGTGAAGGAGGTCTTCGCCTCGCTGTACAACGACCGCGCCATCGCCTACCGCGTGCACCAGGGCTTCAAGCATGAGGATGTGTTCCTCTCCGCCGGCGTGCAGCTGATGGTGCGCTCGGACGTGGGCGCCGCCGGTGTGCTGTTCACGCTGGACACCGAATCGGGCTTCCGCGACGTGGTGTTCGTCACCGGCAGCTACGGCCTCGGCGAGATGGTCGTGCAGGGCGCGGTGAACCCGGACGAGTTCTACGTGTTCAAGCCCACGCTGAAGGCCGGCAAGCTGGCGGTGCTGCGCCGCAGCCTCGGCGCCAAGCAGCAGCGCATGGTGTATTCGGACCAGCCCGGCGAGCGCGTGAAGATCGAGGAGACGCCCGCCGCGGACCGCGGCCGCTTCTGCATCACCGACGAGGACGTGCAGGAGCTGTCCCGGCAGGCGCTCACCATCGAGCAGCACTACGGCCGCCCGATGGACATCGAATGGGCGAAGGACGGCCACACCGGCAAGCTCTACATCGTGCAGGCGCGCCCGGAGACGGTGAAGTCGCGCGCCCATGCCACCCAGCTCGAGCGCTTCCACCTCAGGCAGAAGGGCAAGGTGCTGGCCGAAGGCCGCGCGATCGGCCAGAAGATCGGCGCCGGCAAGGCGCGCCTGGTCAAATCGCTGGACCAGATGAACCAGTTCCAGCCCGGTGACGTGCTGGTGGCCGACATGACCGACCCCGACTGGGAGCCGATCATGAAACGCGCCTCGGCCATCGTCACCAACCGCGGCGGCCGCACCTGCCACGCCGCGATCATCGCCCGCGAGCTGGGCGTGCCGGCGGTGGTGGGCACCGGCAATGCGCTGCAGTCCATTCCGGACGGCGCCGAGGTCACCGTGTCCTGTGCCGAGGGCGACACCGGCTCGATCTACGAGGGCCGGCTCGACTTCGACCGCGTCACCGCCGACCTCGGCGCGATGCCCGAGGCCCCGCTCAAGATCATGATGAACGTGGCCAACCCGGACCGTGCCTTCGACTTCGGCCAGCTGCCCAACGCCGGCATCGGCCTGGCGCGGCTGGAGATGATCATCGCCAGCCACATCGGTGTGCACCCCAAGGCGCTGCTCGAATACGCCAAGCAGGATGCCGCCACCAAGGCCAGGATCGACGAGCGCATCGCCGGCTACGCCGACCCGGTGAGCTTCTACGTGGACCGCCTGGCCGAGGGCATCGCCACCATCGCCGCCTCGGTGTACCCCAAGCCCGTGATCGTGCGCCTGTCCGACTTCAAGTCGAACGAATACGCCAACCTGCTGGGTGGTGCACGCTACGAGCCGCACGAGGAGAACCCGATGATCGGCTACCGCGGCGCCAGCCGCTACGTCGACAAGGATTTCGCCGAGGCCTTCGCGCTGGAATGTCGCGCCACCAAGAAGGTGCGCGAGGCGATGGGCCTGGACAACGTGTGGGTGATGATCCCGTTCGTGCGCACCCTGGGCGAGGGCCGCAAGGTAATCGAGGCGCTGGCCAAGAACGGCCTCAAGCAGGGCGAGCGCGAGCTCAAGGTCATCATGATGTGCGAGGTGCCGTCCAACGCCCTGCTCGCCGACGAGTTCCTGGATATCTTCGACGGCTTCTCGATCGGCTCCAACGACCTCACCCAGCTCACCCTCGGCCTGGACCGCGATTCGAGCATCGTCGCCGGCCTGTTCGACGAGCGCGACCCGGCGGTGAAGAAACTGCTGGCGATGGCGATCAAGACCGCACGCGCCAGGGGCAAGTACGTGGGCATCTGCGGCCAGGGGCCGTCGGACCATCCGGACCTGGCCGAATGGCTGATGGAACAGGGCATCGAGTCGGTCTCGCTCAACCCCGACACGGTGGTCGACACCTGGCTGCGGCTGGCCAAGAAGAAGCTGGCGGCCTGAGCTTCCGGCGCGGCCTGCGGGGTGGAGCCACGCCACCCCGCGCCCCCCTCCCGCTTCCAGTTGTCACGGCCCTGCGCAGCACGTAGAATTGCCGGCTCGCGTGGACCACGCACCCTTTCGGAGAGGTGGCAGAGTGGTCGAATGTACCTGACTCGAAATCAGGCGTACGTGCAAGCGTACCGTGGGTTCGAATCCCACCCTCTCCGCCATTCAAGCAAAGCGCCCCCTCGGGGGCGTTTTGTTTAGGTGGAAACCCGTGCACCAGTCCGCCGGCATGGATGTGCAGGCCGGCACATCGCGCCTGACCTCGTCCGGCCAGCCTTCCTGCGGCACGCCGTACGTAAGGGCCGGTCGCCGGCATTCACTTTGCGCAACCCCGCCTCATCCATCATGCTGACCCGGCCCACCACTGCAAGCGCGTCATGATCGAATTCGGACACGGTACGCACGTCGGCCTGCGCCGCCAGCGCAACGAGGACACCTATTACGCCGACGCCTCGCTCGGCCTGTTCCTGGTCGCCGACGGCATGGGCGGCCACGAGCACGGCGAGCTGGCCTCGGCGCTGGCGCGCGACACGCTGGTGGAACTGGTGGCCCGTGGCCACGGCCTGGTCGAGGCCGTGCGCCGCGCCGACGAGCGCCTGATCGCCCACTCCCGCCAGGGCGACGACGCCCTGCCGATGGGCACCACGATCGCCGCGCTGCACGTGCAGGGCAACCGTTACGAGGTCGCCTGGGTGGGCGACAGCCGCGTGTATCTCTGGCACCGCGAGCTGCGCCAGGTCAGCCACGACCATTCGCTGGTGCAGTCGCTGGTGCAGTCGGGCCAGCTCGACCCCGCCCTGGCCTCGCACCATCCCCGGCGCAACGTGCTGACGCAGGCGCTGGGCATCACGCAGCCCGAAGCGCTGCACATCGGCATGGCGCGCGGCAGCTGCCAGCCCGGCATGACCTTCCTGCTGTGCAGCGACGGCCTCACCGGCCCGCTGGACGACGCCGCCATCGGCGGCATCGTCGCCCGCAGGGAACTGGCCGCGCAGGAATGCGTCGACCACCTCCTGCTGGGCGCGCTGGACCACGGCGCCGACGACAACGTGACGGCGGTGCTCGCCCGCTTCAGCTGACCGCGGCGGCCGGCTCCTCTTCCGTCCGCCGCCACAGGCTGCCGCCCGCCGCGGACTTGTCCAGCGCATCCAGCCGCGCCTCGTGCGCCGCCGTTTCCGCCTCGCTGGCCCGCAGCACACGCGGGCGGCGCGTCAGCACCGCCGGCATCACCACCGCCGTGGCCCGCTCTTCCGCCGCGCCCTCGAAGCCGAGGTCCAGCGCGACCTGGCCGGAGGTCATGGCCAGGTACACCTCGGCCAGCAGCTGGGCGTCGATCAGGCCGCCGTGCAGGTCGCGGGCGGAGTTGTCCACGCCCAGGCGCTTGCACAGCGCGTCCAGGTTGTTGCGCTGGCCGGGATAGCGCTCGCGCGCCATGGCCAGGGTGTCGAGCACGCTGCAGCGGTCGGCGATGCGGCCGGCATCGACGCGGCCCAGCTCGGCGTCGAGGAAGCCCACGTCGAAGCTCGCGTTGTGGATGATCAGCTCGGCGCCGTCGATGAAAGCGAGGAACTCCTCCACCACGTCGGCGAAGCGCGGCTTGTCGAGCAGGAACTCGTCCTCGATGCCGGTGACCTGCTTGGCACCCTCGTCGATCGCGCGGTCGGGGTTCAAGTAAGTCTGGTAGTGCCGCCCGGAAGGACGGCGCTCGATCATCTCGACGCAGGCGATTTCGATCAGGCGATGGCCCTGGCGCACTTCCAGGCCGGTGGTCTCGGTATCTAGGACGATCTGCCTCACGCCTTGCTCCTGTACTGTTCGGCCTGCGCGCGCGCGGCCTGGTCGACGCGCTCGTTCTCCGGGTGGCCATTGTGGCCGCGCACCCATTGCCAGCGCACCACATGCGGGTCGACCGCGGCGGCGAGGCGCTGCCACAGGTCCTGGTTCTTCACCGGCTTCTTGTCGGCGGTGCGCCAGCCGTTGGCGCGCCACTTGGGCACCCATTCCTCGATGCCCTGCATCACGTAGCGCGAATCGGTCACCAGCGACACGCGGCAGGGGCGCTTGAGCGCTTCCAGCGCGCCGATCGCCGCCATCAGCTCCATGCGGTTGTTGGTGGTCGCCGGCTCGCCGCCGGCCAGCATTCGCTCGACACCCTTGGATCGCAACAGGGCGGCCCAGCCGCCGGGGCCGGGATTGCCCAGGCAAGCCCCATCGGTAAACGCTTCGACTTCAGTCATGATTGCTCTTGCAGAAAAAAATCCATCGGCTCAGGCCGCGGCGCTGCGCCGCGCGCCCGGCGCGAGCCCGGCGCCGACCGGGTCGGGCACGGCCCTGGGCCGGATACGGATGAGCGGCCTCGCGAGCTGGCGCTTGCGCGCCAGTAGGAGGTAGGCGCCGCCGAGCGAGGACGCGGCAAAGCCGGGCCTTGCCGCGCCGGGCCAGCCGCGGCCGACGCGCTGCACGCGCTCGATCGAAAGATCGGCCCCGCGCAGCCAGCTCTCCAGCAGCAACGGCGCACGCAGGGTCGGACGGCGCGAACGGCTGCGCCACAGCCACCACGGCAACCAGCCGCTCAGGGGGTGCATGCCGGTCAGCACCAGAAGGCCGCCGGGCGCCAGCACCCGCGCCGCTTCCTCGAGCACCCGCTGCGGCGCCGGCACGACTTCCAGCACGTGGCGCAGCAGGATCAGGTCGAAGGTGTCGGGCAGGAACGGCAGCGGCTCGTCCAGGCGCGCGGCCAGGTCACCGCCGTAGCGCGTCGCCCCCACGTGCAGGTTCACCCAGCCGCGCAAGGTAGGCAGGCTCGGCGTCGGGTCCACGCTGGCGGCGGAGACCTGCAGGGCCCAGGTACCGGCGCTGCGGCGCAACTCCGGCGTCAACGCGGCGGTCTCGTCCGCCAGCAGCCTCCGCATGGGCTGGCTGGCGTAGATGTCGTGGTCGCGCTTGAGCATGTCGCGCCGAATCGTCCTTAAGGAACCTAAGGTGGCAGTGTAATCGCTATGGGCGCCACGTCGGTCACGCCGTGGCCGTGAACGCCCGCACGCGGTCTGAATGCCGCACCGCTATTAACGACCATCTAACGAACTCGCCACCCCCTCCCCCTATAGTCGGACAATTCGCGCACGCATGGATGCCTGCGTCAGTCGATACGAAAACGCTGCGGAGCGCTCCTTGCACGTCGTACCGGTACCGGCGCTAGCCGACAATTACATCTGGCTGCTGCACGACGATGGGGGCCACGCCATCGTGGTCGACCCCGGCGAGGCCGAGCCGGTCGAACGCGCACTGGCCGCCCGCGGACTCGCCCTGCGGGCGATCCTGCTCACCCATCATCACGCCGACCACATCGGCGGCGCCGCGGCCCTGCGCGCTCGCCACGGCGTGCCGGTCTACGCGCCGCACGACGAGCGCATCGCCATCGCCACGCACCCCGTCGTCGACGGCGAGCGCGTCCGCCTGGACGCGCCGAGGGCGCAGTTCGAGGTGCTCGCGGTGCCCGGCCACACGCTGAGCCACATCGCCTACGTCGGCGAGGGCGTGCTGCTCAGCGGCGACACCTTGTTCAGCCTCGGCTGCGGACGGCTGTTCGAAGGCACGCCGGCGCAGATGCTCGCCTCGCTCGACCGCCTGGCCGCCCTGCCCGGCGATACGCTGGTCTGCTGCGGCCACGAATACACCGCCGCCAACGGGCGCTTCGCCCTCACCGTCGAACCGGACAACCGCGCGCTGCAGGAGCGCCTGCAGCGCGTGGCCGAACTGCGTGCCAGGAACGCACCGAGCCTGCCGGTACCGCTGTCCAGCGAGCTGGACTGCAATCCTTTCCTCCGCACGGACAGCGAAGCCGTGACCGCATGGGCGCGCCGCCAGGGCGCCGATGACCGGGTCGCCCGCTTCGCCGCCGTCCGCGCCGCCAAGGATCAATTCCGATCATGAAGAAGACCGCCCGCCTGCTGCGCCCCGTGCCTTCCGCCCTCTCGGTCCTGCTGGTCGCCTGCGCGACCGCGCCGGTGCCGGCGCCGCAGAAGCCCAAGGTCGAACCGCCCGCCCAACCCATCGACGCGCCGCCGCCGATCGTCTCGGTCAGCAGCCCCGAGGTCGGCGACGACCTGTGGGGCCGCATGCGGGGCAGCTTCGCCATGCAGGGCTGCGAGGCGGATCCGGCGGTGCTGGCCTGGGCCCATCGCTACACCCGCGACCCGCAGCAGTTCGAACAGCAGATGGATCGCGTGCTGCCGCAGCTGGACTACGTGCAGCGCGCCGCCGCCGCCCACGGCGTGCCCGGCGAGTTCAGCCTGCTGCCCTGGGTGGAGAGCGACTTCCGGCCGGTCTCCAGCCGCCACAGCCATGCCGCCGGCATGTGGCAGATCGTCCCGCGCACGGCCAAGGCCATGGGCCTTAAGGTCGACCGCGAGTACGACGGCCGGCTCGACACGGCCGACGCCACTGACGCGGTGATGAAGATGCTGAGCCGCTACAACGACCAGTTCGGCGACTGGCGGCTCGCCGACTATGCCTACAACTCCGGCGAGTTCGCCCTGCGCCGGCTGATCGCCAAGCACGGCCAGCCGCCCCGGCAGCCGGTGGTTCCCCGCCTGCCGGTGCAGCGCCACACGCGCGAGCACTTGACCAAACTGCTCGCGCTCTCCTGCGTGATCCGCGAGCCGGAGCGCTTCGGCGTCAACCTGCCCAGGCTCTCGAACGAACGTGAACTCACGGCCATGCCGCTCGACAACCCGGCTTCGCTCGCGCAGATCGCGCGGCAGGCGGGCATCGCGCCCGATGCGCTGCACGAGCTCAACCCGGGCCACCACCGCATCACCGCCAGCCTGCGCCGCGACGAGCGGGTGCTGCTGCCCAAGCGTCACCTCGAGCAGTTCAGCCGGGCCATGCGCCAGCAGATCGACGGCAATGCCGGCACGCAGCTCGTCAGCCTCGACAATCCCCCGCGCCTGCCCGTACTCGACAGCGAGGCGCAGCCGCCCAGACAGCAGACCGAGGAAAACACGCCGGCCATCGCCTCCGCCAAGCGTCCGCACCACCGGCTGCGCACGCACGTCGTCCGCCACGGCGAGAGCCTGTGGCAGATCGCGCACTACTACGCCATCGGCGTGACCGAGCTGCAGCGCTGGAACCACCTCAAGAACACGCGCATCCTGCCCGGCCAGATGCTGCGCGTGGCGAACGCCAACTGAGGACCGCCGCGCAGCGCGCAGCCTGCGCGCTGCGATTCGCGCCGACGGCGCCCTGCTAGACTCCCGCTGTGCGCCCCTCGTTCGGGCGCCGGACGCTGGGAGGGAAGCCATGGGATTCCTGCACGGCAAGCGCGCCTTGATCGTCGGCATCGCCAGCCAGCGCTCGATCGCCTGGGGCATCGCCAGCGCGATGCACCGCGAAGGCGCGCAGCTCGCCTTCACCTACCAGAACGAGCGGCTGAAGGATCGCGTCGACGAGGCCGCCAACGAATTCGGCTCCAGCATCGCGCTCCCCTGCGACGTGGCCGACGACGTGCAGATCGAGCACCTGTTCCGGGAGCTGGGCACGCACTGGGACGGCTTCGACATCCTCGTGCACTCGGTCGGCTTCGCGCCGCGCGAGGCGCTGCAAGGCCAGTACCTGGACCATCTCACCCGCGAGAGCTTCGCCATCGCGCACGACGTCTCCAGCTACAGCCTCGCGGCGCTGGCCAAGGCCGCGCGGCCGATGATGGCAGGGCGCGGCGGCGCCATCCTCACGCTCACCTATCTCGGCGCCGAGCGTGCGCTCGCCCACTACAACGTGATGGGGCCGGCCAAGGCCAGCCTGGAGGCGAACGTGCGCTACCTCGCCCTCAACCTCGGCCCGGAAGGCACCCGCGTCAACGCGATCTCGGCCGGCCCGATCAAGACCCTGGCCGCAGCCGGCATCGCCGACTTCCGCAGGATGCTCGACCACGTGGAAGCGAACGCGCCGCTGCGCCGCAGCGTCGGCATCGATGAAGTCGGCAACGTCGGCGCCTTCCTCTGCTCGGACCTCGCTTCCGGCATCACCGGCGGCATCACCTATGTGGATGCCGGCTACCACATCCTCGGCATGAGCGGCCTCTGAGTCGTTGCGGCACGACGAAAAAGGGCGGCCTGGCGGCCGCCCTTCCTTCATCGTTCTCTACGCAACCAACGCGCTTACATGCGATCGCGCGCCACCGTGATCTCGGTGCGCTTGCGCAGCGCCTGGATGTAGCCCTCGGTGGCGATGCCGCCGTAGGCCTTGAGCATGCTCTGGCGCAGCGCATCGCGCTGTTCCTTGCTGATCTTGGACAGGTCGGCGTCCTGCACCTTGTCCACGGCGAGCAGCGCATAGGAGCCGCCCAGCATCGCCACGCTGTCGAACTGCGACTTGCCCTGCTCCGGGTGCGGCAGCAGGAACAGTGCATTGCGCACTGGCTCCGGCACGCCGTCCTGCACGCGCAGCGCCTCGTGCACGCTCTGCACGCCGCCGCCGACGGAGGCGGCGACCGCCGTCATGTCCTCGCCCTTGCGCAGGCGCTGCAGCAGGTCGCCCGCCTGCTTCTTCGCCACAGCTTCCACGCGCTCGTCGAGAACGCGCTGGCGGATCGCATCGCGCACCTGCGCCAGCGCGCGCGGCGCCGCCGGGGTGTGCTGGTCGATATGGATCACCACCGCGTGGCCGGGGCCGATTTCCAACAGGCCGGAGTTGTTGCCCTGGGCCAGCACGTCGTCGGAGAACGCCGCGGCGATCACCTTGGGATTGGCGGCGATTCCGCTGCCACCCTGGCGCGCGAACGGGCCGGCGTCCTTGATGGTCAGGCCGAGGGCCTGCGCCGCGGGCTCCAGCGACGAGGGGTTCTGGTAGGTCTTGTCGGCCAGCTTGCCGGCCAGCTCGTTGTACTGGCGATCGCGGGCCGTATTCGCCAGCTCCTGCCCCAGTTGGCCGCGCACTTCCTCGAACGGCTTCACGTCGCCGCTGCGCACGTCGCGCAGCCACAGGATGTGGTAGCCCTCGTCCGACAGCACCGGCTTGGAGACCTGGCCCTTCTGCAGGCCGAACAGCGCCTCGTCGAAGGCCGCGTTGGTGACGCCCTTCTCCAGCCAGCCCAGGTCGCCGCCCTGGCGCTTGGAGCCGAGGTCGTCCGAATCCTGCGCGGCGAGCTTGGCGAAGTTGTCCGGCCTGGCCTCGCCGGCGACCTGCTCGGCCTTGGCCAGCGCCGCCTTCTGCTGTGCCGGCGTGGCGTTCTTGGGTACGTTGATCAGGATATGCGAGACCAGGCGCTGCTCGGGCTGCACGAAGCGCTGCTTCTCCTCGGCGTAGCGCTTGCGCAGTTCGTCCTCGGTCGGCGGCGCGGGCGGCTTGAGCGCGCTGCCATCGACCTCGAGGTAGTTCACCGTGACCTGCTCGGGATTCATGAAGTCGGCCTGGTGCGCCTTGTAGTAGGCGTCGATGTCCGCGTCGGCGACCTTGCTGTCAGTGAGCGCCGGACGCGGCAGCGTGAAGTAGCGCAGGTCGCGGCGCTGCAGGCGCAGGTTGAGGAAGCGGTCCATGTCCGCCTCGGTGATCACGGTGCCGGCGGCGATCGCGTTCGGCAGCATCTGGATGGCCAGCGACGAGCGCACGTCGCTCTCGAACGAAGCCGGCGTCTGCCCCGCGCTGGCGAGCGCCGAGCGGTACGTGCCCGCATCGAACTGGCCGTTGACCTGGAACGCCGGGATGTTGGCGATCATGTCGCGCACCGCCTGGTCCGGCACCCTCATGCCGAGGTCGTCATTGGCCTTGGTGAGCAGCTGCTGGTCGATCATCGCGTCGAGCACGCGCTGCTTCATCGCCGGCTGCTCGTAGATGCTGGCGTCGAAGCTGTCGCCGAGCCGCGCGCTGTCGTCCTGGCGCAGGCGGTTCAGCCGCTCCTGGAGCTGCTGCTGGGAGATCTCATGCTTGCCGACCTTCGCCACGTAGGTATCGGCCTGCGACATGAAATACGACTCGATGCCGAAGAATGCGACGGCAAAGACGCAGATGCCGAGGACGACGATGGACGGCCATCCGTGGAGCTTGTTACGCAATGCCTGCAGCATGAACCCTTCCCGAAATCTGTTGTGGCGCAACGGATGCGCGAAGCATAAATGACAAGGGCGCCACGCGGGCGCCCTTGCTGACTAATGGCGGAGCGGACGGGACTCGAACCCGCGACCTCCGGCGTGACAGGCCAGCATTCTAACCGGCTGAACTACCGCTCCGCGTTTTTCTGGTGGGTGCTGTAGGGATCGAACCTACGACCCTCGCCTTGTAAGGGCGACGCTCTACCGCTGAGCTAAGCACCCGAAACCAAGCGGTGAGCCGCTCAGTTTAGGGCATCCTTGAGCGACTTGCCAGCCTTGAACGCCGGGACCTTCGAAGCCTTGATCTTGATCGTCTCGTTGGTGCGCGGGTTGCGACCGGTACGCGCCGCGCGCTTGCGCACGGTGAAGGTACCGAAGCCGACCACCGAGACGTCGTCGCCCTTCTTCAGCGACTTCTGCACGACCTCGAAGAAAGCCTCGAGCGCGCGGCCCGCGTCGGCCTTGGTGAGCTCAGCCTTCTCGGCGATGGCATTGATCAGATCGGTTTTATTCATTGAGACACTCCCTTATACGGTTTTTTGCGGCCCGCGTAGTCAGTCTGGGACGAGACGACGCCGCCACTGTAACTTGGCTCCTGGAAGGCGCCGCCTCGCAACCCCGCATCGCTGCGCCTGGACGCTGCGCCGGGACTGCGGTGCGGCCTTTATACCAGCGCCCTGTCAGACAGCGCAATACAAGCAATACCAAGGGTTTCGGCCGATTCACGAATGACTGCCGCCCCTTGCAAAATCGCTCGATTGCCTTTAAACGCGCGTCGCAAAAACGCGCTTGCGCGCATGCAAAACAAAAGCCGCCCGACGCATCGCCGGGCGGCCTCGATCGAGGACGCGAGAGCGCTTCGTCAGTGCGCCCGCGAACGCGTCTCCGCGGTTTCCTCCGCGGGGCTCTCCACCTTGGCGATCTCCTCGCCATCGCCATGCTCGGCGCTGGCCGGGCGCAGCGGGCTTTCCAGCGCGATGTCGAGCACCTCGTCGATCCAGCGCACCGGATGGATATCCAGCGAGGCGGTGACGTTATCCGGAATGTCAGCGAGATCCTTCTTGTTCTCTTCCGGAATGATCACCGTGGTGATGCCGCCGCGATGCGCAGCCAGCAGCTTCTCCTTGAGGCCACCGATCGGCAGCACGCGGCCGCGCAGCGTGATCTCGCCAGTCATCGCCACCTCCGAGCGCACCGGAATCTTGGTGAGCGCGGAAACCAGCGCCGTGCACATGGCGATGCCCGCGCTCGGACCATCCTTGGGCGTGGCGCCCTCGGGCACGTGGATGTGCACGTCGAGCTTCTGGTGGAACTCCGGATCGATGCCCAGCCGGTCCACGCGCGCGCGCACCACCGACATCGCGGCCTGGATCGACTCCTTCATCACGTCGCCGAGCTGGCCGGTATGCACCAGCCGGCCCTTGCCCGGGACGATCGAGGCCTCGATGCTGAGCAGGTCGCCACCGACCGAGGTCCAGGCCAGGCCGGTGACCAGACCGATCTCGTTCTGCTGCTCCTTGCGGCCGAAGTCGAAGCGGCGCACGCCCAGGTACTTCTCCAGGTTCGACGAATCCACCTTGATCCGCCCGCTCGCCTTTTTGGCCGTCTTTACGGCCGAAGCCTTGGCGCCGGGCTTGGCCTTCTTCACCTCGCCCAGGGTGATCTCCTTGACCACCTTGCGGCAGATCTTGGACACCTCGCGCTCCAGGTTGCGCACCCCGGACTCGCGCGTGTAGTAGCGCACGATGTCGCGCAGCGCATCCTCTCTCACGCTCAGCTCTTCGGGCTTCAGGCCATTGGCCTTGATCTGCTTGGGCAACAGGTACTTCTGCGCGATCGCCAGCTTCTCGTCCTCGGTGTAGCCGGGGATGCGGATCACCTCCATGCGGTCCAGCAGCGGGCCAGGGATGTTGAGCGAGTTGGCGGTGGCCACCCACATCACCTCCGACAGATCCAGGTCCACCTCGAGGTAATGGTCGTTGAAGGCGTGGTTCTGCTCGGGGTCGAGCACTTCCAGCAGCGCCGAGGACGGATCGCCGCGAAAGTCCATCGACATCTTGTCGATCTCGTCCAGCACGAACAGCGGGTTCTTGCTACCCACCTTGTTGAGGTTCTGCACGATGCGGCCGGGCATCGAGCCGATGTAGGTGCGGCGATGGCCGCGGATCTCGGCCTCGTCGCGCACTCCGCCCAGGCTCATGCGGATGAACTTGCGGTTGGTCGACTTGGCGATCGACTGGCCGAGCGAGGTCTTGCCCACGCCGGGCGGGCCGACCAGGCACAGGATCGGGCCCTTCATGGTGGAAACGCGCTGCTGCACCGCGAGGTATTCGAGAATGCGCTCCTTGACCTTCTCAAGGCCGAAGTGGTCCGCATCGAGCACCTCCTGGGCCAGAGCGAGGTCCTTGCGCACCTTGCTGCGCTTCTTCCACGGCACGCCGACCAGCCAGTCGAGGTAGTTGCGCACCACCGTGGCCTCGGCCGACATCGGCGACATCTGCTTGAGCTTGCCGAGCTCCTGCTTGGCCTTGGCCAGCACCACCTTGGGCATGCCGGCGGATTCGACCTTGCGCTGCAATTCTTCGAGCTCGTTGGGGCCTTCCTCACCCTCGCCCAGCTCGCGCTGGATCGCCTTCATCTGCTCGTTGAGGTAGTACTCGCGCTGGCTCTTCTCCATCTGCGACTTCACGCGGCCGCGGATGCGCTTCTCGACCTGCTGCAGGTCGATCTCGCCGTCGACCAGGCCGATCAGGAGCTCCAGCCGCTGGCCGACGTCGGCGGTCTCCAGCACCTTCTGCTTGTCGGCCAGGCGCACGGTGAGGTGCGCGGCGATCGAATCGGCCAGGCGCGAGGGGTCGTCGATGCCAGACAGGGTGGCCAGCACCTCGGGCGGCAGCTTGCGGCTCTGCTTGACCAGTTGCTCGAACAGCGACACCAGGGTGCGCGAGATCACGTCCAGTTCGCGCTCCTTGGTGCTGTACACCGGCTCGATGACGTGCGAGCGGGCGGTGAGCATGCCGGCGTCGTCGTGGTACTCGTCGATGGCGACGCGCGATTGGCCCTCGACCAGCACCTTCACGGTGCCGTCCGGGAGCTTGAGCAGTTGCAGCACGCCGGCCAGCGTGCCGACCTGGTGCAGGTCCTTGATCGCCGGGTCGTCGATGTCCGGGCTCTGCTGCGCCACCAGCAAGATCTGGCGCTCGCCTTCCATGGCGCGCTCAAGCGCGCGCATGGACTTGTCGCGGCCCACGAACAGCGGGATCACCATGTGCGGATAGACCACCACGTCGCGCAGCGGCAGTACCGGCAGGCTGTCGAGGGCGGCTCCCGTGGTTACGGACGATGTGGCGCTCTTTGCCATCGATGGGGTTCCTCGAATGATGGATCGGGCTCGCCTCCGACACTGCGCCGGAGGCCCTGGTACGTCAAGTGGAGGCGGCTTCCCGGCCGCTCAAGGCCGGCCGGGACGCGCAAAAACGAACGGCCCCGGCAAGGCCGGGGCCGTTCATGCGGCATAAGGCTTGCCGGGGGTCAGGCCGCGTCGCCACCCTCGCCCGCCGCCCGCGGCTGCTGCAAATTGCCGCGGTAGATCAGGTAGGGCTCGGCCTGGCCTTCGATGACGGCGTCGTCCACCACCACCTTGCTCACGTGCTCCAGTGACGGCAGCTCGTACATGGTCTCGAGCAGCACCTGCTCCAGGATGGTGCGCAGGCCGCGCGCGCCGGTCTTGCGCTTGAGCGCCTTGCGGGCCACCGCCTGCAGGGCCTCCGGGCGGAACTCCAGCTCCACGCCTTCCATCTCGAACAGCTTGCGGAACTGCTTGGTGATGGCGTTCTTCGGCTCGGTGAGGATCTTCACCAGGGCCGCCTCGTCCAGTTCATCCAGCGTGGCCACCACCGGCAGGCGCCCGACGAACTCCGGGATCAGGCCGTAGCGCACCAGGTCGGCCGGCTCCACGTCGGCCAGCACCTTGCCCAGGTTCTCGGTGCGCTCCTTGCTGCGCACCTCGGCCGAGAAGCCGATGCCGGTGGTCTCGGAACGCTGCTGGATCACCTTCTCCAGCCCCGCGAACGCGCCGCCGCAGATGAACAGGATGTTCTTGGTGTCCACCTGCAGGAATTCCTGCTGCGGATGCTTGCGCCCGCCCTGCGGCGGCACCGAGGCCAGCGTGCCCTCGATCAGCTTGAGCAGTGCCTGCTGCACGCCTTCGCCGGACACGTCGCGGGTGATCGACGGGTTTTCGCTCTTGCGCGAGATCTTGTCGATCTCGTCGATGTAGACGATGCCGGACTGCGCCTTGTCGACGTCGTAGTCGCACTTCTGCAGCAGCTTCTGGATGATGTTTTCCACATCCTCGCCCACGTAGCCCGCCTCGGTGAGCGTGGTGGCGTCGGCGATGGTGAACGGCACGTTGAGCAGGCGCGCCAGCGTCTCGGCCAGCAGCGTCTTGCCCGAGCCGGTCGGGCCGATCAGGAGGATGTTGGACTTGCCAAGCTCCACCTCCTCGCTCTTCTGGCGCGACTCCATGCGCTTGTAGTGGTTGTACACCGCCACCGCCAGCGCCTTCTTGGCCCGGGTCTGCCCGATCACGTACTGATCGAGCGTCTCCATGATTTCCTTGGGCTTGGGCAGCTGGCTGCGGCCGGAGGCGGCCTTCTCTTCAAGCTCCTCGCGGATGATGTCGTTGCAAAGCTCCACGCATTCATCGCAGATGAATACGGAGGGGCCCGCGATCAGCTTGCGCACTTCATGCTGGCTCTTGCCGCAGAAGGAGCAGTAGAGGATCTTGCCGCCGTCGTTGGAACGGCCCTGCCGCTCGTCGCTCATGCTGTAACCCTGCTGTAAATCAGTTGCGAAGCCAGAATAGCACAGGGCTCCACCCCTGCATCCAGAGGCGGAGTCCTCATTCTGGCCGGTTGGATCGGCGCCGGAATCAGGCCGATTTGACCGTCTCGCCCAGGCGACGGTCGAGCACCGAGTCGATCAGGCCGTACTCGCGGGCGGTTTCGGCGCTCATGAAACGGTCGCGCTCCATGTCCCGCTCGATCCGGTCCAGCGGCTGCCCGGTGTGCTCCACGTAGATGTCGTTCAGGCGACGGCGCAGGTACAGGATTTCCTGCGCCTGGATCTCGATGTCGGTGGCCTGGCCGCGGGCGCCGCCCGAGGGCTGGTGGATCATCACGCGCGAATTGGGCAGCGAGTAGCGCTTGCCCTTGGCGCCCGCCATCAGCAGCAGCGACGCCGCGCTGCAGGCCTGGCCGACGCACATGGTACTGACGTCCGGCTTGATGAACTGCATGGTGTCGTAGATCGCCAGGCCGGCCGTGACGGCGCCGCCCGGGCTGTTGATGTACAGATGGATGTCCTTGTCCGGGTTCTCGGACTCGAGGAACAGCATCTGCGCCACCAGCAGATTGGCCACCTGATCGTTCACTTCGCCGACCAGAAAGATCACCCGCTCCTTCAGCAGGCGCGAGTAGATGTCGTAGGAGCGCTCGCCGCGGGCGGTCTGCTCGACGACGATGGGCACCAGGTTGAGGTTCTGGATCGGGTCCATGGCCATGTTGCGGCTCTCCGGTGAATGGGCCTGATTGGGCGGCCCGACCGCAGCGGTCGGGCCAGGCTGGTCAGTACGGTGGCGGATGGATGTCCGCTCAGGCGCCGACCGGGCGCATCACCTCGTCGAAGCCCAGGTTGTGCACGGTGGTCTTGGCATGTTCCGCCACCCATTCCGCGACCTGGTCTTCCATCACGCGATTCTGCAGCCCGGACATCAATTGGGGATCGCCGTTGTAAAGTTCAATGACCTTCTCCGGCTCCTCATAGGTCGAGGCGATCGCCGCCAGCTGCTCGGCGAGGCGCTTGCGATCCAGCGTGAGCTCCTGCTTGCGGGCGATCTCGCCCATCAGCAGGCCGGCGATCACCCGCTTGCGGGCCACGGGCTGCGCCGCCTCGATCAGCTGCGGCGGCGGCTGCTGGCCGCGCGGCACGCTGCCGGCGGCGAGGTTCTGGGCTTCGGACTGCACCATCAGGTTCGGCACCTCGACGCCCGCATGGGCCTCGGCGAGCTTCTCGGCCACTTCCGACTTCAGGCGGGCCAGCAGGGCGGCCTTCAGCTCGCGCTCGAGGTTGGCGCGAACCTCCTTCCGGAAGGCCTCCAGGTCGCCGTCGGCGATGCCGAACAGCTTGGCGAAGTCGGCATCGATCTCCGGCAGCTTCGGCTCCTGCACCTTCACGATCGTGAAGCGGCACTGGGCGGTCTTGCCGGCCAGCTGGTCGTTGCGGAAGTCTTCCGGGAAGGCGATCTCGGCCTCGAACTCCTCGCCCGCCTTGCGGCCACTCAGGACCTCGTCCAGCGCCTTGAACAGGGTGCCCGAGCCGAGCACGCTGCCAGCGCGCTCCAGGCCCTCGGCCGGGAAGCGGTAGTCGCCGACCTGGGCGGCGTACTCGAACATCACGAAATCGCCCTCGGCCGAGGCGCGCTCCACCGGGTCGAAGCTGCGGCGCTGCTGGCGCAGGGTCTCGATCATCTTCTCGATGTCGGCGTCGGTGACCTCCGCCACCGGACGCTCGATTTCCAGCGCGGCGACGTCGACCTCCGGCAGCTCCGGCATCACCTCGAAGGTGGCGGTGTAGGAGATCTCGCCGTTCTCCGGCTGGCCGGTGGTGTCGATCGCCGGGTTGGCGACCGGGCGCAGCTTCTCCTGCTCGAACGCCTCGCGCAGGGTGTTGCCGATCAGGTCGGACAGCGCCTCGCCGCGCACCTGCGCGCCAAAGCGCTGCTGGATCACCGTGGTCGGCACCTTGCCCGGACGGAAGCCCTTCAGGCGGACCGTGCGCGCCATCTCGGCGATCCGCGCGCTCACCTGCGACTCCAGCCGCTCCGCCGGGAACTTCACCGTGAGCTTGCGCTCGAGCTTGCCGACGTTCTCAACCGAAAACTGCATGAGATCTCCTGAATCATTCTCGTAACAGGCCCGCTCGCGGAGCCGGCCATGGATGTACCCGTACATGGTGCGAAAGGAGGGACTCGAACCCTCACGGAGTTACCCGCCAGAACCTAAATCTGGTGCGTCTACCAGTTCCGCCACTTTCGCATCGCCGGCGCAAGCCCCCTGCTCCGGATCCGCCGCGCGCAGGCGCTGCAGGTCCGTCCGGGGTCACCGTCTAAGTGGATGATTCCCTTACGCCCAAGCGAGCCATTTTACGGTTGGCGCCGCGCCATGCACAAGCGCGGCGCGGCGACGCGGCAAAGCAAAGAAAAAGGGACCCGCGCTGCGGATCCCTTGAAGTGGTGGGCCGTGTAGGATTCGAACCTACGACCAATTGATTAAGAGTCAACTGCTCTACCAGCTGAGCTAACGGCCCTACTAACTTTTCGATATGGGGTGGACGATGGGACTCGAACCCACGACATCCGGAATCACAATCCGGTACTCTAACCAGCTGAGCTACGCCCACCATAAAACCGGTATTTGGCGCGCCCGACAGGAATCGAACCTGCAACCGTCGGCTTAGAAGGCCGATGCTCTATCCGGTTGAGCTACAGGCGCTTGAGTCAAGCATAGTGCCTGCTGGTCGGGGCAGAGGGATTCGAACCCCCGACATCCAGCTCCCAAAGCTGGCGCTCTACCAGACTGAGCTATACCCCGTATAGCAATTCCTACTTGCCGAAGCTTCGAAATGCTACGGGTGGCACCTCGTCCAGTCAATCCTTGTCGAAGCGCACCGAACTTCTTTCCGTCCGGCTCCGCAAGAGGAAAACCGCTTGCGGATGAGTCGCGATGCAAGCACCGCATCTCGTCAGTAAATGGCGCGCCCGGAGAGATTCGAACTCCCGACCACCAAGTTCGTAGCCTGGTACTCTATCCAACTGAGCTACGGGCGCGTGGTAAACCGACTTGCCTTGCCGCCGAACCACCGAAGTGGAAGGCGCCGAAGCGAGAAGCGGAATTATTCAGATATGGGGCACGCGCGTCAACACTTTTTGTGAATTTTTTTTCGCGATGACATCGCCGCGTGCCTGAAGCGCATCGCTCACGCCCCTGCATTTGGACGTCCAAACACAAACGAGACCACCGGCACGCCAACGAAAAAGGGCGGCCGCGGCCGCCCTCTTCCATGATGCGGAAACCGCCTTACGAGCCGCTGTAGCGGTTCTGCACGGCAGGGTCGCCGACCTTGGCCGAGCCCGCATCGCCGCGCGGCGGCGGAGGCGGCGGCACCGTGCCGCCGGAGGCGTTCTTCGACCAGTCCGCCGGCGGCCCCGGCACGCGGCCGGCCATGATGTCGTCGATCTGCTGCGCGTCGATGGTCTCGTACTGCAGCAGCGCGTCGGCCATCACGTGCAGCTTGTCGATGTTGTCGGTGAGCAGCTGCCGCGTGCGTCCATAGGCGCGGTCGAGAATGTTGCGCACCACCTCGTCGATCTTGCGCGCCGTCTCGTTGGACACGTTCTTGTGCTGCGTGACCGAACGACCGAGGAACACCTCGTCCTCGTCCTCGCCGTAGGTGACCGGGCCGAGTTCGTCGGACAGCCCCCACTTGGTCGCCATGTTGCGCGCCATCTTGGTGGCCCGCTCGATGTCGTTGGAGGCGCCCGTGGTGACCTTGTCGGCGCCGAAGATCAGCTCCTCGGCCACGCGCCCGCCGTACAGCGAGCACAGCTGCGACTCGATCGCCACGCGGTTGATGCTGTACTTGTCGCCTTCCGGCAGGTACATGGTGACGCCCAGCGCGCGGCCGCGCGGGATGATGGTGACCTTGTAGACCGGGTCGTGCTCGGGCACCAGGCGGCCGACGATGGCATGGCCGGCCTCGTGGTAGGCGGTGAGCTTCTTCTCGTCCTCGCTCATCGCCATCGAGCGGCGCTCGGTGCCCATCAGGATCTTGTCGCGCGCCTTGTCGAGGTGGCTCATGCGCACCTCGCGCGCGTTCTCGCGCGCGGCGAACAGCGCCGCCTCGTTGACCAGGTTGGCGAGGTCCGCGCCGGAGAAGCCGGGCGTGCCGCGCGCGATCACCATCGGGTTGACGTCGCTGGCCACCGGCACCTTGCGCAGGTGCACCTTGAGGATCTGCTCGCGGCCCTTCACGTCCGGCAGGCCCACCACCACCTGGCGATCGAAGCGGCCCGGGCGCAGCAGCGCCGGATCCAGCACGTCGGGGCGGTTGGTGGCGGCGATCACGATGATGCCCTCGCTGCCCTCGAAGCCGTCCATCTCCACCAGCAACTGGTTGAGCGTCTGCTCGCGCTCGTCGTGGCCGCCGCCGAGGCCGGCGCCGCGGTGGCGGCCCACCGCGTCGATCTCATCGATGAAGATGATGCACGGCGCGTGCTTCTTGGCCTGTTCGAACATGTCGCGCACGCGGCTGGCGCCGACGCCCACGAACATCTCCACGAAATCGGAGCCGGAGATCGCGAAGAACGGCACCTTGGCCTCGCCGGCGATCGCCTTGGCGAGCAGCGTCTTGCCGGTGCCGGGCGGGCCGACCATCAGCACGCCGCGGGGGATCTTGCCGCCCAGGCGCTGGAACTTGCCCGGGTCGCGCAGGAACTCGACCAGTTCGCCGACCTCTTCCTTGGCCTCGTCGCAACCGGCCACGTCGGTGAAGTTGACCTTGATCTGGTCCTCGCCCTGCAGCTTGGCGCGTGAGCGGCCGAAGCTCATCGCCCCGCGCCCGCCGGCACCGGCCTGCATCTGCCGCATGAACCAGATGAACACGCCCACCATCAGGATGATCGGCAGCCAGCTGATCAAGAGGTTGAGCAGGGAGAAATTGTTGGGCGGCTCCTGGCTCACCACCACGCCCTTGGTCTGCATCTGCTTGACCACGTCGTTGGTGGAGAAGCCGAGCACGGGCGCCACGGTGCGGAAGCTGCTGCCGTCCTTGAGCTTGCCGGTGATGGTGGCGGGGTTGTCGGCGGCGATGTTCACGCTGGCGACGTTGCCGTTGTCCACGCTCTGCACGAAGCTGCTGTACGGCAGGTCGGACGAGCCCCCGTGCGGATTGAAGCTCTGGAACACGGTGAGCAACACCACCGCGATGATCAGCCAGAGCAACAGGTTTTTCGCCATTTCATTCATGCACGGTTCTCGCCGGTTGACCCGCCGCGGCCCTGCGGCCCGTGGCGAGTGCGTACACCTCCCGCGAACGCGCGCGGGAGGCCTTGGGTTTACGCATAGTTACGCGCGAAAACTCGGCGCGCAAGCTACGCAGGTAATCGTCGAAGCCGGCGCCCTGGAACAGCTTGATCAGGAAAGCGCCGCCCGGCTTGAGCCACTGCCGGGAAAAATCGAGCGCCAACTCGGCCAGGTCCATCGCCCGGATCTGGTCGGAAAGCGCCACACCACTCATATTGGGGGCCATGTCCGACAGCACAAGATCGACCAGTTGGCCGTCGAGACGGCGCTCCAACTCTTGCAGCACGCTCTCTTCGCGGAAGTCGCCCTGCAGGAAATCCACCCCCGCGATGCCCTGCATCGGCAGGATGTCCAGCGCCACCACGGTACCGCGCTCGCCCAGCCGCTGGCGCACCAGCTGCGACCAGCCGCCCGGAGCGGCACCGAGGTCGACCACGCGCATGCCGGGCTTGAGCAGGCGATCGCGCTCGATCAGCTCCTCGAGCTTGAACACCGCCCGCGAACGCAGCCCTTCGGCCTGCGCCTTCTTCACATAGACGTCATCGAAGTGCTCCCGCAGCCAACGGGAACTGCTTTTGCTGCGAGACATGGTCGACCACAAGGCAGGCTGAAGATAGGTGCATGATAACCTTTGCGTCCCAGCCATCGCGAATCCCGGACTGAACGCATGCCTCTCTCGCCCTCGCAGCGCCGCTACCTGCGCAGCCTCGCCCATGACCTCAACCCGGTCATCCTGCTCGGTGCCAAGGGCGCCACGGAAGCGGTGGTGAAGGAGCTGGACCTGGCGCTGTCCCACCACGAACTGGTGAAAGTGAAGCTTTCCGGCGGTGACAAGGAGGAACGCGAGGCGCAGATCGCCACCCTGGCCGACGGCACCGGCGCCGAGAGCGTGCAGCAGATCGGCCACATCGTGGTGTTGTTCCGCCGCAACGAGGACGAGCCCAAGCTCGCCCTGCCCCGCTGAGGCCGCCATGGATCTCACGCTCGACCGCCCCGGCGACTACCTGTTCGTGCGCCGCGTGGACGAGCGCCGCATCACGGTGGTGGACCGCGAGCTGGCCCGCAGCTTCCTGCTGGCGCCGGACCGGGTGATCGAAGACTGGCCGGTGACCAGCGCCCAGGCGCTGGACGCGCCCCACGTCGAGGACATCCTCGCCCTGCAGCCGGAACTGGTGCTGCTCGGCACCGGCGCGCGGCAGCAGTTTCCCGCCGCCGCCTTCCTGGCCGGCTTCCTGCGCCGCGGCGTGGGCATCGAGGTGATGGACAACGCCGCCGCGGCCCGCACCTACGGCCTGCTCGCCGGCGAGGGGCGCCGGGTGGTGGCGGCCTTCATCCTGCCCGCCGACTGAGCCGCGCGGCGGCCTCGCCGGGCCTGGGCGAGGGCCGCATGCTCCGGCGAATCCGGCATGTTGCTGCGCGCCTCGCCCACCGGCGCGGCGCGCGCGTCACCGCGCCGGCAGGTAATCCAGCGGATTGACCGGATTGCCATCGCGGCGGATCTGGAACTGCAGCTCGACCCGCGCCGCGCCGGTATCGCCCATGGCGGCGATCTGCTGGCCGGCGCTCACGCGCTGGCCTTCCTTCACCAGCCGCTGGCGGTTGTGGCCGTAGGCCGAGAGGAAGCTGTCGTTGTGCTTGATGATGATGAGCTCGCCGTAGCCGACCAGGCCGTTGCCGCTGTACACCACCACGCCGTCGGCGGCGGCGCGCACCGGGTCGCCCGACTTGCCGGTCAGCTCGATGCCGGGGATGGCGTCGCCGCTCTGGTAGCCCTTGATCAGCTTGCCGTCGGCCGGCCAGCGCCAGGCCACGCCGCCGGCCGCGCGCGTCGCGCCGCTCGGCACCGCGGCGGGCGGCACGGGCGCCGGAGCCGGCGGCTTGGCGGCGGTCTCGCCCGCCACCGGCACCACGGTGGTGGCCGCGACGGACGGCATGGCGGCACTGCCGCCATGCGCCGGCGATGACACCGGCGAAGGCGCCGCCGGCGTCGCGTGGCTCGCAGAAGCCGCAGCCACAGGCGCGGTGGCGGGCGCCGCGGGAGCGGGCGTCGGTGCCGGCTCGAACACCGGCGCCGCGCCGGCGGTGGAGGAGGAACGCGCCACCGTGGTCGCGCCGGGCGCCGCATGCGGCGAAGGCGTCGCGGCGACGACGCGCGCCGCCGGCTTCGCCCCGCTAGCGGGCGGCGACAGGCGCAGCGTCTGGCCCGGCCAGATCGTGTAGGGCACCGCGATGCCGTTCCATTGCGCCAGGTCGCGGAAATCGACGCCGTTGCGGAAGGCGATCGAATACAGCGTGTCGCCGTGCACCACGGTGTAGCTGCCGCCCGGCGCGACATGCCCACGCGCATGATCCGGACGCACGCTGCCGCCGCCGTGCCCCGACGCCGGCTCGACCACCACCGCACTGCGCGTGGTGCCGCAGGCGGCCAGCACCAGCACCCCCGCACAGACGGCCAGCCACCGGAACAGTTCCTTCATGTTCGCCAGCATACCCAGACACTCCCGACGTTATTACGGACGGCGCTTCGTGCACGGCGCCTAGCGCGACCAGAGCCACCAGGCCAGCAACAGCGCCAGCACGGCCAGCGCCGCCCAGCCGATGCGGTCGACGTGCCGGTGCAGGATACGCTGGGCCTTCTCGCCGAACAGGCGCACCAGCAGGGCCAGCAGCCACACGCGCTTGCCGCGTCCCACCGCCATGCAGGCGAGGAACGGCACCACCGGCACGCCGACGATGCCGGCAGCCCAGGTCACGAACTTCATCGGGATCACCGGCTGCAGCGCGGCCAGCATCAGCGCGCCCAGCATGGCGACCCAGTGCTGGTTCATGTCGTTGCGCAGGTTGCCCACCCAGGTGCCGATGGTCGCCTGCATGTGCGGGCCGAGCAGCGGCCGCACGCCCTCGTAGGCCCAGTGGCCCAGCGCGTAGCCAACCAGCGAGCCGAGCAGCGAAAACAGCAGGCTCCAGTTGGCATAGGAGAACGCCTTCTGCGGCCGCGCCAGCATCATCGGCGCCAGCATCACCTCGGGCATCACCGGGAAGATGAAGGCCTCGACGAAGCTCAGCCCCGCCAGGTAAGGCACCGCCCTGGGATGGCGCGCCCAGCCGAGGGCGCGCTCGTAGAGCTTTCCGAACAGACGCATCAGGCGCTTCCTTGACGGGGGATGCGCGGCATCAGCCGATGCCGCCGAGCAGCGGCACGAAGCTCACCGCACCGAGTTCTTCCTGGATGAAGTCGCCCTCCCCGTCGCCGCGCAGGCGCACCAGGGTCTGGCTGCTGGGCGAGCCGACCGGCGCCACCAGCACGCCGGTGGGCGTGAGCTGGTCGAGGATAGGCGTGGGAATGGCGTCGCCCGCGGCGGTCAGGATGATGGCGTCGAACGGGCCCTCGTCGGCCCAGCCCAGCTTGCCGTCGTCGTGGCGCGAGCGGATGTTGGCCAGGCCGAGCTGGCGGAAGCGCCGGCGCGCCTGGCGCAGCAGCTCCTCGATCCGCTCGACGGTGTAGACCTGCGGCACCAGGGTGGCCAGCACCACCGCCTGGTAGCCCGAGCCGGTGCCGATCTCCAGCACCTTCTGCGGCATGCCGAATTCGAGCAGCGCCTCGGTCATGCGCGCCACCACCCACGGCTGGGAGATGGTCTGGCCGTGGCCGATCGGCAGCGCGGTGTTCTCGTAGGCGCGCGAGTGCAGCGCCTGGTCGATGAAGTGGTGGCGCGGAATGGTGCGGATCGCCTCGACCACGTCCGGGTTGCGGATGCCGGCCTCCTTGAGCAGCCTAGCCAGGCGGTCGCGCGCGCGCTGCGAGGTCAGCCCCTCGCCCTTGAACGCCGACGGCGGCAGCGGATGCACGTTCATCGCTCAGGCCGCCTTGTCGCTCTGTCCGTCGGCCATCGCCTGCACCCAGCCGCTGACCTTCTCCAGCGCCTGGTAGCGGGTGAGATCGACGTGGATCGGGGTGATCGACACGTAGCCGCGCTGCACCGCGTTGAAATCGGTGCCGGGGCCGTCGTCCTCGACGCCGCCGGCCGGGCCGATCCACCAGATCGGACGGCCGCGCGGATCGCGCTGCGCGATGCACGGCGCGGAGCGGTGGCGCTTGCCCAGCCGGGTGACCTCGAAGCCGCGGATCTCGCTCCACGGCCGGTCCGGCACGTTGACGTTGAGGATGGTGTCGGCGGGCAGCGGGTCGACCAGCAGGCGCTGCATCAGCCGCAGCACGGCCTGGGCGGCGGAGTCGTAGTGCACGCCGTCGTGGTCGCGGCTGACCAGCGACACGGCGATCGCCGGCAGGCCCAGGAAGCGCCCTTCCATCGCCGCCGAGACGGTGCCCGAGTAGATCACGTCGTCGCCGAGGTTGGCGGAGTTGTTGATGCCGGAGACCACGATGTCCGGCTCGTGCTCGAGCAGGCCGGCCAGCGCCAGGTGCACGCAGTCGGTGGGCGTGCCGGCTACGCGGTAGTAGCCGTTGTCCATCCGGTGCACGCGGATCGGCGCGTCGAGGGTGAGGGAATTGCTGGCGCCGGAGCGGTCGCGGTCGGGCGCCACCACCGTCACTTCGCCGACCGCGCCGAGCCGTTCGGCCAATACGCGGATGCCGGGTGCATCCACGCCGTCGTCATTGCTAACCAGGACTCGCATCGTGATCCGTTCAGAACCCATGGCGGCACGCCCCAAGGAAATCGCGTGCCGGAGACCCCGAAGTCTACCCAACCAGACGGGCGGTTTCACACGGCGGCGTCCACAAACCGCACCGGCGTGGCCGCGCGCCATCGTTGCTAGCATGGGAACCATGAAACACCGCCCGCCGCCCGCCATCGACGAGGAGGACGCCCGCCTGTTCCGCGAAGCGGTCGGGCCGGTGCGCGAGTTCACGCCCACCGAGGCGCCGCCGCAGGCGCCCCGTCCCGCGCCGCATCCGCACATGCTGGAAGCCGACGAGGCCGCCGTGCCCGGCGAGCTGCTGGACATGGCCTTCGACCCCGGCCTGATGGAAGTGGGCGAGGAGCTCTCCTACCTGCGCGACGGCTACCCGCCCAAGCTGCTGCGCGCGCTCAAGCGCGGCCAGTACAGCATCCAGGACGAGATCGACCTGCACCACATGAACGCCGCGGCCGCGCAGGCCACTATCGCCGGCTTCCTGGCCGAGGCGAAGCGGCACGGCCTGCGCTGCGTGCGCATCGTGCACGGCAAGGGGTTGCGCTCGAAGGCGAGCGGCCCGGTGCTGAAGGTGCTCACCGACCGCCTGCTGCGCCGGCGCGGCGACGTGGTGGCCTTCGCCTCGGCGCGGCCGATGCAGGGCGGCACCGGGGCGGTGGTGGTGCTGCTCAAGCGGGCTTGAGCGCCTGATGATCTTGTCGCCGAAACGCGCTACAGCGGCGGCATACCAGGAGAGGAGATCGTAAACAGGCGCTGGATGCGGCTACCGGCCTGTTTGCATTGCGCCACCACGCGAGGGCGCGAGCGCCGCGCGGGCCTTGCCGCTCAGTCCGGATCGGTCAGCCGCGTGATGACGGCCGCGTGCTGCGGGAAGCGCGTCAGCAGTTCGGCGCGGGTGGGCAGCACCATGTCCTCCATCTCCCAGCCGGGCGCGACCACCTCGCTCACCAGCCCGTACTCGCCCTGCGGCAGCTCGGCCGCCTTCCACACGCCGCCGCGCACCGCCAGCTGCAGCACGTGGCCATGGGCCAGGTCCGGGCCAAGCACCACCGCCTCGTAGCGGCCGTCCGGGTGAATCAGGTGGTAGGTCACCGGCGCGCCCAGGTGGAAGAACTGGATGCCCTCGGAGGCTTTGGTGTGGAACAGGTCGCGCGGCGAGTCGCCGGTGAGCATGTAGTAGATCGCGGTCATCGTGGTGCGCGCCCCGCGCGGGGTCGGGATGCGCTCGCGGTGATCGGTCTTGTAGGTCTGACGGAAATAGCCACCCTCGAAGTGGCCGTCGAGGCCGAGCCGTTCGATCAGTTCGCGCTTGCCGGGTAGCGCATCGGTCATGCCGGAGTCTCCGTGGAAGAGGCCTGAGCGGCCAGCTCGCGCACCACGGTGGTGGCGTACGCGCCGGCCGGCAGTTCGAAGGCGAGCTCCAGCGCGCCGTCGCCCAGCCAGCGCCAGCGCAGCTCAGCGGGCAGCAGGCGCAGCGGGCGGCGCTCCTGCTCCAGGCGCGCGGCGGCCAGGCCTTCGGCCAGGTCGGCATAGGCTGCGGCCACCTCGCGCTCCAGCGCGCCGGCCTCGCCCTGGGCCGGCGTGTCGCCCTGCCCCCACAGCGGGCCGGAGGGATGGATGTCGGCGCGGGCGAGCCGCTCGGCCAGGGCGGCGTCGAACGGCTCGGGGCCGAACCACGAGCGCGAGCCGGCCAGCGACCAGATCTCGCCTTCGAGCGGGCGGTCCCACGCGGCGCGCTCCACGCGGGCGGCGAGCACCGCGTTGAAGATCTGCGAGCGCGCGGCCGAGAGCAGGATCGAGCGCTTGTCGCGGTCCACCCGGCGCCCGGCGAACATCGCCCGCGCCTGCGCCACGTTGCCGCCCTCGCGGCCGAAGCGCTGCTCGCCGAAGTAGTTCGGCACGCCCCGCGCGGCAAGTGCCGCGAGCACCCGCTCGGCGGCCTCGCGCTCCCCCTGCACCTCGCGCAGCACCAGCACGAAGCGGTTGCCGCGCAGCGCGCCGCGCTTGAGCTTGCGCCGGTGGCGGGTGGCGGCCAGCACCTTCACCTCGGCATGCGGGAAGGCCACCCAGTCCGGCTCGGGCTTGCCGGCCAACTGCACGGAGAAGGCCTGCCGCGTCACCGCATGGCGATCCTTCAGCCCCGCATAACCCACGCCCAGCGGCGGCACGCCGGCGTGGCGCGCCAGCTCGCGCGCCACCCAGTCGGTGTTGGCGCCGCGCTTCTCCACCCACAGCAGGGCGTGCTCGCCCTCGCCGTCCGCGTCGTAGCCGAGGATTTCCTCGACCTGGAAATCCTCCGGCGCGCTGCGCAGGCGGGCGATGAGCGGCGGGCCGCCGTGGGCGTAGGGAAGTTCGGTCATGGATGCATGAGTCTCGTGTCGGAACCGGCGTGGGCAGCCGGATGCGGAAGGCCGGCTCGCGCCGCCTTACATCAGGAACAGCGTCGCCAGCCCCAGGAAGATGAAGAAGCCGCCGCTGTCGGTCATCGCGGTGATCATCACGCTGGAGCCCATCGCCGGATCGCGCCCGTAGCGCGTCATCAGGATCGGGATGCCCACCCCGGCGAAGGCGGCCAGCAGCAGGTTGAGCGTCATCGCCGCGGTCATCACCAGGCCCAGCGCCACGTTGCGGTAGAGCAGGTAGGCCACGATGCCGATCACCCCGCCCCATACCAGGCCGTTGAACAGGGCCACGCCCAGCTCCTTGCGCCACAGCCGCTGGGCGCTGGCGGGCGTGATCTGGCCCAGCGCCAACGCGCGCACGATCATGGTGATGGTCTGGTTGCCGGAGTTGCCGCCGATGCCGGCCACGATCGGCATCAGCGCGGCCAGCGCCACCAGCTTCTGGATCGAGCCCTCGAACAGGCCGATCACGCGCGAGGCCACGAAGGCGGTGACCAGGTTGATCGCCAGCCACGACCAGCGGTTGCGCACCGAGGCCCACACCGAGGCGAAGATGTCTTCCTCCTCGCGCAGGCCGCCGCGGTTCAGCGCCTCGCTTTCGCCCTTCTCGCGGATCACGTCGACGATGGCGTCGATGGTGACGCGGCCGATCAGGCGGCCGCCCTCGTCCACCACCGGCGCGGTCACCAGGTCGTAGCGCTCGAAGGCCTGCGCCACCTCGTACACGTCGTCGCCGGGGTGGAAGGTGTTGACGTCCGGCGCCATCACCGCGCTCACCATCTTCTCCGGCGGGTTCACCAGCAGCCAGTGCAGCGGCAGCACGCCGGTGAGCAGGTTGCCCTGGTTGACCACGAACAGCTTGTCGGTCTGCGGCGGCAGCTCCTCGAAGCGGCGCAGGTAGCGCAGCACGGCTTCCAGGCTGACCTCCTCGCGGATGGTGACCATCTCGAAATCCATCACCGCGCCGAGCTGGTCCTCCTGCCACGACAGTGCCGACTGCACCCGCTCGCGCTGCTCGGCGTCGAGGCTGGCCATCAGCTCGGGCAGCACCTCGGTGGGCAGGTCCTCGACCAGGTCGGCCAGCTCGTCCGCGTCCAGCGGCTCCACCGCGGCGAGGATCTCGCCCTGGTCCATGTCCGCGATCAGCGATTCGCGCACCGCGTCGGACACTTCCAACAGGATCTCGCCGTCGCGCTCGGCCTTGACCAGCTGCCAGACGGCGAGGCGGTCGTCGCGCGGCAGCGCTTCGAGGATGTAGGCGATGTCGGCCGGGTGCAGCGCCTCCAGGTGCTGCTGCAGCACGGCCTGGTTCCGTCGGTGCACCAGCGAGTCCACCAGATCCTGGTGCGGGCCATGCTGGCTGTGCGCGACCTGCTCCACCAGCTTCTGCCGGCGCAGCAGCTCGACGATGGCCTCCAGCTGCTCGTGCAGCCGTTGCGAGGCGCCGCGGGTCTCCGCCTCGCTCATGCGCGCTCCAGCAGCACGCAGGCCTGGGCCGCGATGCCTTCGCCGCGGCCGGTGAAGCCGAGCTTTTCGGTGGTGGTGGCCTTGACGCTGATGCGGCCGAGCTCGCACTCGAGGTCGGCGGCGAGGTTCTCGCGCATGGCCTGCGCGTGCGGGCCGACCTTGGGCGCCTCGGCGATCACGGTGACGTCCGCGTTGCCCAGCGCATAGCCGTGCTGCGCCATCAGCAGCGCCGCGTGGCGCAGGAAGTGGCGGCTGTCGGCGCCGCGCCAGCGCTCGTCCGAGGGCGGGAAGTGGCGGCCGATGTCGCCCAGCGCCAGCGCGCCGAAGATGGCGTCGCACAGCGCATGGATCACCACGTCGCCGTCCGAGTGCGCCAGCACGCCGCGCACATGCGGCACGCGCACGCCGCCCAGCACCACATGGTCGCCCTCGCCGAAGGCATGCACGTCGAAGCCGGTGCCGATACGCATCAGGGGGTGCTCACGCATGGGGAAGAAGTCCGCAACAGTGTAAGTGTATGTGCTCGTGTGAAGCCCGGATGACGCCATGGCGCCTCGCGGCACGCGCGCGGCGAAGGCACCTGTCTCCATCGCCGGCCTCCGCCCCGCCCCCGCCTGGCCGGCGAAGCGGCGCTCAGCCGGTCCGCGGCAGCAGGAACTCGGCCAGGGCGAAATCCGCGGCCGTGGTCACCTTGAGGTTGTCCTCGGCCCCCTCGACCAGCAGCGGCGCGAAGCCGGCCAGCTCCATCGCCATCGCCTCGTCGGTGACCTTGACCCCGCGACCGGCCGCCTCGCGCAGCGCCGCGGCCAGCTCGCCGCGGCGGAACATCTGCGGCGTGAAGGCGCGCCAGCGCCGCTCGCGCGGCTCGGTGAGCTCACTGCGCCCCAGCTCGTCGGCGCGCTTGAGCGTGTCGCGCAGCGGCGCGCCGAGCAGGCCGCCGTCGGTGCGCGAGGCCTGCTCGATCAGCTGGCCGATGTCGGCCAGCCGCACGCAGGGGCGCGCGGCGTCGTGCACCAGCACGAAGTCGACATCGGCCACTTCGGCCGGCAAGGCGTCGAGCCCGGCCAGCACCGAATCGCTGCGCTCCGCGCCGCCCACCGCCGTACGCACCGGCTTGCCGCCGAGTTCGGCCAGCCCCGGCCACTGCGGATCGCTGGCGGCCAGCACCACCAGCAGGCCGGCGATGCGCGGCTGCGCGGCCAGCCGCTCCAGCGTGTGCAGGATCAGCGGCCGCCCGGCCAGCGGCAGGTACTGCTTGGGGCAGTCGCCGCCGACGCGCAGGCCGCGCCCGGCCGCGGGCACCACGCACCACAAGCCGGCCATGCTCAGTGCCCGCCGTCGCCGGAGGGCGCCGGCGCCGGCGCGCTGGCCGCGGCCGCCGGCGGTTCGACCACCTGGTAGAACGTCTCGCCCTGTTTGACCAGGCCGAGCTCGGCGCGCGCGCGCGCCTCCACCGCCTGCTCGCCGGTCTTGAGGTCGTCGACGTCGGCGCCGAGCGCCTCGTTGCGCCGGCGCAGGCGGTCGTTCTCCTCGCCCTGCTTCTTCACCGCCGCGCGCAGGGCCTCCACTTCATGCATGCCGCCGCTGCCGGTCCACAGTTTCATCTGCAGACCGATCAGTGCGAGCAGCAGGATCAGCGCGACCCAGCGCAGCATGCGGCCCCGCTCAACCCGGCAGCTTGCCGAGGCTGGGGAAGGCGTCGCGGCCGGCGTAGCGTGCCGCCGAACCCAGCGCCTCCTCGATGCGCAGCAGCTGGTTGTACTTCGCCACGCGGTCGGTGCGGCACAGGGAACCGGTCTTGATCTGGGTGGCCGTGGTCGCCACCGCGATGTCGGCGATGGTGGTGTCCTCGGTCTCGCCCGAGCGGTGCGAGACGATCGCGGCGTACTTGGCCGCGTCGGCCATGGCGATCGCCTCCAGCGTCTCGGACAGCGTGCCGATCTGGTTCACCTTGATCAGGATGGCGTTGGCGATGTGCTTGTCGATGCCCTCCTTGAAGATCGACGGGTTGGTCACGAACAGGTCGTCGCCGACCAGCTGCACCTTGCTGCCGATGGCCTCGGTGAGCAGCTTCCAGCCATCCCAGTCGCCCTCGGCCATGCCGTCCTCGATGGTGACGATCGGGTACTGCCTGGCCCAGCTCGCCAGCAGGTCGACGAACTCGGCCGGCGCATAGGCCTTGCCCTCGCCTTCCAGGTCGTACTTGCCGTCCTTGAAGAACTCCGAGCTGGCCACGTCGAGGCCGAGCAGGATGTCGTGGCCGACCTTGTAGCCGGTCTTGCCGACCGCCTCGAGGATGGTGTCGAGCGCCTCCACGTTGGAACGCAGGTTCGGCGCGAAGCCGCCCTCGTCGCCCACCGCGGTGTTGAGTCCCTTGCCTTTGAGCACGCTCTTGAGCGCGTGGAAGATCTCCGCGCCGGCGCGCAGCGCCTCGGCGAAGTTCGCCGCGCCCACCGGCAGCACCATGAACTCCTGCACGTCGACGTTGTTGTCGGCATGGGCGCCGCCGTTGATGATGTTCATCATCGGCACCGGCAGCGCGCCGGGCTCGCCGGTGGTGCCGTTGATGGTGGCGAGGTATTGCCACAGCGGCTGGCGGTTCTGCGCGGCCACGGCGTGCGCGGCGGCCAGCGACACGCCGAGGATGGCGTTGGCGCCCAGCTTGCCCTTGTTGGGGGTGCCGTCGAGGTTGATCAGCTTGGCGTCCAGGCCGCCCTGGTCGGCGGCGTCGAAGCCCTTGAGCGCGCTGGCGATGGCGCCGTTGACGTTGCCCACCGCGTGCTTCACGCCCTTGCCGAGGTAGCGCGACTTGTCGCCGTCGCGCAGCTCCACCGCCTCGCGCGAGCCGGTGGAGGCGCCGCTCGGCACCGCCGCGCGGCCGAAGCCGCCGCCGCTCAGGGTGACTTCGGCTTCCAGGGTGGGGTTGCCGCGCGAATCGAGGATCTCGCGGGCGTGGATGCGGGTGATCTGAGTGCTCATGCGTTTCCTTCGAAATTAGGTAGAACCGAACCGGACCATCAGACATGCCAGGGCCAGGAACAGGAGGTTGACCACCGCCCCCAGCCGGCCGTAGAGCTTGCGCCGCCGCGTCTGCCAGCCGGCGAGCAGCCCCGTCAAGAAACCGAGTGCCGCCAGCGGCGTGAACAGCTCCACGCCGAGCGCCACGTGTTGCAGCCCTTCGCCGGGGCTGCCCTCGGCCAGCCCCGCTTCCGCGCCGGGCACGTGCCGGGAGGAGGATTCGAACAAGGCGAACAGCAAGGGTGCGACGAACGCGGCGACGCCCAGCGCGAACGAGGCGATGCCCAGCCGCGAATGGCCGGAAGGCGGTGCCGGTGTCGCTGCGTTTTCCGCCTCAAGCATCGAAACTCCTCGATCGAACCGTCCCACCCTGCGAACCGCTCCGTCGCGCCGGCCGCCCGGCCGCCCGGCCGCCCGGATGATAGTCACTGCACGGGCTTGCGCATCAAGTTCTGGTAACGCTGGTCGGCCTGGCAGATGCCGCCGGTCACCTGGGCCACGTAGTAGCGGGCCACCGCCTTGCTCGACAGCGCGCGCCCGAGCGAGGCGCTGGCGTTGTTCTCGGCCGACTCCGGCAGCTGCGCGGTCATCAGCGAAAGCAGCGTATCGGCGGCGAGCTTGGCCTGCCGGTCGGCCTGGGCCGCCGAGGGCTGCGTCCACTGCTCGCGCAACGGCGAGGCGGCGTCGAGCAGGCGCAGCGCGTCCGCGCGCAGCGCGCCAGCCTTGCCGAGCAGCACCAGCCGCTGGCCCACGCCGAGGCTGTTGAGGCTGGCGCTGTTCATGTAGCGATCCTCGCACTGCGCCAGGGTCTGGTAGGCGTCGTACAGCTCGCGCCATTCGGCCTGGCTGTAGGGCGCATACTCGTTGGCCGGCGCCGGCGTGATCGGCGCCGCGGTGCTGGCCGCCGCCGGCGCCGAAGCGGCCGGAGCCGGCGCCGGAGCCGGCGCTTCCGCGGCCGGCGCCGGCTGCCGGTGGCGATGCCACGGCAGCCACGAACACCCGGCCATGGCCGGCACGATCAGCAGCAGCGCGCAGAGCCGGCCCGCACGCCTCATGCCTGCTCCAGGAAGCCGTGGCGCTTGGTCACCTGGTCCAGCTCCTGCAGGGTTTCCAGCAGCGCCTCCATCTTGCCCAGCGGCCAGGCGTTGGGGCCGTCGCTGAGCGCCTTGTCCGGGTCCGGATGGGTCTCGGCGAACAGGCCCGCGATGCCCACGGCCACCGCCGCGCGTGCCAGCACCGGCACGAACTCGCGCTGGCCGCCCGAGCTGGTGCCCTGCCCGCCCGGCAGCTGCACCGAATGGGTGGCGTCGAACACCACCGGGCAGCCGGTGTCGCGCATCGCGCTCAGCGAGCGCATGTCCGAGACCAGATTGTTGTAGCCGAAGCTCGCGCCGCGCTCGCAGACCAGGATGTCGTCGTTGCCGACCGCCTTGGCCTTCTCGACCACGTTCTTCATGTCCCACGGTGCGAGGAACTGGCCCTTCTTGATGTTCACCGGCTTGCCGGCGCGGGCCACCGCCTGGATGAAATCGGTCTGGCGGCACAGGAAGGCCGGCGTCTGCAGCACGTCCACCACCGAGGCCACCTCGGCGAAGGGCGTGTACTCGTGCACGTCGGTGAGCACCGGCACGCCGACCTGGCGCTTCACCTCGCCCAGGATGCGCAGGCCTTCTTCCATCCCCAGGCCGCGGAAGCTCTTGCCGGAGGAACGGTTGGCCTTGTCGAAGCTGGACTTGAAGATGAAGTGGATGCCCAGCCGCCCGGTGATCTCCTTCAGCGTGCCGGCGGTGTCCACCTGCAGCTGCTCGGATTCGACCACACAGGGGCCGGCGATCAGGAACAGCGGCCTGTTCAGGCCGACCTCGAAACCGCACAGCTTCATGCCGCGGTCTCCCGCACCGTCGCCAGCCGCTCGCCCTCGCGCACGGCCTTGAACTCGCGCGCGGCGCGCACGAAGCCGATGAACAGCGGGTGGCCGTCCCGCGGCGTGGAGGTGAATTCCGGATGCGCCTGGCAGGCCAGGAACCACGGATGCTGCTGCCGGGGCAGCTCGACCATCTCCACCAGCAGGTCGTCCATCGACTTGCCGGAGATCACCAGCCCCAGGTCCTCGAAGGACTGGCGGTAGCGGTTGTTGAACTCGTAGCGGTGGCGATGGCGCTCGCGCACCACCTCCTGGCCGTACAGCTCGCGCGCCAGCGTGCCGGCCTTGAGGCGGCACTCCTGCGCGCCCAGGCGCATGGTGCCGCCCAGGTCCGAGCGCTCGGTACGCTGCTCCACCTCGCCGCTGGAGGTGGTCCACTCGGTGATCAGCGCGATCACCGGGTCGGGCGTGTTGCGGTCGTTCTCGCTGGAATCGGCCGCGGGCAGCCCGGCCACGTGGCGGGCGAAATCCACCACCGCCGCGTGCATGCCGTAGCAGATGCCGAAGTACGGCACGCCGTGCTCGCGGGCGTAGCGGGCGGCCAGGATCTTGCCCTCGAAGCCGCGCTTGCCGAAGCCGCCCGGCACCAGGATCGCGTCGGCCTCGCCCAGCACCGCCTGGGCGCCGTCGGCCTCGATCTGCTCGGAGTCGATCCACTTCAGGTTGACGCGGGCCTGCTGCTTGATGCCGCCGTGGCGCAGCGCCTCGCCGAGCGACTTGTAGGCGTCCTTGTGCTCGACGTACTTGCCGACGATGGCGACGGTGACCTCGTCCTTCGGGTGCTCCACCGCGTCCACGGTACGCTGCCAGGAGGAAAGGTCGGCCGGCTTGGCGTCCAGGCCGAGGCGCTTGACCACGATCTCGTCCAGGCCCTGCTGGTGCAGCCACAACGGCTGCTTGTAGATGATGTCCACGTCCGCCGCGCTGATCACGGCGTTCTCCGCCACGTTAGTGAACAGCGCGATCTTGCGGCGCTCGCCGTCGGGCAGCGGCTGCTCGCAGCGGCACAGCAGCACGTCCGGCTGGATGCCGATGGAGCGCAGCTCCTTCACCGAGTGCTGGGTGGGCTTGGTCTTGATCTCGCCGGCGGCCTTGATGTACGGCACCAGGGTCAGGTGCATGAACAGACACTTCTCGGGGCCGTGCTCGATGCGCAGCTGGCGGATGGCTTCGAGGAACGGCAGCGACTCGATGTCGCCCACCGTGCCGCCGATCTCCACCAGCGCCACGTCGAAGCCGCGGGTAGCCTCGTGGATGCAGTGCTTGATCTCGTCGGTGATGTGCGGGATCACCTGCACGGTGGCGCCGAGGTAGTCGCCGCGGCGCTCCTTGCGGATCACCGATTCGTAGATCTTGCCGGTGGTGATGGAGTTCTTGCCGGTGAGGCGGGTGTTGACGAAGCGCTCGTAGTGGCCGAGGTCGAGGTCGGTCTCCGCGCCGTCGTCGGTCACGTAGACCTCGCCGTGCTGGAAGGGACTCATGGTGCCCGGATCCACATTGATATAGGGATCGAGCTTCATCATGGTGACCGAAAGACCGCGCGCTTCCAGGATGGACGCAAGCGACGCCGCGGCGATGCCCTTGCCAAGCGAGGACACCACACCGCCGGTGACGAAAATCAGGGGGGTCATGGGAAGCACCGTGCCGGAAATTAGGAATTCTAACGGCTGCGCGCCGCAGGGGCGAGTGGGCGCGGCAGGATTTTCCGTCCTTCGTACAGGCGGGAGTCGAAAAAACGCGGCGGCCGGCGGCGCGGCCGCTGCTAGCATGCACGCATGAACCAAGCCACGCCCGTCCCCTCCCGCCTGGCCGCCCTGCGCCAGGCCATGCACCGGCACGGCATCGCCGCCTGCCTGGTGCCCACCGCCGACCCGCACCTGTCCGAATACCTGCCGCGACATTGGGCCGCGCGCGAATGGCTGTCCGGCTTTACCGGCTCGGCCGGCCTCTTGCTGGTGACCGCCACCGAGGCCGGCCTGTGGACCGACTCGCGCTACTTCGCGCAGGCCGAACGCGAGCTCGCCGACAGCGGCATCGCGCTGATGAAGCAGCGCTCGGCCGCGGTGCCCGAGCACATCCACTGGCTGCAGCCGCATCTCAAGCGCGGTGACGTGGTGGCGGTGGCCGGCGACAGCCTGTCGGTGGCCGCGCGGCGGCAGATCGAGCGCCTGCTCGGCGAGGCAGGTGCCGGCCTGCGCATCGACCTGGATCTGCCCGCCGCGATCTGGCCCGAACGGCCGCCGCTGCCGAAGTCGCCGGTGTTGGAGCACGCCGCCGGCTTCGCGGGCGCCTCGCGCGCGGACAAGCTCGAGCGCCTGCGCACCGCGCTGCGCAAGCTCGGCGCCACGCACCACGTCGTCTCCAGCCTCGACGACGTGGCCTGGCTCACCAACCTGCGTGGCAGCGACGTGGAGTGCAACCCGGTCTTCCTCGCCCACCTGCTGGTAGCGGCCGAGGGGCCCGCCACGCTGTTCGTCGACCGCGGCAAGCTGTCCGACGCCCTGGTCGCGGCGCTGGCGGCCGACGAGGTGCACCTGGCCGACTACGCGACGCTCGTCGATGCGCTGGCCGAGCTGGGCCCGAACGACCGGCTGCTGCTCGATCCCGCCCGCGTGGTCTGCGCGGTGGCGGCCTCGATCCCGGCCTCGACGCCCGTCATCGAGGCCGCCAACCCCTCCACCCTGTTCAAGGCGCGCAAGAGCAGCGACGAGCTCGATCACGTGCGCGAGGTGATGCGCCGCGACGGCGCCGCCCTGGTGCGCGCCTTCCGCCGCCTGGAAGACCGCCTCGCCGCCGGCATGGCGCAGACCGAGCTGGACGTGGACGCGCTGCTGCGCGAGGAGCGCGCCGCGCAACCGGACTTCGTCGGCGAGAGCTTCGCCACCATCGCCGGCTACGAGGCCAACGGCGCGCTGCCGCACTACCGCGCCACGCCCGAGGCGCACAGCGCCCTGCAACGCCACGGCCTGCTGCTGGTGGACTCCGGCGGCCAGTATCTGGGCGGCACCACCGACATCACCCGCGTGCTGGCGCTCGGCCCCACCAGCGCCGAGCAGCGCCGCGACGCCACCCTGGTACTCAAGGGCATGATCGCGCTCTCCCGCGCCCGCTTCCCCAAGGGCGCCAGCGGCCCGCAGCTCGACGCGCTGGCGCGCGCGCCGCTATGGGCCGCCGGCCTGGACTTCGGCCACGGCACCGGCCACGGCGTGGGCTACTTCCTCAACGTGCACGAGGGCCCGCAGGGCATCCGCCCGCCGGTGAGCGGCGGCGCGCTGGTGCCGCTGGACCCGGGCATGATCACCTCGATCGAGCCGGGCCTGTACAAGCCGGCGCGGCACGGCATCCGCCACGAGAACCTCGCCGTGGTGGTCGAGGCCGACCGCACCGAGTTCGGCGAGTTCTACGCCTTCGAGACGCTCACCCTGTGCCCGTTCGACCGCCGCGCGCTGGAGCCGGGCCTGCTCAATCCGGAGGAGCGCGCCTGGCTGGACGACTACCACGCCGGCGTGCGCGCCGCGCTGGCGCCCTTGCTGGAGGATGCCGACCTGGCATGGCTCGAACGCCACTGTGCCCCACTGTGAATAACGCGCCTGCGCGCGACCGCGCCTTAGCCTTTCCGGTCCCGGTGAAGGCAACGGCAGCAAGGTGGTCGCGCACAGGCGCGCTTCTACCAGGGCTCCGATCACGCCTTGCGGCCAGCCTTGACCTTCCCGCCCCCGCAACCCATCCTCCCGCGCTTGTCTTAGAGTCGAACCGCCACGCATGAGCAGTCGCTACAACGCCGCCGATATCGAAGTCCTCTCCGGCCTTGATCCCGTCAAGCGCCGCCCGGGCATGTATACCGACACCTCGCGCCCGAACCACCTCGTGCAGGAAGTGGTCGACAACTCGGTGGACGAGGCGCTCGCCGGCCACGCCAAATCCATCGAGGTAGTCGTGCACGGCGACGGCTCGGTGGAAGTGAGCGACGACGGCCGCGGCATGCCGGTGGACATCCACCCGGAGGAAGGCATCCCGGGCGTGGAGCTGATCCTCACCCGCCTGCATGCGGGCGGCAAATTCTCCGGCAAGAACTACAACTTCTCCGGTGGCCTGCACGGCGTGGGCGTATCGGTGGTCAATGCGCTGTCGCACCGTGTGGACGTGACCATCCGCCGCGACGGCAGCGAATACCGCATGAGCTTCGCCGACGGCGACCGCGCCAGCGAGCTGGCGGTGATCGGCTCGGTGCCCAAGCGGCGCACCGGCACCACCGTGCACTTCTGGCCCGATCCGAAGTACTTCGACTCGCCGAAGATCTCCATCTCCAAGCTCAAGCACCTGCTGCGCGCCAAGGCGGTGCTGTGCGCGGGCCTCAACGTGAAGCTGGTCGACGAGGCCAGCGGCGAGACCACCGAGTGGCACTACGAGGACGGCCTGGCCGACTACCTGCGCAGCGAGCTGCCCAACGCCGAGTGCCTGCCGGCCAACTTCTTCGTGCACCACGTGGCGCGCGAGACCGAGGCGCTGGACGTGGCCCTGGCCTGGCTGCCGGAGGGCGAGCTGGTGCAGGAGAGCTACGTCAACCTGATCCCCACCGCGCAGGGCGGCACCCACGTCAACGGCCTGCGCTCGGGCCTCACCAACGCCATCCGCGAGTTCTGCGACATCCGCAACCTGCTGCCGCGCGGCGTGAAGCTCGCGCCCGAGGACGTGTGGGAGCGCCTGGCCTTCGTGCTCTCGGCCAAGTTGCAGGACCCGCAGTTCGCCGGCCAGACCAAGGAGCGGCTGTCCTCGCGCAACGCCGCCGGCATGGTGGAGGGCGTGGTGCACGACGCCTTCAGCCTGTGGCTCAACCAGAACGTGGAGCTGGGCGAGCGCATCGCCCAGCTCGCCATCGAGCGCGCCAGCGCGCGGCTCAAGGCCGCCAAGCAGGTGGTGCGCAAGAAGATCACCCAGGGCCCCGCCCTGCCCGGCAAGCTGGCCGACTGCTCGGCCACCGACCTGACCCGCACCGAGTTGTTCCTGGTCGAGGGCGATTCGGCCGGCGGCAGCGCCAAGCAGGCGCGCGACAAGGACTTCCAGGCCATCCTTCCGCTGCGCGGCAAGATCCTCAACACCTGGGAAGTGGAATCCACTTCCGTGCTGGCCTCCGAGGAGGTGCACAACCTCGCCGTGGCGATCGGCTGCGACCCCGGCAAGGACGACCTCACCGGCCTGCGCTACGGCAAGGTGGTCATCCTGGCCGACGCCGACTCCGACGGCCTGCACATCGCCACCCTGCTCTCCGCGCTGTTCCTGCGCCACTTCCCCACGCTGGTGAGCGAAGGCCACGTGTTCGTGGCGATGCCGCCGCTGTTCCGCGTGGACGTGGGCAAGCAGGTGTTCTACTGCCTGGACGAGAACGAAAAGGCCGCCATGCTGCAGCGGATCGAGCGCGAGAAGATGCGCGGCCAGGTCAGCGTGACCCGCTTCAAGGGCCTGGGCGAGATGAACCCCTCGCAGCTGCGCGAATCGACCATCCACCCCGACACCCGCCGCCTGGTGCAGCTCACCGTGGACGACGGCGACGGCACCGCCAAGTTGATGGACATGCTGCTGGCCAAGAAGCGCGCGAGCGACCGCAAGAGCTGGCTGGAGGAGAAGGGCGACCTGGCGACGCTGGAGGTTTGAGGGCCGGGAATCGGGAATCGGGAATCGGGAAAAGCATGGGCTAAGAAGGCTGGCGCATACTGTCCACCCTTCCCCGTTCATCCGCTGCCGCCATGTCCCTGCTGCCGCCCCTCGACCTCAAGCGCTGGATCGACGAGCACCGCCACCTGCTCAAGCCGCCGGTGGGCAACAAGTGCATCGTCGACGGCGACTTCATCGTGATGATCGTCGGCGGGCCCAACGCGCGCACCGACTACCACTACGACGAAGGCCCGGAGTTCTTCTACCAGCTCGAAGGCGAGATGGTGCTCAAGGTGCAGGACGAGGGCGCGGCGCGCGACATCCCGATCCGCGCCGGGGAGCTGTTCTACCTGCCGCCGCGCGTGCCGCATTCGCCGCAGCGCCTGCCCGAATCGATCGGCCTGGTGATCGAGCGCCGCCGCCTGCCGCACGAGCAGGACGGCCTGCTGTGGTTCTGCGAGCGCTGCAACCACAAGCTGTACGAGGAGTACTTCACGCTGCAGAGCATCGAGCACGATTTCCCGCCGGTGTTCGAACGCTTCTACCGTTCGCGCGAGGCGCGCACCTGCGGGGCCTGCGGGCACCTGAACCCGGCGCCGGCGAAGTACGAGCTGGGCTGACGGCCTGTTCGCACTGCTTCATCGGCAAGGCGAGACCCATCCCGGAGCGCGCCTTGCGCGCGACCGCAGTGTGGAGCCAACCTGGCTGGTCGCGCGCAAGGCGCGCTCCTACACCCAGCGTCCGATGCGTTTCGGCGGCAAGGAGGGCGGGCTGCGCGACGCCGTGCATGCCGGCGAGCGTTTCCGCATCGGCACGGCGCTTCGCTTTCGCGCAGCTTCTTAAGTGCATCGGTGAGGCGATCGGTGCCGATCGGCCGGCTACGCGCCGGACAGCCCCTCGCGCGCCAGCCACTTGCGCGCCATCCGCTGCAGCGATGCGTCGGCCGAGCCGTCGTTGGCGATCTCGTGGATCGGCTTCCAGGCCAACGCCAGCGACTCCTCGCTGACCACGAAGGACTCGTCGGCGCCGGCATGCACTACGTAGCGCACGTCGTAGTGCCAGTGGCCCGGGTCCGTGCCGCGCGCGGGAATCCAGTGGCGGTCGAGGTCGAAGATCGCCGGCGCCACCACGAGGCCGGCGAGGCCCGACTCCTCCTCCGCCTCGCGCAACGCCACGCGCGGGAGTTCGGCGTCGCCGTCGGCATGGCCGCCCAGCTGCAGCCAGCGGCCGAGCTTGCGGTGATGGGTCAGCAGCACGCGCTCGCCGTCTGCGCTCACCAGCCAGGCCGAGCCGGTGAAGTGGCCGGGCGCGTGGCCGCGCTCGAACACGTCCGGGTGCGAGGCGGGGAAGGCCAGGAAGGGGGCGGTGCGCTCGGCATCCTCCGGCACGCGCTGCAGGTAGTCGTCGAAGGCGGCGCGCAGGGCCGCGAAGTGTGGGGGCATGACTTGTGACACGGGCGTCTGGCGAAACGCGCCATGATAGCCGCAGTGCGTCTTGTTCCCCTACCGGCGCTCGGCTAAGGTTCGGGGCTTATGCGCCCGTCGGCGCCGCGCGCGATGCGTCACGCGCTCCGACAAGAACAGCAGTCCCGAAGGGGGAGCCACATGTTGAAACAGCTTTTCGCGACGCATTCGATCTCGGCGTCGCCGCACGTCGATGCCGGCACCATGCCGCACGACGACCTGGCCGGCGAACCCACGCTCAAGCGCGTGCTGACCGCCCGCCACCTGGTCACGCTCGGCATCGGCGCGGTGATCGGCGCGGGCATCTTCGTGATCACCGGCCAGGCCGCCGCCGAGCACGCGGGCCCGGCGCTGGTCATCAGCTTCATCGTGGCCGCCGTCGCCTGCGCGCTGGCCGGCCTGTGCTACGCCGAGTTCGCGGCGATGATCCCGGTCTCCGGCAGCGCCTACGCCTATTCCTACGCCACCCTCGGCGAGATCGTGGCCTGGTTCATCGGCTGGAACCTGGTGCTGGAATACCTGTTCGCGGTGGCCACCGTGGCGGCCGGCTGGTCGGGCTATTTCAACGAGTGCCTGTCGGTGCTCGGCCAATGGTTCGGCATGTCGCTGGCGCTGCCGGACTACCTCGCCTCGGCGCCGCTCAAGTTCGTCGAGGGCCACCACATCGTGACGACCGGCACCCTGCTCAACCTGCCGGCGGTGATCATCGTGACCGCGCTGACCGTCCTCTGCTACATCGGCATCACGCAGTCCTCCTTCGTCAACGCGGTCATCGTCTCGATCAAGCTGATCGTGATCTTCCTGTTCCTGATCTTCGCCTTCCGCTTCATCAACCCGGCCAACTGGCACCCCTTCATCCCGCCGGAGCAGGGCCCGGGCCAGTTCGGCACCAGCGGCATCTTCCGCGCCGCGGTGCTGGTGTTCTTCTCCTACGTGGGCTTCGACGCCGTCTCCACCGCCGCCGGCGAGGCCAAGAACCCGCAGCGCGACATGCCGATCGGCATCCTGGGCTCGCTGTTCATCTGCACCGTGCTCTACATCGCCATGGCGCTGACCCTCACCGGCATCGCCTCCTACACCAAGCTGGGCACGCCCGAGCCAGTGGCCACGGCGCTCAGCTTCTATCCGCAGCTCACCTGGCTCAAGGCCATCGTCTCCTTCGGCGCGCTGGCGGGCCTGTCCTCGGTGATCCTGGTGATGCTGCTGGGCACCTCGCGCATCTTCTTCAGCATGTCCAAGGACGGCCTGCTGCCGAAGCCGATGGGCTTCGTGCATCCCAAGCGCCGCACGCCGTCGGTGGCCACCGTGGTGTCGGGCCTGGCGGCAGGCGTCACCGCCGCGCTGTTCCCGGTCAGCATCCTGGGCGAGCTGGTGTCGATGGGCACCCTGCTCGCCTTCACCACCGTGTGCATCGGCGTGCTGATCCTGCGCTACACCCGCCCGGAACTGCCGCGCACCTTCCGCGTGCCGGGCGGCATGGCCGGCATCTGGGTGGTCAGCGTGCTGGGCGCCCTGATCTGCTTGTACCTGTTCTGGCAGTCCTTCCGCGCCAACTGGCCGCTGATGGTGGGCTGGACCGCCATCGGCATGGCGATCTACTTCGGCTACGGGCACTGGCACAGCAAGCTGCGCGGAGCCGTCGACAAGGCCTGACCGCCTCTCCACGGGCCCGGGCCGCGCGGTCCGGGCCACGCCGCCCACCGACGGCCACCCGCCCCGCCCGACTCCAGGTTGCCCATGCTCAAGCAGCTGTTCGCCCGCAAGACCGATTTCTCCGACGCCGACGACAGCAGCGGCCCCAGCCTGCGCCGCACGCTGGGGCCATGGGGTGTCACCGCGCTCGGCATCGGCGCGGTGATCGGCACCGGCATCTTCGTGGTCACCGGGCAGGCCGCCGCCGAGCATGCGGGGCCGGCGGTGCTGATCTCCTTCATCCTGGCGGCGATCTGCAGCGGCTTCACCGCGCTGTGCTACGCCGAGTTCGCCACGCTGATCCCGATCTCGGGCAGCTCCTATTCCTACGCCTACGCCACGCTGGGCGAACTGGCGGCCTGGTTCATCGGCTGGAACATGGTGCTCGAATACGGCATCTCGGCCGCCGCGGTGGCGGCGAGCTGGACCGGCTATTTCACCAGCCTGCTCGACCACGTGGGCCTCCACCTGCCGATCGCGCTCACCGAGGCGCCGCTGGCCTACACCGACGGTCGCCTGGTGACCACCGGCCACCTGCTGAACCTGCCCGCAGTGGCGATCGTGCTGGCGCTGACCTGGCTCTGCTACGTCGGCATCCGCGAGTCCGCGGGCATCAACTTCCTGATGGTGCTGCTCAAGGTCGGCCTGATCGTGGTAGTGGTGGTCGCCGGCTACCGCTACATCAACCCGGAGAACTGGCACCCCTTCGTGCCGCCGGCCGAGGGGCACGCCAAGTACGGCTGGTCCGGCATCATGCGCGGCGCCGCCATGGTGTTCTTCGCCTACATCGGCTTCGAGGCCACCTCCACCGCCGCGCAGGAGTGCAAGAACCCGCAGCGCGACCTGCCCTTCGGCACCCTCGTCTCGCTGGTGATCTGCACCGTGCTCTACCTCGCCATGGCCACCGTGCTGACCGGCCTGGTGCCCTACACGGAGCTCGGCACCAACGAGCCGGTGGTGACGGCGATCCGCGCCCATCCGGAGCTGGGCTGGCTGCGCCTGGTGGTGGAGGTGGGCGCGATGATCGGCCTGTCCTCGGTGATCCTGGTGATGATCATCGCGCAGCCGCGCATCTTCATGATCATGTCGCGCGACGGCCTGATGCCGCAGGTGTTCAACCGCATCCACCCGCGCTACCGCACGCCGCACCTCAACACCCTGATCACCGGCGGCTGCATCGCCGTGCTCGCCGCGGTGTTCCCGCTCGACCTGCTCGCCAACCTCACCTCGATGGGCACGCTGATCGCCTTCGTCGCGGTCTGCGCCGGCGTGCTGATCCTGCGCTACACCGCCCCGCAGCTGCCGCGCCTGTTCCGGGTGCCGTGGGCCTGGTTCGTGTGCACCGCCGGCGTGCTGAGCTGCATCGCCCTGCTCGGCGCGATGGACTGGTTCAACTGGCTGCTGATGATCCTGTGGACGGTGATCGGCCTCGCCATTTATTTCGGCTACGGCCTGCGCCACAGCCGGCTGCGGCGGACGAACGCGCTGGCGGCAGAATCGTAACTGGCGACAACTTCGCCGAATTTCATCGAACGCCACATTCCACCGCTTCCAGGCGGAGTGTGCGCCCCTTCGCATCCCTGCCTGAAAATTGCTATGTAATACTTTGATTCGAAAGGAATTAACGTTTCCTTTTCGAGAAATCCCGCGCCCCTGGCCGCCCAATCCGGCCGCGCCGGAGTATGATCCTCAGTCCGCGGGTTGATCACTTGGCAGTGGACCCCGGATCGTCACCCGGCGCGCCAGGCGGGTCAGCTCCTCAGTCTGGCGCGCCTGGGTGACACCTTTCCCGCCCGCGCCCGTTCCCCCTCTCCCGTCGCGATGCGCGCCTCCACGGCGCGGGGACTTCCATTGCCTTCCGGCAACGAAAAGGCCGGCACAAGGCCGGCCCGATATAAATCGATCTCATATAAGCGGCGGCGACCGCCGCGCGCGTCACGCCTTCGGCGTGTGCGACACGCACCAGCCCTTCGCGTTGACCGACTTGCCCGGGAACAGCTGGCAGGGGCCGTAGCCGCCGCTGCCGGCGGAATAGAACTGGCAGTTGCTGCACACGTCACCCGGCTTGCGCTTGGGGTTGCCGCTCTTGCCGGCGTCCTCGACGTAGCCGAGCGCCTTGGCGGTCGGGTCGCTCTCGGACACGTGCGGCAGATCGGCCGCACGGGCGAAACGCGGCAGCGAACCGGCCACGACGGCGACAGCGGCGGTACCGGCGGCGGCTTTCAGGAAACGGCGACGCGACGCCAGATCTTTCTCGTGGGACATGGACTTCTATCTCTCCGTCTGGACATGCCGCCGCAACCGGCGGGCGGCTTATAACCGATGCTACAACAGCGTTTGAAGCCCGACGAGAATGGCTCGCATCTTCCGGCGGACCTGCGTTCGCGCATGGTATAGTCGGCCTCCGTTTGGACGTCCAAATCATCATGCCACAGGTTTTTCCCGACTCCGTCGCAGCGGACGATTTCAACCGCTGCGCCGATGCGATCGCCGAGGCGGCGCGCGAACTTGCCGCGCTCGGCTGGACACCGGCCACCAGCAGCAACTTCTCCATGCGCGTGGATGCCGCGCACGCGGCCATCACCATTTCCGGCCGCGACAAGGGCCGGCTCGGGCGCGACGACCTCATGCTGATCGACCTCGACGGCAAAGCGGTCGGCACCGACGCGCACCCCAGCGCCGAGACCGCCCTGCACACCCAGGCCTACCGCCGCTGGCCCGACGCGCGCGTGGTGCTGCACACCCACTCGCGCACGCAGAGCGTGGCCTCGCGGCTGTTCGCCCGCCAGGGTGCGATCCGGCTGGAAGGCTGGGAGCTGCAGAAAGCCATCACCGGCTACACCACGCACGAGAGCGTGCTGGAAATTCCCGTATTCCCCAACACCCAGCACATGCCCGAACTGGTGGCGCGGGTGGAGACCTGGCTCGACGCCTGCAAGCCGCTGCACGCCTACTTGATCGACGGCCACGGCATCTATACGTGGGGCAGAGACATGGCGGAAGCCCGCCGCCATCTCGAGGCGCTGGAATTCCTGCTGGGCTGCGAACTGGACCTGAGGAGGCTGTCGGCATGAGCCGTCTACGCATTTTCGACGAGAACCGCCCGGACGCGCCGCTGTCCGTGCACACCGACGGCGCCGGCATCGCCCACGAACTGGACAAGGTCGGCGTGCGCTTCGAGCGCTGGCAGGCCGGCCAGTCCATCGCCCCCGGCGCCAGCCAGGACGAGGTGATCGCCGCCTACCGCGGCGACATCGACCGCCTGATCCGCGAGGAGGGCTACCAGTCGGTCGACGTGGTCAGCCTCACGCCCGACCACCCGGACCGCGCCGCGCTGCGCCAGAAGTTCCTGAGCGAGCACACCCACAGCGAGGACGAGGTGCGCTTCTTCGTCGCCGGCGCCGGGCAGTTCACCCTGCACATCGGCGAGAAGGTCTACGACGTGCTGTGCGAGCAGGGCGACCTGATCGGCGTGCCCGACGGCACCCGCCACTGGTTCGACATGAGCGAGGCGCCCTACTTCGTGGCGATCCGCCTGTTCACCAGCAAGGAAGGCTGGGTGGCCCGCTTCACCGGCACGGACATCGCCGACAGCTTCCCGCGCATGGTGCCGCACGCCTCGGCCAAGGCGGCGTAAGAGCGCCCGCGCGCGACCGGCGCAGCGGCCTTGCCGACGCCCGGCCATCCGCGCAGACGCCGCGCTTCCGAACCCTCGCCCTAGTAAGCTTGCCTCCCCCTCACGGCCGGATCGCCGCCGCATGACCACCCTCCGCGCCATCGTCACCGACATCGAAGGCACCACCAGCTCGATCAGCTTCGTCAAGGACGTGCTGTTCCCCTACGCGCGCAAGCGCCTGCCCGCCTTCGTCGAGACCCACGCCGACACGCCCGAGGTGCAGCACTGGCTGCACGAGGCGGCCAAGGAGGCCGGCCTGGTCGAGGCCAGCCGGCAGGAGGTCATCGCGCTGCTGCAGCGCTGGATCGACGAGGACCGCAAGTCCACCGCGCTCAAGGCGCTGCAGGGCATGATCTGGAAGGAAGGCTACGAGGCCGGCGACTACCGCGCCCACGTCTACCCGGAAGTCTCCGCGCGGCTGCACGCCTGGCGTGCCGACGGGCTGCACCTGTACGTATATTCCTCCGGTTCCGTGCAGGCGCAGAAGCTGTTCTTCCGCTACAGCGAGGCGGGCGACCTCACGCCCCTGTTCGCCGGCTATTTCGACACCGGGACCGGCCCCAAGCGCGAGCGCGTCTCCTACGAGCGCATCGCCGAGGCGATCGGCGAGCGGCCCGAGCACGTGCTGTTTCTCTCCGACGTGGTGGAGGAACTGGACGCCGCCCGCGCCGCCGGCCTGCGCACCGGCTGGCTGCTGCGCCCGCCGCTGGCGGTGCCGGAAGCGCCGCGCCACCCGGCCTGGGCCGACTTCGACGCCGTCACACTCTGAGCCCCCGCGCCATGCGCGCCATCCTGACCGCCCTGCTCGCCTTCGCCGCCGGCGTCCTGCTGATGCTGGCGCTGCCGCGCACGCCGGATCGCACGACGCCCCTCCCCGCCCCCGCGCCGTCCGCCACGGCAAGCGCGTCCTCCACGCTGCCCGGCGACGGCAATCCGGTTCCCGGCGGCGACAACCAGAACGCCGACTGGCCGGAGCAGGCGCCCTCGCCCGAGCAGGTGCTCTACGACCAGCCGCAACAGGTGCGGCGCGCGCTCGCCGCGCTGACCCCGCGCGTGCCGGGCCGCCCCAACCTCTACCTGCTCGCCTTCGCCGGCGACGGCTCGGAGGACGTATTCCGCAACGAGGCCGAGTACGCGGCCCAGCTCTTCACCCGCCGCTTCGGCCCCAGCGCCCACGCGCTGGTGCTGGAGAACAACCCCGACACGCTGGCGAAGCGCCCGCTGGCCAGTTGGAGCAACCTGGAAAGCGCACTCGACGGCCTCGCCAAGGCGATGAAGCCGGAGGAAGACATCCTGCTGCTCTACCTCACCACCCACGGCAGCGAGGACCACTACCTGCTGGTGGACATGGACCCGCTGCCGCTCGACCAGATCGGCACCGACGACCTCGCCGGCATCCTCGGGCAGCGGCCGTTCAAGTGGAAGGTGGTGGTGGTCAACGCCTGCTACTCGGGCGGCTTCGTGCCCGCGCTGCGCAGCCCCGGCACGCTGGTGCTCACCGCCGCCCGCAGCGACCGCAGCTCGTTCGGCTGCGGCAACGACTCCGACGCCACCTATTTCGGCCGCGCCTGGCTGGTGGACGCGCTCAACCGCACGGGCGACTTCATCGACGCCTACCGCCAGGCCAGCGGCGAGATCACCCAATGGGAGCGCAAGGACCATCTGCTGCCCTCCGAGCCGCAGATCGACGTCGGCGCCGGCATCGCCGACCGCCTGGCGGCCTGGCGCAGGAACCTCACGCCCGGCCCGGCTCTGCCGTTCCAGCCGCCGCGGCCGCAGCGCACCGCCGCCGCGGCCTCGAAATAGCGCCGCGCCCGCCCCGCCGGGCTTTTCCCTACGGAAGCGCATGGCGGCCCGCGCCATTTAGAATGCACGGTTTCATCGCGCAACAAGGGACTCCCCGTGATCATCCATCCCAAGGTTCGTGGCTTCATCTGCATTACGGCGCATCCGGTCGGCTGCGAGAAGAACGTGCTCGAGCAGATCGGCATCACCAAGGCCGGCGGCAACGCGGCCTCGGGCCCCAAGCGCGTGCTGGTGATCGGCGCCTCCACGGGCTATGGGCTGGCCTCGCGCGTCACCGCGGCCTTCGGCTACGGTGCGGCGACGCTGGGCGTGTTCTTCGAGAAGCCCTCCAGCGAGGCCAAGCCCGGCACCGCCGGCTGGTACAACGCCGCCGCCTTCGACAAGCTCGCCAAGCAGGCCGGCCTCTACGCGCGCTCGATCAACGGCGACGCCTTCTCCAACGAGACCCGCGCCCGCGCGATCGAGATGATCAAGCAGGAGATGGGCGGCCCGATCGACCTGGTGGTCTACTCGCTGGCCTCGCCGGTGCGCAAGCTGCCGGACACCGGCGAGGTGGTGCGCTCCTCGCTCAAGACCATCGGCGAGACCTTCACCGCCTCCTCGGTGGACACCAACCGCGACACCGTGATCCAGGCGACGGTGGAGCCGGCGACCGAGCAGGAGATCCAGGACACCGTCACCGTGATGGGCGGCGAGGACTGGGCGCTGTGGATCGACGCACTGAGCCAGGCCGGCGTGCTGGCCGAGAACGCCACCACCATCGCCTACAGCTACGTGGGCACCGAGATCACCTGGCCGATCTACTGGCACGGCACCCTGGGCCAGGCCAAGCAGCACCTGGACAACACCGCCAAGGCCCTGCGCAGCCGCTACGCCGCGCAGGGCCTCCATGCCTACGTGGGCGTGATGAAGTCGGTGGTGACCCAGGCCAGCGCCGCCATCCCGGTGATCCCGCTCTACGTCTCCATGGTGTTCCGCATCATGAAGGAAAAGGGCATCCACGAAGGCACCATCGAGCAGATCAACCGCCTCTTCCGCACCGCCCTCTACCGCGAGGACGGCCAGGCGCCGCAGACCGACGCCGAAGGCCGCCTGCGCCTGGACGACTGGGAGCTGCGCGAGGACGTGCAGAACGCCTGCAAGGCGCTGTGGCCGACGGTGACCACCGAGAACCTGCGCGAGGTCACCGACTACGCGGGCTACAAGCACGAGTTCCTCAAGCTGTTCGGCTTCGACCGCCAGGACGTGGACTACGACGCGGACGTGAGCCCGGACGTGCGCTTCGACGTGGTCGAGTCCTGAACCCCGGCGGGCGGCGCGCCCGCTGCACGATAAAAAGCCCGGCCCTCCACGGCGCCGGGCTTTTTTGTACCCACGCCTTGCCGGCGCGGCGCCTCATGCAAGGGGTCGGTCGCCCTGGCTGCCCGGCGCCCGCCTCGGCCACCTCGCCGCCTGCCACACGATGAGCAACGACAGCACGACCTCGATGGCGCCGAGGAAGAGATAGAACACCCAGGCGCCCGGCATCGAAACCAGCATGACGCCCGCGTAGAGCAGACCCAGCACGATGTTCAGCGCGCGATTGACAGTGGGCCCCAGCGCCAGCGAAAGGAAGATCATCAGGCTGGGCACGGCCATCAGCGCGGCGGTGCCCAGCAACACGCCCTGCGTGGTCGGGCCGAGCGGCCCCATCCGGCCTTGCAGCATGCTCTGCAGGTGGCCGGGCTGGAACAGGCCGAAGTAGTCGCCGTAGACGTAGCAGAACATCAGGCTGGTCCACAGGGCCGCGAGCTTGAGCTTCACGGGAACCGGGACATTCTCCAGAGCCGGCCGAGCCATTTTCTTGGGACTCATGCGCTTCCTCGTCGCCAGCTGCCTCCGCCGGCGCGACCGGAAGCGCGCCGACCTTCCCCGAAGCAGGCCCGATGCCACGTGTGCCGTGGCGCCCGCCCGCGCAGACTGACTATGCATGCAAGAAAGGTCGCCAAATGCGGGCCTTTCTTGGATCAAATTGCTTATGCCTTACGCCGAAAAACATCCATCGCCACTCCCCGAACCCTTAGATAGGAACAATATGGCTCGTGCAGTGCGGTCGTCGGTGCCAACCATACTGGCTTGCAATCTTTCTGCCGACTCCCTAGCTATTTGCTGATATTGACCAGGCATGCGGCAGTAAAGCTGAGCGGCCAGCATCAAGTGAACCCTTAGTGTTTGTTTTGACCTCTCAGCGATAGCCGCAGCGTCCCGCGCGTCGCCATTCTGGTCGACCAACTGATTGGCGAGGTTCTTCAGCTCTGTCGCAGCAATGCCTGGAGCTCCTCCCGTCAGCTCTACGTATTGGCGAAGCGGCGCCCCTCCGACATACAAGCCAATAAAGAAGGAAACCCCAATTGACAGTAAAATCGTTAAGCCAAAAAGCAGATTTCTAGACATAAAGCAACCTCATGGCTGAATATGGGTGACATAGCATCCGCTTAACTGGCCTCCGATGTAGGAGCAAATGAGCCATGCCTCGCCACCTACCGAATAGCTCCCTCCAGCTGGGTTGGCGCCACCACCGGAGCCAACGACGACACTACTGGAACTTCCTCCCCCAACGTTCGGAGTCGTGTCTGGTAGCGCGTTGCCGTAGCGGTCTTTGGCACTTCCCTTTACGTAATCACAAGCGCTGGGAGCAAGTGGGTTGATTTGAAAGGTAGCTACGTCACCATTACCAAACACCGGCGAAACCATGATTCCATGACCAAAGTAAGATTTTAGAGCCAGGGCCATACCGCTCGTGCCGCTCATCATCTTACTTGAAAAGCCTGGATTCACCGCATCTTCTTCTGCCCATACTCTTGGGCATACCTGCTCCATGCCCCCTATGGCGTTCGCATAGGAGGCAAATACCTCGCTTTGGAGGTCGGCGGAAGATACATTAAATAAAACATGATTTCCGTGTGCAGCCACCATGCTTCCAAAGGCAGGCTCTTGCTGCGTGCTTTCGATATAGTCCGAAACAACAGGCTGAACTGCCAATGACTGAGCCATCGCAGCCTCGGCATCCTCGGATGAAATAACCAAAGGGCGCTCAGAAGCGACAATGGCACCACTGGAAGCAATTCGTAGCGGAGTTCCGCCCCCAGAACCCTGAAGCCACATCTGATAAACTTTTCCTGTATTCGGATTTCCAACGTTCACCTGCGTGCGCACTTGCTGCGAGCCATACCACGAGCGTGCTGCCGCCTGGAATTGAGCGTCGGTAGTGCAGGAAGGACAAATCACCCAATTGTCCACGACCGATGCGTGAACTGCCGCGAGACTGCTTAATAGCAAGAGCGCCATAACCGCCAAGTAACGCATCACCCTCTCCTTGTGATTGCAGCCGAAAAAACAATGCACTCACTTTTGTGAGAAAGATACTTCTGGTTTTCTTATCCTGCTGTAGGCACAGGACTACATGTATCCGTAGATCCTTTTTCGGTATCGCGCACGACGGCCACGTTCCTAGCGGATTAAGGTTTGGCCGCGCCGATTCCCCCGTGCGCCCGCACCGCATGCCGCTCCGCCAGCAGCGCCGCCACATCGGCCAGCGACAGGCCGCGGGCACGCAAGGCCACGGTGAGGTGGAAGATCAGGTCGGCGGCTTCGCCCAGCAGCTCGCCATCGCCTTGCGCCACCGCGGCCAGCGCGGTTTCCACGCCCTCCTCGCCCACCTTCTGCGCGATGCGGCGGATGCCGCCGTCGAACAGTTTGGTGGTGTAGCTGCCGGCGGGACGCTCGGCGTGGCGGCGCTCGACCAGGGTGTCGAGTTCGGCGAGGAAGCCGAGCGGTGGGCGCACGGTGTCGCCGAAGCAGCTGGAGGTGCCGGTGTGGCAAGTGGGGCCGTGCGGCTCGGCCTGCACCAGCAGGGTGTCGGCATCGCAGTCGACGCGGATGGATTTCAGCACCAGCACGTGGCCGGAGCTCTCGCCCTTGGTCCACAGGCGCTGCTTGCTGCGGCTGTAGAAGGTGACGCGGCCGCTGGCCTGGGTGGTGGCCAGCGCCTCGGCGTTCATGTAGCCGAGCATCAGCACCTCGCCGCTCTGCCAGTGCTGCACGATGGCCGGCAGCAGGCCCTCGCCCTTGGCCCAGTCGAGCTGCTCGGCGGTGACGATGGGGTCGCTCATGGAAGATCCTTGCAAATCGGGTTACGGGCGCACCACGTCGCCCTGCCCGCGCAGGTAGCGCTTGAGCTCGGGGATGGCGATGGCGCCGGAATGGAACACGCTGGCGGCGAGCGCGCCGTCCACGTCGGCCTCGGCGAAGGCGGCGTGGAAATGCTCGGGCGCGCCGGCGCCGCCGGAGGCGATCAGCGGCACCTGGCACACCGCGCGGGCCACGCCGAGCTGCTCCAGGTCGTAGCCGCGGCGCACGCCGTCGCTGCCCATGCAGTTGAGCACGATCTCGCCGGCGCCGCGGTGCTGCGCCTCGATGATCCAGTCCAGCGTGCGGCGCGCCAGCGCCTGCGTCCTGGACGGGTCGCCGGTGTACTGGCGCACGCGCCACTCGCCGTCGGCGTCGCGCAGGCTGTCGATGCCCACCACCACGCACTGCACGCCGAAGGCCTCGGCCAGCTCGTCGATGAGCCCGGGACGCTCCAGCGCCGGCGAGTTCACCGAGATCTTGTCGGCGCCGGCGTAGAGCACCGCGCGCGCCTCCTCCACCGAGCGGATGCCGCCGGCGACGCAGAACGGGATGTCGATCACGCTCGCCACCCGCTCCACCCAGCCGCGGTCCACGCCGCGCCCTTCGGGGCTCGCGGTGATGTCGTAGAACACCAGCTCGTCGGCGCCCTCGTCGCGGTAGCGCAGCGCGAGATCGACGATCTCGCCCATCACCACGTGGTCGCGGAAGCGCACGCCCTTGACCACCTTGCCCTCGCGCACGTCCAGGCAGGGAATGATGCGGCGACTCAGCATGCGGGGGCTCCCCTTGTCGTCCAAGTGGGTCGCAGTGCCGGCCATGGGCTGGCACCCCGAGGGGCCGGTGCGGTTTGCCTACATGACGTCGTCATCGTTCGAACTTGTACCGACATACGATCACTCACTTCTCATGATCCTGCGGGCAGACCGTACCGGCGCGGCCCGCTTGGGCGACAAGGGGAGCCCCAAGTGCCTCCTCGATGGTGAAGCGACCTTCCAAGAGCGCGCGGCCCAGGATCACGCCGCGGGCCCCGGCTTCGCGGGCGGCGCGGATGTCCTCCAGCGAGCGCACGCCGCCGGAGGCCTGCACGGCCAGCTGCGGCACCGTCTCGGCGAGGTGGCGGTAGAGGTCGAGGTTGAAGCCGGCCAGCATGCCGTCGCGCTCGATGTCGGTGCACAGCAGGTGGCGCGCGCCGCGCGCGGCGTACCACGGCGCCAGCTCGTCCAGCGTGCGCGATTCGGTCTCGGTCCAGCCGGCGCTGGGCAGGGTCCAGCGGCCGTCGAGGCGGCGCGTGTCGAGCGCGATGGTGAGGCGTTCGCTGCCGTACTCGGCCAGCCAGCCAGCCACGCGCTCGGGCTCGCGGATCGCCACGCTGCCCAGCACCACGCGGCACACGCCGGCGTCGTAGAGGCGGCGCAGGTCGTCCTCGGCGCGCACGCCGCCGCCGGCCTGGATCTGCATGCCGCCGCCGGCGATGGCCTCGATCACCGCGAGGTTGTCGAGGTTGCCGGAACGGGCGCCGTCGAGGTCCACCAGGTGCAGCCACTGCGCGCCGGCCGCCGCGTAGCGGGCCGCCTGTTCGCGCGGGTCGGCCCCGTAGGTGGTCTGCTGGGCGTAGTCGCCCTGCTTGAGGCGCACCACGCGGCCACCGCGCAGGTCGATCGCCGGAATCACTTGAAACGTCATAGCGCGAGGAAATTCTTCAGGAGCTTGGCGCCGGTGGAAGCCGAGCGCTCGGGGTGGAACTGCATGCCGTGGAAGTTGCCCGCCGCCACCACGGCCGAGAACGGGCCGCCGAAATCGCAGGTGGCGAGCGTGTAGTCGCCCACCGGCACGGCGTAGCTGTGCACGAAGTAGGCCCAGTCGTCTTCGCCCAGGCCCGCCAGCAGGGGGTGCTCGCGCCGCCCCTGCAGGCGGTTCCAGCCCATGTGCGGCACGCGCAGGCCCGGCGCCTCGGTGAAGCGGCGCACGGTAGCAGGGACCAGGCCGAGGCATGCGGTGTCGGCTTCTTCCGAGTGCGCGCACAGCAGCTGCATCCCCAGGCACACGCCCAGCACCGGCTGGGTCAGAGCGCGGATCACCTCGACCAGTTCCAGTTCGCGCAGGCGCGCCATGCCGGGGCCGGCGGCGCCCACGCCGGGCAGGATCACCTTGTCCGCCGCGCGGATCGCCGCGGCATCGGACGTGAGCGCCGCATCGACGCCGAGCCGCTGCAAGGCATAGCGTACCGAGCCGATGTTGGTGCCGCCCGAATCGACCAGGACCACGGCCATTACAACGTCCCCTTGGTGCTGGGCAGCTCGCTGCCCTCGCGCCGGATCGCCTGGCGCAGGGTGCGGGCCACCACCTTGAAACAGGCCTCCACCATGTGGTGCGCGTTGTCGCCGCGCACCGACAGGTGCAGGTTGGCGCCGAGCGTCTCGCACAGCGAGCGGAAGAAGTGCGGCACCAGCTCGGTGGGCACCTCGCCCACGCGCTCGCGCGGGAAGCTGCCCTCGAACACGAAGTACGGCCGGCCGGAGAGGTCCAGCCGCGCGTCGGCGGCGCTCTCGTCCATTGGCAGCGAGAAGCCGTAGCGGCCGATGCCGCGCTTGTCGCCCAGCGCCTGCTTGAGCGCCTGGCCCAGCGCCAGCGCGCAGTCCTCGATGGTGTGGTGCTCGTCGATGTGGGTGTCGCCCTCGCAGGTCAGCTCCAGCGCGAAGCCGCCGTGCTTGCCGATCTGCTCCAGCATGTGGTCGAAGAAGCCCAGGCCGGTGTGCGCCTTGGGCTCGGCCACGCGGTCCAGGTCCACGCTCACGGTGATGCGCGTCTCCTTGGTGTTGCGCGTGACGGTGGCGGTGCGCGGCGCGTCGAGCAACGCATGCGCCACCGCTTCCCAGCCCAGGCCCTGCGGGCCGACGCGGTAGCCGCGCACGCCCAGGTTGGCGGCGAGCTGCAAATCCGTCTCGCGGTCGCCCACCATCGCCGAGGCGGCGCGGCTCCAGCCGTCGTCGGCGAGGTAGTGGCGCAGCATGCCCACGCCGGGCTTGCGCGTCTCCAGGCCCTCGTGCGGGAAACTCTTGTCGATCAGCACCTCGCGGAAGCGGATGCCCTGCGAGGCGAGGATGCGCATCAGCAGGTCGTGCGGGCCATCGAAATGGGCCTGCGGAAAACTGTCGGTGCCCAGGCCATCCTGGTTGGTCACCATCACCAGTTCGTAGCCGGCGGCCACGCAGCGCTGCAAGGCGGCGATCACGCCGGGCAGCAGGGCCAGCTTCTCGTAGCTGTCGATCTGCTCGTCGGCCGGCTCCTCGATCAGGCAGCCGTCGCGGTCGAGGAAAAGGATCTTGCGGCTCATCAACGTCCACTCACTGCCGAAGAGGCGGCCTGCCCCGCGGCGGCCGTGCGGTTCAATACGTCGAGCACGCGGTCGTTCTCCGCCGGCGTGCCGATGGTCAGGCGCAGCGCGTCGCCCAGGGTCGGGTACTTGCGCACGTCGCGCACCACGATGCCGGCATCCAGCAGTTGCCGGTAGACCGCGCCCGGGTCGTCGAAGCGCACCGCGAGGAAGTTGGCCTGCGAGGGCAGCACTTCGCGCACGCCGGGCAGTTTCGCCAGGGCCGCGGCCATGCGCGTGCGCTCGGCCAGCACGGTCGCCACATGCGCGAGCGCCTCGGCCTGGCCGGCCGGCGCCAGCACCTCCAGCGCCGCGCGCACGCACGGCAGCGGCAGCGGGTACGGCGCCATGATCCGGCGCAGCAGGCCCACCACCTCGGGGTGGGCGATCAGCGTGCCGACGCGCGCGCCGGCCAGCGCCCAGGCCTTGGACAAGGTGCGCAGCACGGCCACGTGGTCATAGCGATCGACCAGGCCGATCGCACTCGGCACGCCCTCGGCGAACTCGAGGTAGGCCTCGTCCACCACCACCACGGCCTTGCCCTGCAAGGCCACGGCGAGGCGCTCGATCTCGGCCGGCTCGACACCCTGCCCGGTCGGGTTGTTGGGCGCGCAGACGAACACCAGCTTCACCGCCGGCGTCCAGGCGGCGAGCACCGCGTCCACGTCGAGGCGGTACTGTGCGTCCAGCGGCACCTCGACCACCGCCGCGTCCTGCACGCGGGCGCTGACGGCGTACATGCCGAAGGTGGGCGGGTTGATCAGGATCGCGTCCTGGCCGGCGCGGCAGAAGGCGCGCACCAGCAGGTCGATGGCCTCGTCGCTGCCGCGGCCCACCAGCACCTGTCCGGCGCGCACACCGTAGAGCGCGGCCAGCGCGGCGACCAGCGCGGCCGGCTGCGGGTCGGGGTAACGATTGCAGCCGAGGGCTTCCTCGCCGACCGGCGGCCAGGCGGATTCGTTGGCGTTGAGCATCACCTGCCCGCCGCTGGCCTCGACGCGGGCCGAGGCGTACGGCTGCATGGCGCGGATTTCGGGGCGGGCGAGGTCGAGCACGCTCATGCCGTCGCCTCCAGCGCCGCCAGCCGCAGCGTCACCGCGCGGCGGTGCGCCTCCAGTTGTTCGGCCGCGGCCAGGGTGGCGGTGCACGGGCCGATGGCGCGCAGGCCGTCGGCGGAGAGTTCCTGCACCGTCACCTGCTTCTGGAAACTCGCCACCGACACGCCGCTGTAGCTGCGCGCATAACCGTAGGTGGGCAGCACGTGGTTGCTGCCGCTGCAATAGTCGCCCACCGACTCGGGCGTCCAGGCACCGAGGAACACGGAGCCGGCGCTCTCGATGCCATCGAGCAGCGCGCGTGGCGCAGCCACCTGCAGGATCAGGTGCTCGGGCGCGTAGCGGTTGCTCACCGCCACGGCCTGTTCGAGCGAATCCACCTCGATCAGCCGGCTCTGCACCAGCGCGCGCTCGGCGATGGCCGCGCGCGGCAATTCGGCGCGCAGCCGCTCCACTTCGAGCGCCGCCGCATCGATCAGCGCGGCCGACGGGCTCACCAGGATCACCTGCGAATCCGGGCCGTGCTCGGCCTGCGAGAGCAGGTCGATGGCGACGAAGCTCGGATCGGCGTCGGCGTCGGCGATCACCAGCACCTCGGACGGGCCCGCTGGCATGTCGATGGCGGCGCCCTCTGGGTCGCCGGAAACCTGCAGCTTGGCCTCGGTGACCCAGGTGTTGCCGGGGCCGAAAAGCTTGTCGCACTTGGGCACGCTGGCGGCGCCGTAGGCCATCGCGGCGATCGCCTGGGCGCCGCCGAGCTTGAACACGCGGTGCACGCCGGTGACGCGCGCGGCGTACAGCACCGCCGGGTCGCAGCGCCCGTCGCGGCGCGCGGGCGAGCACAGCACCACCTCGCGGCAGCCGGCGATGCGTGCCGGCACGCCGAGCATCAAGGCGGTGGAAGGCAGCGGCGCGCTGCCGGCGGGCACGTACAGGCCCACCCGGGCGATCGGGCGCTGCATGCGCTCCACCCGCACGCCCGGCGCCGTCTCCACGCCTACCGGCTGCGGCGCGGCGGCGCGGTGGAAAACCTCGATGCGCGCGGCCGCCTCGCGGATCGCGGCCTTGAGCGCCTCGTCCAGCGAAGCCTCGGCCTCGTCGAACTCGACCGCACTCACCTCGATCTGCGAGAGCTGCGCGCCGTCGTATTTGGCGCTCAGTTCGAGCAGCGCCTCGTCGCCGCGCGCACGCACGTCGGCGACGATCCGCTCCACGCCGCGGCGCAGCTCGTCCGCGCGCGACTGCGCCGGGCGAGCCAGTGCTTCGCGGCGCGCCGCTTCGTCGAGTTCGTTCCAGTTGATGCGTTTCATGCCATCAAGACCTTGCTGCGGCCCGCCGTCAGGCGAGCATCTTCTCCACCGGCAGCACGAACATCTCGCGCGCGCCGGCCTTCTTGATCTCTTCCAGCTCGCGCCAGCTCACCTCGCCGGCGCACAGCGCCTGCAGCATCAGCTGGTCGGGCTGCCCGGCCACCGGCAGCAGGGTCGGCTGCGGGCCGCCCGGCAGCAGGCGCACCACCGCATCCAGCGTGTGGCGCGAGGTCTGCAACAGCAGCAGGCGCGATTCGCGCACCTGGATCACGCCGTCCAGCCGCTTGAGCAACAGCTCGATCAGGTCGCCGCGCTCGTCGGTGGGCAGCGCCTTGGGGCCGGCCAGCACCGCCTCGCTCTCCAGCAGCACATCGGTCTCGCGCAGCTGGTTGGCCACCAGGGTACCGCCACTCTGCACCAGATCGCAGATGAGGTCGGCAGTGCCGAGCTTGGGCGCGATCTCCACCGAGCCGGCCAGGGTCACCACCGAGGCGTCCACGCCGTTCGTGCGCAACCATTCGCCGAGCAGGCCCGGGTAGGAGGTGGCGATGCGCAGGCCGGCCAGCTGCTGCGGGCCCTGGTAGTCCATCTCCTGCTGTACGGCGATGGAGAGCCGGCAGCGACCAAAGCCCAGCTCGCGCCATTCCGCCAGCGGCGCCGCGTCGTCGCGGCCGGCAGTGAGGCGGTATTCGTCCAGCACGTTGCGGCCGACGATGCCGAGGTCGCACACGCCCTGCGCGATCAGCCCCGGGATGTCGTCGTCGCGCACCAGCAGCAGGTCGACCGGCTCGCCCTCGCCGAAGCAGAACAGCTTGTCGCGGCTCTGCCGGAAGGTGAGCCCGCAGCGCTTGAGCAGCTCCAGCGCGGGCTCGGTGAGCCGGCCGGATTTCTGCATCGCAATGCGCAAACGATCGCGCGTCTTCATGTTCTTGTTTTCCTCGTTGCCGCGCGACGCTTGGCGCCGCGTGCCGCCGCGGCCAGGTAGCCGCCGTTGCCTTGGTTCAGATAGCGCGCCACCCGCCCGATGGTGGTGATGCTCACCGCCGTGCGCTCGTGGATCTCCCGGTACGACAGCCCTTCGAGCAGGTACGGCACCACCCGCCAGCGGTCCACCATCACCTCCAGCTCCGCTGGCGTGCACAGGTCGCGCAGGAAGGCCAGCATCTCGTCGGCGCTTTTCAGCGACAGCAGGGCCTCGCAGAGGCTGAGCTCGACCGACTCGGCCGGGGTTTCGGGATCCAGCGAGCGACGCTTCATAATGTACTAACGCGCTAACACAATGGAGCGCATCTTACAGGCCATGACGGGAGCGCGGCAAGCCGGCCTCGGCGGGCGGTTCATGCGGCATCGGGACACAGTGCGCGGATGCCGGCCGGGTTGAACGCCAATTCCAAAACGGCTGGCCACGGCGCAGATGTGGACCGGTGCCGGCAAGCCTTGCAACCAGCTGACAGGCGGGGTTTCCCGGCACTCCGGTCAGGTCCACTCCCAACCCATAGCGCCCCCTTTACATTCCTCCCGGTCGACACGAAGGCTCTACGAGCAGGGACGTTTTTCCGTCCACGTGACCGTCAGATTTTTCCTTTGTACGCCATCAGAACCGCTCCAGGCTGTTGCATACTAATGTAAACAGGAGCGGCCAGATGAAACGGACAATCGCGGCTTTGTTGGGGGTATCTGCATTGTTGGTTTCCTGGGAAGCGCCAAGCAGTCAAATCGCTCCCCGGATGTCCGGCAAGGTGTCGGCGCCAGAATGTGTGGATGCAATGGCCATTGCTAAGCACATGTACGCATCCACCTCTACATACGTTTATGCACCCCTTCAACTGCCAGACCATCTGTCCAGCACGATGATACTTGGCGCTAAGGATGTAGATATCTCGGGTGGTGACGCGCTCGCCGATGAAACCGATCACTTCGAAAGCCCGCGCGGCGGTCAAAATGCCCCATCAAACCCAAAGATTCATTGGGGCAAAGATGCCACCCCTGCCGGGCGCATTGTCCTAACTTCTGATAGCGCTGGCTGGCGTGGGGATATGTACTCGCTCTACGTTCTCCCGAATGACGTAACGCCATCGCAACTCCGTGATGATGTCACTGAAAGTAACTCACAACACCACTACTCACCTTTGGTTGATAGTAGCTGGCGAACGCCACTCGTATTTTGGTCCAAAATCACCCAAAAACCTTGGATCATCGTGGTGGATGAGCCTTACGAACAGCTCGGCCAATGGCAGGTACTTTTGGCCACCAGCAACAGCTATCAATCAACTTGTCTGATCAAGTTCTGGCCGGATCAAGGCAAGGCCAGAGCGCCACGCATTCTGCCCAAAGAAGTCAGAGAATTCGCCAGCCTTCTAGACCAGACACTTGGTTATGAGCCCGAGCAAGGCACGCTGCAGCCCACCGCCAGGCTTCGTATGAACTCCCAGCATATCTGGAGAAATGCTGCATATCGCCCCTGGGCCCTGTCGGAAAGTGATACCTACAACTCCAAGAAACAGGTTGACGACGGACTACTGCAATGGTCACACACGGAGCCTTCGCACGCCCGCATGTATGCACGAATTCAACGCATGTACCCTGCCGCGGAAGCAGCCCTATCAAGATACTACGGATCCAAGTTCAAGCTATCACATAAGCAGGCAAAGCAAGTTGCGCACTGGGTTCTAGATGTGGCCTATCGATCCAATTTCGTATTCAGTGGCGGCAACCCGAGTTTTATGCCGAAAGAGCACGTCGCCTTGAATCCCTGGATTATTCATTGATCTGTTGGCGATAAGCGGATAGCAATGTCCGGCTTCGACCCAAGGCGTAAATGGCCGAAGGCCAGCCGGGAGCAGCCAACCCGCCCGCACGCACCATCACTCAGCCGCGAAACGCCCGCCGCCGCACCAGCTCGCACACGGCCCGCACGTCGCCGTCCATCGCACGGTCGCGGTGCATGAAGGCGATCTGCTCGCGCAGGTTGGCATGGGCGCGCTGCACCGCCTCGCCGGGGTGGAAGTCGCCGACGGCGGCCAGCGCAGCCATCAGTGCCTGCACTTCATCGACGAACTGGGCGTACCTGGGGTGATCCACCCGCGGCGCATTGGCGATCTTGCCCGCCAGCGCCTGCCAGTCGCCGCGCGCGGCCAGGCGGCGGGCTGCGTTGAGCATCTCCTGGCGGAAGTCCAGCGCCTGCGCGGCGGTGTAGAGCTCCAGCGCCAGCACGTGGCCGAGGTCTTCGGTCATCTCCAGCACGTGGCGCGCCTCGTTGGTGCCCATGGAGACGTGGTCCTCGGCGTTGGCGCTAGTGGGCACCGAGTAGACGCTGGCCGGGTGCGCGCGCGTGGCGAGGTCGTTGACCAGGGCCGCGGCGGTGTACTGCACGATCATGAAGCCCGAATCGGTGCCGTCCTCGTTGCCGGTGAGGAAGGCCGGCAGGCCGTCGTTGGTGGCCGGGTCCACCAGCTTGGCGAGCCGCCGCTCCGAGATCGAGGCCAGCACCGGGATGGCCGCCTTCACGTAGCTCATGACCAGCGCCAGCGGCATGCCGTGGAAGTGGCCGGCGGAGATCACCTGGTCCTCGATGAAGCGCGGGTTTTCCGCGTCCGGGAAGATCAGCGGGTTGTCGGTGACAGCGTTCAGCTCGATGTCGATCACCCGGCACGCCTGCGCCCACGCATCGCGCACCGCACCGTGCACCTGCGGCATGCAGCGCAGGCAGTAGGCGTCCTGCGGCTGGTGCTTCTTGCCGCCCTTGAACGGCAGGAAGCGCGCGTAGAACGCCTCGCGCCCGTGGCGCTGGTTGGCCGGCACCCAGTCCCAGCCGATGTCGAAGCTGAGCGCCTGATCCTCCGGCTCGCTCCACGCCTCGGCTGACCACGGCTTGAAGCGCGGCACCAGGTGGTAGGGAATGTCGAGCAGGGTCGAGCCGGCCAGCAGCCCACGCACATGCTCGGCCGTCTCCGCCTGCCCCGGATGCGGGCGCAGCGCGTGCACCTCCGGCCGCAACGCGCCGCTGCGGCCGGCGAAGGCGTCCAGCGTCATCGCCGCGGCGAGGTCGGCGGTGTCGAGCAGGTATTCGAGCGCATCCAGCGCCAGCACCGCGGTGGCGAGCATCTGCGCGGTGCCGTTGTTGAGTGCCAGCCCCTCCTTGAAGGAAAGCCGGATCGGCGCGAGCCCCGCGCGCGCCAGTGCCAAGGCGCCCGGGAGCCGCTCGCCCAAGTGGAACGCCTCGCCGCCGCCCAGCAGCACGATGGCCAGGTGCGAGAGCGGCGCGAGGTCGCCGCTGGCGCCCACCGAGCCCTTCTCCGGCACCACCGGCACCACGCCGGCGTTGAGCAGCGCGGCCAGCGCCTGCAAGGTCTCCACGCGGATGCCCGAGTGGCCGCGCATCAGGGTGTTGATGCGGATGGCGAGCATCGCCCGCACCACCTCTTCGGCCAACGGCTTGCCCACGCACACGGCGTGGGTGGTGATGAGGTTGTGCTGCAACTCCTCCAGCAGCGTGCCCTCGGGCCTGTGCGGATGGCCGCCCGGCAATTCGTCGCGCAGGCGGTGCGCGCCGAGCAGCTTGTCGGCGTTGCTGCCGAAGCCGGTGGTGACGCCGTAGATGGGCTCGCCGCAGCTGACCTTCTCGGCCAGGAAATCCGCCGCACGCCGCACGTGTTCGAGCTGGGCGGGATCGAGCTCCACCGCCGCGCCGCCGCGCGCCACCGCCACCAGTTGCTCACGGGTGAGACTGTTGCCGTCCAGCCATATCGTCTTGGCAGTCATGCGTGCTCCGCGCGTGGCGGTTGGGTTGTGGGGCGGCGGGCGCGGCACCGGGACACCCTGTCCAGGCCGCCGCCCGTGCCGGCTTCGCGCCGCGGGGCCGGCCTTCGCCGGCGCCCGTGCAAGCTCAGGCGCCGATGACCTCGGCCTGCGCCAATTCCACGCGCAGGGTCTTGATCAGCTCGCTGCGTGGCACCTCGAACTGGTCCTCGCGGCGCAGGTCCTTCACCGTGACCACGCCCTTGGCCAGCTCGTCCTCGCCCAGCACCAGCACGAAGCGCACGCCGGCGCGGTCGGCATACTTGAACTGCTTGCCGAGCTTGCCGCCCTCCAGCACCACCTCGGTGGCGATGCCGGCGGCGCGCAGTTCGTTGGCGACGGCAAGGTAGGCCGGCAGCTGTGCCGCGTCCATCTGCGTCACCAGCACGTCCACCGTGCTCTGCGCGGTGTTGACGAGCCCGGCGTCGCGCAGCTGCCAGTAAAGGCGCGTGAGGCCGATGGAGATGCCCACGCCCGGCAGCTTCGACTTGGTGTACTGGCCGGCGAGGTTGTCGTAGCGGCCGCCCGAGCAGATCGAGCCGATCTGCGGGTGCTCGTTGAGCGTGGTCTCGTAGACGGTGCCGGTGTAGTAGTCCAGGCCGCGCGCGATGGAGAGGTTGAGCGCGTAGTGCGTCTCCGGCACGCCGAAGTCGCGGATCAGGCCCAGCACTTCCTTGAGCTCCGCCCGGCCCTGCTCCATCGCCTCGGGGCCGGGGCCCAGCGCGTCGAGCCTGGCGAAGGCGTCGGCCAGCGAGGTCGAGCGCACCTGCACGAAATCGAGGATCTTCTGCGCTACCTGGGCGGAGAGGCCGAAGCCCTCGCCGGTGAGCGTGTCGCGCACGTAGTCGGCGCCGCGCTTGTCCAGCTTGTCCACCTCGCGCAGCACCAGGGTCTGCCGCTCGCCGTCGGCGACTCCCAAGCTCTCGAAGAAGCCGCGCATCAGCTTGCGGTTGTTGAGCTGGATGGTGAACGGGCCGATGTCCAGCTCGCGGAACACGCTGTAGATCACCGCCGGCACCTCGGCGTCGTAGCGCACGGACAGCGAGTCCTTGCCGATCACGTCGATGTCGCACTGGTAGAACTCGCGGAAGCGGCCGCGCTGGGCGCGCTCGCCGCGGTACACGCGCTGCATCTGGTAGCGGCGGAACGGGAAGGAAAGGTCGTGCTCGTGCTCGGCTACGTAGCGCGCCAGCGGCACGGTGAGGTCGAAGCGCAGCGCGAGGTCAGGCTTCTCGCCCCCGCTCTTGTCGGCCGCGCTCAGCGCGCCGGTGGACTGCACGAAATACACCTGGCGCTCGGTCTCGCCGCCGGTCTTGGTCAGCAGCACGTCGGCGTACTCGATCACCGGCGTCTCGACCGGCAGGAAGCCGAAGCGCTCGTAGTTGCGGCGGATCGTGTCCAGCATGCGCTGGAAGGCAATCTGGTCGAGCGGCAAAAGCTCGAGCACACCGGGCATGGTGCGGGCCTGGGTAAGCGCCATGAAATCCTCTGCTGACTATGACGGAGAGCCGTGGGACGGCAGCCCTATAGGTTAGCAGATGGGCGCCGGCAGCCCGGCCGCGCCCGCTGCGAAAAATCTTCGCCGCCCTGTTGCCATGCCGCGAGAAGGCCACTAAGATACGCGGCTCCCACGGGGTGTAGCTCAGCCTGGTAGAGCGCTACGTTCGGGACGTAGAAGTCGCAGGTTCGAATCCTGTCTCCCCGACCAAGATTCAAGCAGTTACAACGCTTGGCGATGAAAGGCCCGCCCTCAAAAGCGGGCCTTTTTCGTGCCCTTTTGGCCGGAAATTGGCCGGGGTATATCTCGGGCATGCTGCGGCTTGTCTGAAGCCCGGGCCGAAATTTGGCCGGACTCGCGCGATGCTCCTGCGCTGACTACCCCTTCGCCGTGAATCGTTCCACCTCCGCATCCCGGCCGAACACGGCCTTCCCGAGCATGCGCCACTCGGACGGTGAAACGCGATCCGCCACGATGGCATGCGGATGGCTGAGCGCTCCAAGCCGCCCGATACGGAACTCACTCTTGAACGGTTGCCTATCGACCTTGACGAAGGCCGTGATGTGAGGGAAGTAGAACCGGTAAGCATTCACCCCTTCCCATTTTTCACGGAACGGGGAGACGATGACTGAGCCATCCAACGTTGGGACAACCCGAAGCACCACCTGATAGTCCGATAGGTCGGTGGGCTCGGCCGACAAGAGTGTTCGTCGCAGGCGCTCCGCATGGTAGTCGCCCACATCCACATGCTTGAACACGTCGTGGGGTGACAAGTGGGCAAACGATTTCGCTGTAGATGCCGCTTTGGTTCCGAACAACCCGCTTATCCTGGTCGGCCAGCATCAGCAACAACGGCGCCTTATCTTCTTTCTGCCGTCCATACAGCATCAACGCTCTCGGAATGATGTGGGAGCGCGAGAGTTTCGGTACATCCTGATGGCAGAGATCACACTTCATTGTGGATGCTCCTTGCTTCAGCAAAGGCCAGGTTCAACTTTGGAAGGGTGCCACGCCGAGGCAACGCCAGCGGCGTGGCTTTCGCATCAACCGGCCTTGGCTACCCTCTTCTTCCGCCTGCCTATGGATGCCAGAAGGCCGGCTAGTTCGCCGCTCCTAGGCATAGCTTCCTTTAACTCCTCCGTGGATATCCGCTGCTCATCCAGAAGACGAGCAATGTCGTCCTCCCACTTGAGGACTCGATGCGCCTTCAAGAAGTCCCCTATAGCCTTGAAGTCCTTGAAGGGTGTCTGCTTGGCTCCGTTCATCACCAGCAAATCATTCGCGCTTACTGGCCCCGTAGTCGTTGAAAATGGCATGACGCCCAAGATGGCAATGATTCGAGCCAGAATCTCATCCTTCGCACTTCCTGATTAGCGTCGAACCTCAGTGGCAAGTCGCGTGATTTGCGACGGCCGCGGAGGATGCTGAAGCCATGTTCACGACGGGAGTGTGAGTCATGGCGTCCTAATTATTGAGCGGCCGGAGGCATCTGCCCCAGACGCGAAGCTACAGCATCTTTGCGTCGAATCCATCAGTGTGGGTGGGGGTAAATAATCCATGGCCAATCCCAATACCCAGCTGCAAGCCGCCATTGCCCTGTTTGCAGCGCAACCCGGCATCACGCCGGATCAGGAAGCGCAGCTGCGCGCCGCCATCACCCAGGATGCGCAACTGCTGCAACAGTTGAATCAAGATGCGGCCAACGGCCAGCTCAAAGGCTTTGCATTGCCGCAAGCCGGAGCGGCCCCCACTCTGGCAGGCACTTACGACATGGCCTCTGGCGTGGTCACACTGCCTGCCACCAGTTTCCAACCGACAGGAACCGCGCCCAGCGCCGACCTTACCGCCACATTGCGCGTGCAGGACATGTCACTGCGCCATCACCCCTTGCCGGCACCCTGTCAGCCGGCATCGGCAAAAAGCGCCGTAGCGATCAATAAGCCCGCGCCGGCTGCGCCTAACCTGGGCATATACGGTGAGCGAGCCGCGCCTCGGCGGGCGGTTCGCCACGGCTGCGCCTGCAAGGAAACCGAAAGGCGAGCGATCCATCCTCCCGCCCACAGGAGAGACCAGGCCATGACCCGAACGCCCCCGAACATCGTCTCGTTCGCAGCGGCCGCGCCCAGGCGGCCCGATACCGCGATGGCCGAGGCCGCCGCACTTGCGCCCCCTGGCGAGCACGCCGAAGCGATGGTCTTCGGCCTGGCGCCCGATGCCCTCACCATCATCCAGGTCGCCGTGGCGATCGAGCCCGACCCCGGCACGGCGCTGGCCTGGTTCCGGCGGGTGTGCATCGAGGAACTGGGCGGCTTCACCGCCGAGCAGCTCGTGCTGCGTGGGCAGAGCGGGCGCGTGATGGCTTTCCTCACCGCGATCCTGCGCGGGGAACGCGGATGAGCGCGCGACGCCCGGAGGCAGGCGCTGCGTCCACGATGGCGCGCGTGGAACGGGACCTCGCCGCGAGCACGCAAGCCTACGCAACCGCCGCCGAGGAGATCGCGCACCTGCAGCGTCTGCTGGAAAAGGCGATACAGAACGCCCTGCTGGTGCTGGAGCATCGCCACCCTTCGATCGCGCAGCTGCTGCTCGAAAGCATCGGCGACCGCCCGCGCGCCGCGCGCTGGATGTGCATGCACCAGCGCGCGCTCGGCGGCAAGAGCGCCTGCGAGGCGCTGGCCGACGGCGACGAGGACGCGGTGTGGGAGCTGGTGGCCGGCCTCGGCGGCGTCGAGGCCGGCAGCGGCTCGATCCGCACGCCGATGGCCTACTGATAGTGATTGGAGGCATGGCGCCCCGGAGAATGGGGCGCCATAGCCGGGCTCGCCTCACCGCACCGAGCGCCGCCCTGCCCCGCTCATCGGGCACGACGCATCGCCGGGCACGCCAAGACGGCCGCGGCTCATGGCCGCGGCCGTGCCCGCCTCGCGCGTCAGGCGGACTGGCGGGTCGCCTCGAACAGGAACCAGGTGCGCCGCTCGGCCTGGTCGATCCAGTTCTCCAGCAGGCTCGCGCTCGCCACGTCGCCGCTCTCGTCGCACAGCGCGTGCGTCTCGCGCATGGAGGCCGCGAGGCGCAGGTTGTCCTCGCGCAGCTCGGCCAGCATGTCGGAGGGCGTGACGAAATCGGCGTCGTTGTCCGACAGGCGCTGCAGGCGCGAAGCGTGGCCGACGGAGCGCACCGTGGTGCCGCCCAGCTTGCGCACGCGCTCGGCGATCTCGTCCACCATGCCGATGATCTCCACGCCCTGCTCGTCCAGCAGCAGGTGGAAGTCGCGGAAGTGCGGGCCGGACATGTGCCAGTGAAAGTTCTTGGTTTTCAGGTAGAGCGCGAGCACGTCCGCCAGCAGGGCGTTGAGCCCGCCGCTCAGGTTGGCCACGGTGTCGTCGGAGAAATTGCTGCGCGTGTGCAGCGGCGCCTTGCGCCGCGCCAGCGTGTCTTGCTTGCCCATGATGGCTCCCGTTGCAGGGGGTGGAAGGCGACGGGGCCGGGCCCGCGCCGCCGGGGAATGACGCGGCGGCGCGCGGCTAGGCCAGCAGCCCCGCGTCCAGGGAAATCTCGGCCTTGAGCAGCTTGGAGACGGGGCAGCCCGCCTCGGCCTCGCGGGCGATGCGCAGGAAGGTCGCCGCGTCCGCGCCCGGCACCGCCGCCCGCACCGTCAGGTGCGAGGCGGTGATGGCGTAGCCGTCGGCGAGCTGCTCCAGCGTCACCGCGCAGCGGGTCTCGATCTTCTCCGGCGCCAGCTTGGCCTGCCCCAGCAGCAGCGACAGCGCCATGGTGAAGCAGCCGGCGTGCGCCGCGGCCACGAGCTCCTCGGGGTTGCTGCCCGCCTTGCCTTCGAAGCGGCTGCCGAAGCCGTAGGGGTAGCCGTCCAGCGCGTGGCTCTCGGTGGTGATGGCGCCCTGGCCGTCGCGGATGCCGCCCTGCCAGGCCACCGATGCGGTGCGGGTGATCTTCATGTCGCTGCTCCTCGGCGGCCGCGCCGCCCCAATGCGCCCGATCCTGGGGTCTTGCGCCCGTGTGCTCTTGTACGCGGCGGAGACGATGCCGCTGCACCACGTACCAGAACGGCCGGCGCCGTCCAAGATTCGCGTCACAGCCTGCCGCGCGCGCATCGCTCGGCACCACCCCCAAACGGGTGAATCGGCATGCCCGGAACGGAGGGCGCGCGCCTGCGCGAAGCACGCGCGCGCCACGTTCCGCTTGATCGCCCCGCCATCGCGGCGGGCGCCACGTTCAAGCCATTCCCGCCCGGAATGACTGATGTTCCCGCCACCCCGGTTCTGCGGCGGCGACGCGCTCCCTAGCATGCCGGCCGTTCTCCTTGATTTGGAATTCGCCATGTCCAGCCATCCCGCACCCTCACCGCACCTGTCCAGGGCAACGCTCTTCGCCATGGCCCTGGCGTCGGGCCTCGCGGTAGCCAACATCTATTACAACCAGCCCATGCTGGGCGTCATGGGCAACAGCCTGGGCGACCCGCGCGTCGGCGGCTGGATCCCCACCCTGACCCAGTTGGGCTATGCGGTCGGCCTGCTGTTCCTGCTGCCGCTCGGCGACATGCTGGAGCGCCGCCGCCTGATCGTCGTGCAGTTCCTGGTGCTGGCCGCGGCCCTGATGGTGGCGGCGCTGGCCCCGGGCCTGGCCGCGCTGGCCGTCGCCTCGGTGCTGGTGGGCGCGGCGTCCACGGTCGCCCAGCAGATCGTGCCGTTCGCCGCGATCCTCGCCGCGCCGGAGAAGCGCGGCGCGGCCATCGGCAGCGTCATGAGCGGCCTGCTCACCGGCATCCTGCTCAGCCGCACCCTGGCGGGCGTGGTGTCCAGCCTGGGCGGATGGCGCACCATGTTCTGGCTGGCCGTGCCGATTGCTCTGATGGGCGCGATCCTGATGGGGCGTTCGCTGCCGGCCCACCACCCGCGCCAGCCCCTGCGCTACGGCCAGCTGCTGGCCTCCCTGGGCAAGCTGTGGGCAGGCGAGCCGGTGCTGCGCCGCGCGGCGGTGACGCAGGCACTGCTGTTCGCCTCGTTCTCGGCCTTCTGGACCACGCTCGCCCTGCGCCTGGCCCAGCCGCCGCTCAACCTCGGCGCCGCCGCCGCGGGCCTGTTCGGCATCGTGGGCGCAGTGGGCGTGGCGATGGCGCCGGTCGCCGGCCGCGTCGCCGATCGCAGGGGGCCGGCGCCGGTCATCGCGCTGGGCGCGGTCGCGACCCTCGCGGCCTGGGCGATCTTCGGCACCTGGTCGAGCCTGTGGGGGCTGGTCGCCGGCGTGGTGGTGCTGGACTTCGGCGTGCAGATCGCCCTGGTCTCCCACCAGCACGTCATCTATGGCCTGCACCCGGAGTACAAGAGCCGCCTCAACGCCCTGTTCATGACGGTGATGTTCGTGGGCGGCGCGCTGGGCTCGCTGCTCTCCTCGGCGGCCTGGCACCACTACGGCTGGGCGGGCGTCTCGATTCTCGGCGGCGTGCTGCCGGTAGGCGCGCTCGCGGTGAGCCTGCTGCGCGGTCGCAGCGGCCGCCTGGCCCACACGGTGCAGTGAGGAGGGCCGAGCCATGAGTCTTCGCATTGGTATGGTAGGGGGTTCGGTGGGCGGCCTGTTCGCGGCCGTCCTCCTGGCACGGCAGGGGCACCGGGTCACCGTGATGGAACGCGCCCGCCATGGTCTGGCCCGGCGGGGCGCCGGCCTGGTGGTGCAGGAGCCGGTAACGCGCATCCTCCGCCAGGTGGGGCTGCCCCGCCTGGCGGAGAAGGGTGTGTGGGCCGCCGAGCGCATCATGCTGGACGCGCACGGCGCGGTGACCTCGCGCGAGGCCAGCCCGCAGATGCAGATGTCCTGGGACCTGCTCTACGACGGCTTCCGCAAGCTGCTGCCCGAGCACCTCTACCTCACCGGCGCCACGGTCGGCGAAGCCGTGCCGTCCCCCGACGGCGTGCAGGTCGTGCTGGAAGACGGCCGCGCGTTCGGGTTCGACCTGCTGATCGGCGCCGACGGCCAGGGCTCCATGGTCCGCGGCCTCGTGGCCGGCAACGGGGCGGAGGAGCGCATCCGCCCCGACTATGTCGGCTACGCGGCATGGCGCGGTCTGGTGCCCGAGGCGGCCATGCCGCCGGACGCCGCGGGCGAGCTCTTTGGGCGCATGGCTTTTCACAATGGCCGCGGGATGCACGCCCTGGGTTACCTGATACCCGGCGCCGAGGGTGAGACCGCCGTAGGCGAGCGACGCTACAACTGGGTGTGGTATCGCCCGTTGTCGCCCGAGGCGTTGCAGGACCTGCTGGCCCATGCAGGGCGCGCCGGCGCGCTGTCGCTCGGCCCCGGCGAGCTGCCCGCGGACATCCGCGCCTCGTTGCAGGCCGATGCCCGCGCGCAGCTCCCGCCCCAGTTCGCGGCCGCCGTGGCGGCACAGGCGCAGCCGTTCGTGCAGCCGATCTACGAGTACGAAACCCCGCGCATGGTGCGCCAGCGGATCGCGCTGCTCGGCGATGCCGCCTTCATCGCGCGGCCGCACACGGCGATGGGCGTGGCCAAGGCCGCCGGCGATGCGATGGCGCTGGCCGCCGCGCTGGACGGCCGCCCCGTGGACGAGGCGCTGGCCGCCTACGAACGCGCCCGCCTGCCGCAGGGCCGGGCCATGGTCGACTACGGGCGCCGTCTTGGCCGCTCGCTGTCGATGTCGCCGTGAGCGACCGCGTCCGGCGCGAGCAACTGCTCCACGTAGTCCGCGAAGGCCCTGGCCTTCGCGGAGGGCAGATGCCCGGACGGGTAGACCGCCCAGGCATCCACCGGCGGCTGGGACCAGTCGCCCAGCACCTCCACCACCTCGCCCCGAGCCAGCTCCTCGGCGAACACCCAGGTCGAGATCGAGGCCATGCCGAGGCCGGCCAATACCGCTTCGCGCAGGCCCTCGGCGGCGCTGACGGTGAGGCGGCCGTCGAGAGGCACCTGCACGCTCTCCTCGCCGCGCCGGAGCTTGAGGCTGCGAGGCGTCCGGGACTGCGTGTAGATCACGAAGGCATGCCGCGCGAGGTCCGCCGGCTCGCGCGGCACGCCGTGGCGTTCGATGTAGCGGGCGGAGGCCAGCACGACCCGCCGCGAGCGGGCCAGGCGGCGCGCCGTCATCGAGGAATCGTCCAGGGAGCCGACGCGCAGCGCCATGTCCACGCCTTCCCGGAGCAGGTCGACGTGCCGGTCGTCGAGCACGATGTCCAGCGCCAGCCCGGGATGCGCGGCGAGAAACGGCCCGAGCCGGGGGATGATCTGCATCCGCGTGAAGGTCACCGGGGAGCTCACCCGCAGCACACCCGCCAGGGCCGCGCCCTCCCCGCGCGCGGCCAGCTCGGCTTCGTCCACGTGCAGCAGCGCCTGGCGCGCGTGCTCGTAGTAGAGGCGCGCCGGCCCGGTGGGGTTGAGGCCCCGCGTGGTGCGCACGAAGAGGCGCGTGCCAAGGTGCCGCTCCAGCTGCGCGACCGATTTCGACACCGCCGGCTGCCCCAGCCCCAAGCGCTTGGCCGCGGCGGAAAAGGACCCCGCCTCCATCACCGCGACCAGAATCTGCAGCGTCGACAAGCGGTCCATCGGAACTCCGAACTCCATACACAACGCAAGACAAGGACTCGCCCGGAAGGCGCATGCGGGCAAGGCGCGCCGTGACGCACGGCGCCGAGCCGAATTACCCATCTTACGCAATGCGCGATGCCTCGAACGGGGGATTCTCCGCGCAGGCGCCGCCCCGTCTACTCACGCCATGTCGATCCTCGTAGTCAGGACGCCTTCCCCCCCGTAGTGCGCGGCTCAGGAGACGCCTATGAACAGACGGCAGAAGATCCTGGCGGGCATCGGCGCGGCCGGCTTCATCGGGATCGGCCTGTTTCTCGCGCTGGCCATCAAGCCGGCCATCGCTCCGGTGGCGCGGCCCGACGTCGCACTGTCGCCGGCGCTGGTCGCCCAGGGTGAGCGCATCGTCGCCCTGGGCGACTGCGTGGTGTGCCACACGGCGCCGGGCGGCCGCGCCTATGCGGGCGGCCTGCCGCTTAAGACGCCCTTCGGCACCCTCTACACCACCAACATCACGCCCGACCGCGGAACGGGCATCGGCGAGTGGTCCTTCGAGGCTTTCCGTCGCGCGATGCGCCAAGGCGTCTCGCGCGACGGCCATCTGCTGTATCCGGCCTTTCCGTACATCCACTACACCAAGGTCACCGACGAGGACCTGCGCGCCGCCTACGCCTTCCTCATGACCCGCACGCCGGTCCATGCGCCGGCGCGCCGCAACGAGCTGCCGCTGCCGTTGCGCTTTCGCCCGTCGCTCGCGTTCTGGAACCTCCTGTACCTGCGGGAAGGTCCGGAGCCGGCCACCGGCGATGCTCCCGCGGAGCGCGGCAGATACCTCGTCGAGGGCCTGGGCCACTGTTCCTCGTGCCACACGCCGCTGGGCGTCATCGGCGGCGAGAAGCACCGCGAATCCATGCAGGGCGGCGTGGTGGACGATTGGTCGGCGCCGGCCCTGGACCAGCTGGCGGCCGCACCGCAGCCCTGGACCGCCGGGCAGATCGTCGACTACCTGCGCACCGGCCTCGCCAGCGAACACGGCGCCGCCGCCGGGCCCATGCGCCCCGTGACCGAGAACCTGGGCCGCGTGCCACGCGAGGACGTGCAGGCCATCGCGGCATACCTGCTCACGCTGCAAAAACCGCTGCGTACCGTCGAGCCCCCCGCGCCGCCGGGCGACCAGGACCAGCGCATCGACCGCGGCAGGCAGGTCTTCGCCGGCGCCTGCGCGGAATGCCACGGCGAGGGCTCGCCGATGCGCGGCGCCATGGGCCGCCCGGCCCTGGCGATGAGCTCGGCCGTCTTCGGCCCCTCGCCGCGCAACGCGGTCATGACGATCCGCGAGGGGCTGGCGTGGCCGTCGCAGCCCGGGAGCACGACCTACATGCCGCCGTTCGCCGATGTCCTGAACGACCGGCAGATCGCCGACGTCGTCGCCTACCTGCGCTCCACCGCGCCGCACGCCGCGCCCTGGTCCGGCCTGGACGAACAGGTGGCCCACCTCCGGGAGAACCGCCCATGATCGAACTCCACGTCAACGGCGAGGCGCACCGCCTGGACGTCGCGCCCGAAACGCCGCTGCTCTACGTGCTCCGCGACGACCTCAAGCTCAACGGCGCGAAGTTCGGCTGCGGCATGGGCCAGTGCGGCGCCTGCACCGTCCTGGTCGACGGGCGGCCGGTGTTCTCGTGCCTGTTCCCGGTGTCCTCGGTCGGCGCCCGCCCGGTGCGCACGGTCGAGAGCCTGGGAACGGTCGAGCGGCCCGGCCCCCTGCAAAAAGCGTTCATCGATCACCAGGCCGTGCAGTGCGGCTACTGCATCGCCGGCATGATCATGCGCGCGCAGGCCCTGCTGGAGACCGTCGCGCACCCGAGCGAGCAGCAGATCCGCGAGCACATGAGCCCGAACCTGTGCCGCTGCGGCACGCACATGCGCATCCTGGCCGCCATCCGCGAGGTGGCGGCGCAAGGACGGCTGCCGGGCGCCGGCCCGCAGAAGGTCTCCGCATGAAACGCAGCGACGCACCGATCGACCAGGGCCGGCGCGCCTTCCTCGCCGGCAGCGGCCTAATGGTCAGCTTCGCGCTGCTCGGCTCGTGGCGTGCCTTCGCGGGGCAGGAGAACACGCTGGGCGCCACCATCCTGGCCCCCGACCTCCCCGGCGACCTGAAGATCGAGCCCGTGCTCGACGCCTGGATCAAGATCGACGCGCGGGGCGTCACCGTTTGCAGCGGCAAGGTGGAGCTGGGCACCGGCGTGCGCACGGCCCTGTGGCAGGTGGCCGCCGACCAGCTGGCGATGCCGCTCGAACGGTTCACCTTCGTCACCGCCGACACGGCGCTGACACCCGACGAAGGCTACACGGCGGGCAGCCACACCATGGCCGACGGCGGCACGGCCATCTACCACGCCGCCGCGCAGGTGCGCCAGATGCTGCTCGACGCCGCCGCGGCCAAGCTGGGCGTGCCGGCCCGGGAACTCGCGCTCCACGACGGCGTGATCGTCGCGGCCGACGGGCGCCAGCTCACCTACGAGCAGGCCGCCGAGGGCGTGGACCTGCACCAGCGGGCCAAGCCGGTCTCGCCCGACAGCGACCCGTCGACCTTCCGCTACATCGGCCACGCCATCCCCCGCGTGGACATTCCCGCCAAGGTCACCGGCGGCGCCGCCTACGTGCAGGACATGCGCCTGGAAGGCATGCTCCACGCCCGCGTGGTGCGCCCGCCCGATGCCTCCGCACAACTGGAGAGCGTGGACACCCGCGCGGTCGAGGCCATGCCGGGCGTGGTGAAGGTGGTGCGCGACGGCAACTACCTCGCCGTGCTCGCCGAGCGCGAATGGCAGGCCGTCCAGGCCATGCGCGCGCTGCGCGAGGCGGCCCGCTGGCGGAGCACCCGCCGCTACCCCGGCAACGACACCATCCATGCGGCGCTCAAGGCATTGCCGCAGCGCATCTACGTCACCACCCGCGAGGGCAACGGGCCGGTGCGGCAGAGCCAGCACGCGGCGCCCGATGCAGCGCCCGCCGCGCCCTCGCCCGCCACGCTGAGCGTGGGGTTCGGCAAGCAGTACGTCATCCACGGCTCCATCGGCCCCTCCTGCGCGGTCGCCGTATACCGCGACGGCATGCTCACCGTGTGGACGCATACGCAGGGCGTGTTCCCGCTACGCGCCGGACTGGCCGAGTGGCTCGGCCTGCCCAAGGACAAGCTGCGCTGCATCCACGTCGAGGGCGCGGGCTGCTACGGCCACAACGGCGCAGACGACGCGGCGGCGGACGCGGCCCTGCTGGCCTTCCGCACGCCCGGCCGCCCGGTAAGAGTGCAATGGATGCGCGACCAGGAGGCCGCCTGGGAGCCGCTCGGCCCCGCCATGCTCACCGAGCTCGAAGCGTTCGCGGACGAGGCCGGGCAGTTGCAGGCATGGCGGCATGCGCTATGGAGCACGCCTCATAACGAGCGCATCGTCAACGCCGGGCGGCTGATCCCCGCCCGCCTGCTGGCCAGGCCGGTGGCCTCGGCGCCCTCCGCGCCCATTCCGCAGCCGGAGGGCGATGCCGACCGCAACGCGGTCCCGCTCTATCGCATTCCTTCGGTGCGGGTGGACATGCACTTCGTCACCGAGATGCCGTTCCGCACCTCGGCGATGCGCTCGCTCGGCGGGCATATCAACGTGGTGACGATCGAGAGCGCCATGGACGAGCTGGCCGAGCGGTTCGGCCAGGACCCGGTGGCGTACCGGCTGCGCCACCTGGACGACGCCCGCGCGCGTGAAGTGATCCAGCGCGCGGCCGACCGTTTCGGCTGGAACGGCGGCCAGGCCCTGCCCGACGGGCACGGCGTGGGGTTCGCCTTTTCCCAGTACAAGAACCTGATGGGTTACTGCGCCATCGCCCTGGAGGTGAAGCTCGACAAGCAGGCGCGCTCGGTCCAGATCGTGCGCGCGGTGGCGGCCGTGGACTGCGGCCAGATCGTCAACCCCGACGGCCTCAGGAACCAGATCGAGGGCGGCATCGTGCAGTCCTCCAGTTGGACGCTCTATGAGCAGGTGCTGATCGGCGAAGGCGGCGTGCGCAGCGTGGACTGGTCCAGCTATCCGATCCTGCGTTTCCCCCAGGCGCCCGTCGCCATCGACGTGCAGATGATCGACCGCCCCGGGCATGCCTTCCTGGGCGCCGCGGAGATCGCCCAGGGGCCGACCGCCGCCGCCCTGGTCAACGCGATCAAGCGCATCACCGGGCACAGGCCACTCCACCTGCCCCTCGCGCGGCAGGATTCGCCATTGTTCGCGTGATCGGGGCCGCCCGCAGAACGGGCCGGCGGCATGCTTGAACAGGTGGCTCTGGCGAGGGGCGTCATCGCCGCGCCCAAGGCACGGCGAAGCCGCCTGCGTGATTGCCCCGGCGCCTCGGCTTCCTGCGCGGACGCGAACGAGCCGAGGGTCGCGCAAGTATCGCCCGTCCGACGCCTCACTTCGCAGGCCCGCATGCCGTACCCCGGCACGAGCGCCCGCCGCACCGGTAACCCGTTTGGGTAATGACGCGCCGGCCCCGGTCGCGCCAAGATGGCCGGTGCAGCGACCGTTTCGGGCAAGGTCCGCGCCATCCGGCCGGCGGATCGGCGACGCCCTTGCATAGGCCGTAGCGTTGCCGGCCACCCTGTCGCCCATTCCATCCTCAATCACCTCACTGCATGCCTGCCGATACCCCGACTCCGCCCAACGCCCCCCAAGCGCCTGCGCCGCAGGCCGAACCCGGCAAGCGGCAACGCTTGTGGATCGCCGTCCGCGTCGCGGTGCTGGTCCTGGCCCTGGCGCTGCTGTGGCTGTTCGCCAACCGCTGGAACGCCTGGGTCGGGCTGGCCGCGCACCAGAGCACGGACGATGCCTACCTGGAGAGCGACGTCACGCCGCTGTCGGCGCACGTGCCCGGCTACGTGCGCCGCGTGCTGGTCGACGACTTCCAGCGCGTGCATCGCGGCCAGCTGCTGGTGGAGCTGGAAGACGGCGACTACGGCGCCCAGGCGGCGCAGGCGCAGGCCGCGCTGGACCAGAACCGCGCCACGCTGGAGGTGCTGGCGCGGCAGGTGGACCAGCAGCAGGCGAACATCGCCGCCTCGCGCGCCGGGGTCAGCGCCGCCACGGCCAGCGCCGACCTGAGCCAGCGCGAGGCGCAGCGCCAGCGCGACCTGTTCCAGGGCGGCTACTACGCCTCGCGCCAGGCGGTGGACCAGGCCGAGAGCGGCAGCCGCCAGGCCGGCGCCCTGCGCAGCCAGCAGGCGGCCGGGCTGCTGGCCACGCAGCGCCAGCTGGACACGCTGCGCGCGCAACAGGGCGCCGCCGCCGCCGCGGTCGAGCAGCAGCAGGCGGCGCTGGCGCTGGCCCGCATCAACCTCGGCTACACCCGCATCGTGGCGCCCGAGAACGGCATGGTCGGCCTGCGCCAGGTACGCGCGGGCCAGTACGTGGCGGCCGGCACCCAGCTCCTGTCCCTGGTCGCGCTGCCGCGGGCGTGGGTGGTGGCCAACTACAAGGAGACCCAGATGACCCGGGTGCGCGCCGGGCAGCCCGCGGAGGTGCACGTGGACGCCTTCCCCGACCTGGTGCTGCACGGGCACGTCGAGAGCTGGTCGCCCGCCTCCGGCTCGCGCTTCGCCCTGCTGCCGCCGGACAACGCCACCGGCAACTTCACCAAGGTGGTGCAGCGCTTCGGCGTGAAGATCCTGCTCGACCCGGCCTCCCCCGCGCAACAGGCGCTGCTGCGCCCGGGCATGTCGGTGGTCGCCACCATCGACACCCGCGCGGGTCGCTGAAGCCATGCCCGCGCTCGGGCCCCTCGCGCGGCGCCTGCACATCCCGGAGGCATGGCAGGTCAGCTCGCCGCGCCCCTGGGTCGGCCTGCTGGCGGTGATGCTGGCGGCGCTGGCCTCCACCCTCACCAACCGGCTGACCGGCTTCGGGCTGGCCGACATCGGCGGCGTGCTGGGCGCCAGCGTGGACGAGCGGGCCTGGATCACCACCGCCTTCAGCTGCGCGCAGATGCTGGTGGGACCACTGGCCGCGTGGGCGGGCTTCGTGCTGGGCGCGCGCCGCGTGCTGCTGGCCGGCACCGTGGTGTTCGGGCTGTCCGAACTGCTGCTGCCGTGGTCGCCCAACCTGCCGGTGTTTCTCGCGCTGCAATGCGCGGCGGGGCTCGGCTCGGGCACCTTCATCCCGCTGACCATCGGCTTCGTGCTGCGCAGCCTGCCCAAGCCGCTGTGGGCCTTCGGCATCGCCGCCTATGCGATGAACTTGGAGCTGTCGCTCAACATCGCCGCCACGCTGGAAGGCTGGTACATCGACCACGCCGGCTGGGCCTGGATCTTCTGGCAGAACGCCCTGCTCGCGATCGCCATCCTGGCCTGCGTCGTGTTCGGTGTGCCGAAGGAGCCGATCAAGTACGCCGAGCACGGGCACGGCGACTACTGGGGCATGGCCTTTGCGGGCCTGGGCTTCACCCTGATCTACGCGGCGCTGGACCAGGGCAACCGCCTGGACTGGCTCAACTCCGGCCTGATCGTGGGGCTCTTCGTCGCCGGCGGCGGGCTGCTGCTGGCCTTCGCGGTGCACGAGTACACCTGCCAGCGACCGGACATCGAGTTCGGCTTCCTGCTCCAGCGCAACGTGATGGAGCTGCTGGGCATCCTGGTGATCGCGCGCCTGCTGGTGCTGGGCAGCAACTTCCTGGTGCCGCAGTTCCTGATCGCGGTGACCGGCTTCCGGCCGCAGCAGATCGGCTCGGTGCTGCTGTGGATCGCCCTGCCGCAGGTGATCATCGGCCCCTGCGTGGGCCTGCTGCTCAAGCGCTGGGACGCGCGCTACCTGCTCGGCGCGGGCATGGTGCTGATCCTCTTCGCCAACCTGGCGGCGGCACGGGTGGATGCGACCTGGACCGAGCCCGACTTCATCGCGCCGCTGCTGGTGCAGGCGGTGGGCCAGACCATGCTGCTGACCTCGCTGGTGTACTTCCTGGTGCAGCACCTGCGGCCGATGCAGGTGCTGACCTTCGGCGCCATCGTGCAGACCGTGCGCCTGTTCGGCGGCGAGGTCGCCTCGGCCATCCTGCAGACCTACACGCGCAAGGCCAGCCAGTTGCACTCCAACTTGATCGGCCAGCACGTCGCCAGCGGCGACGGCACCACCGCCGCGCGGCTGGCCGGCTACACCCGCGAGCTGCTGGAAGGCCACGGCCTGGTCGGCCCCGCCAACGGCGCGCGCAGCCTCGCCCTCCTCGACGGCGCGGTCGAGCGCCAGGCGCAGACGCTGGCCTATGCCGACGGCTTCCTGCTCACCGCCGGCGCCGCGGCCGTCGCCCTCGTCATCATCGCCATGCTGCGCCCGGCGCCGAGCGGTTAGCGCACTACATCCACCTCCCATGCGGATCGCTCCGAGGACCATCCGATAAGAAAATACGCATGGGGCAATTGAGAGAGACCGGCAAACTTTTTTTTCCATACCGCATTGTGTATGTTTACTCAGAAGTGTGGAGGTGGCGGTTAATGCCTTCGACTTCGATGAGAAGTCTAGGGAGCGCCTCATGCCCGGCAGGGTTGGCGCTGTCGTTATTTGTTCTGCTTTTTGCTTTAACTTTCAAGGAGATATTCAATGTTGCAGCAGTTGCTTGAAATCTTTTTTGGCACCAGCTTTTATGCGAAGCCGGCAGATGCCTGCCCAACCTGTCAAAACTGATTGATAAAAAAAGCCCATCCTCTGGATGGGCTTTTTTGGATGTCCTGATCAAGCCGCGTCCTGATTCCCCACGAGTCGCATCCGATGATACGGCGCGGGTAGAGGCTGCAACCTCCTGATGAGACGGAGGAAGTGTCATGGCAGCGAAGAACCAGGTCCAATTTCAGCCCGGCATGAGCCTGATGAGTTCTTGACCGCTACGGCAGCGAAGAGCAGCAGCTTCCCGGTGCCTGCGGCGAAGTACACCGTGCCGTCCGCGGCCGTGGCGATGCTGAAGACCGTGCCGCGCTGCGCCTCGGCCACGGCCACCGGCACGCGCTTGAGCACGCCGTGCGACAGCCGCGCGATGCCGCCGCGCACGAAGCCGATCCACAGGTCGCCGTCGGGCGAGGCGTGCAGGGACTGGATAGGCGGCAGCGGCAGCTCGCCCTGCGGCTCCACCTGCTCGAAGGCGGCGCCATCGAAGCGGTAGAGGCCGGTCTCGGTGCCGAGCCAGAGGTAGTGGTCCTTGGTCTGCGCCAGCGCGTTGACCTGCCCCGGCGCGCCTTCCTTCACCGTCCAGGCCGTGTGGTAGTACTGGCCGATGCTCAAGGCTTGCGCGGTATCCGTTTCCGCCCAGGCATGCGCCACGGACACGCCGAGTGTGGCGCTCCAAAACAGCGCCGTCGCGATGGTGCGGATGAAGCTCATGCCCGGCTTGTTTCCACTTCGAAAAACCATGCCCCTTGCTACCGGCCGCCACCAACCCTGGATATACCCCAAAAGGGTGACGCATAACGCCTCTGTCCAGGGGAATCACGCCGCCGGCGGCAACGCGTACCGTGTAGCGGTGCGCAACATACTGCCAACCTATCCCGCCGGTGTCGCCGGCTGCGGCCTGCTCTTGCTGCGAGCCGCGGTGGCGGCGGGCGTGCTTGCCGGCCTGCTGGAACGGCCGCCGGCCAGCCCGCTCGCCTGGCTGGCCGCATCGCTCGCCATGGCCTGCTGCATGCTGGGCGTGCTGACCCGGCTCGGCTGCCTGCTGGCCGGCGCGCTCGTGCTGCGGCTCGCGCTGCTTCCCGCCGGCATCGACGGACGGCTGCATGCCGCCGTGCTGCTGGGCGCGGCCGCCTCGCTGTGGCTGCTGGGCCCGGGCGCCTACGCCCTCGATGCCAGGCTGTTCGGGCGCAAGGTGCTGCGCATCCGCACGAGACCCTGAAGCTGTCCGCGCGCGGCCGCTTACCCGAATGGGGGTGTCGCACGGCGCGCTAACAGGGAATTCCGCCGGCGCCGGGCGCCCGCCACCATGTCCGGCATGCTGGCCATGGACCCTGCGTCCTTCGCGATGGCCTCCGGCGACAGATGGAACGCACGTGGACGACGATTATCCGCTCGGAGTCGCTCTGGACTCGCCCGCAAGCCTGCACCACGCGGCACCGCAGCCGGCCTCCGCCGCGCCGCCGGCCCGGCCCCGCGGCGCGATGCGGGGGGACGGCCCTCCGCAGCCGCGCACCCATGCCACCGAATGGTTCGGCCTGGATGCCTGCCCCACCCTGGTGGTCCCCGTCGGCGGCGGCTCCTCCATCCACATCGCGCGGCTGCGCTCGGAGGAGCGAGGGACGCGGGTGGACGTGGCGATGCCCTCCCACGTGCCGCTGATGATGAGCCTGGCGCTCGCCGCGATGTCGCCCTGCGAGGTGCGCGTGGGCGCGCACCCGGTCGAGCTGCCGGCCATCCGCCCCGGCCACTCGCTGCTCTACGGGCTGGGCTCGCCGATGCGGTTCGCGCTGGCGGGACCCTTCGACCTGCTCCACTTCGTGATCCCCGCGCCGGCGCTGTTCGCCTTCGTGGCGAAGGGCGCCGCCCAGGCGCCGCAAGGCATCCGCCTAGAACGGGAGCCGGTCTGCGACGACCCGGTGCTCAAGGGCCTGGGCCAGTCCCTGCTCCCCACCCTCGCCGCGACGGAGGCGGTCGAGCCGCTCTACGTCCACCACCTCGTCTGTGCACTGCTCGCGCACATCGGCCATCGCTACCTCGGCATGCCGCTGCCGGCGCCGCCCGCGCGCCGCGCCGCCGCACCCGGACTGGTGCCCTGGCAGGTGCAGCGGGCCAAGGAGCTGATGGCCGCCAGCCTGGACGACAGCCTGGACCTGGAGGCCATTGCCGCCGCATGCCGGCTCTCCACCGGACGCTTCGTGCGCGGCTTCCGCCAGTGCACGGGCATGCCGCCCTACCGCTGGCTGCGCTGGTACCGCGTCGAGCGGGCCAAGGAACTGCTGGCGGATACCGCGATGCCCCTGGCGGACGTGGCCTACGCCTGCGGCTTCGCCGACCAGAGCCATTTCACCCGCGTGTTCTCGGCCTGGGCCGGGATCACACCGGGCGGCTGGCGACGCCAGCATGCCGCGCCTGCGCCATAGGCCGCGCATGTCCGTCGCCGCCCAGCCGGCCCAGCTCGCCGACGAGCTCCTGCGCAACCTTCGCCCGCACCGGCCGGCCACCTGGTCGGCCCGCTCGCTCGGCCTCGACGGCGATGCCTTCGACCGCCTCGCCGCGCGCCTGCTGGAACTCGACGCGCGCGGCGAGATCGCGATCTCGGCCACGGTCAGGGATGCCGCCGCCGCGCACCGCCTGAACTCGGTCAGCTTCACTAGGCTGGCGTAGCGGAGGCTCCGTCCATCACGAGTCGCGATGCGCGACGTTCCAAAACAACCGGCGCGGGCAGACCGGCATCGATCGCAAAACGCTGGCACGGACAAGCGCCGCGCCCATGGGCACGGCGCTTCTTATCCGGCACGAGCGGTAGCGTCGTGGGCGAACCATGGCGGCGCAGACAACGCGCCGCCTGTCGTTGCGACAGGCGGCGCGTATCTAAGAGCCTGTTCAAAGTCTTGCCGTTGACGCGGCTTGGCTCCTCCCCCTGCTGGCAGCTGCTGGCAGGGGGAGGCTGGGAGGGGGTGAACTCTGGCCTCGAGGCAAGGGTTTACCCCTCCCCAACCCTCCCCTGCACGGGAGGGTGCAGGTGGGAGAGACTTTGAACAGGCTCTAAGGCGCGACTCGCCTAGGCCCGTCGCCGGCCTGCGCATGTCAGAGAGCGAGCACCGCAGACCGCGTGCGCCGGGTGGCGATGACGCCCATCACGATGAAGAGGACCAGGACGCACAGCTGCGCGACGGCGAAAGGCGGCTCCTTCTGCGTCGGCGCCAGGGCATGCAGGGCGGGAATCTTCCCGAAGGCCTGGGCGACCGCCACGAACACCAGCAGGTACTCGCTCGCCACCAGGCCGGCCGCATAGACGGCGAAACCGAGGCGCGTGCCGCCCGCGCCCCTGGCGGCGGCCAGCACCGCGCCCAGGATGGCCAGGGCGATGATGCCCACGATGATCGCCGGCGTCACGCCGTGGAACGGGAAGAAGAAACCGGTCACGCTGGTGGCGACCGCCGTGATCCAGAAGCCACGCACCCACGTGCGCGACGCCGAGCCGCCGAGCAGGCCGGCGACGACCACGCCCCCGGACAGCAGGGCCAGGAAGCTGAGCAGGGTATGGATGGCCGTAATCAGGCCGGGTTCGGTAGTCATGGAACACTCCTTTGCAAGTGGCAGGCCCGCCGGCGGGGTGCCGGCGAGCCTGTTATCGACGAACCGCCAAGCCCGACGAGCCTGGCGGTGGGCCGGGCGACGGTTACGCCTTGGCGAAGGCCAGCAGGTCCGCGTTGAGCTGGTCCTGGTGGGTGGTGGCCAGGCCGTGCGGCGCGCCGGGGTAGATCTTCAGCGTGCCGTGCTTGAGCAGCTTCACGCCCGCCTTCGCCGAGGCGTCGATCGGCACGATCTGGTCCGCGTCGCCGTGGATCAGCAGCACCGGCACGTCGATCTTCTTCAGGTCGTCCGAGTAATCCACCTCGGAGAACTGCTTGATGCAGTCGTACTGGCCCTTCAGCCCGCCCTGCATGCCCTGCAGCCAGAACGCCTCGCGCACGCCCTGCGAATCCTTCGCGCCCGGGAGGTTGTAGCCGTAGAACGGCGTGGTCAGGTCCTTGTAGAACTGCGAGCGGTCCTCCCACACACCCTTGCGGATGCCGTCGAACACGCTGAGCGGCAGGCCGCCCGGGTTGGCCTCGGTCTTGACCATCAGCGGCGGCACCGCGCCCACCAGCACCGCTTTCGCCACCCGCTTGGTGCCATGGCGGCCCATGTAGTGCGCGATCTCGCCGCCGCCGGTGGAGTGGCCGACCAGGATGATGTCCTTGAGGTCCAGCTGCTCGATCAGCGCGGCCAGGTCGTCCGCGTAGGTGTCCATGTCGTTGCCGGCGAAGGTCTGCGTCGAGCGGCCGTGGCTGCGCCGGTCATGGGCGATGGCGCGGTAGCCGTGCTCGGCCATGAACATCAGCTGCGGGTCCCACGCATCGGCCGTCAGCGGCCAGCCGTGCGAGAACACCACCGGCTGGCCCTTGCCCCAGTCCTTGTAGAAGATTTCGGTGCCGTCTTGGGTCTTGATGCTGCTCATGGGATGAACTCCTGGTGGGGGAAAGAGGCGCCGCCGGCAACGGGTGCCCTGGCGGCCTCCGAAAGCCACGGCGGGGTGGAGGCGGTTGTCGCGACAACCATTCCGGCAAGAACCCGCCGCCGCGCGCGATCGACGGCGTCGGAAGCATCGAGGGTAGTCATGCGCGTGTCTCCCGGCGGACGGTGTGAGGGCCATCGCGGACGGCGGGCCAGCCGGGCCCGTCGCCAGAGAGCCGACGCGAATCGCAGGTACAAAGCTACCGTTGCGCGCCGGCGTCCGGTATTACTCGAAAGGGGGAATCTGCGCGCCTCCTTAGGGGCCACCCCGCTCCTGCGGCATTCCCCGCATCGCCGGTACCCGTGCAGGCCGATCCGCCCCGGTGCTAGAGTCCGGACCGTCTCCAATGGGAAAGGGGCGGGCCATGAACAAGAGGAATGCCGCGGTACTGGCTGGGTTGTTTTCTTTCGGCATGGTGGGCTTCGCTGTCGCCGCCGGCCAGGCCGCGACGGGCCTGGGACAGGCCTGGCCGAATGCCGCCGATGTATCCGCCAGCCCGCGCTGGCACGTGTACGTCTTCGTGCGCGAAGGCATCCGCTACATCCAGGTCAACGACCTGGGCGGCAAGGTCCGCGGCGCCTTCGCCACCGCTAACAGGCAGTTCCTGGTGCTGCCGGTCGGCGCCGACTCGGCGCTGGTCCGTACGCCGGGCGACGGCGCCGCCGCGCCGGCCGCGCGGGGCGAGGTCGTGTACCAGGACGACAGCATCCAGGTCACGGCCACGCCGCAGCCCATGGGCAAGGTCGTGCTGGAGGCGTCGGACATCGACACCTGCGACCCGATCAAGTGCAACACCCACCTCCAGTCGGTGCCGTCCGCGCCTAGTGATCGTGGAAAATCAGACTGACCCGCCCGCCGTGCGGTAGCCGGCGCTCGCGCACGCGGCCTTCGAACAGCTCCACCTGGTCGTGCACGGACTGCACGCCGGCGTTCATCGCCGCCAGCCGCGGCAGCAGGGTGTTCCACATCACGCGCTCGCTGCGCGCGGGGTCTTCGATCGCGTCCACGCGCAGCACCGCCCAGCGCCGCCCGCCGAAGTAGCCGCCGCGCAGTTCCACCCGCACGTCGGTGGCCTGGTGTCGCTGGCAGGCGGTGTAGACCAGTTCGATCACCACGCGATAGAGCACCAGGTGCAGGCTCGAAGACAGCTGGCTGAGCCCGCGCCCGGAGATGAGGCAGAGATAGCGCACGCCCGATTCATCCAGCGTGCGCGCCATCGCGCCCTCCCGCAGGGAGGCCGGCAGGCCCCGCTCGCCCCAGCTCACCGGATACAGGTTGTCGGCCACCCGGTACAACTGCTCCTGCACTACCGTGCCCTGCCGGAGGTAGAAGCGCTGGTCGAAGTTCGGCAGCATCTGCCTGACCCGCTCCAGCAGCGTGAAATGGTTGACGCGGATCGCGCTGCGGATCTGCTCCAGGCTTTCCGAGGCCCGCTTCGCCCGCAGCTCGCTGAAGAATAGGGCTCGCCTGGCGAGAGCGAGGGTCTGGCGCGTATCCTCGCGCCCGCGCTCGTCGCGCAGATTAAGCGCCGTGATGCGGCCGCCCAGCAGCAGCATGGTGGAGATGGCGAAGCAGATGAACACCTCCGCCTCCAGGCTGTTCGCATCCGGGTCCGCCGGAATCGTGAGCACCACGCCGAGGGAGGCCGCGGCGCCGCCGACCGCCACCGCCTGCCAGCCGTGCCGCAGCACCAGCACCGCCACCGGCAGGAACATGGCCATGCGCGCGGCCTGGCGGATGTCTTCCCCCGCCGCCCCACGGCCGATCCAGGTCAAAAAGACCAGCGCCGGCAGCATCCAGCTGACGCATTCGAGCACGAAGCGGCTGTCGAGCATGGCCCCTAGCCAAGCCCGCGCCGGCAGGCGGCCCATCGCTCCCCTCAGCAGCAGCGCCAGTGGCACCACGGTCAATACGCCGAGATCGTTGCCGAGCATCCAGCGGGCGATGACGTCACCGTAATCCAGCACATAGCCGGGTGGCAGCTGGGTCACTAACAGAGTGGCAACGTTTGCAGCCGTCCAGATAGCAGAAGCGAACAGGGCGCAAAGCAGGAGCCCACCCGTGCGTATGCCGTGGAGTGAGGGAAACAGGCGCCAGCGGTTCTGGCAGAGGCGCACCACGGGCATCGCCAGCGCGACGGGTGGAATGACGATGAGAACGGACCAAGCCCAGCCGAACTCGTCGAGGCAGCGCAAGCTCAAGCAGGCAAGCGGAATCATTTCGCCGACGGCCATGGCCGGCCAATAGCGCCGCGGCATTAGCAGCAGCGCACTCAAGTGGAAGCCCGAGAAGAGCACCCAGTAGGGAAACGAGACTTCACGCAACCCCGCGTAGCAAAGCGCGTAGGCAAGCGCGACACCCAGATGTTTCATCCATGGCTTCACCAGCTCACTCCGTGGCATAGCGGGCTGTCCTCTCCTGCCGACTGGCGACTGCACGCGCGCCGCCCGGGGCCAGGCGGCGCTCACCTGCCCGGCGCGATACTGTGCTTCGTGAATTACTGATGAAGTTCACGAACTTACATGTCCGCCAACCATCGCTCCGGAGCATAACAACAAAGCCGGCGGCCTGTTTTGTCGGCTTGTCGCAAAATTGCCACGGATGCGTCATCGCCCCTGCACGCAGCGCCGGGGCGGTGGAAGGTCCCGTGGCGCGGCCCTCCGCCGCCCACGAAGGCCGGCGGGCAACACTCGCCTGCGGTGCCAGCCCGGCGCCTCATGACAGAACCGTTGCGCCTTCCCTGCGCGGTGCCCGCCGACGCCATTCGCGCCGGCTCCCGAAAAGCTTGGCCTCCCGCCTACCCTCGCCGCGACGGCAAGGCGGCCCCTATTCCGCCGTGACCGGATCGATCAGGCCGCGGATCGGCGCCACCCGGTCGGCCGGGAAGCCGCCGCGCTGGGCGTGCTCGCGCACGGCGGCCTCGTCGGGGGCGATGTAGACGCAATAGACCTTGTCGTCCGTGATGTAGCTCTGCACCCACTGGATGCGCGGCCCCATCGCCTGCAGCACGCCGCAGGAGGTCTGCGAGATGCCCTTGAGCTGCTCGGCCGTGAGCTGGCCGGCGCCGGGGATGGAGCGTTCGATCATGAACTTAGGCATGGCTGTGCCCTCGCTGGGAAAGCGACGTGACGACAGTCCGGACCGTCTCCTGCGCACTGCCTGTACGCTGCCCGCCACGGCCGCCGGCCTACGGCCTGCGCGCCACGACCGCCGCTCCCGCACGGAACCCGCCACGTGCCGACGCTACTCGCCTGCCCGGGCCCGCGAAAGCTGCGACGCAGCGTGGGCCAGTCGCCCGGGCCGTCAACCGGCCACGGCCAGCGCGGCGAGCCGGTCGAGTTCTTCGGCGTCGAAGCCGGCTTCGAGCCGCGCCGGCCGGTTGAACGGGCCACGCAGGTTGCGGCCCATGTAGTCGCGCAGAAGATCGAGGAAGGTTTCGCGCGGATCGAGCCCGTCGCGCTCGCAGCACCAGCGGAACCAGCGCGTACCGGCGGCCACGTGGGCCACTTCCTCGCGCAGGATCACCTCGAGGATCGCCACCGTTTGCTCGTCGCCCGCCGCGCGCAGGCGCGCGATCATGCCCGGCGTCACGTCCAGCCCGCGCGCCTCCAGCACGCGCGGCACCAGCGCCATGCGGGCGGTGTCGGAATGGGCGGTGTTCTCAGCCATCTCCCACAGGCCGTTGTGGGCGTCGAAATCGCCGTAGGCATGGCCAAGCTCGCCCAGCCGCGCCGCCAGCAGTGCGAAGTGGCGCGCCTCGTCGTCGGCGCAGCGGGCCCAGTCGAGGTAATAGTCCGCCGGCATGCCGCGGAAGCGGTACACGGCATCCCAGGCGAGGTCGATGGCGTTGAACTCGATGTGCGCCACCGCGTGCACCAGCGCGGCGCGGCCCTCGGCGCGGCCCAGGCCGCGCTGCGGGAGCTTCTTCGGCGAGACCAGGCGCGGGCGTTCGGGGCGGCCCGGCGCGCCGATCGACGCGGGCGGCGGCGAGGCCGGATCGGGACAGAGCTCGCCGGCCTGGAAGCCCTGCCAGGTCTCGGCGGTCAGGCGCAGCTTCTCGGCCGGGTCGTTGGCGTCGAGGCAGCGCCTGGCGGCTTGGTGCAAATCGGTCATGAGGCGAAGTGTAACTTCACCGCTCCGTACGACGCGCGCGTCGCGCTCGGCTCGGGAATGGCCTTGCCCTGCAATGCCCCCCACGAGGCACTACACACAAAAGCCATTCTGGGCCGAGGCGTCCTGCGCGCTGTGCTCGCTTCGTCATGACCGGCCCGGCGAATCAGAGTTCCGGCCAAGCCGTCATGCCGGCGAAGGCCGGCATCCAGTAGCTCGGCCCAGGATGAGCGGCAAAGCCATTGACCGCCGCCTGCGACAAGCGACGAAGCTGAAGCGACGAAAGCTTCCGTTGAACGCGCGCTTCGTTGAGCGCCTAAAGGAGAACGCCCATGGACAACTTGCAGGCGATCGAGCTCAAGGCTTTCGTCCCGGCGCGCGACTACGCGCTATCGCGCCGGTTCTATACCGACATCGGTTTCGAAGAGAAATCGGAATATGCAGGCGTGGCGTACTTCGCGCTCGACGACTGCAGTTTCCTCCTGCAGGACTTCTACCGGCCCGAGCATGCTCGCAATTTCGTCATGCACTTGTTGGTGGCCGACGTCGACGCCTGGTATCGCAGGCTGCGCGTGGCGGGCATCGCGGAGCACTACGCGGTGCGCCTGGATACCCCTATCGACCAGCCGTGGGGCATGCGCGACTTCTGCCTGCTCGACCCGTCCGGCGTGCTCTGGCGAATTGCCCAGAACATCCGCTGACCGCACGGGCCCCACACACCGGAGAGCCCGAGCAGATCAATACGACTTATACGGCACGCCGCGCCGCCTTGGCGTCGTCCGAGCGCAGCATCTCGATCTGCTTGAGGTAGCGCTGGTCGAGGCCGGTGACGTATTCGCCGGAGAAGCAGGAGGTGTCGAACTGCTTGAGCGCCTCGTTGCCGTCCTGCACCGCCCAGATCAGGTCCTTGAGGTCCTGATAGATCAGCCAGTCGGCGCCGAGGAACTGCTCCACTTCCTGCTCGGTGCGGCCGGCGGCGACCAGTTCGGCGACGGCCGGCATGTCGATGCCGTACACGTTGGGGTAGCGCACCGGCGGCGCGGCGGAGGCGAAGTACACCTGCCGGGCGCCGGCGTCGCGGGCCATCTGGATGATCTGCTTGGAGGTGGTGCCGCGCACGATGGAGTCGTCCACCAGCAGCACGTTCTTCTTGCGGAACTCCAGCTCCACCGGGTTGAGCTTGCGGCGCACGGATTTCACGCGCTCGCCCTGCCCCGGCATGATGAAGGTGCGGCCCACGTAGCGGTTCTTGACGAAGCCCTCGCGGAACGGCACGCCCAGCGCCTCGGCCAGCGCGCTGGCGGCGGTGCGGGCGGTGTCGGGAATGGGGATCACCGCGTCGATGCCGTGGTCGGGGCGCTCGCGCAGGATCTTGGCGGCGAGGCGCTGGCCCATGCGCAGGCGCGCCTTGTACACCGACACGTTCTCGATCATGGAGTCCGGGCGGGCCAGGTACACGTACTCGAAGATGCACGGCGCGTGCACCGCGCTGTCGGCGCAGCGGCGGGTGTGCAGCTGGCCGTCGGCGGTGATGAACACCGCCTCGCCCGGCTCCACGTCGCGCAGGCGCTTGAAGCCGAGCACGTCGAACGCCACCGACTCGGAGGCCACCGCGTACTCGCGGCCCTCGGGTGTGACGCGCTCGCCCAGCACCAGCGGGCGGATGCCGTAGGGGTCGCGGAAGGCGAGCAGGCCGTAGCCGTGGATCAGCGCCAGGCAGGCGTAGCCGCCGCGCGCGCGCGCATGCACGCCGGCCACGGCCTTGAACAGCTCGTCCGGGGTGAGCGCCATGCGGTCGTGGATCTGCAGCTCGTGCGCCAGCACGTTGAGCAGCACCTCGGAGTCCGAATCGGTGTTGATGTGGCGGCGGTCGTCCTCGAACATCTCGCGCCGCAGCGCCTCGGTGTTCACCAGGTTGCCGTTGTGGGCGAAGGCGATGCCGTAGGGTGAGTTGACGTAGAACGGCTGCGCCTCCTCGGCGGCGTTGTCGCTGCCGGCGGTGGGATAGCGGCAGTGGCCGATGCCGATGCGCCCGCGCAGGCGGTTCATCGACGCCTGGTTGAACACGTCGCGCACCAGGCCGTTGCCCTTGTGCAGGCGCAGCCGCGTGCCGTCCACGGTGGCGATGCCGGCCGCGTCCTGGCCGCGGTGCTGCAGCACCGTCAGGCCGTCGTAAAGGGACGAGGCCACCTCGGTGACGCCGACGATGCCGATGATTCCGCACATGGTTGTGATACCTGCTTGAGAAGCGTCTAGAAAACCGTGGCCGCGGGCGCCGGATGCGTGGCGCCCGCGGGTGTATTGTGCGCCGGCGCCGGCGGCTTGCCGCCCGGCAACGGCAGTTGCTGCAGCGACGGGAGCTGCTGCAGCGAGGGCAAGCGGTCCAGCGACGGCAGCTGATCGAGCATCGCCGGCGGGTGCAGGTAGCGGCGCGCCTCGTCCGGCACGTGCTGGCCCATCCATTCCGCCGCCGCCTTGAACTGCGGCAGCAGCGTGGATTGCTGCCACCACGGGTCGCGGGTGAAGGCGGTGAAGTTGAGCAGGAACACCGCCAGCGTCACCAGCAACACGCCGCGCGCCAGGCCGAACAGCATGCCGAGCAGGCGGTCGGTGCCGCCCAGCCCGGTGCCCGCGACCAGCCGCCCGATCACGAAGCGCAGCAGCGCGCCGGCGATCAGCACCACGATGAAGCACAGGCCATAGCCGACGAGGATCCGCGCCGAAGGCAGCGAGATGCTGTGCTCGAAATAGCCCGCCACCGCCGGCCCGAACAGCCACGCCACCCAGAACGCCGCCACCCACACCACCAGGGCCAGCACCTCGGAGATGAGGCCGCGCCACAGTCCGATCAAGACCGACAGGCCCAGCACGCCGAGAATGATGTAGTCGGCCCAGTTCACCGGATCTGCCACGTCTTAGGGTCAGCGCGTCAGGGGACGGTGACGATGTTGCCGGACAGGCCCAGCTTGGCCTTGATCTGGTCGCGCAGGCGCTCGGCGTCGGCGCGCTGGGTCTGCGGGCCGGCGCGCACGCGCCACAGGCGCTTGCCGCCTACGTTCACCGTGTCCACGAACCCGTCGAAGCCGCCGCCGCGCAGGCGGTCGCGCAGCGCGTGGGCGTCCGCCTCGCTGCCCATCGCCGCCACCTGCACCGCGAAGCCACCGGCGCGCGAGGCCGGCTTGGCCGCGGCAGGCGCCGCCGCGTTGGCGGCGGACGGCGCGGGGGCCGCGTCGCCGCGCTGGTCGCTGGCGCCGCTCTCCAGCCGGACGGGCACGCCGTGGACGGCCTGGGTGATCTTCAGCCGCGCGGCCTCGGCGGCGGCGCGGGTCGCGAACGGGCCGGCCGTGACCAGGGTGAGCTGGCGGCCGGCCTGGTTGATGGCGCGCCCGGCAACCGGATAGCCCAGCGCCCGCACGCGCTGCACCAGGCTCTGCGCGCTGGCCGCCGAGGCGTAGGCGCTGAGGTTGAGGGTGTAGCTGCCGCGCGCCGCGGTGCCGGCGGTGTCCTCCGGCGCGCCCACGGCCGGCGGCTGCTTGGCCGCCGGTTCGCTGGCGGCGGGCTTGCTCTGCGCCTTGGCGGCCTGCTCGCTGGCGGCCGAGCGCGGTGCCTGCGCAGGGATCACCGGCTGCGGCTGCGCAGGCGGCGTGGCCGCCTGCTGCGCGGCGGCGGCCGGGTCGGTCTCCACGTCGCGCGGACGGTTGGAGGCGATGTTCACCGTCGGCAGGCGGTCGGACGACGCGGCGGCGCTCGCCGCCGGCTGGGGCGCGTTGGCGCCCTGCCCCGGCGCCGGCGGGGTGAGGCTCATGGTCTTGGTCTGCAGGTCGCGGTCGGGCGCGGGCGGGATGTCCAGGCTGACCGTCTGCTCGCCGCCGCTGCTCGGCGGGCTGCTGGAGAAGAACATCGGCACGAAGATCACCGCCAAGGCGATGAGGACGAAGGCTCCCAGCAGGCGCGTTTTCAAGACAGGCTCCAAAGTCGTCGGGCACGACGCGAATCATGCGGATTATAACCGGCCGCGCCGCGGCGCTGGCTTTCGGCGCGGCACGCCGGTTCAGCCGCGCGCTTCGGTGCCGGCCTCCTCCAGCACCGCGGCGGCCACGAAGAACGAACCGAAGGCGAGGATGCGCTCGCCCGGCCGCGCCGCCGCGCGCGCGGCACGCAAGGCCTCGTGCACGCTCGCGTGGGCGTCGAAGCGCGCCGCCGGCAGGGTGCGGCGCAGCGTGTCGCCCAGCGCCTCCGCCGGCAGGCCGCGCGGCGTATCGGCGGCCAGGCCGGCGAGGTGCCAGTGGCCGATGCGCGCGCCCAGCGCGGCGATCACCCCGGCCACGTCCTTGTCCGACAGCGCCCCGTACACCGCGTGCACGCGCCCGCCCGGGCGGCTGTCCAGCCATTCGGCCAGCGCGCGCGCGGCCTGCGGGTTGTGGCCCACGTCCACGATCAAGGCGGGATCGCCGCCGAGATGCTGCAGGCGCGCGGCCACGCGGGTGTGCAGCAGGCCCCGGGCGACGGCTTCGGCGAAGCCGGCATGCGCGCCTTCGTGGACGGCCGGCTCGGCGGCGCCGGCGAAGGGCCGGTGCCCGGCGTCGCGCAGCCCGGGCCGCGACCGCGGCCCGGGCTCGCCTGGTGCGGCGAACAGCGCGCCGTCCCCGGCGGCCAAGGCATGCAGGGCGGCGATCGCGGTGGCCGCGTTGGCGTATTGCACCGGCGCGGCCAGCGGCGGGTCCGGCAGGTCGAGCGCGGTGCCGTCGCGGTGGCGCCAGCGCCAGCCTGCGACATGGCGCTCGACGTGGAAGTCCACGCCGGCGCGCTCGGTGCGCGCGCCACGCTCGGCCAGCGCATCCAGCAGGCCCGCCGGCGGTGCCGGCTCGCCCACGATGGCCGGCCGCCCGGCGCGCGCGATGCCGGCCTTCTCGCGGCCGATGCTGTCGCGGTCGGCGCCCAGCCAGTCCATGTGGTCGAGGTCGATGGTAGTGATCACGGCGATGTCGGCATCGACGATGTTCACCGCGTCCAGCCGCCCGCCCAGGCCCACTTCCAGCACCGCCACGTCGAGCCCGGCGCGGGCGAAGAGATCCAGCGCGGCCAGCGTGCCGAATTCGAAATAGGTGAGCGGGATGGCATCCGTCGCGTCGCCGCCGCGCGCGGCCTCGATGCGTTCGAAGGCACCGACCAGGGCCGCGTCGCCGGCATCGCGGCCATCGATGCGGATGCGCTCGTTGTAGCGCAGCAGGTGCGGCGAGGTGTAGCAGCCCACGCGCCGGCCCGCGGCCTGCAGCATGGCCTCCAGCATCGCCACAGTGGAGCCCTTGCCGTTGGTGCCGCCCACGGTGATCACGCGCCGCGCCGGCGCCTTCGCGCCCAGGCGCTGCCAGACCTCGCGCACGCGGTCGAGGCCGAGTTCGATGCTGCGCGGGTTGATGCCTTCCTGGTAGGCCAGCCAGTCGGCCAGGGAACGCTGGGTCATGGCGCCACGAACGCCCCGCGCCGCGCGCGCAGCAGGTCCGGCCGCAGCTGGCCGTCCCAGTCCGCGGCCACGCCCACCTGCCCCTCGGCGCGCACCGCGCGCATGGCGGCGACGTCCAGCTCGGCGAACAGCCAGCCCGGATGCTCGCCGTGCCGGGCCAGCACGCCGTCGGCCGGCAGGCCGTGGTCGGGCTGCACGTACACCGCGGCGCGGCCGGTGTTGGTGTCCAGCAGCGGGCTCCAGTCGCTCTCGCCCGCAGTCACCGCGCACAGCACCGGCAGCTGGTTCTCCAGCGCGCGCGCCTGGCAGCCGATGCGCACGCGGCTGGCGCCGGCCTCCGTGTCGGTGCAGCTCGGCACCAGCAGCAGCGCCGCGCCGGCCTCGGCCTGGGCGCGGGCGTAGAGGGGGAACTCGCTGTCGTAGCAGATGTTGATGCCGACGCGGCCGAGCTCGGTGTCGAACACGCGCAGCACCTCGCCGGGCGCGATCACCGCCGCGTCCTTCTCGTAGCCGGTGAGGCAGAGCTTGTCCTGCTCGGCCACCGTGCCGTCGGGTGCGCACAGCAGCGCGCGGTTGCGGTAGCGGCCGTCCGCCTCGCGCTTCAGGAACGTGCCGGCCACGAGATACAGCGCGTGCCGGCGCGCCTGCTCGGCGAACAGCGCGCGCCAGGCCGGGTACAGCGCGTCCACCGCCTCCAGCGAGCGCGGCACGTCGGCGTACACCGCGGGGCCGAACAGGTGGGCCAGCTCCATCGCCAGGTACTCGGGCAGCACCAGCAGGCGCGCGCCGTGCGCGGCGGCCTGCGCCACCGCCTCTTCCACGCGCGCGGCGAAATCGTCGAAACGGGCCGGCGAGCCGATCTGCCACTGCGCCAGCGCAACCTTCAATGTCATCGTCTCAATGCTCCAGCGGCCGCAGCCAGAAACGCAGGCGGTGGCGGCTCGCCGCGTCGGCGCCGGCCTCCTTCCAGTCCAACTGGCAGAACAGGTCGTCCTGCCGCCGGTAGCCGCGCTTGGTCCAGAACGCATCGTTGGGGCGGTAGCCGGGCGGGCGGCGCGGGTCGTCGTCCGCGCGCTCCACCGCGCAGAAGGCGGTCATGGCATAGCCGCCGAGCCCGCGCGCGTGCGCCTCGCGCTCGTCGAAGAAGCGGTGCCCCAGACCCTGCCCGCGGTAGGCCGGCAGCAGCACCGACTCGCCGCAGTAGAACACCCCGGCCGGGTCGATGCCGCGCGCCAGGAACGGCTGGCGAAAGGCCGCGTCGTCGTCCGACAGCGGGATGCCGGTGGAGGCGCCGACCACCGCCTCGCCGTCCAGCGCCAGCACGAACACGCTGCGCGACGAGCGCGCGTAGGCTTCGAGGTAGCGCTGCTCGTAGGCGTCCTCGCCCTCGTACAGATACGGCCAGTCGCGGAACACCGCGATGCGCAGGCGCGCCACGTCGGGCAGGTACGGCGCCACCTCGGCGCCGTGGCGGCACAATACGCGAAGGCTCACGTCAGGCGCTCACCTGGGCGATCCAGTCGCCGAGGTTGTAGTAGTTGGTGACGCGGGCGATGCGGCCCTCACGCAACTCGAAGAAGGCCCCGCCCGGCAGCACGTAGCGCTGGCCGCGCGCCGGCGGCAGGCCCTCGTCGTCGGCGAGGTATTCGCCGTGCACCACGTATTCGGCGGCGGCGCGCCGGCCGTCGTCGGCCACCATCACCCGGATATCGCGCAGCTGCTCGCGGTAGCTGCGCTGCATGCGCGCGAGGAAGTCGCGGAACGCCTCACGCCCCGTCTCGCGGCCGCCCTGGTTGATGTCGTGCGCGACGTCGTCGGCGAGGCAGCCGAGCATCGCCTCCCAGTCGCCGCGGTTGAAGGCCGCGTAGTAGTGCTCGATCAGGGCGCGGGTGTCGGACATGGAGCGGGCGTTCCGGCAAGGGACAAGCGCCAAGCTTAAAACATCCTCTACTCGAAGGCCGCCGGCCGCGGCGCCTGCTCACGCCGAAGCCTGCCGGCGACGATGCAGTCGCGGCTTGCGCGCGGCCAGCCTGCGAAACGGAACGCCGCGGCGTCGCGGTCGCGCGCGAAGCGCGCCTACAGCCGCACGCGGCGCAGGCGCAGCGCGTTGCTCACCACCGACACCGAGGACAGGCTCATCGCCAGCGCGGCCACCATCGGCGAGAGCGTGATGCCGAGCAGCGGATACAGCGCGCCCGCCGCCAGCGGCACGCCCAGCACGTTGTAGACGAAGGCCAGGAACAGGTTGAGGCGGATGTTGCGCACGGTGGCGCGCGACAGCGCCCGCGCGCGCAGGATGGCGCCCAGCTCGCCCTTCACCAGGGTCACCGCCGCGCTCTCCATCGCCACGTCGGTGCCGCCGCCCATGGCGATGCCGACGTCGGCCGCGGCCAGCGCCGGCGCGTCGTTGATGCCGTCGCCGGCCATCGCCACGCGGCGGCCGGCGGCCTTGAGGCGCGCCACCCACGCGGCCTTGTCCTCCGGCGAGACCTCGGCCTGCACCACGTCGATGCCCAACTCGCGCGCCACCGCCTGCGCGGTGACGGCGTTGTCGCCGGTGAGCATGACCAGGCGCACGCCTTCGCGGTGCAGCGCCGCCACCGCCTGCGCCGCGTCGGCCTTGATGCGGTCGGCCACCGCGACCAGGCCGGCCAGTGCGCCGTCCACCGCGAGCAGCATCACCGTGGCGCCCTCGCGGCGAAGCTGCTCGGCCTGCGCGGCGGCCTCCGCCGGCAGCGCCACGCCCAGTTCCTCCAGCAGGCGCGCGTTGCCGAGGACCAGCGCATGGCCCTCGACCGAGCCGAGCACGCCGCGGCCGGTGCGGGTGCGGAAGTCCGTCGCCGCCGGCACGGCGAGCCCGGCCGCCTCGGCACCGGCCACGATGGCGCGCGCCAGCGGGTGTTCGCTCGGCCGCTCCAGCGCCGCCGCCCAGGCCAGCAGCCGCGGCGCCGGCCAGGCGCCGACCGGCGCCAGCTCGCGCAGGCTCGGCCGGCCTTCGGTGAGCGTGCCGGTCTTGTCCACCACCAGGGTGTCGATGGCCTCCATGGCCTCGATCGCGGCGGCGTCCTTGAACAGCACGCCGGCCTGCGCGCCGCGCCCGCTCGCCACCATGATCGAGATCGGCGTGGCCAGCCCCAGCGCGCACGGGCAGGCGATGATCAGCACCGACACCGCCGCCACCACCGCATGCGCCAGCCGCGGCGCCGGCCCCCACGCCAGCCAGCCGACGAAGGCCAGCAGCGCCACCGCCACCACCGCCGGCACGAACCACGCGGCCACGCGGTCGGCCACCCGCTGCAACGGTGCGCGGCTGCGCTGGGCCTGCGCCACCAGCGCCACGATGCGCGCAAGCATCGTCTCGGCGCCGACCTTCTCCGCGCGCATGGTGAGCGCGCCGTCCTGGTTCACCGTGCCGCCGGTGAGCGGATCGCCCGGCGTCTTCGCCGCCGGCAGCGGTTCGCCGGTGAGCATCGACTCGTCCACGTGGCTTTCGCCCGCCAGCACCACGCCGTCCACCGGCACCTTCTCGCCGGGCCGCACGCGCAGCACGTCGCCCGCCACGACCGCTTCGAGCGGCACATCCTGCTCGCCGCCGTCCGCGTCGAGGCGGCGCGCGGTCTTGGGCGCCAGCCCGAGCAAGGCCTTGAGCGCGGCGCTGGTGCGCCGTCGCGCGCGCAGTTCGAGGAAATCGCCCAGCGTGACCAGGGTGACGATCACCGCCGCCGACTCGAAGTACACCGCCACGCGGCCGTGCAGGTCGCGCAGCCCCGGCGGGAACAGCCCCGGCGCGAGGAAGGCCACCGCGCTGTAGGCCCAGGCCACCCCGGTGCCCAGCGCGATCAGCGTGTACATGTTGGGCGACCACGGCCACAGCGAGCGCCAGCCGCGCACGAAGAACGTGGCCCCACCCCACAGCACCACCGCGCTGCCGAGCAGCGCCTCGATCCAGCCGGCCGCGGCGTCCCAGGGCGCAGACGGATGGCCAAGGCCCAGGTGCGGGCCCATCGCCACCGCCAGCACCGGCACGGTCAGCGCGACCAGCCAGCCAAAGCGCCGCCCGAGACGGCGCAGCTCGCCGTCGTCCTCCGCCGCCGCGCTCGGCAGCAGCGGCTCCAGCACCATGCCGCACTTGGGGCAGTAGCCGGGCCCGAGCTGGCGGATCTCCGGGTGCATCGGGCAGGTGTAGACGGTGCCGGCCGGCGCGGGCCGGGGCGGCGGGGCGGCCGCCGTGCCGCCATGGTCGTGGTGATGGGGATGATGATGCTCGTGCATGCCTCGCCTTCTTTCGTCGTCCAGCCTCTGCGCCTGGCATCGTTGCGATCACGAGTCTAGGCCCTGGAGGCGACACCAGGGTCAAGGCGCCTGTGCGCGTGGAGGCGACGGGGCGGCGCGGGCCGCGCCGCCCCGGTCCGCATCAGTGCTGGCCCTGGCCGTCGGACGAGGAAGGCGCCTGCGACGTGGACACCTTCACGTTGCCCTGGATCGACCACGAGAAATCCAGCTTCAGGTAACCCTTGAAGGCCGGGCTATTGAGGTCGATGTAGCGGTCCGCCGTGTACGGCAGCGGCTTGCCGTTGCCCTTCGCGTAGGTCGCCTGGATATGGCAGTCCATGCAGTTGGTCTGCACGCCCACGTTGAGGTTGTAGAGCCTCCCCTGGTAGGTCCAGGGCCGGGAGTCCGGCAGGTCGCTGGGCGCGAAAGGCGCTTCCAGGTAGGGGTTGTAGCAGAGGTAGGGCATCGTCCCCCGGCCGCCGGTGATGGGCTGGTTGGGCGCCACCATCTGGTAGGCCGCGCACATCGCGTAGTGCGCCGGCGCCCCGCGCAGCTGCGCGGGGCGGGCGGCGACGTCGGCCGCGGTCGCCGGCGCGACGGCCCGCCTGGGATCGGGCTGCCACCAGTACGACTGCCACGTCCATTCGGTCATCTCGCGCGTGCCCACGTGCATCGCCGCCAGAATCACCACCTCGCCGGCCTTGGGCTGGTAGGTGGTCTTGCCGATCTGCACGTTGATGCCCTCCTCCGCCCACTGCTTGGCTTCCTGCGCGGTCAGCTTGAAATGGATGAAGCTGCCCAGCCCGTAGGTGCTGGCCGGCGTGCGCGAACGGCCGTCGGGGCTGCAGGTGGCGTCGGTGCCGCCGGCGCCGGCCCCGTTGCCGGGGTCCTGCGTGTCCACCCATACGCACTGCCCCCACCGGCTCGACGGGAAAGGCGCGGCCGGGCTGGGCGGCCCGGGCCAGGTACTCATGCGGTAATAGCGCCCCTGCGCCAGCAGCGGCGCGCCCATCCACAGATAGGTGGGCTTGAGGCTCACCGAGTAGTTGTTGAGCGTGATGCCCTGCTGGCCCGCGGCGAGCAGCTTGTCCAGCGTGGCCGACGACAACCAGTTGTTCTGCACCACCTGTCTGGCCATCTGCGGTGACCAGTTGACCGTGACCAGCACCTGGTCGCTGGTGCTCGGGATGGGCGTCGCCTCGGTCAGCGCCACGAACTGGCGGCCGTGAAACTGATGCGGGCGCTGCGCCCGGTGCAGCAGCGTGGATTCGCCGCCGGGGCCGACGAACTGGGTCCGGCCGCCGGCATCGAGCCCGGAGGACAGCACCTGGCCGTTGTAGGGCGACTGCCAGGTCTCGTAGACGCTCAAGCCAGGCAGCACCTTGGTCGTCAACGCCACCCACAGCCCCCAGGCATGCGTGGCGATCCAGGCCCGGTCGCCCTGGTTGACGTGCCTGAGAAGGGTGTCCTGCGACTCCGGGTAAGCGTAGCCGGGCACCCGCGGGTTGGGCAGTGGAACGGGGCCGACCACGATGTCCGGCGCGGCGCTCCCCGCGGTCGAGGCGGCGGCGGGCGAGGCAGCCTGCGCCGGCGCCGCCACGATCGCGGCGGCGATGCCCAACGGCAGCAGGGCGCGCGCGAGCGCGCCCGATCCGGTTGCGTGCACTTCCTGTGTAACGAACCTAGACATGACGAATACTCCCATCAGATCGGATGAAGAGAATCGAGAGAGAGGGAAGGCATGACGCCTTCCGCACCGTTTACCCCTGCAGCCACAGCGCGCGGGACGATGTTCTGGATCAGTTTTCCCCTGTGCCCCGCCGTGCCGGGGGCGCCCCGATGCTAGCCGCATTGCCGGCGCGGAAAGGGCGAAGGGTTTCGCGAATTCCGGGGATGCCGCGCGGCGGTTCGCCGGGATCACGGCCGGTGTCCGCCGGCCCGCACCGGCTCAGGCCTGCGCCGCCACGCCCAGGAAGTCGATCAGGGCCCGCGAGGCCGCCGACAGGCGCCGGTGCGGCGCGTAGATCAGCGAGAACGGCCGCGAGCGCCCGCGCGCCTGCGGCAGCAGCTCGACCAGCCGCCCCCGCTCCAGGCGGTCGCGCGCGATGAAGTCGTAGGTCTGGCAGATGCCCAGGCCATGCTCGGCCAGGGACACCACGCCGAGCACGTCGTCCGACACCTCCACGTGCGCCGTAGGCGTCCATTCCACCTCGCGCCCCTCGTCGCGGAACAGCCACGGCGCCGTGCGCCCGGTGCTCGGCATTACGAAGGGCAGGCACAGGTGCCGCGCCAGTTCCTCCAGCGTGCGCGGCGTGCCGGCGCGTTCGAGGTAGGCGGGCGCGGCGACCAGGCACAGCACGGCGTCCTCCAGCTTGCGCGCCACCAGGCCGCTGTCCGGCAGCGGGCCGAGGCGGATGGCGAGGTCGTAGCCCTCGGCCACCAGGTCGACGTTGCGGTTGGTGATGTTGAGTTCGAGCTGCACCTGCGGGTATTGCCGCGCGAACCGCTCCAGCAGCGGCGGCAGCCGGTAGTGGCCGTAGGTGGTGGGCACGCTGAGCCGCACGCGGCCGGCCAGTTCGCCGCCCTGCCCCTGGATCGCGCGCTCGGCGTCGTCGATCAGGGCGAAGGCGGCGCGCGCCTGCTCCAGGTACAGGCGCCCCGCCTCGGTGAGGCTCAAGCGCCGCGTGGTACGGCGCAGCAGCTGCACGCCCAGGCGCGCCTCCAGCCGCCCGATGGCGCGGCTGACCACCGAGGGCGTGGTCGAGAGCACCACCGCCGCCGCCGTCAACGAGCCCTGCGCCACCACGGTGGTGAAGGCTTCCACGTCGCCCAGGTAGTCGAATCGGCGGCCCATCTTTGCCCTTCAAGAACAAATTATTTGCTCGCCGCCAAATTTATCGCCGTCGGCGGCCTCAATGAAAGTGCGCGCATCCTTTCCTCCCAGGAGACTGCCCCATGAAACTCGTATCCAAGCTCGCCGCCGCGCTCGCCAACGGCCTCGCCGCGTTCGGTGCCCACGCCGGCAACGTGCTGGTCGTGCTCTCCGACACCGACCACCTCGACCTCAAGGACGGCAAGGTCTACCCCACCGGCTTCTACCTCAACGAGCTGATGCAGCCGGTCAAGCTGTTCCTCGACGCCGGCCACACGGTGACCTTCGCCCCCCCCCGCGCGGCGACGCGCCGTCGGTGGACAAGTCCTCGCTGGACAAGATGTATTTCGGCGGCAGCGAGGCCGACCTCAAGGCCTACCGGGCGCTGATGGAGAAGCTCAAGCTCACCTCGCCCACGGATTCACCGGTGATCAGCCTCGACCGCGTGGCGCAGATCGGCTACGGCCACTTCGACGCCGTCTACGTCCCCGGCGACCACGCGCCGATGCAGGACCTGCTGCACAGCGCGGAACTCGGCAAGCTACTGGCCAACTTCCACGGCGCGGCGCGGGCAAGACCACCGCCCTCGTCTGCCACGGCCCGATCGCCCTGCTTTCCACCCTCGGCGACGCGCAGGACTTCACCCGCCAGCTGGAGGCCAAGGGCAGCGCCAAGGCGCAGCAGCCCTGGATCTACGCCGGCTACCGCGTCACCGTGATCAGCAACCAGGAAGAAGAACAGGCCAAGGCCCTGCTCAAGGGCGGCGCCATGAAGTTCTACCCGCAGACCGCCCTGGAACAGGCCGGCGTGCGCTACAGCAGCAACACCGCGCCGTGGACCCCGAACATGGTGGTGGACCGCGAGCTGATCACCGGCCAGAACCCGGCCTCGGCGCTGGAAGTGGGCCAGGAAGTGCTCAAGCACCTGAAGTGATCCGGCCGCTATCAACATGAAACAAGGGCTAGATCATGAAAGCTGTCCAGCCCTTTTTCATTGCTCTGAATGCAAATTCACATCTTCACGTCATCCTGGCTGGCGCGACCGATGCCCATCTGCAGATCCAGTGGTGCCCCCACGTGGAGCTGGTAGCCGCCCGACCCCGCCTGCAGCCCTGTCACCTCGTTCACGCTCTGGTAGTGGCTGTTTTGCCGTGCGTGATTCGCGTGGACAACGAGGCGTGCTTCAACAGCCGCCTGGTGAAAACCACGCTCACCCTGCTCGGCATTCGTCTGCAAACCATCGATCTGCACGCCCCGTGGCAGAACGGACGCATCGAGCGCTTCTTCGGCACGTTCAAGCGCCATCTGGACCGCATCGCCATCGTGGACAAAGACGAACTGCGGACCAAGCTGGTGGAGTTCCGGGCTTGGTACAACCACGCGCGACCGCATCAGCACCTGCATGGGAAAACACCGGCCGAGGTGTGGCGTGGCACCACCAAATCCACGCGGGCACCTCGCTTCGTCAGCGTGTGGGAGGGGCGGATCACAGGCTGGTTCTTTCCGCCGTAGCAACACGGCGCAGGATGCCAGCCAACAGTGATAAACAAAGGACGTGTGTCCACGGGCAGGCTGCGCGATGACGGCGCGAAACGGTGTCGAGGCGTGC
>NZ_LFQR01000003.1 GCF_001182895.1 Frateuria defendens | reverse complement strand
GTGTGCGCACTCTTGAAGCGTTCGCTGCGCGAACGCCGAAGGTGTGAGCTTTTCGCTTCCTGCTCTTGGGATCCCTATGCGGCGGTGAGGCTCGGTGCCGCGTGCGATCCGGGGATGGCCGCCGCGCTATTTCCGGCGCCATCCGCTCACTCCTCCAGCGCCGCATCCAGGCTGATCGCCGCCCTGATCACCTTCGACACCGGACACCCCTGCTTGGTCGCCTCCGCGATCTGCGCGAACCGCTCCGCCTCCGCCCCGGGTACTTTGGCGCGGCAGGTGAGGTGCACGGCGGTGATGGTGTAGCCGTCGCCGTCCTTGTCCAGCGACACTTCCGCCCGGGTCTCGATCCGCTCCGCGGTAAGGCCGGCCTGCTCCAGGCCGAGCGAGAGCGCCATCGAGAAGCAGCCGGCGTGCGCGGCGCCGAGCAATTCTTCCGGATTGGTGCCGGGGCCTTCCTCGAAGCGCGACTTGAAGCCGTAGGGCACGTCGCGCAGTGCGCCGGTCTCGGTGGAGATGGCGCCCTGGCCGTTCTTCAGGCCGCCGGTCCAGACCGCGGATGCTTGCTTCTTCATGGCAGGTCTCCCGATGAAAGCGCCTACTATCGCGGCGCGGGCATGCAGGCGACGCGAAAGCCGGCGAGGGCCCGCTTCACGGCCGGTTTCCGCGCCGCTGGCGTATGCTTCCCGCTCCGTCGCCCGTCGAGGCCAGCATGTCCTTCGAGATCCGGCACGATGCCGACCGGCAGCGCTTCCATACCACGGTCGAGGGCGCGCTCTGCGTGCTCGACTACAGCCTGGCCGGCGGCGTCATGACCATCGCCTACACCGGTGTGCCCACCGAGGTCGGCGGCCGCGGCATCGCCGCCGCGCTGGTGCGCGCCTCGCTGGACACGGCCCGCGAGCACGGCTGGAAGGTGGTGCCGGCCTGTTCCTACGCGGCGGCGTGGATGGGGCGCCACGTGGAGTACGAGGACCTGCGCGCCTGAGCCCTGCGCGCAGGGTTTTGCGCAGGGCCCGCGGACCGCGGCCCGTCGGGCTTGTCGTCGCGCGGTGCCAGCGGGCACCATCCTCGCCACCCGGTTCGCGGCAGGCGATGCGATGAGCGATGCTCCCGAGACGACTTCTCCGAAACGCCGCGCGCCGCCGCGCGGCTGGCTGCTGTGGCTGGTCTTGCGCCGGCGCCCGGCGCTGCTCCTGGGCGGTGTGGTGATGGTGCTGCTCGGCGGCGCGCTGGCCGCCGTCGGCGTGCGCGCCACGCATGCCTTCCTGTTCGGCTTCGACCTTGGCGTGCTGGTGTTTCTCGGCGTGCTGCTGCCGCAGTTCGGTCGCGCCACGCCGGAGCAGATGCGGGGCAAGGCGCGCGACCAGGACGCCGGGCGCTGGGGCATCCTGCTGTGCGGCGTGGCGCTGTCGGCGGTGATGCTGGTGGCGCTGGCCACCGAACTGCGGGCGGGGCACGGCGGCGGGTGGGCGGTCGCGGTGGCGGTGCTGAGCATCGCGCTCAGCTGGCTGTTCATGAACACGCTGTTCGCGCTGCACTACGCGCACGGCTACTACGGCGACTACGGCCAGCAGCACCAGGGCCTGGACTTCCCCGGCCTGGAGCAGCCGGACTACTGGGACTTCGCCTATTTCGCCATCGGCATCGGCATGACCTTCCAGGTCGCGGACGTGCAGATCACCAGCCGCTACCTGCGCCGCGTGGTGCTGCTGCACAGCGTGATCGCGTTCTTCCTCAACGTGTTCATCATCGCGGTGAGCGTGAACATCTTCGCCAGCCAGGTGGCGTGAGCCCGGCGCCGCGCGCTCGCGGCGGGGCCTTCAGTCGCGGAAGTTGTCGAACTGCAGCGGAATCGCCACCTCCGCCTGGCGCAGCGCGGCGATGGCCAGCTGCAGGTCGTCGCGCTTCTTGCCGCTAACGCGCAGCTTCTCGCCGTTGATCTGCGCCTCCACCTTGAGCTTGGCGGCCTTCAGCACGGCGATCAATGGCTTCGCCACCGCCTGCTCGATGCCCTGCTTGACGGTGATCTGCTGCCGCGCGCCGGCCAGGTTCACCTCCGGCTCCGCCGCGTCGAGCGCGCGGACGTCGATCCTCCGCGCCACGAGCCGCCCGCGCAGGATGTCCTGCATCTGCTGCAGCTGGAATTCGCTGGGCGCGCTCTGCGTGATCACGAACTTGTCCAGCTCGAACTTCGCGTCCGTGCCCTTGAAGTCGAAGCGGTTGGCCAGCTCGCGGTTGGCCTGGTCGACGGCGTTGGTGAGTTCGTGCTTGTCGACTTCGGAGATCACGTCGAAGGAGGGCATGGGCGGCTCGCGGGAAAGGGGCGCGCCAAGTCTAAGCGATGCGATTGAGCGATAATCCCGCCTCCTTCGACGCCGTCATGCCGGCGCGGGCCCGGAATCCGGCGTCGCGCCCGCGCGGCCCTGGCCCCGGCTTCCGCCGCCGCGACGGCCATGGCGTTACGCACACGGGCAGCATGTGAAGACGGATGTACTCATCATCGGCGCCGGCGCCGCGGGACTGATGTGCGCGATCGCCGCCGGGCGCCGCGGCCGCCGCGTGCTGGTGCTCGACCACGCCAACAAGGCCGGCAAGAAGATCCTGATGTCCGGCGGCGGGCGCTGCAATTTCACCAACCTCGGCACCACGCCGGCCAACTACCTCTCGGCCAATCCGCACTTCGCCAAGTCGGCGCTGGCGCGCTACACGCCGTGGGATTTCATCGCGCTGGTGGAGAAGCACCACATCGCCTACCACGAGAAGGAGCTCGGCCAGCTGTTCTGCGACGAGTCCTCCAAGCTGATCGTGCGCATGCTGCTGGGCGAGTGCGCGGCGGCGGGCGTGGATGTGCACACAAGCTGCGCGGTGGAGCGGGTGGGGCACACCGCGCATGGCTTCCACGCGCACACCGCGCGCGGCGAGGTGCATGCCCAGTCGCTGGTGGTGGCCACGGGCGGGTTGTCGATCCCCAGCCTCGGCGCCACCGGCTTCGGCTACGAGCTGGCGCGCCAGTTCGGCCACGCCGTGCGGCCCACGCGCGCCGGCCTGGTGCCGCTGACCCTGAGCGGCAAGCACCAGGAGCGCTACCAGGACCTGGCCGGCGTGGCGCTGCCGCAGGCGGAGGCGCGGGTGGGCAAGCGGAGTTTCCGCGCCGGCCTGCTGTTCACGCATCGCGGCGTGAGCGGGCCGTCGATCCTGCAGATTTCCTCCTACTGGCAGCCGGGCGAGGACTTGCGGCTCGACCTCGCGCCGGAGGCGGACGCGGGCGACTGGCTGTGCGCGCAGCGCGCGGCGCGACCGGCGGCGGAACTGAAGAACGTGCTTGCCGACCTGCTGCCGCGGCGGCTCGCGCAGCGCCTGTGCGAGCGCTGGTTCGACAGCCGGCCGATGCGCCAGTACCGCGAGCTTGAATTGCGCGAGCTCGGTCGCCAGCTACATGACTGGCCGCTCGTCGCCAGCGGCACCGAAGGCTATCGCACCGCCGAAGTGACCCTGGGCGGCGTGGATACCGACGCGCTGTCTTCCGCCACCATGCAGTCCAGGCTCGTGCCGGGGCTGTACTTCATCGGCGAAGTGGTGGACGTCACCGGCTGGCTGGGCGGCTACAACTTCCAGTGGGCATGGGCCTCGGGCCATGCGGCGGGCGAGGTGGCCTAGCTGGCGCTTCGCGCGACGCCGACGGTGACCATGCTCGACTGCCGCATTCGATCGACGAGGAGGTAGGCATGAAAGTCGGATTCATCGGTCTCGGGGCCATGGGCAGCGCCATGGCGAGCAACCTGATCGCGGCGGGGCATGCGCTCACCGTGTGGAACCGCTCGCCGGACGCCGCCGAGCCGCTGGCCGCGCTGGGCGCCAAGGTCGCGCGCACGGCCGACCGCGCCGCGCAGGGCGAGGTGCTGCACAGCATGCTGGCCAACGATGCGGCGGTGCGCGCGGTGTTCCTCGACGGCGGCCTGCTGGACGCGATGGAGCCGGGCAGCGTGCACGTGAACCACGCCACCATCTCGGTGGCGCTGGCGCGCGAGCTGGCCGCCGCGCACGCCGAACGTGGCATCGGCTACGTCGCCGCGCCGGTGTTCGGCCGGCCGGACGTGGCCGCGGCGGCCAGGCTCAACATCGTCGTCGCCGGCGCGGCCTCCGCGGTGCGCAAGGCCACGCCGCTGCTGGAGGCGCTGGCGGCGCGGCTGTGGCCGCTGGGCGAGGCGCCCGAGCGCGCCAACGTGGTGAAGCTCGCCGGCAACTTCATGCTCGCCGCGGCGATCGAGAGCATGGCCGAAGCCTCCGCGTTGACCCGCGCCTACGGCGTGAGCGCGGCGGATTTCCTCGAGGTGATGACCAGCACCTTGTTCGCCGCGCCCGCCTACCAGGGCTACGGCAAGCTGATCGCCGAGCAGCGCTACAAGCCGGCCGGCTTCGCGCTGCCGCTGGGTTTCAAGGACGTGGGGCTGGCCCAGGCCGCGGCCGAGACGGAGCGCGTGCCGCTGCCTTTCGCCGGCGTGCTGCGCGACAGCCTGCTGGAGGCGCTGGCCGCCGGCGACGAGGACGTCGACTGGTCGGCGCTGGCCGAGGTGGCCGCGCGCCGCGCGCGGCTGGACGAGCGCGGCAAAGGCTAGGGCGGCGAAGAAGGCTGGCGCGGCCGCCGCACCAGCCAGGCGTCGAGCTGGTTGGCGAAGGCCTGGCGGTCGCGCGGGTGGAAGGCGGCGGGGCCGCCGGTGTCGACGCCGGCGCCGCGCAGTTCGTCCATGAAATTGCGCATCGACAGGCGCTGGGCGATGGTGTCGGGCGTGTACAGCTCGCCGCGCGGATGGATGGCCAGCGCGCCCTTGGCGATCACCGCGGCGGCCAGCGGGATGTCCTGCGTCACCACCAGGTCGCCGGCCGCCACGCGGCGCGCGATCTCCTCGTCCGCCACGTCGAAGCCGCCCGGCACCTGCACGGCGCGCACGTAGCGCGAGGCCGGCGTGCGCAGGTACTGGTTCGCCACCAGCGTCACCGGCACCCGGGCGCGCTCGGCGGCGCGGAACAGGATCTCCTTGATCGCCACCGGGCAGGCGTCGGCATCGACCCAGATCTGCGGTAGCCGGGGCTCGCTCATGGTGTCCCTTGGGTGGGGCGGCGCCTCGCTTTGCTTCCTCTCCCCTCCGGGGAGAGGATCGAGGTGAGGGGCGGGTGCTCGCGAAAACGCTCGCATGAAGCGAGGGTGGGGCGAGCATGCCCCATCACCCCAGCCCTCTCCCCAGAGGGGAGAGGTGGTCGGTTGCGGTAAGCGTGATGGCCTCGTGCCTGATTGCCGCTGCCCGCAGGAAGCGCGCGAACCGACATCGGGCTCACAGTCCGTCCCAGTGCAGGGTGCCGTCGATCACCGTGTTGGTGCGCCCGCCGATCCACACCGTGCCGTCCACGATGCGCGCCACCAGCCGCGCATCGTGGCCGATCTCGCGGCCCTGGCTCACCGCGTAGCCACGTGCCAGCGGCCCGTGCGGCTCGCTGTGCGCGATGTAGGCGGCGATCAGGCCGTTGGCGGCACCCGAGGCGGGGTCCTCGACGATGCCGACGCCGGCCGGGAAGGCGCGCACGGCCAGCGCGTAGTCCGCCTGCGCGCTGCGGGCGAAGGCGCACAGGCCCATGCTGTCGCTGGCCTGGGCCAGTGCACGGATCGCCTCGTGGTCGGGCCGCCAGGCGCGCAGGCTGGCCTCGTTCGCGCATTCGGCCAGCCACCAGCGGCGGCCACCGTCGACCAGCGCCGGCGGCAGCACGCCGACGTCGATGCCTTGCAGGGCAGAGGGGAGCAGGGGATGGGCGTCGAGTCCGGTCTGCAATACCTGCGCGTCGGGCGATTGCAGCAGCAGCTGGCGCCCGGCGTCGCCGCCTTCCACCCGGATAGGCAGCACGCCGGCGCCGCACTGCTGCCACAGCAGGCCGTCGACAGGTTGGGCGAGACCGCAGTCGAGCACGGCGTGGGCGCTGCCGATGCTGGGGTGCCCGGCGAAGGGAATCTCCTTGTGCGGGGTGAAGATGCGCACGCGATAGCTTGCCTTCGGCGCGTCGGGCGGCAGCAGGTAGGTGGTCTCGACCAGGTCGGACCAGTGCGCGAAGCGCTGCATCTGCGCCTCGGTCCAGTCGCGCGCGTCGACCACCACGCCGAGGTGGTTGCCTCCGCCGCGTTTGGCGGCAAAGACGTCCAGGTGGAAATAGCGGATCGGATCCATGGGCAGGCGGGGAACGGCGAGGGGAGCCCCGCATGATAGCGGCCGCCACCGTTCGCGGGCAGGGGCGCGGCGCCGGCGCGGGTCGACAAGCCGGCGTCGGCCCGCCAAGATGCCGCCTTTGCGTCCCCCGTCTATCCGAGGCAAGCCTGCATGCTGATCACCCTGGGCATCATCGCCGTCACCTGTATCGTCTCGTTCCTGGCGTTCAAGAACCCGCGCCTGATGGACGACCTGATCCTGTGGCCGCCGGCGATCGAGCGCAAGCGCGAGTACCACCGCCTGGTGACCTACGGGCTGGTGCACGCGGACGCGGGGCACCTCTTGTTCAACATGCTCACGCTGTTCTTCTTCGGCCGGGTGATGGAGGGCTTCTACGCCGCGCGCTTCGGCACCTTCGGCTTCCTGCTGTTCTACCTCGGCGGGCTGGTGGTCTCGATCCTGCCGACCTACCTGAAGAACCGCCACAACGCCTCCTATCGCAGCCTTGGCGCGTCCGGCGCGGTGTCGGCGGTGCTGTTCGCCTTCATCCTGCTGGCGCCTTGGTCGCGCATCATCGTGCTGGTGCTGCCGATGCCGGCGATCCTGTACGCCGTGCTCTACATCGGCTACTCGATCTACATGGACCGCGCGGGGCACGACAACGTCAACCACAGCGCGCACCTGTGGGGCGCGGCCTACGGCGTGCTGTTCACCGTGCTGATGAACCCGGCGGTGCTGCCGTACTTCCTCAACCAACTCGCGCAGCCGCGCTTCTAGCGGCCGGCCCAACGCCGGCGAAATGGCGCGGCGCCGGACCGGCGGTGCTCAGGGCGTATTCAAGCGGTGGCGACTAGCGTGGAAGCGTCCTCCCATATGCGGAGAGGTGTCATGAAACGCTTCCTTGCCGGCTCGATCCTGGTGGCGGCGGCCGCCGTTCTCGGCGGCTGCTACTACGACCCCGGCTACAGCTACGTGCGCAGCAGCGGCTACGCTGGCGACGCCTACTACGGCACCGGCAGCACGGTGGTGTACGACAGCTATTCGCCGGGCTACTACGGTTACTACGGCTGCTGCTATTCGCCCGGCGTGAGCGTGGGTATCAGCAGTGTGTGGTATGACCGGCCGCACTACCGCTATCGCGGCCGCGACTGGGGCTACCGCGACAACTGGCACGGCCGCGACAACTGGCACGGCCGTGGCGACTGGCGCGGCCATGGCGATTGGCACGGCCATGGCGATTGGCACGGCGGCCGCGGCAACTGGCGCGGCGGCCGCGGCGGCTGGGACCATCGCCACTGAACTCCGCCCACTGAGCCCGTCCGTCACCGGCGAGACAGGCCGCATCCTCGCCCGGGCCAGGCGCGTGAGCGGCTTGGCCCGGCGAAGGCCGTCCGGGCCTGAGGCACAATGGCGGCATGCCGGATGCCGTCCCGTCTTCGCCGTCTCCCAAGCTCCGCTGGATCGCGCTGGCCGCGGCGGCCCTGCTACTGTCCGCCTGCGGCAGCCTGCGCTACTACTCGCACGTGGCGCGGGGGCAGGGCGCGCTGCTGCTGCACCGCCAGCGGATCGACAAGCTGCTGCACGATCCGGCCACCGACCCTAAGCTCGCGCGCCGGCTGTCGCTGGCGCTCGCGGCGCGCCGCTTCGCCTCGCACGGGCTGGCGCTGCCGGACAACCGCAGCTACACGCGCTACGTGGACCTGCATCGCCCGTACGTGGTGTGGAACGTGTTCGCCACGCCGCGCCATGCGGTGGAGGCGGTGCCGCAGTGCTTCCCCATCGCCGGCTGCGTGGCCTATCGCGGCTACTTCGACGCCGGCCTGGCGAAGCGCGCGGCGGCGAAGCTGGAATCGGCGGGCGACGATGTGTGGGTCGGCGGCGTGCCGGCGTATTCCACGCTGGGCTGGTTCGCCGACCCCATCCTCTCCAGCATGCTGCGCTGGGACGACGACGAACTGGCGGGCACCATCTTCCACGAGCTGGCGCACCAGCTCATCTACGTGAAGGGCGACACCGCCTTCAACGAATCCTTCGCCAGCTTCGTCGAGCGGGAAGGCCTGCGCGCATGGCGGCGCGAGCAGGGGCTGCCGCCGCCGGACGGGCGCGGGCAGGCGCTGGAGGACGGCTTCACCCGCCTGGTGCTCGACCTGCGAGAACGGCTCAAGGTCGCCTATGCCCGCGGCGGCGGGGAGGCCGCGCAGGAGACGGCCAAGCGGCGCGAGATCGACGCCTTCCGCGAGCGCTACCGGCAATGGCGCGATGCGCAGCGGCCGGCGGCCCACGGCTACGACGCCTGGGTGGCGGCGCCGATCAACAACGCGCGCCTGCTGCCGTTCGGCCTCTACGACCAGTGGACGCCGGCCTTCGCCGTGCTGTTCCGGCAGGCGGAGGGGCAGTGGCCGGCGTTCTACGCCAGCGTGCGCCGGCTGGCCGGCGAGCCGCAGGCGCAGCGCGGCAAGCGGTTGCAGGCGCTGCTGGACGCGGCGCCGCCGGCGGCGCCTGTCGCCGCGCCCTGACTGTTTCCATTGGCGAACGCTGCGTTTCCATTTGGCCGTCTGGATGGCCGGGCCTGGTGTATGGTCGCCGATTCGCAACGGCATCCGTGGAACACACATGAACATCCTCGCCTGGTGGTTCGGCATCCGCTTCTGGAAGCGCGTGCTGGGTGGTTTCGCGCTGGGCGCGCTGGCGGGCTGGCTGCTGGGGCCTGCCGCGGTGGCCTGGTTCCAGCCGCTGGGCACGCTCTACATCACGCTGATCAAGATGATCGCGGTGCCGCTGGTGTTCTTCGCGGTGGTGCACAGCGTCTCCAGCCTGCATGGCTTGCAGCGCATGGCGGCGCTGGGCGGGCGCACCTTCCTGTGGTTCGCGATCACCGCCGCGCTGGCGGTGGGCGTGGGCCTGCTGGCGGCGCACCTGATCAACCCGGGCCTGGGCGTCGGCGAGCTGAAGATGGCCGGCGACTACAAGCCGCGCGAGGTGCCCACGGCGGTCAAGGTGCTGCTGGACGTGGTGCCGGCCAATCCGTTCAAGGCGTTGACCGACGGCAAGATCCTGCAGGTGATCTTCTTCGCCGGCCTGCTCGGGCTGGCGCTGGTGAAGATCGGCGAGAAGTCGGCACGCCTGCGCGTGCTGTTCGGCGAGGCCAACGACGCGATGATCCAGGTCACCCGCTTCGTGCTGGAGGTGACCCCGCTGGGCACCTTCGGCCTGATCGCCGCACTGGTCGGCGGCTACGGCTTCGCCCAACTGCTGCCGCTGGGCAAGTTCGTGCTGGCGCTGTATCTCGCCTGCATCGTGCAGATCGTGGTGGTCTACGGCGGCCTGCTGCTGGCGCACGGGCTCAATCCGGTCAAGTTCTTCCGCGGCGTGTTCCCGGCGATGCAGGTGGCCTTCACCTCCTCCTCCAGCTTCGCCTCGATGCCGGTGGCGCTGCGCAGCGTCACCCACAACCTGGGCGTGAAGCCCGAATACGCCGCCTTCGCGGTGCCGCTGGGCGCCAGCATCAAGATGGACGGCTGCGGCGCGATCTACCCGGCGATCAGCGCGATCTTCGTGGCGCAGTACTTCGGGCTGCACCTGGACGCCTCGCAGTATTTCATCGTGCTGCTGGCCTCGGTGCTCGGCTCCTTCGGCACCGCCGGCGTGCCGGGCACGGCGATCGTGATGGTGACTCTGGTGTTGAGTTCGGCCGGCCTGCCGGTGGAGGGCATCGGCTACCTGGTGGCGATCGACCGCATCCTCGACATGATGCGCACCATGACCAACGTGACCGGACAGATGCTGGTGCCGGTGTTGGTGGCGCGGGAGCAGGGGCTGCTCGACCTCGACACCTACGAGCACGCGAGCGGCAATCTGGGCGCGGCGCCGGCGGAGCCGGCCATGGGCGGGCAGCAGCCGGCGCACTGAGCCTTCCGGAGCGGGGCCGTCGTGCCTTGCCCCGTAGCTTGCCGGAAGCTGAACAAATCGGGCGGCGCCCTTGAACTCGTTCGGGTACGGCCACACTAAGCCAACGTATCGCCGTGACGGCGACACCTAGACGGTTCGCTACGGCGGGTCGTCGGGGGTCGGTTCCCTCTCCCCCTTTGAGCCCCGACCCGACAAAGCCCCGGCAGCTCCTCCCCTGGCTGCCGGGGCTTTAACTTTTCCGGCCGCGCGCCATGTTCCGGCGGTTTGCTCCGGCCGACCCGGCCCCATAATGGCGTGATGCGGCGTGCAGAGGGTGCGCGCCGATCCGCGTGGATTGCCGATGATCATCCAGTCGTTGCTCGACACCGACCTGTACAAGTTCTCCATGATGCAGGTGGTGCTGCACCACTACCCGGCCGCCCAGGTCGAGTACAAGTTCAAGTGCCGCACGCCGGGCGTGGACCTGGTGCCCTACATCGGCGAGATCCGCGAGGAGCTGGCGGCGCTGTGCGCGCTGCGCTTCAGCGAGGACGAGCTGGACTACCTGCGCGGCTGGCGCTTCATCAAGAGCGACTTCATCGACTTCCTCGCCCTGTTCCACCTCAACGAGAAATATGTGGAGATCGCGCCGGCCGCGGGCGGCAACGGCGAGATCGAGATCCGCATCCGCGGGCCGTGGCTGCACACCATCCTGTTCGAAGTGCCGCTGCTGGCGATCGTCAACGAGGTCTACTTCCGCAATACCCAGCCCGGCCTGGACCTCGCCGAGGGCCGCCGCCGCCTGCGCGAGAAGATCGCGCTGCTGGGCGACACCGAGGGCTACGCCGACTGCCGCATCGCCGACTACGGCTCGCGCAGGCGCTTTTCCCGCGCCTGGCACGCGGAGGTGGTGCGGGCCCTGCGTGACGGGCTGGGTTCGCAACTGGCCGGCACCAGCAACGTCTGGCTGGCGCGCGAGCTGGGGCTGACCCCGCTGGGCACGCTGGCGCACGAGTACCTGCAGGCGCACCAGGCGCTGGGCCCGCGCCTGCGCGACTCGCAGGTGGCGGCGCTGGAGGCCTGGGCGAAGGAGTACCGCGGCGACCTGGGTATCGCGCTCTCCGACGTGTACGGCCTGGACGCCTTCCTGCGCGACTTCGACATGTACTTCTGCAAGCTGTTCGACGGCACCCGCCACGACTCGGGCGATCCGTTCGTATGGGGCGAGCGCATGCTGGCGCACTACCGCGCCAACCGCGTGGACCCGCGCAACAAGGTGCTGGTGTTCAGCGACAGCCTGGACATCCCCAAGGTGATGCAGCTCTACGCGCACTTCCGTGGACGCTGCCAGCTGGCCTTCGGCGTGGGCACCAACCTCACCAACGACGTCGGCCCGGCGCCGCTCAACATCGTCATCAAGATGGTCCGCTGCAACGGCCAGCCGGTAGCCAAGCTCAGCGATTCGCCCGGCAAGAACATGTGCGAGGACAAGGCCTACGTGGCCTACCTGCGGCAGGTGTTCGAGATCCCGGAGCCGGCCGCGGTGGCGGAGCCGCTCGTCCCGGCGGGCTGATCCGCGCCGCCGCACGGACTGCGGACCATGTGCCCTGGCGCCTGGGTGGGCGGCGTCCACGCGGGCATCACTTCGCATTGATCCCGCCTGGGCGATGGTCGCTGCCTGGTCAGCGAGGGCACCCATCGATGAACCTGTCAGGCATCCGTTCCGGCAAGCAGCGCGCGCACTCCACGGTGCCGCCCATTTTCGCCGCGGCCGGCCAGCGCGACCGGCAGGCGTCGCCGCCGTCCGGGTCCGAGCCGTCGGAAGAGGGCACGCGGGCGCCGAGCCGGCCCGAGGACAGCACGCCGAGCGGCGACGCCTTGAACGATACGGGCGAGGACAACCAGCGCCAGAAGGAAGCAAGGGAATAAGCCACGGCGGGGCGTATTCGATCGGGCCACCGATCGGGAGGGTGCCGCGCCGCTCGCTGGACGGTCGTACGCACGGCGCTCGTCATGCCGGCGCAGGCCGGCATCCAGGGCGCCATGGCACAGCGTGGCGATGGCGCCCCTGGGCCCCGACCTTCGCCGGGACGACGGGTTCGGGGCTTGATCTTAAACGTGGCGAGCGCGGCGGTGGCCCGGCCGAAGGTGTGTCGCGCCGACCGCTCCCGTCATGCCGGATGGAGCAGGCCGGGCCGGCAGCCCTCTCAGAACGCCGGCAGCACCGCGCCCTTGTAGTGCTCCTCGATGAAGGCCTTCACCTCGGGGCTGGTCAGCGCCTTGGCGAGCTTCTGCACGCGCGGGTCGTCCTTGTTGTCGGGGCGGGCGACCAGGTAGTTCACGTAGGGCGAGTCCTTGCCCTCGATCAAGAGCGCGTCCTTGGTCGGGTTGAGGCCGGCGGCCAGCGCGTAGTTGGTGTTGATCAGGGCGAGATCCACCTCGTCCAGCGTGCGCGGCAGCATCGCCGCTTCCAGCTCGCGGAACTTCAGGTGCTTGGGGTTGGCGGTGATGTCCTTCTGCGTGGACATCTCGTTGTCCGGGTCCTTCAGCGTGATCAGGCCGTGCCGGGCGAGCAGCAGCAGCGCGCGGCTGTTGTTGCTGGGGTCGTTGGGCATGGTGACATGGGCGCCATCGGGCAGCTGGTCGATGCTCTTGTACTTGCGCGAGTAGGCACCGAACGGCTCGATGTGCACGCCGGTGACAATGGTGAGGTTGGTGCCGCGCTCGCGGTTGAAGGCGTCCAGGTACGGCTTGGTCTGGAAGTAGTTGGCGTCCACCGCCTTCTCCACCACCTGCACGTTGGGCTGCACGTAGTCGGCGAACACCTTCACTTCCAGGTCCACGCCTTCCTTCGCCAGCAGTGGCTTCACCTGCTTGAGGATCTCCGCGTGCGGCACGGCGGTGGCGGCCACCACCAGCTTCTGGCCGGCCTGGGCGTCGTCGCCGGCGCCGGAGGAGGAGCAGCCGGCCAGGGCGAGCAGGGGGGCGGCGAGGAAGGCGAGCAGTTTCTTCATGATGGCCTGGAATTCCTGTGCGGTTCGGCAGGATAGCCGTCCGTTTTGGGGGATGCAAAGTTGCGCCAGGGCGCTGCGCACCCGTTCGCGGCCGGCCGGGGGCGACACAGCGCCGCACCGGATTGTTGGGCCATGGCCCGCCAAATACAGTCGGAATGCGAAGTTCCAACCCGAGAGAAAAGACCCGATGACTCGACCGACTCGCCGGCCGCCGTGCGCGCGCCTCGGCTTCCTGGCGGCTGGCCTGCTTGCCGCCGCGTTCTCCCTCCAGGCGCAGGCCGGCGCGCCGCGCAAGGTCATCCTCGACGACGATGGCTTCGGCCTGGCGACCTGGCTGGCGGTCAAGGCGCCGGACACCGAGGTGCTCGGCCTCACGGCGGTCAGCGGCGACGTCTGGAACAAGGAAGCCGTGGCCCACGGCCTGCGCGGACTGGAGCTGCTCGGCCGCGCCGACATCCCGGTGGTGCCGGGCGCCACCTATCCGCTGCTCAACTCCGAGGCGCTCACCGACCGCTGGGAGGCGCTCTACGGCAAGCTGGTGTGGAAGGGCGTCTGGATGAAGAAGTGGGTGGAGCCCACCGTGCAGAGCCTGCCGCCCTACCACGGCCCCGACGTGGTGCCCGACCTGCCGGAGGGCAATCCGACCACCAGGCCGGCCGCCGAGATCGCCGCGAACTTCCTGATCCGCAAGGTGCACGAGTTCCCGGGCCAGGTCACCATCATCGCCACCGGCCCGTTCACCAATTTGGCGCTGGCGCAGCGGCTCGACCCCGAGTTCGCGAGCCTGGCCAAGGAGCTGGTCTACATGGGCGGCAGCCTCAACCCGCACCAGGTGCGCGAGGGCGTGTCGGCGGCGCAGTTCGCGCGCGAGTACGTGAACTCGCCGCGGCGCGAGTTCAACTTCCGCTTCGATCCGGAGGCGGCCAGCATCGTGCTGCGCGCGCCGTGGAAGAAGATCGTGATGATCCCGTCCGACCCTTCCACCGCCACCGAGTTCTCGCAGGCGCTGGTGGATCGCCTGAGCGCGGTGGATTCGCCGATGGCTCGCCTCATCAAGCAGCGCGGCCCGACCAATTTCCCGCTGTGGGACGAGATTGCCACCGCGGTGTGGCTCGATCCTTCGTTGATCAAGCAGAAGGACGAGCTGTACGTGGACGTGGAGACGCAGTTCGGCCCGAGCTACGGCGACACGCTGTCGTGGCTGCCGGGCTACCAGCCGGGCCTGGGCGAGCAGCGCGAGACGGTGGTGCGCTCGATCGACGTGGGCCGCACGGAGAGGTTGATGGCCGATGTGATGGCGCGGCCGCAGCCGAAGGGCGCGGTGGCCGAAGCTGGCCGCTAAGAGTCTGTCCGCGATCCCTTCCTGCTGGTATTCGTATTCGCGAGGGAGGGCTTGCAGTGCTGTTGAAGCCCCATTGGATCCTTGCCGGCCTTTGGCCGGAGTTTCGCCCTCCTGCCGGAG
>NZ_LFQR01000298.1 GCF_001182895.1 Frateuria defendens | reverse complement strand
GTCCAGCGCGTGCCGGTGGCGAGCGCCGACAGGTTGAGGTCGTTGCCCGCGCTCAGCGCCGCGTTGCCGCCGGCCTTGAGCGTGACCGCCTGCGCGTTGAGGTCGTGGCCGGCGGTGAGGCTCAGGTCCTGGCCCGCGCTCAGGGTGAGGCCCTGCACGCTGGTCTGCGTCTGGCCGAAACGCAGGCCCGTCGTGGTGGCCGCCGCCAGGGTGAGGTC
>NZ_LFQR01000297.1 GCF_001182895.1 Frateuria defendens | reverse complement strand
TCAAGCACGTGGGCCTCGCCGACGAGGCCATCTGCATCGGCCCGGCGCCCTCGGCCGAGAGCTACCTCAACATCCCGCGCCTGATCGCCGCGGCGGAGATCACCGACGCCAACGCCATCCACCCCGGCTACGGCTTCCTCTCCGAGCGCGCCGACTTCGCCGAGCAGGTGGAGAAGTCCGGCTTCATCTTCATCGGCCCCACCGCCGACGTGATCCGCCTGATGGGCGACAAGGTGGAGGCGATCCGCGCCATGAAGTCCGCCGGCGTGCCCTGCGTGCCCGGCTCCGGCGGCCCGCTCGGCGACAACGTGGACGAGAACATCCGCATCGCGCGCGAGATCGGCTACCC
>NZ_LFQR01000296.1 GCF_001182895.1 Frateuria defendens | reverse complement strand
GCTGCTGCTGCCGGTGCTGTACCGCCGCTTCGGCGAGGAATGAGGAGAACACGATGTCGACCACGACCACGACGGCGCTGCGGCGGCTGACCATGATCGCCCCGCGCGAGCTGGAGGAAGCCCTGATCGCCGCGCTGCTGGACCTGGAGCCGGGCCTGCCGGGCTTCACCACCGTGCCGGTGGCCGGCCACGGCGGCGACTTCGGTCAGGCCAGCGTGCGCGAGCGCGTGCGCGGGCGCATCGACCGCCTGCTGC
>NZ_LFQR01000295.1 GCF_001182895.1 Frateuria defendens | reverse complement strand
AGATCAGAGCATCCCTAAGTAAGCGTCGATTGCCGCGCCGAAGTTCTTCTCGCCGGGGTCGGTCTTGCTTGTACAGCCGGAAACCAGGGCAACGAGCGCAACGGTGAGAACAGCTCTTTTCATGAGTCCTCCATGGACATGGCTGATAAAGCGATAGTGATCAGGCGAAACAATGCGCATCGCGCTTCCTGATTAGCGTCGAAC
>NZ_LFQR01000294.1 GCF_001182895.1 Frateuria defendens | reverse complement strand
GGCCGTGCGTGGTTGTACCAGGCGCGGAATTCAATCAGCTTGGTTCGCAGTTCGTCTTTGTCCACGATGGCGATGCGATCCAGGTGATGCTTGAGCGTGCCGAAGAAGCGCTCGATGCGCCCGTTCTGCCACGGGCAATGCAGGTCGATGGTTTGCAGGCGGATGCCGAGCAAGGTGAGTGCAGCTTTCATCAGGCGGCTGTTGAAGCACGCCTCGTTGTCCACGCGAATCGCGCGCGGCACCCCAAAGCGTCGAAATGCGATCACCAACTCTCGC
>NZ_LFQR01000293.1 GCF_001182895.1 Frateuria defendens | reverse complement strand
GCGCAAGCGCGCTCCTGCAAACCGCCCGACGGCGGGATCGTGGACGGGATCAGGGCACGCGCGCCAGCGGCCCGATGCCGCTGTCGAAGCGCATCGGCAGCTCGCCGTCGAGGCCGTCCGGATGGTCGGCCGGCACCGCGAAGCGCCAGCCGCGCACGGTGGCGAGCGCGTGCGCATCGAGCACCGCGTCGCCGCTGGAGGCGGCCACCGCCGCC
>NZ_LFQR01000292.1 GCF_001182895.1 Frateuria defendens | reverse complement strand
AGCGCCTCGCCTTCGAACACCCGGTGACCGGCGAGGCATTGGCCTTCGCGGCGCCGCGCCCGGCCGACCTGGAGGCGCTGCTCGGGGCGCTGCGCCAGGACAGCGCGGCCCACGGCCCGGACGAGGGCTGAGGACCTCGCCGTGGAAGGCTTCATCATCCCCGACTGGCCGGCGCCGCCCGCGGTGCGCGCGGCGGTGAGCATGCGGCTGGGGCCGGGCGTGTCGGCGGCGCCGTTCGAGCGCTGCAACCTCGGCGCGCGCTGCGGCGACGCGCCGGCGGCGGTCGCGGCCAACCGCGCCGCGCTGGCGC
>NZ_LFQR01000291.1 GCF_001182895.1 Frateuria defendens | reverse complement strand
CCTGCTGCGGTTCGCCCGCCTCCTCCTGCCAGGCGGCCAGTCGGGCGTAGTAGCGCGGGTCGGGGCGCAGCGCGACGGCGCGTTCCAGCGCGGCGCGCGCGGCGGCCGCGTCGTGCGTGGATTCGGCCTGCGCGCGCAGCCACCAGTAGCCGTCGTCGCGGCGGGCGCCCTGCGCGGCGTAGGCGTCGAGCCAGCTGCGCGCCGCCGCGGGCTCGTCGGCGGCGAGCGCGGT
>NZ_LFQR01000290.1 GCF_001182895.1 Frateuria defendens | reverse complement strand
CGCGATCTACCAGCCCGGCGAGGCGATCGACGACGACGTCGCGCACAACAGCTGGAACCGCGGCACCGGCCGCAGCGTCGCCCTGCCGGAAGAGTTCGTCGGCCACGTGATGGTGTTCCGCACCTTCGACCGGGTCAGCTACGGCCTGGTGATGGACGGCCTGCGCCCGGTGAACCTGGGCGACCGCCTGGCGTTGCCGGAATAACCCGCATCGGCATGTTCCGACACCACGGCGCGGCCTCGGCCGCGCCGTTTTTCATGGCGGCCCGCGCTTGGAGCCTGTTCAATGTCGCTGCATGACGCCCGGCGAGCAATGCGGGCCATGCCTTGAACCGGCTCTTGGACTTTTCCATGGACGACATCGACGACCTGCGTGCCTGGCTGACCCTGCTGCGCA
>NZ_LFQR01000289.1 GCF_001182895.1 Frateuria defendens | reverse complement strand
GGCGAGGCCCACGTGCTTGAGGTTGCGGTCCGCGGTGGAATGCACGGCCACGGTCTTGATGCCGAGGCTGGCGCAGGCGCGCAGCACCCGCAGGGCGATTTCGCCGCGGTTGGCGATGAGGACTTTCTCTAGCTTGGGCATGGCCTGGGCGCTTTAGGCGATCACGAACATGGGCTGGTCGTATTCCACCGGCTGGCCGTTGTCGACCAGGATGGCGACCACGGTGCCGGCTACGTCGGCCTCGATCTGGTTGAACATCTTCATCGCCTCGATGATGCCCAGCGTCTCGCCCTGCTTGACCTGCTGGCCCACCTTGACGAACGCCGCGGCGCCCGGGGTGGAGGCGGCGTAGTAGGTGCCCACCATCGGCGCCTTCACCACGTGGCCGTCGGGCAGCGCGCTGGCGGCCGGCGCCGCGGCGG
>NZ_LFQR01000029.1 GCF_001182895.1 Frateuria defendens | reverse complement strand
GGCAGCCACTCCTTCAGCGAGGGCGGCAGCAGCAGGAGTTGGTCCGGGGCGTAGGGGCGGTAGGTCGTCGGCATGACGGCAACTTTACCGATGTTCCGTTCCTGCCGCCCACGCTCCTAGAATGACGGACCCGAGCCTTTCCCCGCCCCCTTCCGACAACCCGGACGCCATGCGCCTCTACCTGCAGACCATGCCGACCTCCAGCGAGCCTCCGCGCTACGTGCAGATCGTGCTGGAGCAGGACCTGCTCGGCGGCTGGACGCTGTACCGCGAATCGGGCACCCAGGGCGGCCGCGCCACGCTGCGGCGCGAGCAGTTCCTGGAACGCGACGACGCCCTCGCCGCCTTCGAGAAGGCGCGCGACACCCAGCTCAAGCGCGGCTACCGCGTGATGTTCGCCCAGGGCCAGGAAGGCCCTTACTCCCAGTGAGCTTGAGGAACGCCGGGCGCATGGGATCGCCCCACGCCAAGCCGGCAGCGAACCCGCACGGCACGCTCGCTCCTTCTCCCCACCGGGGAGTACGCGGGGAGGCGCCATGGATGGCGCCGGCCTTGAGGAGCGAGGAAGGTTGGGATGAGGGGCAGGTGCTCACGACAAAGCTCGCTCGAAGCAAAGATTTCGCACCCGTGCCCCCCCTCACCCCAACCCTCTCCCCAAGGGGAGAGGGGGCAGCTCGCGGTAACCATGCGACCCTCACGCTCTCCCCACCAGAGAGAGGACCGAGGCAGGGGCCGGGTGCTCTCGATCCCCCTGCCAAAAGCCTCTTCCTCCACCCAAAGACCCCCATGTCCGCTGCCCTGAAAAACGACCGCTTCCTCCGCGCCCTGCACCGCGAGCCCACCGATACCACGCCGATCTGGGTGATGCGCCAGGCCGGCCGCTACCTGCCCGAGTACCGCGCCACCCGCGCGCGCGCCGGCAGCTTCATGGCGCTGGCGCAGAGCCCGGAGCTGGCCTGCGAGGTGACCTTGCAGCCGCTGGAGCGCTTCGAGCTGGACGCGGCGATCCTGTTCTCCGACATCCTCACCGTGCCCGACGCGATGGGCCTGGGCCTCTCCTTCGCCCAGGGCGAGGGCCCGCGCTTCGCCAGGCCGGTGCGCAGCCATGCCGACGTGGAGCGCCTCGCCGTGCCCGACATGGACGGCGAGCTGCGCTACGTGATGGACGCGGTACGCCTGATCCGCCAGGAACTCCACGGCCGCGTGCCGCTGATCGGCTTCTCCGGCAGCCCGTGGACGCTGGCCTGCTACATGGTCGAGGGCGAAGGCTCGCGCGACTTCGCCACGCTCAAGGCAATGTGCTGGAACGAGCCCGCGCTCGCCCACTGCCTGCTCGACACGCTGGCGCGGTCCGTCGCCGCCTACCTGATCGCCCAGGCCGCCGCCGGCGCGCAGGCGCTGATGGTGTTCGACACCTGGGGCGGCCTGCTCGGCCCCACGCCGTTCCGCGAATTCTCGCTGCGCTACATGGCCCAGGTGGTCGACGCGCTGAAAGCCGACCCGCAGGCCCGCGAGCTGCCGGTGATCCTGTTCTCCAAGGGCGCCGGCCAGCACCTCGCCGCCCTGGCCGACACCGGCGCCGCCGCGCTCGGCGTGGACTGGACCACGGACCTCGCCGACGCCCGCCACGCCGTGGCCGGCAAGGTCGCCCTGCAAGGCAACCTCGACCCCGCCGTGCTGCGCGCCGGCCCCGAGGTGATCCGCCGCGAGGCCCGCGCCGTGCTCGACAGCTACGGCAACCACCCCGGCCACGTCTTCAACCTCGGCCACGGCATCACCCCGGAAGTGGCCCCGGAACACGTGAAGGTGCTGGTGGACGAAGTGCACGCCTACGGACGGACGCTGCGCGGCGGCTGAAACCGGCGCCGCTTCCACCCTCGCCATCGAGATCGAACCACCCTCCAGCGCCCGCCCCAGGCGGCGCGCGGCGGAGAACTACGTGGCCGGCTCCCCCGACGTGTGGACCACGTTCACCGGCGACGACAAGCTCGGCATGATCTACCTGCCCGTGGCCAACGCCTCGGGCGACTACTGGAGCAGCCTGCGCACGCCGGCGGAGAACAAGTACGCGGTGTCGCTGACCGCGCTGAACGTGGAAACCGGCCTGCCGGTGTGGAATTTCCAGACCGCGCACAAGGACGCCTGGGACTACGACCAGGGCTCGCAGCCCAGCCTGATCAACTTCCCGGGCAAGGACGGCCCCATCCCGGCCATCGTGGTGCCGACCAAGCAGGGCGAGACCTACGTGCTCGACCGCCGCACCGGCCAGTCGCTGTTCGGCGTGGAGGAACGCAAGGTGCCGCAGGGCGGCCTGGAGCCGGACAGCCGCTCGCCCACCCAGCCCTACTCGCTGTTCAACCATCTCAGCAAGCCGGACCTGACGCCGCGCGACATGTGGGGCCTGACGCCGTTCGACCAGCTGGTCTGCCGCATCCAGTTCCAGCAGGCCAGCTACCAGGGCCAGTACACCCCGCCCGAGGCCGACCGCCACTTCATCGAGTACCCCGGCTACAACGGCGGTTCCGACTGGGGCTCGATGGCGGTGGACCCGGTGCGCGGCGTGCTGATCGCCAACTACAACGACATGCCCAACTACAACATCCTGGTGCCGCGCGCCAAGGCCGACGCGCTGGGCTGGAAGCCGCGCGACGAAATGCCGGCCAACCCGAACGACCACGGCCACGCCGAAGGCGCCGGCGATCCGCAGATCGGCGTGCCCTATGCGGTCAACGTGAATACGGGCTGGCGCCTGCCGCTCACCGGCATGCTGTGCAAGGAGCCGCCCTACGGCGGGATCCGCGCGATCGACCTCAAGACCGGCAAGACCCTGTGGGACCGCCCGCTCGGCACCGCCCGCCGCAACGGCCCGTTCGGGTTGCCCACCGGCCTGCCGATCGAGATCGGCACGCCCAACAACGGCGGCTCGGTGGCGACCGCCAGCGGCCTGGTCTTCGTCGCCGCGGCCACCGACGACCTGATCCGCGCCATCGACACCAAGACCGGCAAGACGGTGTGGAGCGTGCCGCTGCCCGCCGGCGGCCAGGCCAACCCGATGATCTACGAGGCCGACGGCCGCGAATACCTGATCATCGTGGCCACCGGCCACCACTTCATGGAGA
>NZ_LFQR01000288.1 GCF_001182895.1 Frateuria defendens | reverse complement strand
TGGCCGCGCAGGGCCATGCCTTCCTCGAAGGAGCGCACGTCGGCCTTGGCCGATTCCAGCCGCAGGTGCAGGCCGGCGAGGTCCTGGCCGAGCTGGCCGATCTCGCGCTCCACGTCGAACTGCTCCGAGCGCGCGCGCTGGTAGTCGTCCAGCACGGCCTTGTCCTCGAACACGTCGAAGATGAGCTGCAGGAGGTCGCGCGGGGAGAGCTGGCAGAGCTTGTCGGTGGCGCCCTGCTCCAGGGTGAGCACGCGGCAGATGGCGCGGCTCAGGCCCGCGCCGGCGAGGCGCACGC
>NZ_LFQR01000287.1 GCF_001182895.1 Frateuria defendens | reverse complement strand
GACGTCTGCTACACCAACCATGCCGAGGCCGACTCGGACGACATGGACACGCTGATGACCCTGCTCGCCACGGCCGGCGTCACCTTCCTCATCGGCGTGCCGGGCGCGGACGACGTCATGCTGATGTACCAGAGCACCTCCTTCCACGACGCCCTGTACCTGCGGCAGCTGCTCGGACTGCGGCGCGCGCCGGAGTTCGAGCAGTGGCTGCGGCACATGCAGTTGCTCGACGACGACGGCCGCCTGCTGCCGCTGCCGGCGCAGCACCCTTCCCTGCGCAGGCTGGCGTCCATCGCCGGCCCCCGCGGCTGAGCGGAACCAGGCCATGCAG
>NZ_LFQR01000286.1 GCF_001182895.1 Frateuria defendens | reverse complement strand
CCATCGCATCGGCCAGGACAGGCCGGTGTTCGTCTACAGGCTCATCGCCCGCGGCACCGTCGAGGAAAAGATCCAAGCCCTGCAGGAGCGCAAGGCCGAACTCGCGCGCGCCGTGCTCGAGGGCGGCGGTGCCAGTACCCGCCTGCGCTTCGACGAGGCCGACCTGGAAGCCCTGTTCGAGCCGGCATGAGGGCTCGGGCGAGCCGGCCCATGTCCGCGCGCTCGTGCCGGGAACGGGCGCCAAAGCGCGGCGCCCGCCGAAAGCAGAAGGCGCGGCCGGGGCCGCGCCTTCGCTGCTGCCGCAAAGCCGGCGGGCCCGGCCTTACTTCACCGAGAAGTCCTTGCTGCCGGCCGGCTGGCCGTTGAGCGAGAC
>NZ_LFQR01000285.1 GCF_001182895.1 Frateuria defendens | reverse complement strand
GAGGTTGTTGCCCGCGCCCAGCGCCAGGTTGCCGCCCGCGTTCAGCGTGGCGACCTGGTGGGTGACGTGGCTGGCCGTGCCGGTGGTGGCGGCGGCCAGGCTGAGGTCGTGCCCGGCCCAGGCGCTCAGGTCGCCGCCGCTGGTGAGCGTGGCGACCGGGGCCGTCAGGTCGTGGCCGGCCACCAGCGCCAGGTTGCCGCCGGCGCTGACCGTGCTGGCCGCCGTCTGCGTGGTCCAGCGCGTGCCGGTGGC
>NZ_LFQR01000284.1 GCF_001182895.1 Frateuria defendens | reverse complement strand
CCGCTGCTGGTGCTGGACGAACCCACCGCGGCGCTGGACGCGCGCTCGGAGTTCGAGGTGTTCCAGCGCTTCAAGGAACTCTCGCAGGGCAAGACGGCGGTGATCATCTCGCACCGCTTCTCCACCGTGCGGATGGCCGATCGCATCGTCGTGCTGGAGGGTGGGCGGATCATCGAAGTGGGGAGCCACGAGGAGCTGGTAGCGCGTGGGGGGCATTATGCGGAGTTGTTTGAGTTGCAGGCGGCGGGGTATCGGTGAGGGGCGCTTGCTTGTTGCTTCTCGTTGAATGTTTTTGGCCTTCAGCCGTTGGATTGAGCTAGAGGCGTTTTTGGCAACGAAGTCAGCTAGTACTGGTTTTTGATGCGTGCCAGGTGATGCGCGGTCGTGATCTGGCCGGCCCTTTGGGC
>NZ_LFQR01000283.1 GCF_001182895.1 Frateuria defendens | reverse complement strand
GAGGATCTGCAGGCCCTGGCCCGCGCTGATGCTGGCGGCCGGCAGGCCGCTGTGGGCGAGGCCGCCCAGCGAGAACGAGCGGATGTCGCCGCCCGCCACCAGGCTCACCACGCCGCCGCTGATGCGGCCGTTGGTGTTGAGAAGGTCGCCGCCCGCGCTCAGCGCGGTCAGGCCCTGGCTGGCGATGCGCCCGCTGTTGAGCAGCTGCTGCGCGGTCAGCACCGCGCTGTTCGTGCC
>NZ_LFQR01000282.1 GCF_001182895.1 Frateuria defendens | reverse complement strand
CTGCGCCTCACCGCGCCGCGGCGGGCGGTGCTCGCCGCGATGCGCGAGGCCTGCCCTCCCCTGCAATGCCTACAGCAGGTCACCGCCCGGCTGAGCTACCGGCTGGCGCCACGGCAGCCGCCGGCCTACTGATCCGCCCTCGCTCGACGACCACCTTACGCGACAAACCGCCGGCTCTATAACGCCCCCGTCACGACGGCGTGCCGATGGCGACCCATGCCCACCGTGCGCCGCGCCTCGCATTCCACCGCCGCCTCGGGAAGGCCGAAGCCGACGCGCGCCGAACGCCCGCGTGAACGAACGCCGAGCCCGGCCGGCCGCCAACACGTAATCTTTTCGCGCCGC
>NZ_LFQR01000281.1 GCF_001182895.1 Frateuria defendens | reverse complement strand
ACGTAATCTTTTCGCGCCGCGCGCTATGGCTGCCCTGCGGCGCGAAAAGGAGGCGGCCATGAGACGCAATACCAAAGTGCTGGCGTGGATCGTCGGCATCCTGCTGGTCCTGATCGTGCTGCCGTTCGTCATCCTGGCGCTGCTCGACTGGAATCGGTTCAAGCCCACGGTCAACGCGCGGGTGAGCGAGGCGATCGGGCGGCCGTTCGTCATCGACGGCGAACTCGGCGTGGCATGGCGGCGCGAGCCCGCGGAAGGCGGCCTGCGCGCGCTGCTGCCGTGGCCGGAGTTCACCGCGCGCGACGTCCGCATCGGCAACCCGGACTGGGCCAGGCAGCGCGAGTTCGCGCGCCTGGACGCGGTGC
>NZ_LFQR01000280.1 GCF_001182895.1 Frateuria defendens | reverse complement strand
GCAGGGTGATGTCGCCGTCCACGGCCTGGCCGCTGGCGTCGGTCGCGCCGCTGCCCGTCGCCACCACCGTCAGGTCGTGGCGAGCCGTCACCGTGCTGCCCTGCTGCGTGGTCTGCTGGAAGTGGCTCTGGTTCGACTGGCTGCCGCCGCCGATGCTCGCCGTCACCTTCACCAGCGCGCTGCTGCCCGTAGCGCCCTGCCCGCTCAGCGAGGCGGCGTCGGAGCCCTGCCCGGACGTGGCCCCCTCACCCAGGCTCTGCGCCGACTGCGCCGCCCCCCACGCCCCATACG
>NZ_LFQR01000279.1 GCF_001182895.1 Frateuria defendens | reverse complement strand
GCAGGGTGATGTCGCCGTCCGCGGCCTGACCGCTGCCGTCGGTCGCGCCGCTGCCCGTCGCCACCACCGTCAGGTCGTGGCTAGCCGTCACCGTGCTGCCCTGCTGCGTGGTCTGCTGGAAGTGGCTCTGGTTCGACTGGCTGCCGCCGCCGATGCTCGCCGTCACCTTCACCAGCGCGCTGCTGCCCGTAGCGCCCTGCCCGCTCAGCGAGGCGGCGTCGGCGCCCTGGCCGGGCTGGGGCGACACAGCCCGCTTCACCGTCCCCGCATCCATGCTCTGCGCCGACTGCGTCGCCCCCCACGCCCCATACG
>NZ_LFQR01000028.1 GCF_001182895.1 Frateuria defendens | reverse complement strand
TTTCTGCCGCCCAGGCTCCTCGGCGCGGCCCCGCTGACGCTGATGGGCCTGACGCTGGCGATCTTCCTGGGCTTTCGCAACAGCGTGGCCTACCAGCGTTGGTGGGAGGCGCGCACGCTGTGGGGCGAGCTGCTGATCGTGCTGCGCAACCTCGCCCGGCAGACGCAGAGCCTGGCGGCGGACGCGCCGGCCCCGGCGCGGCGCGTGCTGGTGCACCGCCTGATCGCCTACGCGCACGCGCTGCGCCACCAGCTGCGCGGCAGCGATCCGCGGCCGGGCTTCGCCCGCTGGCTGCCGCCGGACGAAGCCGCCGCGCTGGAGCGCTCGCCCAACCCGCCCAACGCGCTGCTCGGCCGGCTGGGCCGGGCCTATGCGCAGCTGCGCCGCGAGGGCCACCTGGACAGCATCCTGCTGGCCGACATCGACGCCCAGCTCAGCCGCCTCTCCTACGTGCTGGGCGGCTGCGAGCGCATCCGCGGCACGCCGATCCCCTTCGCCTACATCCTGATGCTGCACCGGACGGTGTACGTGTACTGCCTGTTGCTGCCGTTCTGCCTGGTGGGCACGATGGGCTGGTTCACGCCGGTGATGGTGGCGGTGCTCGCCTACACCTTCTTCGGGCTGGACGCGCTGGGCGACCAGATCGAGGACCCGTTCGACCGCCTGCCCAACGACCTGGCGCTGGACGCGATCTGCCGCACCGTGGAGATCAGCCTGGGCGAACTGCTGGGCGACGCCGAGTTGCCCGCGCCGCTGGCGGCGGAGGACGGCGTGCTGCTCTGACGCCTGGCGCCCGCGGGGCCGGACCAGGACTCGCGCTCCCGCATCGAAGGCCCGTTACGGCGACTCGGCCGCCGCCGCCACGCCGGCTTCGGCCGCCGCATCGCCGGTGGCCGGCGCGGCCGCGGATGGCAGCATGCGCGCCTGACGCCAGCCGCCGTAGCGGTAGTAGCCGAGCGCCAGCAGCATCGACACCAGCGCGCCGAGCGGGAAGCTCCACCAGATCGCGTCCGTGCCCAGCTTCGCCTGCAGCAACAGCGCGAACGGCGGGCGGATGAACCAGGTCGACACCAGCAGGATCAGCAGCGGCGGCCATACCGCGCCGGTGGCGCGCACCACGCCGAACAGCACGAAGGTGACGCCGAGGAACAGGAACGACCACACCGCGATGGCGTTGAGGTGCGCCGCCTGCGCGATGGCCGCGCCGTCCGCCGGCAGGAACAGGGCGAGCGCGGCGTGGTTGAAGAGGTAGATCGCGCCGATCAGCGCACCGCCGAGCAGGAGGCTGTAGACCACGCCCCAGCGCGCGACCTGGCCCACCCGATCCCAGCGGCGCGCCCCCACGTTCTGCGCCGCGATCGAGGACACCGCGCCGCCCACCGCCATCGCCGGCATCATCACGTAGTTCCACAGCTGCTGGGCGGCGCCGTAGGCGGCCACGGTCTGCGAGCCGTGGTCGTTGACCAGGCGCATCATCAGGATCGCCGAGGCGGAGATCACCATCATCTGCAGGCCCATCGGCAGGCCCTTGGACACCAGCGCGCGCAGGAGGGTCCAGTCGGGCTTGAACAGCGCAAGCTCCCGTCGCCCGATCCACAGGAAATGCCGCCGCCGGTGCAGCGTGAGCAGCAGCGCGGCCAGCGCCACGCTCTGCGCGACCAGGGTGGCGAGCGCGGAGCCGGCGATGCCGAGCCCCGGCAGCGGGCCGGCGCCGAACATCAGCAGCGGGTTGAGCGCGATGTCCAGCAGCACCGACAGGCCCAGGAACAGGAACGGCGTCCTGGCGTCGCCGGCGCCGCGCAGGGTCATCATCAGGAAGTTGTAGAAGTACATCGCCGGCAGCGCGAGGAAGATCAGCCGCAGGTAGGCGGTGGCGTAGGGCAGCGCATCGGCCGGCGTGCCCATCGCGCGCATCAGCCAGCCGGTGGCGAAGAAGCCCGTCACGGCCAGCGCCGCCGAGATCGCCAGGAAGAAGCCCGCGCCGGTGCCCACCACCCGCCGTGCCTGCGCCAGGTCGCGCGCGCCCAGGCTCTGGCCGACCAGGATGGTGGCGGCCATGCTCACGCCGAACACCGCCGAGAGCAGCAGGAACAGGATCAGCGTGGCGTTGCTGGTGGCAGTGAGCGCCGCCTCGCCGAGGTAATGGCCGATCCACATCGCGTTGACCGAGGCGTTGAGCGACTGCAGCACCGTGCCGCCCAGGACCGGCAGGGTGAAGCGCAGCAGGATACGGGCGACCGGGCCTTCGGTGAGCGGGGCCGGGCGGCCGGCGGGAGGCGTCGTCATGCGGGGCATCCTTGGCGTGGGGACATGGCGGCGTTCAACGACCGGCCTCGTCCCAGGCGATGGCGGCGAGGCGACGCAGATGATCGCGCACATCCGCCGGCCACGCCGCGGTGAGTGCGGCGAAATCCGCACGCTCGCCGCGCCAGAACGCGCGGCTGGCCTCCTCGTGGCCGGGCAGGTTGCCGGTCATCGCCTGCATGAAGCGATCCACCGCCTCGCCGGCCTCGCGGGCGCGCTGGCCGGGCAGGCCTTCGCGCAGCGCCTGCTCCACCAGCCGGCGCAGCACCGCCGAGGCGCCGCCCGGCTGCGCCGCCAGCCAGTGCCAATGGCGCGGCAGCAGGGTCACTTCGCGCGCCGTCACGCCCAGCCTGGGCCGGCCCGGCCCGCGCGGCGGGGCGGCTTCGGCGGCGTCCGGCGCGACGGACCCGAGCCGGGCCAGCACGTCCGCCTCGCTGCCGCGCAGGTCGAACTCCACCGGCCGGGCGGTACGGTCGTCGAACACCAGCACCGGCCCCGCGGCGCCGGTTTCCACCGCGCGCTTGGCCGCCAGCGCCACCTCGGCGGGCGGGCCGGCGGCGATCAGGCGGGTGCCGTCGAAGGCGGTGCAGGTCGGGCTGGGCTGGGCGCGCATGGATTTCATCCGGGTTGAATCTGTCCCACTTTTTACCCGGATCAAAGTTGGCCGTCAATAAGACCCGGGTGATTCATGGCGAGGCTCTAGCCCATCCGTCCTCTGCGCCCCGGCGGCACGGCTTGCTAAGGTGGCCTTTTCCATCGGAGGGATCGTTCCATGTCCACCCGCTTCAGGCCCGCCGCCCGGCTGGCCGCCCTGGCCCTGTTCGGCCTGGCCGCGGCATGGCCTGCGCTGCAGGCGGCCGAACTCGCCGTGCCGCCGATCGCCTACCGCGAGCGCACCCTGCCCAACGGCCTGCAGGTGCTGAGCATCGGGGACCACGCGAGCCCCACCGTCACCGTGCAGGTCTGGTACCACGTGGGTTCGAAGGATGACCCGCAGGGCCGCTCGGGCTTCGCCCACCTGTTCGAGCACCTGATGTTCAAGAGCACGGCGCACATGCACGCCGAGCAGATGGACCGGCTCACCGAGGACGTGGGCGGCGCCAACAACGCCTCTACCGGCGACGACGTCACCAACTATTTCGAGGTGATCCCGTCCAATTACCTCGAAACGCTGCTGTGGGCGGAGGCCGAGCGGCTCTCCAACCTCAACGTGGACGCGGCCAATTTCAAGTCCGAGCGCGCGGTGGTGGAGGAGGAATACCGCCAGAGCGTGCTGGCCCAGCCCTACGGCAAGCTGTTCAACGCGATCGACCCGCACTCCTTCGCGGTGCACCCGTACCGGCGCCCGACCATCGGCAGCATCGAGGACCTGGAGGCGGCCTCGCTCGAGGACGTGATCGCCTTCCACCGCACCTACTATCGCCCCGACAACGCCACCCTGATCGTGGCCGGCGACTTCCAGCCCAAGCAGCTGGACACCTGGGTGGACCGCTACTTCGGCGGCATCGCCAAGCCGTCCGCGCCGATCCCGCAGGTGACCGCGGTGGAGCCCGCGCGCACCGCCGACAAGCGCTACACCGAAACCAGCGAAACCGCGCCGCTGCCCGCGGTGGCGCTGAGCTGGCTGATCCCGCCGGCCAGGGACGCCGACACGATCCCGCTGCAGGTGGCCGCGGCGCTGCTCGCGCAGGGCGATTCCTCGCGCCTGTACCAGTCGCTGGTGTACCGCAGCCAGGTGGCGCAGCAGGCCGGCGCCGAGGTGGACGCGCGCGTGGGGCCGGGGCTCTTCATCGCCTACGCCATCCTCGCCAGCGGCCACCGGCCGGCCGAGGCGGAGCAGCCGCTGCGGGCGCAGATCGCCCGGCTCGCCGACGGCCCGATCGCCGCCGCGGAGCTGGACAAGGTGAAGACCCAGCTGCTCACGCAGGAACTCACCCAGCGCCAGACCGCCCAGGGCAAGGCCTTCGCGCTCGGCGAGGCGGCGCTCACCGAGGGCGACCCCGCGCGCGTCAACAGCGACCTGGCCGCGCTGCAGGCGGTCACCGCCGACGACGTGCAGCGCGTGCTCAAGCACTACGTGACCGGCGCGCACAGTGTCGCCATCGACTACCTGCCGCAGGCCAGGGCCGCGGCGGACACGCACGGCAAGGGAGGTGCGAAATGAAGCGCGCGACGAAGTGGGGCACGACGCTGGCGACCGCGCTGGCGCTGGCCGCAGGCGCACTGGCCGCAGGCGCCCGGGCCGCCGACTTCCCCGCCACGCCGCCCGCGCCCGGCCCGGCGCCCCGGCTCAGCGTGCCGACGCCGACCGCGCAGGCGCTGCCCAACGGCCTGGAAGTGGTCAGCGTGCGCCGCGACGGCCTGCCGCTGGTCACCGCCGAACTGCTGCTGCGCCGTGGCGGCGAACTGGACCCGGCCGGCAAGGCCGGCCTCGCCGACCTCACCGCCACGCTGCTCACCCGCGGCGCCGGCGGCCTCGGCGCGCCGCAGATCGCGGCCCAGGCCGAGGCACTGGGCGGCTCATTGGACGCCAGCGCCAGCTGGGACCGCAGCTCGGTCGCCATCACCGTGACCACGCCCCGGCTGCCGCAGGCGCTGGCCCTGCTGGCCAAGGTGGCGCGCCAGCCGGACTTCGCCGAGGACGAGCTGCAGCGCGCCCGCGCCCAGGCGCTGGACGACCTGCACCTCGCGCTCAGCCGGCCTACCGCACTGGCCTCGCTGGCCGCCGGCCGCGCGGTGTTCGGCGCCGGCGCCTACGGCCACTCGCGCAGCGGCACGCCGGCCTCGCTGGCGGCGATCACCCGTGCCGACGTCGCGCAGCTGCACGCCGCCATCTACCGACCCGACAACGCCGTGCTGGTGCTCACCGGCGACATCGCCCCGGCGCAGGCCCGCGCGCTGGCGCAGCAGAGCTTCGGCGACTGGGCCCGGCCCGCCGCGCCGCTGGCCGCCGCGCCGGCCGGCCACGGCACGGGCACGCTGCCGGCGGTGCTGGCGATCGACCAGCATGGCGCCGGCCAGGCCGGCGTGGTCGCGGCCCACGCGGCGCCGCCGCGCAACGATCCGGGCTACTACGCCGGCGTGGTCGCCAACGCGGTGCTCGGCGGCTCCTACTCGGCACGGCTCAACGAGGAGATCCGCATCAAGCGCGGCCTCTCCTACGGCGCCAGCAGCCGCCTGGACGGCCGCCGCGACAGCGGCCTGTGGCTGGCGCAGGCGCAGACCAAGAACCCCTCGGCGGCGCAGGTGGTGGACCTGATGCTCGGCGAGTTCGCACGCCTGGGCGACACCCCCGTGCCGGCCGCCGAACTGGCCGCGCGCAAGGCCACCCTGGTCGGCGAATACGGCCGCGGCCTGGAGACCACCGCCGGCCTCGCCCGCCAGCTGGGCGAGCTGGCGACCTACGGCGTGGACCTCGCCGAGATCGGCCGCTACATCGAGCGGGTGCAGGCGGTGGGCCCGGCGCAGATTGAGGCCTACGCCAAGGCCCACCTCGGCGCCGGCAGCCACGTGGTGGTGGTGGGCGACGCCACGCAGTTCGGCCCGGCCCTGCGCCAGCGGCATCCCGAGGCGCCGACGCTGCCGTTCGAGCGGCTCGACCTCGACCGGCCGGACCTGCGCGCCGCCGGCCGCGCCCGGCCCTGAGCGGCCCGCCCGTCCCCCGCAAGCCCCGGCCAGCGTGCCGGGGCTTGCGCTTTTTCGAGGGACGCCCTGGGCGCATCCACCCGAACGGGGGTGGCGGGATCTCCCCCAACGGGTGAGTGCAGCCCGGGCAACGCTGTGTTCTCGTACAAGTGGTCGCAAAGACGACCCTTTGACGCCCTTGTTTTTTAAACTAGGGAGTACATAAAGAGAGCGCCTCTTTAATCCCTCCCATCCCCCACAACAAGAAAGACCACCATGTACAAGAAGAACCTTCTCCGCGGCGTCCTGGCCCTCGGCCTGGTCGCCGCCACGCTCCCGGCCGCCGCCCAGACCCGCATCGAGATCCAGGGCGCACGCAGCTACATGGACAGCCACGGCACCAACGCCGGCTTCGTCGAGGCCGTGTTCGCGCCGCAGCCGATCGGCAACACGCGCTTCACCTGGTCGCCCGACGTGTCGGCGGGCTGGATCGAGGGCCGCGACCTCGGCCGCTTCCGCGACAGCCACCCCGGCACCGACAAGAACGTGGGCCTGCTCGCCGGCGGTGCGCGCTTCCACTACGGCGATGCCGACAGCTGGTACCAGCCGCTGTTCTTCAGCTTCCAGGTCGCCGGCACCACCCAGACCACGCAGGCGCTTTCCAGCCACTACCAGTTCGTGAGCACGCTGGGCTGGCAGGCCAAGCACTTCACCGTGGGCATCCGCCACATCTCCAACGGCAGCCTGCACGAGCCCAACCGCGGCGAGACGATGGCCCTGGTGGGCTTTGCCTTCGATCTCTGATCGCGCGCGCCTCCGCCCTTACGACACAACGGCCCCGAACGGGGCCGTTGTCGTATCCGGGCTTGCGCGGCCGGTCAGTGGCCGCCGCCCGCGGCCGGCCCGGCCTTGGCGGTGAACGGCGGGCGCGCCAGCCACACCACCACGATCAGGGCCATGAAGATCCAGCCCAGCGCGTGGAACACCTCGTTGAAGGAGATCTGGTAGCCCTGCAGGGTCACCATCTGGTTGAGCTGGGCCGTGGCCGACGACGTGCCGCCCAGCTGCGCCAGCGCCGCCTGCGTGGCCGGGTCGTAGGGCGTCAGGTGCTCGCCCAGCTGCTCGTGGTGCACGATGGCGCGGTGGTCCCACATGAAGTTGGTGATCGAGGCGGCGAAGCTGCCGCCCAGCGTGCGCAGGAAGGTGGCCAGGCCCGAGCCCGCGGCGATCTCGTTCGGCTGCAGGTCCGAGAGCAGGATGGTCAGCACCGGCATGAAGAAGAACGCCACGCCCAGGCCCTGGATCAGCTGCACCAGCGCCACGTGGCGGAAGTCCACGCCGATGTAGAAGTCCGCGCGGACGAACGAGGTGGCGCCCATCACGAAGAAGGCCAGCGTGGCGAGCATGCGCAGGTCGAAGCGCGGCGCGTAGCGGCCCACGAACACCGTCAGCAGCACCGGCAGCACGCCCAGCGGCGCGGTGGCGAGGCCCGCCCAGGTGGCGGTGTAGCCTAGGTTGCGCTGCAGCCACTGCGGCACCAGGAGGCCGATGGCGAAGAACGCCGCATAGCCGAGCATCAGCGCCAGCGTGCCGAAGGCGAAGTTGCGGTGGCGGAACAGGCGCAGGTTGACGATCGGGTCCTTGTCGGTGAACTCCCAGATCAGGAACACCGCCAGGCCGATCGCCGCGACGATCGCGGTGGCCACGATGAACGGCGAGTTGAACCAGTCCTCGTCGTTGCCCTTGTCCAGCACCACCTGCAGCGCGCCCACGCCGATGATCAGGGTGACCAGGCCGACGTAGTCCATCTTCGGCCGCTCCAGCCGCTCGGGCCGGCCCTGCATCTGGTTGAGCACCACCATGCTGGCGAAGATGCCGATCGGCACGTTGATGAAGAAGATCCACGGCCAGGTGTAGTTGTCGGTGATCCAGCCGCCGAGGATCGGCCCGGCGATCGGCGCCACCACCGTCACCATCGCCAAGAGGGCGATCGCCATGCCGCGCTTGGCCGGCGGGTAGATCGAGATCAGGAGGCTCTGGGTGATCGGGTACATCGGCCCCGCCACCGCGCCCTGGATGGCGCGGAACAGGATCAGCATGCCCATGCTCTGCGAGATGCCGCACAGGAACGAGGCCAGCGAGAACAGCAGCGTGGACCACACGAACAGCTTGGTCTCGCCGAAGCGGCGGGTGAGGAAGCCGGTCAGCGGCAGCGCGATGGCGTTGCTCACCGCGAAGGAGGTGATCACCCAGGTGCTCTGGTTCACGCTCACGCCGAGGTTGCCGGCGATGGTCGGCAGCGACACATTGGCGATGGTGGTGTCCAGCACCTGCATGAAGGTGGCCAGCGACAGGCCGACCGTGGAAAGCGCGAGGTTGGGCGGACGGAATTGAGGGTTGTTCATGGGCGGCGCGGCCGTGGCAGGGGGCGTCGTTACGTCGGGCGCCGGGTCGGAATGAGGAACGCGCGGGGCGGAACCGCGGCGGTCAGGCGCGGCCGGCGCCGCGCCCGCCCGCGACGCTCAGGCGGAGGGCTTCTTGCCGTCCTGGCCGCCGGCGCTGGCCGTGGCCAGGTTGGCGTGGATGATCTGCTCGATCAGCGCATCCACCTGGGCCAGCTGCTTGGCGTACACGTCGGTGGTGAGGATCGGCTGGCTCGGCGGCTGCCGCGCCAGCAGCGGGCCGCTCTGGTCGTGCAGGCCCACCTCGGCGTCCAGCGACAGGCCGATGCGCAGCGGGTGCTCGTCGAGCTGCTTCGGATCGGTGAACACCACGCGCACCGGGATGCGCTGCACGATCTTGATCCAGTTGCCGGTGGCGTTCTGCGCCGGCAGCAGCGAGAACGCGCTGCCGGTGCCCACGCCCAGGCTCTGCACCTTGGCCTTGTAGGTCACGCTGCCGCCGTAGACGTCGGCCTTCACCTCCACCGGCTGGCCGATGCGCATGTGGGTGAGCTGGGTCTCCTTGAAGTTGGCGTCCACCCACACCTGGTGCAGCGGCACCACCGCCATCAGCGCGGCGCCCTGCTGCACGCGCTGGCCCACCTGCACCGTGCGCTTGGCGACGTAGCCGGTGGCCGGGGCGCGGATCACCGTGCGCACGTCGTCCAGATAGGCGCTGCGCAGCTGGGCGGCGGCGGCCTGCACGTCGGGATGCGAGGCGACCACGGTGTCGTCCACCAGCACCTTGTTGGTCTGGTACTGCTGCTCGGCGGAGGTCAGCGCGCTCTGCGCGGAGGTCAGCGCGTCGAGCGCGTGCGACAGCTCCTCGTTGGAGATCGCGCCCGACCTGGCCAGGTCGCGGCGGCGGTTGTAGTCGGCGCGCGCCTTGTCCAGCGCCACCTTGTTCGCCGCCACCTGGGCCTGCGCGCCGGAGACGTTGCTGTAGAGGCCGCGCACGCGGCGCACGGTGTTGGCGAGGTTGGCCTTGGCGCGGTCGAGCGCGATGTCGGCGTCGGCGCGGTCGAGCGCCACCAGCACGTCGCCCTCGTGCACCAGGTCGCCGTCGTCGGCGCCGATGGACACCACGGTGCCGGCGATCTGCGGGGTGATCTGCACCACGTTGCCGCCGACGTAGGCGTCGTCGGTGCCCTCGTACCAGCGGCCGTCGACGAAGTACCACGCGCCCCAGCCGATCGCGATCACGACCAGCACGACGAGAAGCAGGCGCAACAGGAAGCCGCGGCGATTCTTCGGCGGCGGGGCGGCCTGGGCGTCGGCCGCGGCGGGAGTCTGGCTAGCCATGGGATCAGTCTCGGGGGGAGGTGGAAACGGGGGTGGCGGCGACGTCGTCGCCCGGCTGAGGCCGGAAGCCGCCGCCCAGGGCCTGGATCAGTTGCACGGAGGCATCGACCTGCTGCGCCTGCAGCCCGGCCATGCGCTGCTCGTCGGCGAGCAGCTGCTGGCGCACGCTGAGCGCCTCCAGGTAGCTGCCGACGCCGGCGCGGTAGCGCTGCTCGGCGAGCTGCCAGGCCTGGTCGGCGGCCTCCAGCGCGCGCTGCTGGGCGGCGATCTGCTCGCCGTAGGATCTCAGCGCCGAGAGGTCGTCGGCGACCTCGTTGACGGCGCCGACCAGGGTCTTGTTGTACTGCGCCACGGCCAGGTCGTAGGCCGCGTCCTGGCCGGCCAGGTTGGCGCGGCGGCGGCCGCCGTCGAACAGCGGCAGGCTGACCGACGGGCCCACGTTGTAGAAGCGCGCCGGCATCTGGAACAGGTTGGTGCCGCCGCCGAGGGCCACGAAGCCGGCCAGCGCGCCCAGGCTCACGTTGGGCAGGAACTCGGCCTTGGCCGCCTGGATGTCGCGCGAGGCGGCCTCGACCCGCCAGCGCGCCGCCACCAGGTCGGCGCGGTGGCCGATGAGGTCCACCGGGAGGTCCGGCGGCACCGCCAGCGTGGCGGGCCTGAGCACCTGCGGCCGGGCGATCGCCTGGCCGCGGTCGGGGCCGCGGCCGAGCAGCACCGCGAGCGAGGAGCGGGCGGCGTCGATGGCGCGCGCGGCCACCGCCGCCTGCTGCTCGGCGCTGGCCACTTCCTCGTCGCCCTGCTTGAGCTGCACCTGGCTGTCGATGCCGGCGGCCACGCGCTGGCGGGTCAGCGTGCGCGCATGCCCGGCGCGCTCGAGCTCCGCCTTGGCCACGTCCTGCTGGGCGTAGGCGTAGCCGAGCTGCACGTAGGCGCGCGCCACGTTGGCGGAAACCTCGATGCGCGCGGCGCGGCGCTCGATCTCGGCGGCGCGGGCCTGGCCCAGCGCGGCCTCCCAGGCGGCGCGCTTGCCGCCCCACAGGTCGAGGTCCCAGCTGAAGTTGCCGTAGGCGTACTTGGCCAGCGCGAAATGGCCGCCGCCGGCCGAGGCCGGCATCACCGTGGTGGGAATGCGCGCGCCGGCCACGCTGGCGCCGGCGTCGAGGGTGGGGCCGCGCGCGGCGTCGGCCACGCCGGCCTCGGCCTGCGCCTGGCGGGCGCGCGCGTCGGCCGCGGCGAGATCGGGGTTGTTGGCGAGCGCCTCGTCGATCAGCGCGGCGAGCCGGGCGTCGCCCAGGCCCGACCACCAGTCCTGCTGCGGCCACGCGGCCGGCGAGGGAGTGAACGCGGCCAGGCTGCGCCCGGCCTCGAGGCTGGCGGGGTCGAGCGGCTGACCGTCCGGGTGCAGGCCGCCGCTGCTCACGCAGCCGGCCAATGCCAACGCCAGTCCGGTCGCCGCCCCGAGGATGTGCAGACGCATGGGTGTATGCCTTGCGGAGAATTCAGGATTTGTCGCGGAGCGCGAGCAGCACGCGCTCCAGGTAATCGTGCAGCTGGACCTGCTCGCGCTCGCTCAGGGAGCGTTGCGCCGCGGCCAGCACGCGCTCGCTGCAGCTCAGCATCTGGTCGCACAGGGTTTCGCCCGCCGGCGTGAGCAGGATGCGCAGCGCGCGCCGGTCCTGCTCGTGCGGCTGGCGGGCCAGGTAGCCCTTGCGCTCGAGCTGATCGAGCTGGCGGGTCATCGCGCCGGCATCCAGCTCCACCGAGCGGGCCAGCTCGCCCGCGCCCATCGGCCCGAAAGCCTTGAGCTTCTTGAGGATCAGGTACTGGGTGAAGCGCAGGTCCACGCCCTGCGCGGCCAGCTCCGACTCCAGGTGGCGGACCAGCTCGATGCGGACCAGGCCAATCAGCATGCCCAGGCTTTCGGCGGAAAGATCGTTCGGAAAGGGGATGGACGGCGTAACCATGCCGCGCATCCTATTGCCGGAATAATATTTGTCAAGGCAAATTTAGTCTCGGCAAAAGTCGCCCTCGAAACTTTTTGCGAGGCGGTGCTTCGAACGGCGTATCTCCGGAGCCGGACCGGCTAGTCCGGATCGACCACCAGCCGGGCGCGGCCGCCCTGCTTGGCCTGGTAGAGCCGGCGGTCGGCCGTCTCCACCAGCGCCTCGACACTGCGCCGCGCGCCCGGCGCCAGCCAGGCCATGCCCATGCTGCAAGTGATGCCCAGCTCCAGGCCCTGCCAGGCATGGGTGGCGGCGGCCAGGCCGTCCACCGCCTGCTGCAGGCACGCGGCGGCGGCCTGGGGCGAGTCGGCCCGGATCGCCAGCAGCAGTTCCTCGCCGCCGTAGCGGCCGAGCAGGGTGTCCGGCGGGAAGTGCCGCCGCAGCCACTGGGCCACGCTGCACAGCACCGCGTCGCCGGCGGGGTGGCCATGGCGGTCGTTGACCGCCTTGAAGTGGTCGAGGTCCAGCAGCGCCAGGGCGAGGCCCGAGTCGGATGCCTGCCCGTCGATGGCCTCCTGCAAGGCCTTGAGCGCCGCCGGGCGGTTGAGCAGCCCAGTCAGGCCATCGTGGGTGGCCTGGTGGTAGAGCTGGGCCTGCACCCGCTCCAGTTCGCGCTTCTCGCGCTCCAGTTCCGCCGTGCGCGTCACCACCACCTGCTCCAGGCGCTGCGCGCGGCGCAGCAGCTGCCGATGGCGCCAGCGCCACAGGCCGGCCAGGGCGGCCAGCAGCAGCAGTCCCGCCCCCGCATAGGCCCAGGGGGTGCGCCACCACGGCGGGGTCAGGGTGAAGTCGAACGCCAGCGGCGGCGACAGCGTGCGCCGGTTGTCGTCCAGCACCTCGAGCTCGAAGCGGTAGCGACCCGGCGGCAGCGAGGCGTAGCGCAGCTCGCGCAGCCGCGTCTGCACCCAGTCGGCGTCGATGCCGGACAGGCGGTAGCGGAAATGCAGCGGATGCCCGGCGCTGTTGCCCAGCGCCCCCAACTGCAGTTGCAGCGCGCCCGCCCCGGTCGGCCGGCGGCTGCCGCCGGCCAGGGCGCTGCCGTCGTAGCGGGCCACCAGCAGCAGCGGCCGCAACGCGCGCGGCGCCAGCAGGCGGTCCGGATCAAGCACGTGGGAGATGCCGTTGGTGGTGCCCACCCACAGCGAGCCGTCCCGGTCGGCCAGGAAAGCGTTGTAGTCGGTTTCGTCCCAGACCAGGCCGTCGCGCGCGGACAGCCGGACCCAGCGCGCGCCGTCGAACACGTCCACGCCGCTGCCGCCGCCGGCCCACAGCCGGCCGGCCCGGTCGTAGCGCAGGAAATAGAAGCGCGTCTGCGCCAGCAGCGGATCGTCCGCCGCATCCAGCACGACCTCCTCGCCCTCGACGCGGGCGCGAAGCAGGCCCGGCTGCATGCGGCTGAGCCAGAGCCCGCCGTCGGCCCGCACCGCCACGTGCTCGTAGCCGCCCACGCTGGCGCGGGGCGCCTCGCGCATCCGGCGCCACTGCCCGTCGCGGCGCCGGAACAGGCCGGTGTTGCAGGCCAGCCACAGCTGGCCGTCGCGGTCCTCGGCCATGTCCGAGCAGATGCCGGTGGGGATGATCGCGGGCGCCTCGCGCACCGCCGTGCGGGCGCCCGGGTCGATCCGGTACAGGCCGCCCATGCCCATGATCCACAGCACGCCCGCGCGGTCGAAATAGGCGGCGCGGATGAAGTAGGGCAGCGTCGCCACCGTCTCGGTGCGGCCGCTGGCGGGCCGGTAATGCAGCACGCGACCGTCGAACAGGGCCAGCCACACCGTGCCGTCCGCCGCCGGCAGCACCACGCGCGTCTGGTAGGGCGGCGCGATCCGCACCGGCCAGCGGCGGGCGTTGGCGCCAGCCGCGCCGATCACGTCGCCGCCGTGATCGTGCGTCACCCACACCGCCCCGGCCGCGTCGCGCGCGATCGACCACACCAGCGGGCTGCCCAGCCCCTGCGCGCTGCCCCAGTTCTCCACCAGGCCGTAGCCGTTCCAGTGCAGCATGCCGCGGCCGTAGGTGCCCAGCCAGATCGAGCCGTCGCGGTCGACGAGGAGGTCCGACACGCCGACCGGCGGCAGCCCGGCCGCCGCCTCGAACAGTTCCCAGCGGCGGCCGTCCCAGCGCGCCACGCCCAGTTCGGTGCTGGTCAGCACGCGGCCGGCGCCGTCCTCCACCAGCCGCAGGCCGGCGGCCGCCACCTCGCCCTTGCCGTAGGGCAGGTCGCGATCCACGAAGCCCTTGCCGCCCGCCGGCCAGACCCGGATCGAGCGGGTGCCGCGCACCCACAGCGTGCCGTCGCGGGTGCGCAAAAAGCCGAGCCAATGGTCGGCGGGCACGTGCTGCGCCGGGCCGAACTGTTCCAGCAGGTCGCCGTGCAGACGGCACAGCCGGGTGCCGCAGCCGAACCAGGCGTCCTCGCCCAGGCGCGCCACCGCGCGCACCTGGTCCAGCTCGGGCCGCGCGCGCAGGCGTGCCGGATCGAAGCGCGGCGTGAGCCGCCAGCCGCCCTGCGCGTCCTGCGCCAGCAGCCACAACCGGTGCCCGGCGACCAGCAGCAGCCGATCGTGCGGCAGCGGCGCCAGCGTCTGTCCGCGGTCGAGCAGCACCGCCTGCCCCTGCGCCAGCACCGTGTGGAAGCGCCCCTCCACGCCAACCTGCAGGCCCGTGCGCGAGGCCACCCACAGGCGGCCGCGCTCGTCGCCGTCGATGCCGACCACCTCGGAAACCTGGAAGCCCCCGTCGGCGCCCTCCGGGGTGAAGCCGATGCCGTCGAAGCGGTACAGGCCCTTCTCGGTGCCCGCCCACATCACGCCCTGGGCGTCCTGGTACATCCGGGTGATGGCCAGGCTCTCCAGGCCCGCGGCCTGGTCGTAGGTGGTGAGCGGGATCTCGACGGCGCGGCCCGCATGGGCCAGGCAGGCGAGCAGGACCAGGCACAACCCGCGTAGCAGGCGTGCGCGCGATGGCGTCCCTTTGATCAAGCCCACGTCCATCGCCGCTCGCACAGCCCCCGTTCCGCGCTCGCGCAGGGGCCGCGACGGCCGCACCCCAGGTCGGATGCGGCATTCTGCTCGCTCCGGCCGGCGCCCTCAACGGCGACGCCGGCCGCCGCTCAGGGCGCGGGCTTGAGGTAGGTGGCGAACAGCTCGTCGATGCGGCGGTATTCGTCGTACCAGGAGTCCGGATGCACGAAGCCGTGGCGCTCCATCGGGTACAGCGAGATCCAGAAGTTCTTCTTGTGCAGCTCGACGAAGCGCTGGTACAGCCGGACCGAGTCCTCCGCCAGCACGTTGTCGTCGATCAGGCCGTGCTCGATCAGCAGGGGATCCTGCAGGCGGTCGGCGTACTCGATCGGCGAGCTGGCCGCATAGGCGTCCGGATCGAGCTGCGGCGTGTTGAGCAGGTCGGAGGTGTACTCGTGGTTGTACAGGCGCCAGTCGCTCACCGGCCGCAGCGCCGCGCCGGCGGCGAACTGCCCCGGCGCGCGCAGCAGCGCCATCTCGGTCATGAAGCCGCCGTAGCTGCCGCCGTAGAGGCCCACGCGCCGCGGATCGACGCCGCGCTCCTTCACCAGCCACGCCTTGCCGTCGAGCAGGTCCTCCAGCTCCGGGTGGCCCGCCTGGCGGTAGATCGCCGTGCGCCAGGCGCGGCCGTAGCCCTCCGAGGCGCGGTAGTCCATGTCCAGCACCACGTAGCCCTGCTGCACCAGCAGGTTGTGGAACAGCTGCTCGCGGAAGTAGTTGGACCAGGACAGAGTGACGTTCTGCAGGTAGCCCGCGCCGTGCACGAAGATCACCGCCGGCTTGCCGCGCGCGTCGCCGCCCGCCGGCCCGTAGTACTTGGCATAGATGGTGCCCGCGCCGTGCGAGGAGGGCACCTCGACGATCTTCGGCGCGATCCAGGCCTGCGCCGTGAAGGCGCCCTTCATCGTGTTGGTCAGCTCGCGCGGCGCGCCGCCCGCGGCGCCCTGCACGGCCAGCTGCGCCAGCACGTAGGGCGAGGAATGCAGCACGGCGAATTGCTGGCCGTCGGGCGAGAGCACGAAGTCGTCCATGCCCTGGTAGCGGGTGAGGCGCGACAGCTCGCCGCCTTCGCTCGGCACGCGGTAGACGTCGTAGCTGTAGGGCGTCTCGCGGTTGCTGCGCAGGTAGAACCAGCGGCCGTCTTCGGACAGCACCGGGTGGCTGACCTCGAAGCGGCCGGCGGTGAGCGCCTTCGCCTTGCCCTCGAGCGGCTTCGCGTAGAGCTGCGACCAGCCGCCTTCCTCGGACAGGTACCACAGCGTGCGGTTGTCCTTGAGCCAGCCGAAATCGTTGAAGTTCCAGTTGATCCACGCCTCGTCGTGCAGGCGGTGCTGGGGCACCAGCGCGTGCCTGGCGAAATCGACGCTGGCGATCCAGCGGTCCTTGTTGTCGATGGCGCGCAGCTGGATGGCGAGCTGCCTGCCGTCCTCGCTCCAGGCGATGCCGCCGCCACCGCCGTCGTCCGCCTCCGAGATGATGCGCAGCGCGCGCTGCGCCGGCGCCTTGAGCGCCTTGGCTTCGTTGTCCTTGCCCTGCTTGAGGAGCGCGACGGTTTTGGCGCGGATCGCCGCGAGCGGGTCCTCGCCGATGCCGGGCAGCACGTCGGTCTTGAGCGCGTAGGCGCGGTGGGCGGCGAGGTCGAGCAGCGCGAGCGACTGCGGCGCCGGCTCGTTGTGGCCCACGTTGACGCGCGTCTCCTTGGGTTCGGCATAGCCCGAGTCGGTGACGTAGTGGGTGACCGCCGGCGCCCTGCCTTCCACATAACCCTTCGGCTGCGTCACCAGCAGCAGCCAGCGGCCGTCGGGGGACAGCTCGGCGTCGACCAGGGTGTCCTTGTCGCCCAGCCAGAACGGCGGCGGCACACGGCCGGGGTCGGCGGCGGCCAGCGCCTCCTCGTCGGCGCGCCGGGCGTCCTTGTCGGCCTTGAGCCGGCGCAGGGTGGCGAACAGGCGCAGCTGCTCGGCGCCGAGGTCGTCGGGCTGCTTGCCCTGCGGGTCGTCGGCGAACTTGAGCACGGCCACCGGGCCGGCGGTGCCGCGGGCGAGGTCGTAGCGGTACCAGTCGTTGCCGGCGCGGTAGTGCAGCGCGCGGCCGTCGGCGGAGAACTGCGGCGATGATTCCTCCACCGCCGTCTGCGTGACCTGCACGCGGCGCCCGCTGGCGAGATCCACCATGAACACGTCGCCGTGCAGCACGTAGGCGGCATGGCGATGCGCGCGGTCGAACACCGGCGGCCCGCCGGCCTCGGCCAGCGCCGCCGGATCGAGCTTCACCGCCGCACCGCCGGCCGCGTCCACGCGGTAGAGGTCGCGCACCGTGCTGCCGTCGCGCTTGAGCGCGTAGTACAGGCTGCGCCCGTCCACGCTCCAGTAGGGCGCCTCCACCGCATGGCCGATCCAGTCGGGGTCGGCCATCACGGTTTCGAGGTCGAGCGCACCGGACGAGGGCGCGGCGGCGACGGCCGGCAACGCGACGAGCGCGGCCAGGCCGGCCAGGGACAAACGGCGCATCGGGAAACTCCGCGGAACGAAAGCGCAGCAGCATAACCGGGCGCTACCGTGCCGCAACCGCCAAGGGTCGTGTTCCGCCGCGGCGGCGCCGTGGTTGGGCTGGCGGGCTGCCTCCCGCGGCCGCGACATCCGATACGGCGACGTAGCCCACCGCATGCAGCCGCCACGACCGGCATGGCCGGCGTCGGAAGCGCCGCACGAACTTGCGCGCCGGACGCCGGTAGCCGGGCACCCGGCGCCCCGGCACAATGGGTGCGTCCGCATCCAGGGGAAGGGAATCCATGCTGTCCAGCCTGAGTACGCTGCCGGCGTTTCTCGCCTATTTCTCGCTCGGCCTGCTGCTGCTCGCGGTGTTCGTCGCCGGCTACGTGCACTTCACCCCGCTGCGCGAGTTCGCGCTGATCCGCGCCGGCAACGTCAGCGCCGTGGTGAGCCTGGGCGGCGCGGTGTTCGGCTTCGTGCTGCCGCTGGCCAGCGCCATCGCGCACAGCGTGAGCCTGGTGGATCTGGCCGTGTGGGGCGTGATCGCGCTGCTGGTGCAGTGCGCCACCTTCGCCGTGCTGCGCGTGCTGCTGCGCGAGCTGCCGGCGCAGATCGAGGCCGACCGGCTGTCGATGGCGCTCTTGGCCGCGCTGGTGCACCTGGCGGTGGGCACGCTCAACGCGGCGGCGATGAGTTACTGACGTGGGCGGCCCGCTGCACCGTCCGCCACGGCTGCCGCTGTTTGGCGAGCGGCCGGCGCCCGCCTCCGCGACGCCTGAACCGCCGCGCCGCCGCTCGACGGCCGTGCCGCTGCTGCTGGCCGGCACGCTCGGTCTGGGCGTGGCCGGCTGCCACAGCGGCACCGACGTGCAGCGCAACCACTACGCCAACCTGCAGGACTGCATCCGCGACTACTCCATCGACCAGTGCGACGACGACGGCCCGAGCGGGAGCAGTAGCAGTGGCGGCGGTTATTACCATCACGGCGGCGGCTACCACGGCCCCTGGTACCGCAGCCGCGCCAGCGCGCAGGGCGTGAACGGCGACCCCGGCCCCGGCCGCAGCGGCGGCGTCATCGCCGCGCGGCTGGACGGCAGCGGCCCGCGCAGCGTCGAGCTGGGCACCCGCGGCGGCTTCGGGTCCAGCGGCCGCGTGTCCGCGCGGGGCAGCTGATGCGGCGCGAACGCCTCGCGCCGCGCGAAGACTGGACGGCGCGCGTGGAAGCGCTCGGCTTCCACTTCCACACCCTGGACGGCGAGCCGTACTGGCGCGAGGACGCCTGCTACGCCTTCGAGGCCGCCGAGATCGACGTGCTCGAAGCGGCCACCGCGGAGCTGCACGCACTGTGCCTGGACGCGGTCGAGCGCATCGTGCGCGCCGGCCGCTACGCGGAACTGGGCCTGGCCGATGCCGCGGCCACGCTGGTCGAACGCAGCTGGCAGGCACGCGAGCCCGCGCTCTATGGCCGCATGGACCTGAGCTACGACGGCCGCAACGCGCCCAGGCTGCTCGAATACAACGCCGACACCCCCACCGCGCTGCTCGAAGCCAGCGTGGTGCAGTGGTACTGGCTCACCGACGCGCGGCCCGGCGCCGACCAGTTCAACGCCATCCACGAGCACCTGGTGGAACGCTGGCGCGCCGTGCTGCCGCCGGCCGCGCGCGTGCACTTCGCCGCCTGCTACCAGCACCCCGAGGACGCCGCCACCTGCGACTACCTGCTCGACACCTGCCTGCAGGCCGGCCACGCCGCCGAGGCGCTGGACGTGGAGGAGATCGGCTGGAACGGGCGCGACTTCGTCGACCTCGATGACCAGCCGATCGGCCGCCTGTTCAAGCTCTATCCGTGGGAGTGGATGCTGGCCGAGCCCTACGCCGCGCACCTGCCGGACGCGCGGGTGCAGTGGATCGAGCCGGCGTGGAAGATGCTGCTGTCGAACAAGGCGATCCTGCCGCTCTTGTGGGAGTTCTTCCCCGGCCACCCCAACCTGCTGCCGGCCAGCCGCCGCCGCGAGGACCTCGCCGGCGCCGTGGTGCAGAAGCCGTACTGGGGCCGCGAGGGGCAGGGCGTGCAGGTGCTCGGGCCCGGCGAGGCCGCGCGGCCGGCCGACGCCCCATGCGTCTTCCAGGCCTGCGCGCCGCTGCCGCGCTTCGACGGCCAGCATGCGCTCGTCGGCAGCTGGGTGATCGGCGATGCCGCCGCCGGCCTCGGCCTGCGCGAGGACGAGGGCGCCGTCACCCGCAACACCAGCCGCTTCGTGCCGCACTACTTCCGCTGAGCCGCGCGCAGCGCGTTGCCGCGTTGCCGCCTCCGCCATGCCCGGACACCGCGCCGGAAGCCACCGGCGCACTGTCTCCCCCTACCTGCCGGCGGCCAGCTCGGATGCGTTCAAGGGCATCTCGGTGTTCCGCGGCGTACTGGTGTCGCTGGGCCCCTCCCCGGCGGTGGGCAACATCGTCTCGGGGGTGATGCTGACCTACATGCGCCCCTACCAGATCGGCGACTACCTGCGCATCGCCCAGACCGAGGGCGCGGTGGTGGAGCGCAGCCTGCTGCTGACGCGCCTGCGCACGCCGCAGAACGAGATCGTCACCATTCCCAACGCGCAGGTCCTCTCGCCGGGTAGATGGTGAGCTACAGCGGGCTGGCGGCGCGCGAGGGCGTGATCCTGCACATGCCGCTGTCGCTGGGCTACGAGCTGGCCTGGGAGACGCTCGAGCCGCTGCTGCTCGAGGCCGCGCGGCGCACGCCGGGCATCGAGGCCTCGCCCGCGCCCTACGTGCTGCATGCGGGGCTGGAGAACACCGTCGCCCGCTACCAGCCCAACGCCGACACCCGCCAGCCCACGCGCCGGCCCTTCATCTACTCGTACTCGGACCTGCGCCGCCACGTGCAGCGCGTGTTCGCCGAGGCCGGCGTGGACATCTACACGCCGGTGTACTTCCCCCGGCCGGCCGCGGCGCCGCGACACGAGGCGGCCGGCTGACCCGATGGCGTCGCGCAGGCGTCCCCGCGCCTGACCGGCCGGCGGCGCGAAGGCCGGCGCGAAGGCCGGCGCGAAGGCCGGCGCGACGCCCTGCGCGAGCGCGGGCATGCCGCGGCGCGGCTGCTACGATGCGGCCTTTGCCCTCGCCGCCATCGCCATGAGCCTACTCCCCACCGTCGAACACGAAACCGCCCCCCACCCCACCCACAGCGTGATCTGGCTGCATGGCCTGGGCGCCGACGGCCACGACTTCGCGCCGATCGTGCCGGAGCTGGTCGACCCGGCATGGCCGGCGCTGCGCTTCGTGTTCCCGCACGCGCCGGTGCGGCCGGTGACCATCAACGGCGGCATGCCGATGCGCGCCTGGTTCGACATCCTCGGCTTCGGCCCGGGCGTCCCGCAGGACGAGGCCGGCATCCGCGCCGCCATCGCCGCCACCGAAGCCCTGATCGCGCGCGAACGCGAACGCGGCGTGCCGGCCGGGCGCATCCTGCTGGCCGGCTTCTCGCAGGGTGGCGCGATCGCGCTGGCCACGGCGCTGCGCCATGCCGAACCGCTCGCCGGCGCAGTCGGCCTCTCCACCTTCCTGCCGCTGGCCGGCTCGCTGTCGGCCGAGCGCAGCGCGGCCAACGCGGCGATCCCGGTCTTCTTCGCCCACGGCACGCAGGACCCGGTGATCGCGCTCGCCCGCGCCGAAGACTCGCGCGCCGCGCTGGCCGCGCTCGGCTACGCGGTGGACTGGCACACCTACCCGATGCCGCATTCGGTCAGCGCCGAGGAAATCGCCGACCTCAAGCGCTGGATGGGCGAACGCCTGCGCTGAATCCCCCGTGCGGCGACGGCATACTGCGCCGATGCGCGCCCACGCCCCCCGCACCCGCGAACCGAGCCCGCTGCCGGACTTCTGCAGCCTGCCGGTGCTGTTCGCGCTGTTCGTGGTCGGCGCGCTGTGCGTGTGCCTGATGTGGCTGGCGCCCGGCGGCAGCCGCGGCGGGTCCGGCTTCGCCGTGGGCATGGCCTTCATCGCCTGGCTGGCGCTGCTGCTCACGGTGGCGCTGTGCAAGCTCTCGCCATGGCTGCGCCGGCTGCCGGGCCGGCTGCCATATGCGGGCGTGTGGGGGCTGATGGTGGCGATGGTGGCGCTGGCCAGCGCGGTGGCGCGCTGGCTGGATGCCTCGCTGCAACTGGGCCTGCTGGACGTGCGCGCGCCGTTCGTGCGCGACAGCACGCTCGCCGCCGCGCTGCTCGGCGCCGCCATGCTGCGCTACTTCTACGTGCTGGCGCAGTGGCAGGCGCGCCTGGCCGCGGTGAGCCGCGCGCAGGTGGAGGCATTGCAGGCGCGCATCCGGCCGCACTTCCTGTTCAACAGCATGAACACGGTGGCGGCGCTGGTGCGGGTCGACCCGGCCGCGGCCGAGCGCACCATCGAGGACTTGTCCGAACTGTTCCGCGCCGCGCTGGGGCAGGACGGCATCCACGACGGCACTCTCGGCGAGGAACTCGCGCTGGTCGAGCGCTATCTCGCCATCGAACAGTTGCGCCTGGGCGGACGGCTGCGCATCCGCCGCGAACTGGATGCGCTGCCCGGCGACTACCCGCTGCCACGCCTGCTGCTGCAGCCGCTGGTGGAGAACGCGGTGCGCCACGGCATCCAGCCGCTGCGCGAGGGCGGCGAGGTGATCCTGCGCGGCACGCGGGACGCGGCGGGGCTCCACATCGAGATCGACAACCCGCTGCCGCCCGCCCCGGCCATCGGCGGCAACGGCCACGGCCTGGACAACGTGCGTCGGCGCGTGGCCTACCGTTACGGCGCGCGCGCGCGGGTGCAGGCCGGCCCGGCCGGCGAACGCTACGTGGTGCGCCTGGAACTGCCGGCGAAGGAGGAACGCGATGCGCGTGCTGATCGTCGATGACGAGCCGCTGGCGCGCCTGCGCCTGGCCGCGCTGCTCGAGGAGTGCGAGGACGCCCAGGTCGTCGACAGCGTCGGCGACGGCGAGGCCGCGCTGGAGGCGATCGGCCGCCTGCATCCGGACCTGCTGCTGCTCGACATCAACATGCCCGGCCAGGACGGCACCGTGCTGGCCGCGCAACTGGCCGGCCGCGGCGGGCCACAGGTGGTGTTCTGCACCGCCTACGAGAACCACGCGCTGCACGCCTTCGAGCTGGGCGCGGTGGACTACCTGCTCAAACCGGTGCGTCTCGAACGCCTGCGCGAGGCGCTGCAGCGCGCACGGCAGCGCCTGGCCGCCGCGCCGCACGAGGCCGGCGGCCACCTGCACGCGCGCGTGCGCGGCGAGCAGCTCAAGGTGGCGCTGGCCGAGGTGGTCTGCCTGCTGGCGGAGGAAAAATACGTGGTGGCGCGCCGCGCCCGCGACGCGCTGCTGCTGGAGACCTCGCTGCGCCAGCTGGAGGAGGCCTACCCGGAGCAGCTGGTGCGCCTGCACCGCAACTGCCTGGTGCCGGCGCAGCGCCTGATCGGCCTGAAGACCTTCGCCGACGGCCGCGTGCTGGCCCGCCTCGCCGGCACCGACTTCAGCCCCGAGGTGAGCCGGCGCAACCTGGCCGCGGTGCGCCGGCGGCTGAGGATGGGCTGAGAGCCTGTTTACGCTCTTGCCGCCGCTGGCGTGCCGGGCCGTGCAGCAGCGCGCTCGCGCACGACCGGGGCGTGACGGCGTCGCCGTGGCGCAGGCCTTATCGCGCGCAAGGCGCGCTTCTACACGTTTTAAGGCGGCGCTGCGCGAGAAGATCATGACGATCGCCGTCGCCGCGCCCGCCGCCCTGGGTCGTCGCGTCGCACGCCGGGCCCCGCGCCAGCACGCGCACGGCAGGTGCGCGACAATAGGGGGCCACCATCGTCGTAGAGCCGAGTTCCATGTCCCCCAGCATCCTCCGTATCGCCACCCGCAAGAGCGCGCTCGCGCTGTGGCAGGCCGAGCACGTGGCGGCGCAGCTGCGCGCCGCGCACCCGGGCCTGGCGGTGGAGCTGGTGCCGCTGTCCACCCGCGGCGACGAGATCGTCGACCGGCCGCTCGCCGCCGTCGGCGGCAAGGGGCTGTTCCTCAAGGAACTGGAGGTGGCGATGCTGGAAGACCACGCCGACCTCGCCGTGCACTCGCTGAAGGACGTGCCGGCGGAACTGGAGCCCGGCTTCACGCTGGCGGCGATCCTGCCGCGCGCGGACGCCGCCGACGCCTTCGTCAGCAACGCCTGGGCGGACCTCGCCGCGCTGCCGCCGGGTGCCCGCGTGGGCACCTCCTCGCTGCGGCGGCAGGCGCAGCTGCGCGCGCTGCGGCCGGACCTCGAACTCCTCGACCTGCGCGGCAACGTGGGCACGCGGCTGGCCAAGCTCGACGCCGGGCAGTACGACGCGATCGTGCTCGCCTGCGCCGGGCTGGAACGCCTGGGCCTGCACGCGCGCATCCGCGGCCGCCTCGGCGCGCCGGACTGGCTGCCGGCGCCGGGGCAGGCGGCGATCGCCGTCGAGGCCCGCGCCGACCGTCCGGCGGTGCTCGAACTGCTGGCCGCCCTGGACGATGCCGACACCCGCACCACGGTGGCCGCCGAGCGCGCCATGAACCAGGCACTGGGCGGCAGCTGCTCGGTGCCGGTGGGCGCGTGGTGCGTGCTCACCGAGCACGGCCTCTACCTGCGCGGCCTGGTCGGCGACGCCGCCGGCGGCCGCCTGCTCCAGGCCGAGGCCGAGGCCGGCGCGGACGACCCGGAAGGCCTCGGCCGGCGCGTGGCCGAGGCGCTGCTCGCGCAGGGCGCCGGCGAGTTCCTCCCCCGCTGAAGGGACGTCTGGACGTCCAAAAAAAGAACGGCCCCGGCGCGCATGCCGGGGCCGTGGACAACACGGGCGCCGCGTCGGCGCCTCAGAAGTTGTAGACGAGGTTGGTGGTGGCCAGGGTGTCGGTGTTCTTGGTACCCGGCTGCACGTCGCTGTTGTAGCGCACCTGGAAGCCGAGCTTGAGCGCCATCTTCTTGGTCATGCTGACCGACAGGCCGGCGTCGTTCTGGTAGTAGGTGTTCTTGGTGCCCGCCTCGGTGAGGAAGGTGTCCTCGAAGGCGGTGTTGCTGTTGAGGCGGTACTTGTAGTTGACCAGTCCGCGCGCCACCGGCTCGCTCTCGGTGGGCTGGCGCTGCACGACGGTGCTGCCGTCCGCCGCCGTCACAGTGGTGTCGGCCGGGCGGTACTTCTTGTAGCCGGGGCCGATTTCGAACGACAGCTCGGTGCGCTCGTTCTTCAGCGCGATGTAGCCGTAGCCCAGCGACACCGTGCCCTGCCAGAGGTTGGCGCCGAAGTCGTCGTGCTCGTAGCGGGCCGCGCCCACCAGGTAGCTGCGCGGGTCGAACTTGTAGCCCACCGAGGCGCCGGCGGCGTAGCGGTTGGCGGTGGTGGTCATGCGGTCGACGGTGTTGCCGTTGGCGTCCTCCACCGTGGTCTCGCCCTTGGAGCGCAGGCCGGTGAGGAAGAAGTTGTTCTTCCAGTACTCGTTTTCCTGGCTGAGGCCGAGCTTGGCATTGGCGTTCTCGGTGCGCGAGTTGCCGTGCGAGGAGGCGAAGCCGAATTCGCCCGAGCCCGTCCAGCCACCGTTGTTCGCCGCCGTGCCGGTGCCCGCGTCCTGCGCGTGGAGGGCCGTGCCGGCGAGGGCGAGCAGCATGCCGATGATCAGAGGCCTTTTCATGAGGGACCCATTCCGTACGTTAAACAAAGGTGAAACGCTACGATAACGTAGCGCTTTGAACTTGCTGTGAACCATCGCCCCCGGCGGGCTCAGGCGGCCGCATCGAGCCGGTTCGACTCCGTCTCGTACAGGCGCTGCTCGATGGTCTTGCCGGCCAGGCAGCTCAACGCCGCCACGCCCACCACCAGCGGCCCCGCATCCAGCTGGTCGTCCAGCAACAGGGCCACGCAGGGCAAGGCATAGGTGAAGGCCGCGGCGACGAAGCGGACCGGCCGCAACGGCCGCGGCGCGGCCGCCTCCGGCTGCAGGGCCTGCCAGCGCACGCCCTCGATCAGGCCGAGCAGCAGGGCCAGCGCGACCAGCACCATGATCCACGAATGGGTGCCGGCCGGATGCACCGACTCGTCCTGCGCGGCCAGGCACAGCCACAGCCACAGGCCGCCGCTGTAGCAGGCCGAAACGCCGCGCCCCACAGCCGACAGCATGCCGCCCTCGCGCGGGCCCGCCGCCGCGGCCTGCCCGCAGCAGGGGTTGCAGGCCAGGCAGGCCGCGCTGCACAGCGCCAGCACCGCGCCGGCCAGGCGGGTCGCCCAGAAATCGTTGTCGCCGCGCACCAGCCCGGCCGCCGCCAGCATCGGCAGGTAGGCGAACAGCGCCAGCAGCGCCTCGCGGGTGGGCCAGCTGCCGCGCCCCGGGCGCCAGCCGTACCAGGTCGGCGCGCGCGGCAGCGGCAGGCAGGCGGCGAGCAGGCCCAGGCTGACGAAGCCCGCGCCCAAGGTCAGCGGCACCAGCGCTTCGCCGCGGCCGTCGCGGTAGATGCCGAGCGTGAGCGCGATGCCGAGCAGGAGCCAGATGCCGTAGCCGCTCACCGCCAGCACCTGCAGCAGCACCGATGGCCAGGACGGTGTCACGCGCGACACCGGCATGCCCGTGTCGGCGGTGTCGGCGGCGTGCGTGTCACTGGTCGTCAGCATCGTGGGGAGAAACCTGCGCGAATGCGGGGGGGGGCGGCGGCCGCGGCCGCCCGGTCGGCGCGCTTGCGGCCGCGCCGGCCCGCACCCATGCTACACAAGGCTTCCCGCGACGACACCCCATGGACCGTTACGAGCGCATCCTCACCCTGCACCGGCTGCTGAAATCCGCGCACTACCCGGTGGCGCTGCCGCGGCTGATGGACGAGTTACAGTGCTCGCGCGCCACGCTCTACCGCGACATCGCCTTCCTGCGCGACGCGCTGGGCGCGCCGGTGGAGAGTGCCGGCGGCGAGCAGGCCGCGTTCCGCTACGAGACGGGCGAGGGTGAGCGCTTCGAGCTGCCGGGCCTGTGGCTCACCTCCGACGAGCTGGCCGCGCTGCTCGCGCTCAACGAATTGATCGGCCGCTCCGGCCCCGGCGGCGTGCTGGCCGGCGCGCTGGCGCCGTTCAAGGCGCGCATCGAGCACCTCCTGTCCGACCACGACAGCGGCAAGGCGCTGCCGATCGAGCGCATCCGGGTGATCAGCTGGGGCGAGCGCCGGCTCGACCAGCAGGTGTTCCGCATCGTCGCCGGCGCGGTGCTGGAGCGGCGCCAGCTGCGCTTCCGCTACCGCGCCCGCACCACCAACGCCGACAGCCGCCGCACGGTGTCGCCGCAGCGCCTCACCCACTACCGCGACAACTGGTACCTGGACGCCTGGGACCACGACCGCGAGGCGCTGCGCAGCTTCGCGGTGGACCGCATCGCCGAGCCGCAGGTGCAGGACGCGGCCGCCACCGACGTGGCCGAGGCGGACCTCAACGACCTGCTCGCCTCCAGCTACGGCATCTTCGCCGGCAAGCCCAAGGCCTGGGCCACCATCCGCTTCTCCTCGCACGCCGCGCGCTGGGTGGCCGACGAGCACTGGCACTCGCAGCAGCAGGGCGGCTGGCTGCCCGACGGCCGCTACGAGCTGAAAGTGCCGTACTCCAACGCCAAGGAACTGCTGATGGACGTGCTCAAGTACGGGCCGGACGCGCAGATCGTGGCGCCGCTGCCGCTGCGCGAGGAGATGAAGATCCTGCTCAAGCTGGCGCTGGAGGACTACCAGGCGCCGCCACGCTGACCGCATGCCCCGCCGCGGCGGGGCGCATCGCCGCCGCTTCACGGCGGGCCGGCGCGAACGTATCGTGGCGGCGTCGCCGCACGGGTCAAGGCCACTATGGATTCCTCCGCTCCCACCACGCTCGCCGCACTCGCGGACCGCCGCCCCACCGTGGCGCTCGCGCTCGGCTCCGGCGGCGCCAAGGGGCTGGCGCACATCGGCGCCATCGAGGAGATCGAGCGCCGTGGCTACCGCATCGTCGCCATCGCCGGCAGTTCGATGGGCGCGCTGATCGGCGGCGTCTACGCCATGGGCAAGCTCGAGGTGTACCGCGACTGGGTCTCCGCGCTGGCCAAGCTCGACGTGCTGCGGCTGGTGGACTGGACCTTCTCCGGCGGCGGCCTGATCAAGGGCGAGAAGATCATCGACACGCTGCGCGAGCTGATCGGCGATGCGCAGATCGAGGAGCTGCCGCTGGCCTACACCGCGGTGGCCACCGACATCGACCGCGGCCGCGAGGTGTGGCTGACCCGCGGCGGGCTGTTCGAGGCGATCCGCGCCTCCATCGCCATCCCCACCGTGTTCCGGCCCTACCTGCTGGACGGCCGCCGGCTGGTGGACGGCGCCCTGCTCAACCCGGTGCCGGTGACGCCGCTGATCCGCGAGCCGGCCGACTACCTGATCGCGGTGAGCGTGGATGGCGCCCCCGAAGCGCCGCCGACGGAGGCGGTGGCGCCGCCGGCCGAGACCGGCGGCTACCGCCAGCGTGTCGGCGAGTTCATCGCCCGCCTGCTGCCGCACAACGACAAGGCCGGCGCCGAACCCGCCCCGCGCGAGCCCGGCGCGCTGGAGCTGCTGGCCCAGTCGATGGACCTGATGCAGGCCAACCTGGCCCGCCTGCGCCTGGCCGCCTACACGCCGGACCTGCTGATCCAGCTGCCGCGCAACATGGCCACCGCGTATGAGTTCTACCGCGCCCGCGAGCTGATCGAACTTGGCCGCCTGCGCGCCGGCGAGGCGCTGGATCGCTGGGAACCGTCGCTGGCGCCCGCCGGCAGCGCCCGCCCGGACCACGCCGTTCGCGGAGACTAAACCCACGGCACCCACCTGCAGGAAGCGCGCCTTGCGCGCGACCGCGGCGTTGCGGCGTCACCGCTGCGTAGGCTTGTCGCGCGCAAGGCGCGCCTACATGGGATAGGCCAAGGGGCGGGCGCGGCGGGCGGGGCCTACGCAGGAACGGCGCGAGGCCGCATGGAGCCTGCTCCTGCGTCACGGCACGGCTTGATTTCGCCCCGCACGGTCGCCACGCTGGACGTCCTGCAAGGAGTCCCCATGAACGCCCCCAACCCCCTGCTGGCCGACGACCGCCTGCCCGCCTTCTCCCAGATCCGCCCCGAGCACGTGCAGCCGGCGATCGACGCCATCCTCGCCGACTACCGCGCCGGCATCGACGCGCTCACCGCACCCGGCGCCGCCCGCGACTTCGACAGCGTGATGCTGACCCAGGAGCGCCTCGAGCAGCGCCTGGCGCGCGCCTGGGCGCCGGTCTCGCACCTGCACTCGGTGGCCGACAGCGAGGCGCTGCGCGCCGTGTACGGCCCGGCCGAGGAACAGCTCACCGAGCACGCCATCGAGCTGGGCCAGAACCGCGCCCTCTACACCGCCGTGCAGGCGCTCTACGACGCGCCCGGCTTCACCGCGCTGCCGCGCCCGCCGCGCGCGCTGGTGGAGCACGCGCTGCGCGACTTCCGCCTCTCCGGCGTGGCGCTGGAGGAGCCGGCGCGCACGCGCTTTCGCGAGATCGGCGTGGAGCTCTCGCGCCTGTCCACCGAGTTCGCCAACGCGGTGCTCGACGCCACCGACGCCTGGCACCAGCACGTGACCGACGAGCGCGACCTCGCCGGCATCCCCGAGTCCGGCCGCGCGGTGCTGCGCCAGTACGCCAAGGAGCAGGACCTGGACGGCTTCCTGGTCACGCTCAAGCAGCCCAGCGTGCAGGCCGTGCTCACCTACGCCGACGACCGCCGCCTGCGCGAGCGCGTGTACTGGGCCTACCAGACGCGCGCCTCCGACCAGGGCCCGCAGGCCGGCAAGTACGACAACTCCGCGCGCATCGGGAAGATCATGGCGCTGCGCCACGAGGCCGCGCAGCTGCTCGGCTTCGCCAACGCGGCGGAGGAATCCCTCGCCACCAAGATGGCCGCCTCGCCCACCGAGGTGATGGAGTTCCTGCACGACCTGGTGTCCCGCGCGCGGCCGGTGGCGCAGCGCGAACTGGAAACGCTGCGCGCCTTCGCCCACGAGGCGCTCGGCCTCGACAACCTCGAACCGTGGGACGTGGGCTACGCCGCCGAGAAGCTGCGCCAGCGCCGCTACGCGCTGGACGAGGAGCAGTTGAAGCCCTACTTCCCGCTACCGGCGGTGATCGAGGGCCTGTTCGCCATCACCGGGCAGCTCTACGGCATCACCCTCGCGCCGCGCGAGGATGTGGATGTGTGGCACCCGGACGTGCGCTACTACGACGTGCGCGACGCCGACGGCCGCGTGTTCGCCGGCGCCTACGTCGACCTCTACGCGCGCAGCGGCAAGCGCGGCGGCGCGTGGATGGACGTGTGCCGCGCGCGCTTCGACGACGGCGAGGCCGCGCAGCTGCCGGTGGCCTTCCTCACCTGCAACTTCGCCCCGCCCACCGAGGGCCGCCCGGCGCTGCTCACCCACGACGACGTGCTGACCCTGTTCCACGAGTTCGGCCATGGCCTGCACCATCTTTTGACCCGCATCGGCCTGCCCTCGATCGGCGGCATCGACGGCGTGGAGTGGGACGCGGTGGAGCTGCCCAGCCAGTTCATGGAGAACTTCGGCTGGAACCGCCAGGCGCTGGACCTGTTCGCCCGGCACTGGAAGACCGGCGAGCGGCTGCCGGACGAGCTGTTCGAGCGCATGCTCGCCGCGCGCCACTTCCACGCCGGCCTGTTCCTGGTGCGCCAGCTCGAGTTCGCGCTGTTCGACTTCCGCCTGCACCTGGAATACGACCCCGGGCAGGGCGCCCGGCCGATGGCCGTGCTGGAGGAGGTGCGCCACGCGGTGAGCGTGCTGCACCCGCCCGCATGGCAGCGCTTCCCGCATGCCTTCACCCACATCTTCGCGGGCGGCTATGCGGCCGGCTACTACAGCTACCTGTGGGCGGAACTGCTCTCGGCCGACGCCTTCGGCGCGTTCGAGGAGCTGGCCGCGCAAGGCGGCAGCGTGCTCGACCGCGCCACCGGCGAGCGCTTCCGCAGCGAGGTGCTGGCGGTGGGTGCGAGCCGCCCGGCGCTGGAGAGCTTCGTCGCCTTCCGCGGCCGCAAGCCCGAGCCGGAGGCGCTGCTGCGCAGCCACGGCCTGATCGACTGACGCCTCACCCCCACGCCCTCTCCCCCGCCGGGGCACGCGGGGAGGCGCCATGGATGGCGCCGGCTTGGGGAGCGCCGGGGCGAGGGCGGGTGCCTGCGGCGTAGCCGCCTCTCGTCCTCGCCGCTCTCGCCCGTCGCCCCGCCCGTCGTTCCGACGTAGACCAAAGCTGCCCGCCACAGCGACGCCGGCCTCCATGCCGGGTTCCCTCGCGGGCCCGCTCGTGCGGGCGCGCCTCGCCCACTGGGAACCAACACCGCGACCGGGTCGACACGTTGTCGCACCGAGCACGCTCCATGCCGCCCCCTTAACGCCTTGAAATACCCCGCATCGCCGGGAACGCGGCGGCGCGGCTTCCTCCGTGCCATGACATGGATCCCACGCAATCGCGCCGTCCGGCCGCCCCGATTAACCGCAGCGTCATCCGCGGTTTTCCAGGATCGAGGTTTTGCAGCGCGGAACCCCGATGAGCGATTCGGCCAACCCCGCGGCGCGCACCGCGCCGCGCTTCGACGAATTGGACAGCCTGCGCGGCCTGGCCGCGCTGGTGGTGGTGCTGTGGCACTACAGCGGCATGTTCTCCGCGCAGCCCCTGGCCGGGCCGCTGCGGCCGCTATACCTGGGCGGCGGGCTGCTGGTGGATTTCTTCTTCGTGCTGTCGGGCTTCGTGCTGAGCTTGAGCTACGACCGCGAAGGCCGCCGCGACCGGTTCGGCCGCAACCTCTGGCAGCGCGTGGCGCGGATGTACCCGCTGCACGTGGTCACCCTGCTGGTGGTGCTCGCCTGCGACACCGTCAACGTGATGCAGGGCCAGCCGCGGCCGGCGAGCAACGACGCCTACCACTTCGTGCTGAACCTGCTGCTGCTGCAATCCTCGGGGCTGCAGCACGGCTACTCCTTCAACGGCCCGTCGTGGTCGATCTCCGCCGAGTTCCTGATCAACGCCCTGTTCCTCGCCCTGCTCGCCTGGGGCGGCCGCGCCGGGCGCTGGCTGATGGCGGCGCTGGCGGTGGCCTGCGCGGGGGCGCTGCTGCACACCGGCATCCTCAACCACAGCGTGCCCGTGGAAGGGCGGCTCGACGGCGTGGTGGACCTGTCGCTGGTGCGCTGCTGGTTCGGCTTTTACCTCGGCACGCTGTGCTACCGCGGCTTCGCGCGCCGCCACGGCAACGAGGCGGCGCCGGCGAGCTGGCGCGGCGACGTGGTCGGCGCGCTCGCGCTGGCGGCGGTCGTGGCCTACATGGCGCGCGCGCTGCCGCAGAGCCACCTGGGCGACGTGCTGTTGGCGGCACTGGCCTTTCCCGCGCTGATCCTCGGCACGCTGCACAGCCACCTGCTGCGCGCCGTGCTGCGCTGGCGGCCGCTCACTTGGCTGGGCGAGGTGTCCTACTCGATCTACCTGGTGCACGTGCCGCTGATCGCCTGGCTGCTGGTCGCCAACGGCCGTTTCGGTCCGTGGCCGATGCAGAGCCCGTGGATGCTGCTGGCGTTCTACGCCCTGGTGCTGGCGGTGGCCGCGCTGACTCATCGCTGGGTGGAGCTGCCCGGCAAGCGCTGGCTGGGCAGCTGGACGCTGCGCCTGCCCACCGGGGCGCATGTCGCGCGCCGTCTCCAGGTGGCGCGCCGGCGACGCGGCCGGCGGCGCGGCATCCGCGCGGCGATGTATCGGCGCTTCGTGCGCTGAGCGGACCGAAGCATTCCCTTACAATGGCCGGATGAAGATCGCCAGCTGGAACGTGAACTCGCTGAAGGTGCGCCTGCCGCAGCTGACGCAATGGATGGCCGATGCGCAGCCCGACATCGTGGCCCTGCAGGAAACCAAACTGGAGGACCCCAAGTTCCCGGTGGACGAGCTGGCCGCCGCCGGCTACCGCGCGGTGTATTCGGGCCAGAAGACCTACAACGGCGTGGCCATCCTCGCCCGCGACGGCGCGGGCGAGTTCGGCGACGTGGTCACCGACATCCCCGGCCTCGACGACCCGCAGCGGCGCATCCTCGCCGCCACCGTGGGCGAGCTGCGCATCGTCGACCTCTACGTGGTCAACGGCAAGGCGGTGGGCGACGAGAAATACGCCTACAAGCTCGACTGGCTGGCCAAGGTGCGCGAGTTCCTGGCGCGCGAGCTGGAGCGCCATCCCAACCTGGTGGTGCTGGGCGACTTCAACATCGCGCCGGACGACCGCGACGTGTACGACCCGGCCGCCTGGGGCGAGGAAGTGCTGTGCTCGCCGCCCGAGCGCGAGGCGCTGCTCGCGATCACGGGGCTGGGCCTCGCCGACAGCTTTCGTCTGTTCGAACAGGGCGGCGAGCACTTCAGCTGGTGGGACTACCGACAGGGCGCGTTCCGGCGCAACATGGGCCTGCGCATCGACCTGATCCTGCTCGCCGACGCCTTGAGGCCGGCCGCGCGGGCGGCGGCCATCGACCGCACGCCACGCAAGTGGGAGCGCCCGTCCGATCACACCCCGGTAACGCTGGATTTGGATATCTAAGACTCGATGAACACGACTTCCGCCGATTGGCCCAGCTCCCTGGACGACCGCGAACTGGACGAACTGGACCGCTACCTGCGCGCGCACGCCCGGGATGGCCACCTGCTGCTCGACGGCGTGCACGGGCTTCTTTCCGCGCTCTCGGTCGGGCCGGTGCAGGTGCTGCCGGACGAGTGGCTGCCCGAAGTGCTGCACGAACCCTTCGCCGACGAGAACGAGGGCAACCGCGTGCTGGCGCTGCTCGCCAAGCTCAACGACTCCATCCGCGCCGAACTGGACGTGGACGCCTACGAGCCGATCCTCGGCGAAGTGGACACCGAAGCGGGCCCCGCGCTCTCCGCCGCCGGCTGGTGCGAGGGCTTCAGCCGCGGCATCGACCTGCGCGCGGGCCTGTGGGAACGCCGCCTGGCCGACGACCCGCCGCTGATGGAACTGCTCGGCCCGGTGATGGCGCTGGCGGTGGACGAGGGCATCCTCGCCTCCGAAGCCGAGTTCGAGGAACTCAGCGAAGAGGAATACGACGACTGCCTGGCCCAGATCCCCAGCGTGCTCGCCGCGGTGGAGCAGTACTGGCACGAACACCCCGCCAGCGAAGCCGAACTGGACGCGCTGGCCCAGCGCCCGCAGCCGCAGGAAGAACCGCAGGAGCCGGCCACGCCGCGCCAGCGCAGCGGGCATTGGCTGCATTGAGGCATTTGTCCAGCGCCGGAAGCGTGCGCGCCTTCGGCGCCTGACCCGGCATCTCTTCGCCGGCCTCAAGAATTCGACGAGGCTGACGATAACCCTGCGTCGATGGGCGTTTTCGCTGCCCTCGGCAAGCTCTCGGCTCTGAACCACGGAGGCGCACCCTCCGGTCCATGAAGCCACGGAAAGTCGAGCCACAGGGGACAAGGAATTGGCTGCAAAACGGATGCGTCTGCAACTGACGCTGCTCACGTCGGCGTGCTATGTGCTGACCAGTTGCGCCACGCTGGATCAGGCCGGCGCCAAGCACGGCGCCGAGATCGGCTGCGCCACGGGTGCCGTACTGGGTGGTGTACTCGGCAACATCATCGGTCAGAAGTCCGGCAACCGAACCATAGGCACCGCCACCGGCGCAGCGGTCGGCACGGCCCTGGGCTGCTATGTCGGCAATCACTGGCAGAAGCGCCAGCAGGCTCTGCAGGAACTCGCCGCACGCGAGCATCTGTCGATCGAGACTGAACCGCTGTCCGCCAGGACATCGGCATGGGCGACAACCGGCCAACCGCGTCGGCCAGCCACCGCGGCCGACTCGCAGGCCGGCCTGGTCGCCAATGTGCAAAATTCCGGCATGTTCGACAGCGACAGCAGCCGGTTCACACCGGACGGCCTGCGCCAGGCCCACGAGTTGGCCCGTATCTATCGCTCCGACCCGCCGACATCCGGCGGCTCACCGCTGCCTCGCCATGTCCTGCTGGTGGTCGGCCACACGGACGCCACCGGGCAGCCCGCGCATAACCAGGAGCTCTCCGAACGCCGCGCGCGGGCCATGGGCGAAGTGCTTGTTGCCGAGGGCGTCGACCCGCACGAGGTCTATTTCCAGGGAGCAGGGGCATCGCGCCCCATCGCGGACAACACGACCGAAGAGGGCCGCGCACGGAACCGGCGCGTGGAAATCGTGGAACTGGCCTCCAACGACCTACTCTTACAGCGGATTCGCCTAGAACAAGCCAACCCGCGCTACCTTGCACACGGCACGGTGCCCGCCGTGCCGCCGCCCGCTCACAGCGAGCACCGTGCGTCGATAACGTACGATACGAATCCGCCGTCCGTCGCCACGACCTCCGCACCGGCCATGCGCGCCGGCGGGCGCACGATGACATCCCAAGCCCAACCTGCCAGGGCGGGGCAGGAGAAGCCTGGATTCGTCGATTTTGGCGGCGCACCCGCCAGCAGCCAGCCTTGGGACTTGGCCGCCCTACTCAAGCCCCAGCACAGCGGCTTCTCGCTGATCAGCTCAGCCTTCGCATCCGACACGCCGATGCGTAGTTGTGAGGCGGACCAGCCTCGCATCAGCGGTTCGGTGCGCAACCTTGCCAGCGGCAAAACGCTCGAGGAGTACACCACCCGCGATTTCCTGCCCGGCATGAATGGCCGAGCCTGGGCTGGGCTGGTCAACGGCAACCTGGTCACCCTCTCGCCGGTCGCCTTGCTGCGCGACGATGCCGCCGTCGCGAAAGATCCACAGGCTTTCGTCACACCCGACTACGCGAAGGGGCACCGGAAGGTCACGGCGACCTTGCCGGCCGTCGCCAACGCCTACGAGGGCGAAGACAACGTCCTCTATCGCGTCTTCGTCCAGGACCGGGACGCCCCCTTACGCTGCGTAGACGTGGTGTTGCCCAAGGCGGGCGGCATCGCTCCCGGCGGCAAGCTCTACTACGGTCATGACGGCCAGACCTACGTGGCGGATTTCACGCCGCGGCGCAGCTGAGCACCACCACAAGGAATTGCCATGGAACACCTGAATTTTTCCGAATTGCTCGACTGGTTCTGGCTCTATCGCCATGTCATCGGCCCGGTGCTCGCCTTAATGGTGCTGCTGATCCTGGTCAAGCTGTGGTGGAACCAGGTGAAATACTTCGCGCTCAATGTGCGCTATGGCTTCCCGGGGCTGGGCAGGGTGGCTCGCGCCTCGCGCAAGCCACAATCGCCAGACGTCAGCTACCGCGGCGTTACCTGGTACACCAGCGAACGTAGTCTGTGTGCGGAGTATCACCCCTACTACAACAACTTCGCTGACAAGTGCGATCCGGACTTCTTCGAGAAGTGCGAGGACTACCTCAACAAGACCGGCCAGCTGGGACGCAAGGAAAAAGGCCTGCTACTGTGGCTCGCCACCTTCGCGCTGGTGATCTTCGAAGCGGTGGGCTTTGCCTATGTGCTGGCCCCATTCATGGCCCGCAACGTTTCGCCGAACGCGGCCAGCATGCTGGCCTGGATGATCGCCTTCATGCTCTCGATCATCCTGGTCCCCCTGACCGACAAGATGGGGCAGCAGCTCCACAAGAACAGTTTGCTGAGCAAGATCCGCCTCTGGCACGCGGATGCGCGCAAATCCGGCAAGGCCAAAAAGCTGGAGCCCGACAGCCGCATCAAGATCGACACCACGCACGGCGATGACGAGGAGCCCAACTACATCAAGATCCTCAATCGCGTCGACTGCGATGCACGCCCGACCCCCGGCTGGAAAATCTCCGCGATCACCGTGCTGCTGATCGCCTTCATCGCAGTGGGCGCCTACATCATCCGCAGCAACACCATCTCCGGCTTGGAAACCGAGGAAGTCAATGCCTCTCCCTTCGCCACGGCGGTGAATGCCGATGCCGGCAGTTCGGCCAGCCCGTTCGACCTACCCCAGGCCGCCAAGAACGACAACGCCGGCGCCGATAAGAAGGCGGCCAACGAAGAAGCGCATGCCAAGCTGGTGGCCTACAAGACCACATTCGTGATTCTTTCCGTGATCTTCATCGGCGTGCAGGTCTTCGGCGTGCTCATGGGCTACTTCTACTCGCTGGCGGGCAAGGAATCGGCCAAGGCCTCCCGATACATTCAAGGCTTCAACAACGCCCGCGAATTCGTCCATCACTACCGCCAGCTGCGCGACCGCGTTGCACGCGATGCCCAGGCCAAGCTGGCGTCGCTGCAACAGCTGGTGGAGGAGAGGCACGACACGTCGGGCAGCGAACTGCACGGCCGCACACGTGGCGCCTTCGCCCTGTATCTGGACGAGATGCAGGAACAGGAGATGGCGACAGCCAGGCGCTCCGCCACCCGCCAAGCAGCCATTCCCGAACCCGCCATCACCACCCCGGGACACGTACCGGCGCCTATCGCCGAGCCAGCCACGCCACCAAGTGTCCCGGCCACTCCGCCAGCCGCCAGCCTTCCTCATGCCGTCACGGCAACCGCGCTCGGCAACGAGACGACGCTGCTTGCCGGTCTCGGTGACCTAACCGCATGGAGCGATGCCGAGCTGGCCGACATGGCCGCGGAGCTCCACCTTCCCCTGGAACGCCTGCAACGCAAGCAACGCATGCAGCGCCAGATCGCGCAGGCACGCCAGGCGCAGGCATCGGGCGAGGTCTGAGCGATGCGCCGATCGGCCTGTCTATGGATGCTCCTCGCGGCAACCTGGCTGCCGCTTTCGGGTGCCGCCGCGGAGCGCAATGACATCCCCAGCTGCTACGCCTATGCGGGCATGACGCCGCAACAACCCGCGCCATCGGGGCGTGAGCTGGTCGTCGTCATCGACCAGACCACGCCGCTGGGTGAGGATCTGCGCAACACCGCCCTGAAAACAGCGTTGCGATACATAAGGCCGGACGACAATGTCCTGATCTACCAGTTTTCGGCCTATCTGGCCGACAGCTACATGCGGCTGCCCTTCGAGGGCAGGATGGAAGCACCGGTTCCTGCGGATCAGCGCGGCGACATCGGCATGGATTCGATGCGCAAACTGGATCGCTGCCTGCAACAACAACAGACCTATTTCGCCAAGACGTTCGTGGACAAGTTCAAGGTGAGTCTCGGTACGCCCGACACCCACATCGCCAGGAGCGAGATCCTCTTCAGCCTCAAGCAGATCGCCGCCGACCTGGCCAAGCGTTCTGCACGCGAGCGGGTTGTGCTGCTGGTGTCGGATTTGCTGGAGAACAGCGATTTCGACAGCTTCTATGCACACAACGGCTTGCGTGTCCTCGACCCCGGAAAAGAAATAGGAAAAGTGGAACGCCAGCACCTGTTCGCCGACTTCGGCGGCGCGCACGTATATGCGCACGGCGTCGGCCTAGTACCGGACAGCAGCCGGAACGGTTACCGTTCCGGCATCGAGATTAAGGCCCTGCAGCAGTTCTGGGCGGCGTATTTCGAGAAGTCACATGCGGTTCTTGAAGCCTTCGGAGCCCCGTCGTTGACCGTCGACCTCCAGTAGACCCAATAGACCCGTCTGGCTCCTCGCCTGCCGTCATGCTATCGAGGGATAGGGCCGTGCCCGTACGGCCACTCCCGGGTGAACGATCTGTTCCGCTCCGCGCACTAGCAAGTGCCGGTCCATGCCGCCATAACGGAACCATCATCAGTTTCGAAAAACGGGAGAGTTGGGCCATGAGCGACCGCCACATCCTCCGCCGCATCCGCGGCACCGACACCGCCGACGGCGCGGGCGTGAAGCTCAAGCGCATCATCGGCCAGCCGGGGCTGGACATGCTCGACCCGTTCCTGCTGCTGGACGAGTTCCGCTCCGACAGCGCGGACGACTACCTCGCCGGTTTCCCCGAGCACCCGCACCGCGGCTTCGAGACGGTGACCTACATGCTGGCCGGCCACATGCAGCACGGCGACAACCACGGCAACCGCGGTGACCTTCGCCCCGGCAGCGTGCAGTGGATGACCGCCGGGCGCGGCATCCTGCATTCGGAGATGCCGCAGCAGGAGAACGGCCTGATGTGGGGCTTCCAGCTGTGGGTGAACCTGCCCGCGGCCGACAAGATGATCGCGCCGCGCTACCAGGACATCGACCCCGAGCGCATCCCCACCGTGCAGCCCGCCGCGGGCGTCACCGCCAAGGTGATCGCCGGCACGCTGGCCGGCGCCACCGGGCCGGTCGAGGGCATCGCCACCGCGCCGATCTATCTCGACCTTGCGCTGGAGCCGGGCGCGCGCGTCGCCATTCCGCTGCCGCCCGAGCACAACGCCTTCGCCTACGTGTTCGACGGTGCCGAGGCCGAGGTCGGCGAGCAGGTGCTGGCGCGCAGCGAACTGGCGGTGCTGTCCCAGGGCGATACGGTGACGATCGCCGGCCGCGACGCGCCCGCGCGCGTGCTGCTGGTGGCCGGCCAGCCGCTCAAGGAGCCGGTGGCGCGCTACGGCCCGTTCGTGATGAACACGACCGAGCAGATCCACGAGGCCATCGCGGATTTCCGCGCCGGCAAGTTCTGAACGCGGCCCGGGCTGCCGAGTCAGACGGCAGCCGGTGTCTGTAGCGCGCGAAAAGTTGCGCCTTGCCCACAAGCCGACCATAGCAGTGCCAACACCGTTGACCCGTGTTGGCACTCGACTTGACCGGCTGACCACCTGACTGAAGGTCGCTTGTGACCCGAAGACATGGTCAATCCCAATTTCGGCGGTGCCATATGTCAGCTAGTTAGCCGAACCTACCAACCGCCTGCATCCAGGCAGGGAGGCCATGCTGTAAAGAGGGGATGACGAGGCCCGACACGCCGTCCGCTTGTTCGCAGCGGATCGCTCAAGGCTCCCGCCATCCCCGCCGGGATCAACCCGCGATCAACCCGCGGTGCGCGGCACCGGCGTGTTGAGCAGCTGCTGTTCCCACAGATAAGCCATGCCGCTGCCAGCGGCATGCTGCTTCAGCACCTCCGTCAGTTCGGCGGCATGTTCGGTCCGGGCCCAGTCGCGCTGCCACTCGGACGCCAGCGCCAGCCAGGTCATCATGTTCGCGCCGGCCGCGATCATGCGCTGGATGGCCACCTCGTGGGCCTCGACCGAAACGGCACCGGACGCATCGGTAATAACCGTCACGTCCCAGCCTTCGCCGAGCGCCTGGATCGTCGGCATCGCAACGCAAATCTCGGTCCACAGGCCCGCGATGATCAGCTGCTTGCGGCCCGTCGCCTTGACCGCGTCGACCACCTTCTGATCTTGCCAGGTATTGATGAATGTCCGGTCGATCACCTCCTGGCCGGGGAAGACATCGGTGATCTGGGGGAAGATGAGACCACCCCGATCGGCGACCACGCTCGTCAGGATGGTGGGGACGCCGAAGGCCTTGGCGGCCTTCGCCAGCGCCGTCGCATTGTTGACCACCATGTGCGGGTCGTGGCTGTTCAGGTTCGCGAGCTGGTAGGGCTGGTGGTCGATCAGAACGAGTACCGAGTCTTCGGGACGAAGAAGCGAGGCAAGGCCGTTACGAAAAGTCATGGATACATCCTTTGCTACCGTTGTGGGTAAGGTTGGTTTGCGGGCAGACATGCGCCAATCGGTGCACAGCCTCGGGGGCAAACCCTGTCATTCCCATGCGTGACGCGGTAGCACGCTGGATGGGACCTCGTTGTGTCAGGCTGTGTCGCGACATCGGGAACGCCAAGTTGGAGATCGAAGAGCTGCGGACATTCGTAGAAGTTGCCGACGCCGGGGGCATTTCGCCCGCTGCGCGCCGGCTGGGCGTCTCCAAGTCAATCGTCAGTCGGCGGCTCGGCCGGCTTGAAGCGGAACTTGGCGTCCAGCTTCTTGCACGAACCACCCGCGGCGCAGCCCTCACAGAAGCCGGGCTCACGTTTCGTGACCATGCAGCCAGAGCCTGCGCCGAGATCGACGTGGCCAGGGAAACCATGTTCCCCGCCGGTGACCTTCGCGGTCGCTTGCGCATTGCTGCACCGCTTTCGTTCGGCCCGACCCGCTTCGCTTCCGTGCTCGCGGAAATGGCACGACGTCACCCGCAGCTTCACATCCATACCTCCTACAGCGATCGCTTCGTCGATCTCGTCGCAGAGGGTTTTGATTGTGCGATCCGGGTTGGCTATCTCCAGGACTCCAGCTTGGTCGCAAGATGCGTCGGGCCGCTTCACGGAAAGCTCGTCGCGAGCCCGGACTATGTCAAAGCGCATGGTTCCCCCGAGACGCCGGAGGAACTCGTCGCCCATGAGGCCCTCATGCAGGGAACGGAAGCCTGGCAGTTCATGGATGGCGAGGAGGTCATCACGGTTCATCCACGGGGGCGCTTCAAGGCCGACAACGGCACGGCGCTCATTGCCGCCGCCGTCGCAGGACTCGGCATCGCCTGGCTCCCCGATGGCCTCACCGATGACTATGTGGCCTCCGGCGCGCTGGTGCCGGTGATGACACGCTATCCACCACCTCCGGCAGGTATCTATGTCGTCCGTCCGCCAGGTCAGCATCCCGCACGGAAGATACGGGTGCTCACCGAATTGCTGATCGAGTGTTTCGAACAGGAACCGCAGCTTGCGGGTGTCGGTCGCTAAAGCACGAACTGCGCGAAGCTCCGAGCTTGCCTCGCAACAGCCGAGGTCGGCGCTGTCGAGGATCGATCCGTAACGATCAGGCCCGATCCATTGAGGTCTGCATTTGCAGCGATGGCTCGACCGCATTCAAGGACAACGCTCGAGTCTCGCCAGCTTCGCTAAGGATGGTGGTCACGCCCGATACCGAGAATGGGCAACACGTTGGCGGCGAAGGGCAGCACGGCCACCGACCGTGGTCGGTTTCACAGGCGATGCTGGCCAGTCGCTGTGCCGAACGTGGGCAGTTGGATGGCGTTTTGCGAAAAGCCTGCGCAGCAGTAACGCCGCCGCATCCGGTCGTGCAGGAAGTGCGCGCCTGCCACGACAGGCGCGTCACCCCGCCAGCGCCGCCAGGATGCGCGCCACCACCTCGTCCGCCGGCGCACCGGCATCGACGGTGATGGCGTGCTCGTCCGACGCCGGCTCTTCCAGCGTGGCGAGCTGGCTGTCGAGCAGCGCCAGCGGCATGAAGTGCTCGCGCGCGGCCATGCGCCGGGCCAGTTCCTCGCGGCCTACGCGCAGGTAGGCGAAGCGCAGCGCGGGGTCGGCGGCGCGCAGCCGGTCGCGGTAGCGGCGGCGCAGCGCCGAGCAGCTGACCACGGCGGAGCGGCCCGCCGCCCGCTCCGCGCCGATCCATGCCGCGATGCGGTCCAGCCATGGCGCGCGGTCGGCGTCGTCGAGCGGCGTGCCGGCGCGCATCTTGGCGATGTTGGCGGGCGGGTGCAGGGCGTCGCCCTCCTGGTAGTCCCAGCCGCGCGAGGCCGCCAGCCGCGCGCCGATCAGGCTCTTGCCGCAGCCTGAGACACCCATCACCACCACGATCATGCGCTGTCCTGCGTCGCTCTCCATGCGCCCAGCTTAGCGGCCCGCGCCTTCCATCACGACCCGCGCGGGCACGTGGTCGATGCGCAGTTCGCGGCCATGCCAGGGCGCTGAGCGGCCGTCGATATACGCCACGCCAGGCGCGCCGGGATAGGGCCAGGGCAGCACCAGCCCGCCGGGCGGTGGCGCGAGGCCGCCGGCAAGGTCCAATTCCAGCCGGCCGGCGCGCTCGCGCAGCGTGTAGCTCAAGGCACCGTAGGGCGTGCGCAGGCCCGCGATGCCCACGCCCGCGCCGGCCAGCCAGCCCGGTTGCAGGCCGGCGCCGAGCACCAGGGCGCGGTCGCCGGCGCGCTCGTAGGCGAACAGGTCGTAGGCCGAGCGCAGGTAGTCGGAGGCGATCCAGGCATGCGGCATGTCGCCCACGAAGCGCGGCCGGCGCGGGTCGCGGCCCACCACCTCGGCCCACTGGTTCCACGCCGCCGGGCGGCGGTCGGCGAAGAAGAAGTCGAGCAGCGCGCCCACCCGCCCGCGCCAGCCCAGCCGCACGAAGCTCGCCACGGTGCGCAGCTCGTAGGGCGTGTAGTCGTCCCATGCGACGGTGCCGTCGCGGCGGGCCACGAAGCCCTGCCAGTAGCGCGCGAAGGTGCGTTCCACCGCCGCGCGCGGCAGCCACGCCAGCCCGTCGCCCGGCGAGAGCGCGATGGTGGTGGAGGTGGCGTCGAAGTCGCCCAGTTCGGCGGCGCCGGGCAGGTAGTCGATGCGGTGCCGGCGCATCGAGGCGGCGAGCGAACGGGCGAGGTCCGCCCGGAAGGCGTCGCGCGCGGTGGCGATGCGCGCGGCCTCGTCGTTTTTGCCCAGCGCGCGGGCGAGCATCGCGGCATCGCCGTAGCCCACGAGTCCCCAGAAGTCGTCCCAGTAGGCGTGCATCGGCTTGGCCGAGTAACCCTCGTGGCTGATCGAGGCGGGCAGCAGGCCGCGCAGCGGCTCGGCGGCGGTCGCCGCCTCCGCGCGCAGCCCGTCCATGTAGGCCACCGCGCGCGCCACGTGCGGCCACAGCGGCTCGATCAGCGCACGGTCGCGGGTGTAGCGCCACAGTTCGGCCACGGCGAACACCAGCTCGCCGTGGCTGTCGTGCTCCGGCACCGGGTCGGCGCCGCGCGCATCGACGCAGCACGGCACCTTGCCGCTGCGGAACTGGTGCGGCGCGTACCAGCGCACGAAGTCGGCGGCCGCATCCGCATGGCCGCTGCGCACCAGGCCCTCGGCCATCATGGCGCCGTCGCGCACCCAGCTGCGCGCGTAGGAGCGCGTGCCCGGCTGCAGCGCGGGGCCGTCGCGCGAGAGAAGGATCTGCGCCAGCGCGCTGCGCGCGGTGTCGGCCAGGGCCTGCTGCGCGGGCGGCAGGGCGAGGCGCACGCGGTTGAGCTTTTCGCGCCAGCCGGCGGCGACGTCGTCGAGCCGGCGTTGCAGCCAGGCGTCCGCATCGGATGGCGGCGCGAACGCCTCGCCCGGCGGTGGCAGAACCAGCCCGACGGTGCGCTGGCCGTGCGCAGGCACATCCAGCGTGTAGAGCAGGGCGCCTCGCGCGGCGCCGTCCGCATCGTGCAGCCGCGCGACGTGTGGCCGTTCGCCATGGCGCAGGCGCTCGGGCAGGTTGCCGCCCCTCGCCGCGCCGGCGACGAAGGCATCGGCGGTTTGCAGCGGCAGCACGGTGGTGCCACCGTTCACGGTCAGCACCCGCCCGTCCCAGGCGAAATCGTGGATCGGGCTGATGCCGCCCGGCGTGTTGAGGAACTGGGTGGGCGGGTTGACCTGGAACGGCCGCAGCAGCAGCGCCAGGCTGAGCCGGCGCGGCGTGTCGCCATCGTTGTGGAGCGTGTAGCGCAGCAGCAGGCGCGGGCGTGCCGCCGGGCCGTCGGCGAAGGCGGTGGTGTCCAGGCGCAGGCCGCCGGCCTGCCAGTGCACCGAGGGTATCGGCAAGTAGCCGTCGAGCAGGCTCTGGCGGGTCTTCACCGTGGCCCAATTGATTGCCCGGCCGCCGTCGAACAGCATCGGCTCGACCGACCAGCCGCCCCTGTCCACCTCCACCGCGCCGTCCTCGGAGAGCAACGCGGCGTGGCGGCCACCGCCGTCCACGCCGACCAGGGTCCAGTAGCTCTGCTCGCCGGAGAAGCCGCGCGGGTACAGGCCGCGCGGCGCCTGCGCCGCGGCGCGCTGGAAGCGCGCGTTGGGCGTATCCGGCGGCGCGGCGGCCGCGCCGGGCGGCTCCGGCGGCAGCGGCACCAGGCGCAGGTTGGCCAGGCACAGCGTGCCGCGGCCGCCCTGGCCGGCGTAGGCGGTGAGTTCCAGCGTTGCGGTGCGGCGCAGCGTGCGGTCCTGGCCCGGGCCCCAGGCGAAGTCGATGTCGCGCCGGCGCGCGCTCATGGCCTGCCAGTCCGCCGCCGGCCGGAAGGCCTCGCGGCGATACCACCACACGTTGTCGCCGCTGGCCTCGATCAGCTTGAGTTGCAGGTCGTTGGCCGGCATCGCCCCGCGCAGTTCGAAGCCGAGCGCGAAGTTGGCCGGCCACGCCACCGGCAGCGCACGGCGCAGGGTGGCGCCGCCGGAGACGCCATGGAAGTCGAAGTCGAGGCAGATGCCACGCCGGCCACCCTCCTCGATCGGGCGCAGGCGTACCTCGATGTCGTCGGTGGCCGTGGCCGTCCAGACGTCCGGACGGCTGAAGTCGTCGAGCACCTCGTTCGCCGCAACAGCCTTGGCGGGCATCCCCTGCGCCAGCAGCAACAGGGCCACCGCGAGCCATCCGCGCCGGCCGGCCACCGCTAGCCCTTCACGCTGCCGAGCAGCAGCCCTTGCAGGTAATAGCGCTGCATGGCGAGGAACAGCCCCAGCACCGGCAGCACCGTCACCACGGAACCCGCCATCATCAGCTCGGTGTCCTGCGCGTGCTCGCGCGCCAGCGAAGCCAGGCCGATCGGCAGCGTGTAGTGCTCCTGCCCGGTCAGCACGATCAGCGGCCACATGAAGTCGTTCCACGCGGCGAGGAAGGTGAAGATCGCCAGCGTCACCATGATGGGTTTCAGCAGCGGCAGCACGATGCCGGCGAAGATGCGCCACTCGCCCGCACCGTCGATGCGCGCCGCCTCCAGCAGCTCGTCGGGGATGCCGCGCGCGTACTGGCGCACGAGGTAGACGCCGAAGATGGTCGCCATCGCCGGTACGATCACGCCGGCGAAACTGTTCACCAGGCCGATGTACTTGAGCAGCAGGAACAGGGGCAGCATCGCCACCTGCGCCGGGATCACCAGCGCGCCGACCAATGCCTGGAACAGCCGCTCGCGGCCGCCGAAGCGCAGCTTGGCGAAGGCGTAGCCGGCCATCATGTTGCAGGCCAGCGCGAGCAAGGTGATCGCACTGGACACCAGCAGGCTGTTGGCGAGGTAGCGCCCCATGCCGACGCGCACGAACAGCGTGCGGTAGTTCTCCAGCGTGGCCTGCCCGGGCAGCAGCGGCGGCGGCAGCGCGCTGGCCGTGCCGGGCGCCATGAACGACACCGACAGCATCCACAGCAGCGGGAACAACGCCACCGCCGCGCCGCCGAGCAGCAGGCCGTTGACCAGGGCCTTGGCCAGCCGCGGGCTCATGCCTCGCCCCCGCGCCGCGCCAGCCGCAGCAGCACGCCGGTCACCGCGAACATCACCACGAACAGCAGGAAGGCCACCGCCGAGGCGGCGCCCAGGTTCCACCACTTGAAGCCTTCCTCGTACATCAGGAACAGCGCGCTCACCGTGCTCTGCAGCGGGCCGCCCTCGGTGATCACGTAGGGCTCGGCGAACAGCTGGAAGTAGCCGGCCACGGTGAGGATGCCCACCATGGTCAGCGTGGGCCGCAGCATCGGCAGGGTGATGTGCCAGAACTGGCGCGCCAGCGAGGCGCCGTCGATGCGCGCGGCCTCGTAGAGGTCCGGCGGGATGGCCTGCAGGCCGGCGAGCAGGATGATCATGTTGTAGCCGAAGTTCTTCCACACCGCGAACAGGATGATGGTGGGCATCGCCCAGTGCGGGTCGCCCAGCCAGTCCACCGGGTGCAGACCGAGCGCCTGCAGCGCGTAGTTGACCAGCCCGTACTTGGTGTTGAACAGGTAGCGCCAGATCACCGCCACCGCCACTACCGTGGTCACCACCGGCGCGAACAGCGCGGTGCGGAAGAAGGCCTGCATGCGCGCCAGCGGCGAGTTGAGCAGCAGCGCGGCGCCGAGCGAGGCGGCGAGCGACAGCGGCACGCCCACGATCACGAAGTAGAAGGTGTGCCCCAGTGCCGACCAGAACAGCGGCCGGTGCAGCAGCTCCCAGTAGTTGCCCAGCGCCACGAAGCGCAGGTGGCGCAGGTCGGCCAGCGCGTAGAGGTCGTAGTCGGTGAGGCTGAGCACGAACGCGGCCGCCACCGGCAGCAGGAAGAACAGGCCCAGCACCAGCAGGGCCGGGGCGAGGAACAGCCAGGCGACGCGCTGTGTGTTCATGGCGCCCGGCTCCCCACGTGGTCGAGCACCCAGCGGCGCTTGGCGAGGATGGCGTCGGCGCGGCGGTCGATCTCGGCCGCGGCCTGGTCGACGTCGAGCCGGCCGGCCACCGCCTCGGCGGCGACCAGCTGCATCTCGGTGGCGATGCGCTCCCACTCGGGCACCGCCGGCGTGGGCTTCACGCGCTCGAGCTGGGCGCGGAAGGCCTGCACCTTCGCATCGCCCCGCAGCGCGGCGCTGTTCCAGACACTGCGGCGCGCCGGCATGTCGCCGAGCAGGGCGTAGAGGCGCTGCTGCATGGCCGGGCGCGAGAGGAACTCGATCAGCTGCCAAGCGGCCCGCTTGTGCCGCGAGGCGCGGAAGACCACCAGGCTGGAGCCGCCGGCCATCCCCGCGCCGGGGCCCTGCGGCCCGGGCAGCGGCGCGGTGCTCCAGCGGTCCTGCTCCGCCGCCGGCAGGCGCTGGCGGAACTCGCCGATGTTCCACGGCCCGGAGACGTAGAAGGCGTACACGCCGCGGCCGAACTCGACCCACGGGTTGCCGGCCTCCACGTTGGTGATCGGCGGCGCCTGGCGCAGGCGGAAGGTGTCCACGTAGAAGGCGAGGGCGCGCCTGAAGCCGGCGCTGCGGAAATTGCCGTAGCGGTCGCCTTCGCGCAGCAGCGGCTCGTCCTGCTCCAGCGCCAGCGAGAGCAGCTGCTCGTATTCGTTGGTGGGCAGCAGCGCGCCGAACACATGCCGCTCGGGATGGCTGAGCGCGGCCAGCATGGCGCGCCATTGCGCCCAGTCGCGCGGCGGCGCGGCGAAGCCGGCGGCGCGCAGCAGGTCGGCGCGGTAGAAGAGCAGGCGCGTGTCCACGTACCACGGCACGCCGTACAGCGTGCCGCCGAGCCGGTTGGTGGCCCAGATGGCGGGGAAGTAGTCCGCCTCGCGCACTTCGGGCGAGGCGTCCACGCGCGCCTGCAAGGGTTCCAGCGCATCCAGCGCCACCAGTTCCGGGATCCAGGTGTTGCCGAGCTGGCTCACGTCGGGCGTGGAGCCGCCGGCGAAGGCGGTGAGCAGCTTCTGGTGGGCGGCGGTGAGCGGCAGCTGCTGCAGCCTCACGCGCAGGCCCGGGTGCTCGCGCTCGAAGTCGGGCAGCAGCTTCGCCACCGCCTCGCCTTCGCGGCCGATGGCCCAGAAGCTGAGCACTTGCGTCTCGTCTTCCCTGGCGCAGCCACCGAGCAGGGCGAGGCCGCCGGCCAGCAATGCGGCCCGCCAGCGTGCCGCGATGCCGTGTGCCCCGCTCATCGGGCCGCCGCCGCCTCGCCGAGCCAGCCGCCCTCGAAGCCCGCGCGCTCCAGGCCGCGGCGGATGTACGGGTTCTTCTTCATCACTTTCCACACCAAGCCGCTGCGCCAGTTCTCGATCATCAGCAGGATCGGCCCCTGGTCAATGCCCAACTGCTCGGTGTCGACCCAGCCCAGCGCCGGCACCAGCTTGCCGGTGCGAAGCTCGATGCGGGTGTGGAAGCTCGGGTTGAAGGCGTCGACGAAGCCGTAGCGATCGTAGATGTGCGCGCCGTAGCGGCGCTTCATCTCCGCCAGCGCGGGGAGCACGATCTCCGGCGCGAAGGCGATCGAGCCGCCGGCCGCGGTGGGCGCGAGGGTGCCGTCGTCGGACACGTAGTCGCGCCCCGCGCCGCGCGCGGTGTAGCCCCGGAAGGCGCGCTCGCGCCCGCCGCTCTCCACCACGAAGCCACCCGGCCCGTTGCAGGCGGTGAGGCCCCACACGTTCTCGCCGTAGCCGGTCCAGCCGCCGGGGTTGGCGATGGCGTAGGCGCGCTGGGCGTAGGTGGCGCGGCGGCTGTTCTCGAAGTAGTCCAGGCCCTTGTCGCGGTTCCAGGCGTCGCGGATGCCGCGGAAGTCGATCCACGCATGGCTGTATTGGTGGCCGAACAGCGGCGCGAAATTGAGCAGGGTCTGGCCGTGGAACTCGCCCCACTGGCGACCGTAGGTGGACGTCCAGGCATCCCACGCCTCGGCGCCGATCGGGTAGGTGGGCGAGCCGAGCGCGAGCACGTAGATCAGCATGCCCTCGTTGTAGCCCTCCCAGTCGTGTGGGATGAATCGCCCGCCCGGCGTCCAGCCCATGCTGAGCCGCGGCGGGCGCGCCTGCATCCACGGCCACTCCACCGCGCGGTAGAGGCGGTCGGCCAGGGCGCGGATCTCGCGCTCCTCGGCGGTGTCGCGGTCGTAGTAGGACTGCGCGAACAGCACGCCGCCCATCAGCAGCGCCGTGTCCACGCTGGAAAGCTCTACCCAGCGCGCCTCGCGCTTGCCGTGCTGCATGTCGAGAAAGTGGTAGTAGAAGCCGTGGAAGCCAGTGGCGTCGTCTTCCGTGTCGTTCTGCGGCGCGTCGCGGAAGAAGCGCAGCGCGGCCAGCGTGCGCGCCGCCGCCTGCTCGCGCGTGACGTAGCCACGCTCCACGCCGATGCCGTAGGCGGTGAGGCCGAAACCCACCGCGGCGATGCTGGCGAAGCTGTCCCTGAACGGGTAGTGGTCGGGCACCAGCCCGTTGGCAGGGTTGGCGCTGTCCCAGAACCAATCGAAGGTGCGCCGTTCGAGGTCTTCGATCAGCGGGGGAGCCCGGGGCCCGGCGGCGGGCCGCGCGAGGGCGGGCTGGGCCAGGGCCAGCAGCGCGCCCAGCAGCGGAGCGAGCCAGCGGGGTGTTGCCGGGGTCTTCATCATCGTGCCGCCTTGCGGTCTCAAGCATTCGGTCATCGTCCGGCACGCTCCTCCGCAGAAAAGCTGTATAGACGGCTGGCCGTCCGCCGATCCACCGGCGGACGGCTCCTGGTGGATCGCCTCAGAACGAGTAGCGTGCGCCGATCTGGAAGCGGCGGCTCTGGTTCGGATCCGCGCCGGTCGCCTTGCCAAAGGTCGAGCTGTAGAAGTTGCCGTCGTAGGCGTTGTCGACGTCGCGGTTGAACACGTTCATCACGTCCAAGCGCAGCTCCAGTGCCTGGCTCTCGCCCCAACGGAAGTCCTTGGCCACCGACAGGTCCAGGTTCACGTACTTCTGGCCGTACTTGCCGTTGTGGTAGAAGCCGCAGTTGTAGTCGCAGGTGCCGGTGAACTTGAACACGTCGTACGGCAGGCCCGAGCCGTAGGTGAAGATGCCGGTGAGGCGGGTGTCCCACGGGCCCTTCACGATGCCGTTGACCACCAGGTGATGCTTCTCGCCCACGTTGCCGGCGGGGTAGCCGGCCGGGCTGACGTAATCGAGCGAGTAGTTGTCGTTGCCTTGCTGGCGGGCCCGCTGGTAGGTGTAGGCCAGGCCCAGGCCCCAGCCGGAGTCCCTGGTGTAGGGCTTGTCGAGGCTGACCAGCACGCTGCTCGACTGGGTCTTCTTGTACGCGTTGTGCAGCACCACGTTGTACGGGCTGCCCGGCGGCAGGGCGGTGACGAAGCCCGGGACCACCTCGCGGTTCCACACCCAGGTGAACTGGTCGTAGCCGAGCACGCGGGCAAGGGTCAGCGAGCCGGTCCAGTCGCCCAGCACCTGGCGCACGCCCAGGCTGAACTGGTCGGTGTGCGGCGGCCGTGTGTGGTTGTTGACCACGTCGATCTCGGTGCCGAGCCCGGCCTGGCCGCTGGCCAGCAGCGCATCCAGGCCGGCCTTGGACAGGTAACTCGGGTTCCAGGCGATGGTGTTGGGCAAGGTTGGGTTGCCGTTGGCGTCAGCCGGGCTGAAGCGGAAGCTGTAGTTCGGCACCGCTGCATGCAGCGCCTCCTGGCTGATCCAGTCGAACGGCGTGCGGTCGAAGTAGCGGCCGGCGCCGCCGAAGATCGTGGTGCTCTGATCGCCGTCCTTACTCACGTCCAGCGAGAAGCCCAGGCGCGGCTGGATCGCCCCCTTGTAGCCGTCGCGCTGGTGGCCGGTGCTGATGTAGTTCTGCAGGCCGAGGTATTGCAGCGTCGGGTACTGGATCTGCGGCGTCACGTAGTCCTTGTTGAGCGCGTTGGTCTCGTAGTCCCAGCGCAGGCCGAGGTTGAGCTGCAGGCGCTGGGTCACGTCCCAGTCGTCCTGCCCGTAGAGGCCCAGCTGGTTGGTGTGCAGGTTGGCGTTGGCGCCGAACGGCGAGTACACCGCGCGGTAGGGAATGTCGAAGCCGCCCGGATAGCTCGGCCCTTCCTGGTAGACGAACGAGGGCACCGCGTTGTTGTTCTGCTCCACCGTGATGCCGTAGGCGGCGTACTTCACGCCGAACTTCACCGTGTGCTCGCCATGCCAGTCGAGGCCGGTGAGGGTGACGTCGTCGCGCACCGTGCGCTGGTCCTGGCCCTTGTTCTGCAGGTTGTTGCCGCCACCGATGATGGCCACGTTGTTCTCGTACACCTGCTGCACCAGGTTTGGCTCGGCCGCGCTGGGGTTCCACTTGGCAGTGCCGGCGTCGAGCAGCAGGTCGTTGGTCCAGCCGTCGCCGCGCGCCTGCCACTTCAGCAGCAGGTCGTCGACGCGGTTCTTGCGGTTGCTGCGCGCGGTGTAGGCCGTGGTGCCGCCAAAGCCGATCACCTCGTTGTCGCGCCGGGTGGTGAGGCTCAGGTCGACGTTGTTGTCCTGGTTCGGCTGCCAGCTGAGCTTGCCGAAGAAGGCCCGCTCGTGGAACGGCGCGGAGAAGGTGCCGCTGTATTGCGAGAAGCGCGGGTCGGTGATGCTCACCGAGTTATTGCCCACGTCCTTGCGCTCTTCGTAGTTCACGAAGAACTGCAACGTGTCCTTGAGGATCGGGCCGCCCAGGCTGAAGCCGCGCTGCTCGCGGCGGTAGTCGGGTTTCTCGACATGGTTTTTCTTGTCGAACGAGTTCTGCGCGATCATCGACTTGTTCTGGAAATAGTCGTAGACCGAGCCGTGGAACTCGTTGGTGCCGGACTTGGTGATCGCGCTGATGATCGCGGTGCCGGCCTGCTCGTACTCGGCCTTGTAGTTCTGCGTCATCACGCGGAATTCCTGCACCGCCTCCTGCGAGAAGGGGTTGCCGCGGGTGGAATCCTGGCCCGCGATGCCGCCCTTGAGCACGTTGTTCTTGAGGCTGGCACCGTCGATGAAAACGTTTACATTCTCGGCCGATTGACCACCCGCCGAGAAGGTCTTGAAGTTGGGGTCGCGGTTGACCACCACACCCGGCACCAGCTTGGCGAAGTCGAGGAAGTTGCGCTCGTTCTGCGGCAGCGTGTTGATCTGCGCCTGGCTGATGTTGGCGGCCACCTCGGAGGTGCGCATCTCCACCAGCGCTGCCGCGTTCACGGTCACGCCCTGGAGCGTGGTGGCGGCGGCCGGCGTCGCGGCGGGCGCGACATCCAGGTTGAGGTTGAGCGACTGGCCCACCTGCACCGTCACCGTGCGCTCGGCGCTGACGCCGTTGCCGCGGGCCTCGATGCGCCAGTTGCCCGGGGTCAGCCCGATCATCGTGTAGTTGCCGTCGGGACGCACCGCCGCGCGGTTGGTGAAGCCGGTGGCGACGTTGGTGGCCACCACCTCGGTGGGCAGCTGGCCCTGCGGCGCGTTGATGTGGCCGCGCACGGTGGCCACGATGGTCTGCGCCGTGGCGGCGCCCGGCAGCAACGCACCGCCGCCGGCCAGCAGGCCGGCCGCCAGCGCGATGGCGATCTGTCTGGATAGTTTGTGGGCCATGACCCGACACCTCCCCTCGAAGTGATCAGCTGCGTGTTACCGGTTGTGGTGCAAGCGATCCATCACGTATCGCTGCGGTTGGAACGGACGGCCGCTCCCGGCGCGTCCGGCGGAATGCTCCGGCTCAGCGCCGGTCGGCGCCGGCGTGGTCGGTGCCGCGGGTGGAGGCGCGCACCACCAGTTCGGTGGGGATCTGCCGATGCCGCTCGGCGGGCGCCAGCTGGCCGTCCACTTGCGCGTCCAGCAGGGCCAGCGCGTCGCTGCCCAGCTGGGCGATGTGCACCCGCACCGTGGTCAGCGCCGGCGTGACGTAGCGGGTCATCTGCACGTCGTCGAAGCCGGCCAGGGCGACGTCCTCGGGGATGCGCAGGCCGGCCTCGCGCAGCGCCGCCATGCAGCCGATCGCCATCATGTCGTTGGCGGCGAACACGGCGTCGGGCAGCGGGTCGAGGCGGCGCAGGCGCTCGCCGGCGGCGTAGCCGGAGGCCTCGCTGAAGTCGCCCGGCAGCACGATCGGCTCGGCGCCGGGCAGGCGGCGGACCAGCGCGTCGCGGTAGGCGCGCTCGCGCTCGGCCACGTCGCGGTTGCCGGCCGGGCCCTGCACGAAGGCGATGCGGCGGCGGCCGATGTCCAGCAGGTGCTGCATCATCCGGCTGGCGCCGCCGTAGTTGTCCACTTCCAGCGAGGCGTGCTCGGGCGTGTCGTGGGCGGTGTTCATCAGCACCACCGGCAGGCCGATCGGCAGGTTCTGCTGCAGGAAGGCGGTGTCCACCTGCGGCAGCATCACCAGCAGGCCGTCGACGCGGCCCTGCATGGCCTGCAGCACGGCGGCCACCTCGGCGGTGTCGTCGTGCGAGCTGGACACCAGCAGGTGCTGGCCGCGGGCGCGGGCGGCGAGGTCGATGCCGCGGATCAGCTCGGAGAAGAACTCGCCGTGCAGGTCCGGCAGCAGGGTGCCGACGGTGTGGGTGCGGCGGGTGATCAGGCTGCGCGCGGCGACGTGCGGCACGTAGCGCAGCCGGGTAGCGACCTCGCGGATGCGCGCCTGGGTCTGGGCGGTGACCCCGCCGTGGCCGTTCAGCGCCCGCGACACGGAGGCCACCGATACGCCGGCTTCGCGCGCCACGTCCTTGATCGTCACCATGCTGCTCGCCCGTCGGGTCCGAAGTGCGGCGGAACGTAAACGTTTTCTCCGCGCTTTGTAAAGCTGCAGCGAAACATCGCGGGCGACGGTTCCGGCCAGCCTCCCACGCCGATCCCGGGCGGATCGCCCCGCCCAGGCGGACTAGACCAATGGCCGATGGCGGCGTGCCGTTGAATAGCGTTAAATCAGGGTTAATCCTCGGCGGATCCGTCGATTGTAGGCTGGCGCCGCTGGTGTACCAACAAAATCCTTACAACTGCCCTGTCCGTTCCCATGTTGCCGCTGACCTTGCTGCTCGTCCTCTGTCTGGCCGCCGTGCTGGCGGGCGCCTTTCGCCGCGTGCCGGCGGGGCAGGTCCACAGCCTCTACCGCCACGGCAGGTTGCGCCGGCTGCTGCAGCCGGGCGTGCATGCGGTGCTGCCGCTGGTCGACCGCATCGGCCACCGCATCGACCTCGCCGGCCAGGTGCTGCGCTTCCAGGAAGCCCTCCCCGATGCCCACGACGTGCGCGGCACGGTGTATTGGCAGGTGCTGGAACCGGAGCGCGCCGACGCGGTGCTGGACCAGATCGAGCAGCTGATCCGCCGCGGCGCGCTGGACGCGATCGAGGCGGAGCCCGCCGCCGCCCGCGACGACCGCCGCGACCTCGGCCGCCGCCTCAAGCAGCGCCTGAACGGCGTGCTGCGCGAGCGCGGGATGATGGTGACCCGGGTGGACCTCGAGTTCGCCTGACGCCGACCGCGCCAGGCGCCCCAGAGCGCCGGCGCCGAGGGGAAAACGCTTTCCGGCCCGCCGCGAGGCGGGTCTTTTTTTGCCCCGGCTGGCACCGCGGGCGGCCAGCCGGGATACTGGACGGCTTCCGTTTTCCGAGGATTCCCCCGATGACCGCGCGCTCCGCCCTCGAGGCCAAGCTGGAACAGGGCCTCGCCACGCTCGGCCTGGCGCTGCCGGACGAGGCGCTGCCGCGGCTGCTGGACTACCTCGCCCTGCTGGAGCGCTGGAACAGCGCCTACAACCTCACCGCCATCCGCGACCCCGCCGAGATGGTCACCCTGCACCTGCTCGATTCGCTGGCGATCCTGCCCTACGTCGAGGGCGAGACGCTGGCCGACCTCGGCACCGGCCCCGGGCTGCCCGGCATCCCGCTGGCGATCGCCGCGCCGGGGCGGCAGATCCTCTTGGTGGATTCCAACGGCAAGAAGGTGCGCTTCCTGCGCGAGGCGATCCGCACGCTCAAGCTCGAAGGCGTGCGCGCGGTGCAGTCGCGGGTGGAAGAGGTGGAGGGCCGCTTCGACTGCATCACCGCCCGCGCCTTCGCCAGCCTCGCCGACATGCTGGCCTGGGGCGGCCACCTGCTGGCCCCGGGCGGCCGCTGGCTGGCGATGAAGGGCAAGCGGCCGGAGGACGAATTGCAGCACCTGCCGGCGGATTTCGCCGTGCGCGGCCTCCACGCGCTGGCCGTGCCCGGGCTGGGGGCGGAGCGGCACCTGGTGGTGCTCGGCCGGGCAGGCGACGGGGCCCGATGCTAATCTAGGCGCCCTTCCGCGTTCATCCACGACCATCCATGGCCCGCATCATCGCTGTCGCCAACCAGAAGGGCGGCGTCGGCAAGACCACGACCGCCGTCAACCTCGCCGCCTCGCTCGCCGCGGCAAAACGGCGCGTGCTGCTGGTCGATCTCGACCCGCAGGGCAACGCCACCATGGCCTCGGGCGTGGACAAGCGCGAGGCCAAGCCGAACGGCTGCGAAGTGCTGCTGGACGAGGCGCCGATCGAGCAGGCCATCGTCGCCACCGAGGCGCACTACGACCTCCTGCCCGGCAACGGCGACCTCACCGCCGCCGAGATCAAGCTGATGGACGCGATGGCCCGCGAGAGCCGGCTCAAGGAGCAGCTGGCCAAGGTCGCCGACCGCTACGACACCATCCTGATCGACTGCCCGCCCTCGCTGCACCTGCTCACGCTCAACGCGCTGGCCGCGGCGGACGGCCTGCTGATCCCGGTGCAGTGCGAGTACTTCGCGCTGGAGGGCCTTTCCAGCCTGCTCGACACGGTGAAGGCGGTGCGCCAGCGGCTGAACCCCAGGCTCGAGGTGGAAGGCCTGCTGCGCACCATGTACGACGTGCGCAACAACCTCGGCAACGAGGTCTCCGCGCAGCTCACCCAGCATTTCGGCGACAAGGTGCTGCGCTCGATCATCCCGCGCAACGTGCGCCTGGCCGAGGCGCCCAGCCACGGCCAGCCGATCCATCTCTACGACAGGAGCTCGCGCGGCGCGATCGCCTACATCGGCCTGGCTGGCGAGATCATCCGCCGCGAACGCGGCACGAACGGCGCGAACGGCGCGGTCGCCGCCCCGGCGCGCGAGACGCCCGACGACGGCGTCGTGGCACTACTGGACGCCAACGCGCGTCCGCACCAGGAGTAAGCATGGCAGCGGCGAAGAAACGGGGACTGGGACGCGGGCTCGACGTGCTGCTCAGCGGCAACGACGAGGCCGCGCCGTCGGTGCTGGAGCAGGAGGGGGAGCTGCGCACGCTGCCGATCCAGCAGATCCAGCCCGGCAAGTACCAGCCGCGCCGCCACTGGAACGACGAGGCGCTGGACGAGTTGGCCGCCTCGATCAGGGCGCAGGGCCTGATCCAGCCGGTGGTGGTGCGCGCCATCGGCAAGCACAGCTACGAGCTGATCGCCGGCGAACGCCGCTGGCGCGCCGCCCAGCGCGCCCAGCTGGCCGAGGTGCCGGCGCTGGTGAAGGACGTGCCCGAGGTCGCCGTGCCGGCGATGGCGCTGATCGAGAACATCCAGCGCCAGGACCTCACCCCGCTGGAAGAAGCCGACGCGCTCAAACGCCTGATCGACGATTTCGACCTCACCCACCAGCAGGCCGCCGACGCGGTGGGCCGCTCGCGCGCGTCGGTGTCGAACATGCTGCGCCTGACCGAGATGTCCGACGCGATCAAGCGCCTGCTCGACGACGGCCAGCTGGAGATGGGCCACGCCCGCTGCCTGCTGACCCTGCCCGAGCGCGACGCCGAGCGCCTCGCGCTGGAGGCGGCCCGCCACGGCTGGAGCGTGCGCGAGCTGGAGGAGGCCGCCCGCCGCGCGCAGACCGAGCCCAAGGGCAAGGCCAAGAGCGCGCCCGCGCGCGACCCCAACATCGATGCGCTGGAGCGCGAGCTGGGCGAGCGCTTCGCCGCCCGCGTCGAGCTGGCCCACGGCCGCGGCGGCCGCGGCAAGCTGGTGATCCACTACCACAGCAACGACGAGCTGGAAGGGATCCTCGGCAAGCTGCGGTAAGCGCCGGTCCTCGCGCCCCCTGGTCGGGGCGCGCCCGGCGCGCGACCTGCCTACGCCGTGGCCGCGCCGTGACAGCGCGGCCGTGCGTCGGGCGCGCTCCTCCTGCCTAGGCCCCTGCGCGGTGCGCCCGTATCGGCGATAATCGCCGCCCATCGTTCCTTCAAGAATCGGCTCCATGCCCCAGCTCTCCGTCGTCGTGCCCGTCTTCAACGAGCGCGACAATATCCCCCCGCTGCTCGCCGAAATCGCCGCCGCGCTGCGCGGGCGCATCGAGTTCGAGATCGTCTATGTCGACGACCAGTCCAGCGACGACAGCGTGGCCGTGCTGAGCGCCGAGAAGGCGCGCTACCCGGAACTGCGCATCGTGCGCCACCTCACCCGCAGCGGACAGAGCACCGCCGTGTGGAACGGCGTGCGGGCGGCCAGCTCGCCGTGGATCGCCACCCTCGACGGCGATGGCCAGAACGACCCGGCCGACATCCCCAAGCTGCTCGCCGCGCGCGAAAGCGCCGAGGCCGCGGTGAAGCTGTTCGCCGGCTGGCGCACCACCCGCCGCGACAGCTTCAACAAGCGCATCTCCTCCAAGGTCGCCAACGCGGTGCGTTCGCGCATGCTCCAGGACGACACCCCCGACACCGGCTGCGGCCTCAAGCTGTTCGAGCGCGAGACCTTCCTGCGCCTGCCGTACTTCGACCACATGCACCGCTACCTGCCGGCGCTGGTCAAGCGCGCGGGCTTCCGCAGCCAGAGCGTGTCGGTGAACCATCGCCCGCGCACCGCCGGCAGCTCCAAATACGGCATGCTCGACCGCCTGTGGGTAGGCCTGGCCGACCTGCGCGGCGTGGCCTGGCTGATGCGCCGCGGCAAGGTGACCCGCACCGAAGAGGTCTAGCCCCGCCAACACGCGCGCCACACGCCCGCGCGCGTAGGATGGCGCCTTCCCGTTGGCGGGGAGACCACGATGGGGCTGGAAATCAAGCGTGCCTACGAGCCGGCGTCGCCCGAGGACGGCTACCGCGTGCTGGTCGACCGACTCTGGCCGCGCGGCCTGAAGAAGGAAACCGCGGCGATCGACCAGTGGGCCAAGGAGCTGGCGCCCTCGCGCGCGCTGCGCCAGTGGTTCGGCCACGATCCCGCGCGCTGGGACGGCTTCCGCCACCGCTACGCGGGCGAGCTGGACCAGGCCGCCGAGCACTGGCGGCCGCTGCTCGCCAAGGCCACGCGCCACCGCGTGACCCTGCTCTACGGCGCCCGCGACGAGGAACACAACAACGCCGTCGCGCTGAAGGCCTACCTCGCGGCCTACCTGGAAGCGCACGGACCGCGCTGACCCCGGCCGCCGCCCGCCGCTAGAATCCACCCATGCCAGCCCTCCGCACCTACCGGGGCATCGCCCCCCGCCTCGGCGAGCGTGTCTACGTCGATCCCGCCGCCACCGTGGTCGGCGACGTCGTGCTCGGCGACGACGTGTCCATCTGGCCCGGCGCCGTGCTGCGCGGGGACGTCAACCACATCCGCATCGGCGCCCGCAGCAACATCCAGGACGGCGCCGTGCTGCACGTGGCCCACGCCGGCCCTTATGGACCGGGCTTCCCCTGCCTGATCGGCGAGGGCGTCACCGTGGGCCACGGCGCGGTAGTGCACGCCTGCACGGTGGAGGACTACTGCCTGATCGGCATGCATGCCACCGTGCTCGACGGCGCGGTGGTCCGGCGCCACGGCTTCGTCGGCGCCGGCAGCGTGGTGCCGCCGGGCAAGGTGGTGGGCGAGCGCGAGCTATGGCTGGGCAACCCGGCCAAGTGCGTGCGCCTGTTGAGCGACGCACAGGTGGAGCAGCTGCACTACTCGGCCGACCACTACGTGCACATCAAGGACGGCTATCTCGCCGAGGGCTGACGCTTCGGCGACGCCGGGCGCGCCGGCTACAGCGGCGAGGCGGCGGCCGCGCGCGCCTGCATCCGCTCGGCGCGCGCCTCGTCCTGGCGCACCAGCAGCTGGCGCTGCGCGTCGAGCTTGCCGCCGAGCAGGGCGAGGGTGAAGTTGGTGCCGTCGTAGTCGCGCAGCAGGTAGAGCTCGCGCTGCGCCTCGTCCAGCTGCAGCGCGTTGATGCGCCGCTCCACCTCGGCCGAGGCCACGGGAAAGGCCTGGCGCAAGGTGTCCTGCGCCTGCGCGTTGCCCGGATCGAGTTCGAGCACGCTCAGGCAGAACTCGAACGCATTGGCGCCGGCCGGGGCAATCAGCCGGTGCTCGGCCACCGCCTCGCGGGCGAGCCCGAGCAGGATGGCGACGCCGCTGCCATCCGCCGCCTTGGCTGACGCGGGCGGCAGGTCCCCGCCATGCCCCGCGCCCAGCAGACGATAGGCACCGGCGGCGGCCAGCACGGCCACCGCCAGCAGGGCGGCGGCGAGAACGAAACGGCGCCGGGTCGAGGCGACGATCAAAGCAGGGGACATGGCGAACGAAACTGCGCGTGGGTAGTGGGCGCTGCCGCGGCGATTCGCCCGGCAGCGGCGCGCAGCGTAGCGGCCGCGTATGTCAGGCCGGTGAAGGCCGCCGGCTGCGGCACGCCTTCCGGCCATCGCAGCCCGGCCGGCGCCGCATCGCAGCCGCGCCGCCGGGACCGACGCTATTCCCGTCCCGCCGCCGCTTCGTCATGGCGCCGGGCCACGCCATCGCCCTGCGGGCTGCCCATGGCCTGGAACAGCGCCGCCGTATCGACCAGCCGCGCCGCCGTGGCCTGGATCTGCGTCAGCCGCGCGTTCTGCCAGCGCTGCTCGCTCGCCACCGTCATCGGGTAGGCCGCCGCGCCGAGCCGGTAGCGGGCGCCGGTGTCGGCGAACGACTGCCCGGCCGCCGCCGCACCCGCCTGCGCGGCCTGCAGGGCCAGCGCGTCCTGGTCCAGCGCGGTCAGCGTATCGGCCACGTCCTGGAAGGCGTTGAGCACTGTCTGCTGGTACTGCGCCAGGGTCGCCTGGTAATCGGCGATGGCCGCCTTGCGCTGCGCCAGCAGGGCGCCGCCATGGAAGATCGGCTGCGTGAGCGAGGCCGCCGCGCTCCACACCGTGCCCGCGCCGGTGAACAGCGCGGCGCGGTCGAACGCGGCCGAGCCCAGCGAGGCGGACAGCGACAGGCGCGGGAACAGGTTGGCCGTCGCCACGCCCACCCGCGCCGAGGCCGCATGCACCGCCGCTTCCGCCGCCAGCACGTCGGGGCGCTGCTGCAGCAGTTCGGACGGCACCGTTACCGGCACCTCCGCGGGCAGCGTCAGCGCCGCGAGCGGCAGCGGCGCCGGAGCCTGGTCCGGCGTGCGCCCCAGCAGCACGGCGAGCGCGTGCCGGGCGCGCAGGGCGCGGCTGCGCAGCGAGGGCAGCGCGGCCTCGATCGCGGCCGCGTTCTGCTGCGCCGCCAGTTCGTCCTCGTGGGCCGCGGCGCCGAGGCGATAGGCGCTGGCGGTCAACGCCGCCTGCTCGCGCGCCAGCGCCGCCAGCCGCTCGTTGGCCGCGAGCTGCTCGGCCAACGCCGAGGCATTCACCGCGGCGATGACGATGTTGGCGGCCAGCGTGCGCCGCGCGGCGTCCAGCTGGTAGGACTGCGCGTCCACCTGCGCCGCCGCCTGCCTCACCGCATAGCGGTTGGCGCCGAAGAGGTCGAAGTCGTAGCCAAGCTCCAGCTGCCCGGCGTACACGTTGTAGATATTGGTTGGCCGCCCCAGGTTCGGCAGGCCCAGCGCCCGCTGCCGGCTGACCTGCCCGCCGGCGTCCACGGACGGGAACAGGCTCTCGCCGACCTGGGCGCGCAGCTGCTGCTGCACGGCCTCCAGCGTGTGGCGGGACGCCTCCAGCGAGGGGTTATGGCGCAGCCCTTCCTCCACCCAGCCGTCGAGCGTGTCCGACCGGTACAGCCGCCACCACGCCGGCACCGCCCGCGCGCCGAGGCGGAAGCGCTGGGCGACGCCGTCCGCCTCGGCGCTCGCCGCCGGCGTGGACGCGGCGGCGTAGTGCACCGGCGAAGGCGGGGCCGGCGGCTTCGCCGGCGGGGCGAGGGCGCAGCCGGCCAGCGCCGCGGCCAGGCCCAGCGGCGCCGAACGGAACGAAGCGATGCGGGTCATGGCGCGACCTCCTGCGGCCGCTCGTCGGCGCGCACGCGGAACCAGGCGGCATAGAGCGCCGGCAGGTAGAACAGGGTCAGCACCGTGGCCACCGTGATGCCGCCCATCAGGGCCGTGGCCATCGGGCCGAAGAAGTTGCTGCGCAGGAGCGGGATCAGCGCCAGCACGGCCGCCGCCGCGGTCAGGGTGATCGGCCGGAAGCGCCGCACGGTGGCGCCCACGATGGCCTCCCAGCGCGCGTGGCCGGCCGCGATGTCCTGCTCGATCTGGTCCACCAGGATCACCGAGTTGCGCATGATGATGCCAAACATGGCGATGGTGCCCAGCGTGGCCACGAAGCCGAACGGCTGCCGGAACAGCAGCAGCGACACGATCACGCCGATCATCCCCAGCGGCGCGGTCAGCACCACCATGAAGGTGCGCCCGACGCTCTGCAGCTGGATCATCAGCAGGGTCAGCACCGCGATCACCATCAGCGGCATCTGCGCGTTGATCGAGCCCTGCGCCTTGGCGTTCTGCTCCACCGAGCCGCCGACCTCGATGCGGTAGCCCACCGGCAGGCGGCTGCGCAGCGCGTTCAACTCGGTGTCGATGGCGTTGGTGACGTCGAGCCCCTGCGCGCCGTTGCGCGTGTCGGCCTGCACGTTGATGGAGGGCTGGCGGTCGCGTTCCCAGATCACGCCGTATTCGAGCCCGTAGCGCACGTGCCCGAGCTGGGCCAGCGGGATGGCGGCGCCGCCCGGGGTGGGCAGCGCCAGGCGCTCGATCTGGTCCGGATGCACGCGGTCGCCCTTGGGCGCGCGCAGGTCCACCGCGATCAGCTTGTCGCGCTCGCGGTACTGGGTGACCGTGGTGCCCGAGAGCGACATGGCGAGGAAGTCGGCCACGTCCTGCGAGCTGATGCCGAGCGCGCGCGCCTTGACCTGGTCGATCTCGAAGCGCACCGAGCGCTCGGCCGGCTCGTCCCAGTCGAACTGCACGTTGCGGGTGCGCGGGTCGGCGCGCATCACCGCCGCCATCTGCTCGGCGATGCCGCGCACGGTGGCGATGTCGTCGCCGCTGACGCGGAACTGCACCGGGAAGCCCACCGGCGGCCCGTTCTCCAGCCGGCTCACGCGGCTGCGCACGGCGCTGAAATCGCGCGGCAGCAACGCGTCCAGCGCATGCGCCAGCCGCTCGCGCTGTGCCACGTCCTTGGCGGTGACGATGAACTGGGCGAAGTTGGGCTGCGCCAGCTGCTGGTCCAGCGGCAGGTAGAAGCGCGGCGCGCCGCTGCCCACGAAGCTGACGTAGTTGGCGACCTCCGGGCGGTCCTTGAGCACGGCCTCGAAGCGCTTCACCTGACGCAGCGTGGCCTCGTACGAAGCGCCTTCCGGCAGGCGCAGGTCCACCAGCAGCTCCGGCCGGTCCGAACTGGGGAAGAACTGCTTGGGCACCAGGCCGAAACCGGCCAGCGCCACCACGAACAGCACCACGGTGCCGGCCAGCACCCACACGCGGTGCCTGAGGCAGGCATCCACCCAGCCGCGGAAGCGCCGGTAGAACGCCGTTCCGTAGATGTCGATGTCGCCATTGGCGTGGCGCCGCGCGGGCGCCTGCGCCCGGCGCGCCTCGCGCCAGCGCCGCGGCAGCCAGCGCGCCCACCAGGCCTCGCCCGGCCTGGCGCGCGCGTGGTGCTCCGGCAGCAGGTGATAGCCCAGCAGCGGGATCACGATCACCGCGGCGAGCCACGACACCAGCAGCGCGATCGCCGATACCTCGAAGATCGAGCGGGTGTATTCGCCGGTGCCCGACTTGGCCAGCGCGATCGGCAGGAAGCCCGAGACCGTGACCAGCGTGCCGGTGAGCATCGGAAACGCCGTGCTGGTGTAGGCGAACGCCGCCGCGCGCATCCGGCTCCAGCCCTGCTCGAGCTTCACCGCCATCATCTCCACCGCGATGATGGCGTCGTCCACCAGCAGCCCCAGCGCCAGCACCAGGGTGCCCAGCGACACCTTGTGCAGGCCGATGCCCAACAGCTCCATGCCCAGTGCCGTCGCCGCCAGCACGAAGGGGATCGAGATCACCACCACCATGCCGGTGCGAAAGCCCAGGCTGAGCAGGCTGACCAGCAGCACGATGCCCACGGCCTCGGCCACCGATTCGAGGAAGTCGTCCACCGAATGCGCGACCGCGTGCGGCATGCTGGTCACTTCCGCCAGCTTGAGCCCGGCCGGCAGGCGTTTCTGCAAGGCCACCACGGCCTGGTCGAGGGCCTTGCCGAGCCGTATCACGTCCCCGCCCGGCTGCATGGTGACGCCGATGCCCAGCACCGGTTGCGCCATGAAGCGCATCGTCTGGCTGGGCGGGTCGTCGTAGCCGCGCCGGACGGTGGCGATGTCGCCGAGCCGGAAGGTCTGGCCGTTGACGCGCAGCAGGGTGTCCGCCAGCACCCCGACATCGTCGAACTGCCCGCTGGGACGCACGAAGATGCGATCGTCCGCGGTGGTCATCACCCCGGCCGCGGCCACCGCGTTCTGTTGGTTGATGGCCTGCGCGATCTGCTGCGGGCTGATGCCGAGCTTGGCCAGGCGCGCGTTCGGCACCTCGACGAAGATGCGCTGGTTCTGGTCGCCGAAGTAGTCCACCTTGCCCACGCCCGGCACGCGCAGCAGCTCGGCGCGCAACAGGTCGGCGTAGTCGTGCAGCTGCGCGGGCGTGAAGCCGTCGCCTTCCAGCGCGTAGAGGTTCGTGTAGACGTCGCCGAACTCGTCGTTGAAGAACGGCCCCTGCACCCCCGGCGGCAGCTGGGCGCGGATGTCGCCCACCTTCTTGCGTACCTGGTACCAGGTGTCCGGCACGCTGGAGGCCGGCGCCGAGTCCTTGATGTTGAAGAAGACCAGCGACTCGCCCGGGCGCGAATAGCTGCGTAGGAAGTCGATCGACGGCGTCTCCTGCAGCTTGCGGGCAATGCGGTCGGTCACCTCCTCCTGCATCTGCCGGGCGTCGGCGCCGGGCCAGTAGGTCTGGATCACCATCACCTTGAAGGTGAAGGGCGGGTCCTCCGACTGCGACAGCCGGCTGTAGGACAGCAGGCCGAACAGCGCCACCATCACCATCGCGAAGAACACCAGCGGCTGGTGCCGCAGCGTCCACGCCGAGAGGTTGAAGCGCTCCGCGCCGTCGTCCGGGGCGCCGGCGCTCACAGCGGCGCATCCTCGGGATGCGGCGGCGCCATCGGCGCGACCTTCTCGCCCGCCGTGACGGCGTGCACGCCCTGCATCACCACGCGCTCGCCCGCGGCCAGGCCGCCGCCGACCAGCACGTCGCGCTCGCCGTAGCGCAGCACCGACACCGGGCGCAGTTCCAGCGTGGACTCGGGCTGGCGCACCACCCACACCGCCGGGCGCTCGCCCTGGTGGAACAGCGCCGTGGCGGGAAGGCGCACCGCCTTGCCCGCCACCGCCGGGCCGGACAGGGCGACCTCGGCCGTCATGCCCAAGCGCACCGGCGGGCCGGGGTCGTCCAGCCCGAGCTTGACGCGGTAAGTGCGTGCCTGCGGATCGGCGGCGGGCGCGATCTCGCGCACCCGGGCGGCGAAGCGCCGTCCCGGCACGGCCAGCAGGCTCACGCTGGCCGGCTGGCCCACCGCGAGGTCGGCGAGGCGGTCCTCCGGCACGTCGACGAAGACGTCGCGCTCGCCCGACCAGGCGAAGCCGAACACCGCCTGCCCGGCCGCCAGCACCTGGCCCACCTCGGCCTGCTCGCGGGTGATGGCGCCGTCGCGGTCGGCCACCAGCGCGGTGTAGCGGCGCTGGTTCTGCGCCAGGTCGAGCTGCTGGCGGGCCTGGTCGCGCGCGGCCAGCGCGGCGGCGTAGGCGTCGCGGGTCTGCTCGAGCTGCAGCTGGCTGATCAGGTTCGCCCTGGCCTGCGCCTCGTCGCGGTCGCGTTGCTGGGTGGCAAAGCTCAGGCGGTGCGCGGCGGCCTCCAGCGCGGCGCGGGCCGAGGCTTCGTTCTTGTCCGCATCGGCACCGTCCAGCCGGGCCAGCACCTGGCCCCGCTTCACCGTGTCGCCCAGCCGCGCGTTGCGCGAGAGCAGCTGCCCGGGCACCCGGAACGACAGCGGCATTTCGTAGCGCGCATGCACCTCGCCGGGAAACCGCAGCGTCGGGGTGCCGTCGGCCGCCGGCACGGGCAGGGCGATGACGGGCCGGGCCGCCTCGGCCTCCTGCGCCTGCTTGCCGCAGCCAGACAGCAGCACAAGAGCCGCCGCCGTGCCGAGCAGGCTGGCGTATCGGCGGCGCTTCGGCGGGGAATCGCGATGGGTCACGGGCTTCTCCTGACGCGGCGGCGTCGATGGACCAGGCGGCGGCCCTGTCCGAGCCGCATACGGATACGCACCTTTGGACACTAATACATACTTGTATTTGAGTTCAACATGGAATCCAGATGGTGGCGCCCGGCCGCATGCTAGGATAGGCCATGCCGCGCAAACGCCTGACCCGCGAAGAAAGCCGTGACCTGACCCGCCAGCGCCTGCTCGACGCGGCGGCGGTGCTCATCGCCAAGAAGGGGTTCGCCGCGGCCAGCGTGGAGGACATCGCCGCGCACGCCGGCTACACACGCGGCGCCTTCTACTCGAACTTCACCAGCAAGACCGACCTCTTCATCGCGCTGCTCAAGCGCGACCACGAGGACATGCACCAGGACCTGCAGCAGATCCTGAGCGCCGGGCTGTCGATCGAGGACACCCAGCGCCAGCTCACCCTGTGCTACCTGAAGGCCTACCGCGACAGCAACAACTTCGCGCTCTGGGCGGAGGCCCGCCTGCTGGCCCTGCGCGACGGCCGGTTCCGCGCGCGCTTCAGCGCGCTGTGCCTGGAGAAGCGCGACGTGATCGCCTACTTCATCACCCAGTTCTGCGCGCTGATGAAGAAGAACCCGCCGGGCCCCGCCGCCGATCTGGCCTTCGGCACCATGGCGCTGATCGACGGCATGCGCTTCTTCAACACCTGCATGCCCAACGAACTGCCCGACGAGGCGGCGCAGGCGGTGCTCGGCACCATCTTCAACGCCACCTTCTTCGACCGGGCCGGCTGAGCCCCCGGCCGCTCAGTGGCGACCGCGCAGCCGCTCGTAGACGGGATCGGTGTCCGGGCGCTTGCCGTGCCACAGCTCGAAGGCGTCGGCGGCGGTTTCCACCAGCATGCCCAGGCCGTCCAGCGCATAGCGGGCGCCGGCGGCGCGGGCCCAGGCGAGGAAGCCGGCAGCGGCCGGGCCGTAGGAGAGGTCGTAGCACAGCGCCCGCGCGCCGGCGAGCGAGAACGGCAGGTCGAGGTCCTGGCCCAGTACGCCGGCGGAGGTGGCGTTGACGATCAGGTCGTAGCTGCCGATGCCGGCCAGGTCTTCCCAGTAGCGGGTGTGCGCCCGCGCCGGGTCGCCGATGGCGTCCGCCAGCGCGTCGGCGGCCGCGGGCGAGCGGTTGACGATGGTGAGCGTGGCCACGTCCGCCTCGAGCAGGTTCCAGGCCACGCCGCGCGCGGCGCCGCCGGCGCCGAGCAGCAGCGCGGTGTGGCCGCGCAGGTCGACCCGGTGGCGCTCGGTGATGTCGCGCACCAGGCCGGCGCCGTCGGTGTTGTGCGCGGCCAGGCGGCCGTCGGGCAGGCGGGTGAGCACGTTGGCGGTGCCGGCGCGCTCGGCCGCCAGGCTGCGCACGTCGGCCAGCGCATAGGCGGCGGCCTTGTGCGGCAGGGTGACGTTGGCGCCGTGGCCGCCGCCGGCGAAGAAGGCACGCACCGCCGCCTCGAACCCGGCCGGCGCGGCGTCGATGGCCGTGTATTCGAGCGCGATGCCGAACTGCCGGGCGAAATCCTGGTGGATCTGCGGCGACAGCGAGTGGCTGATCGGATGGCCGAACACGGCATAGCGCAGGGGCGGGTTCATCGTCGACTCCGGTGCGGGGGGCCGCATTGTAGCGGTCGCAGGCGCTGAGACGAGGTGTACGGATGCTCGTCCCACCTTCGCCACCGGAGCTGTCCCATGCCCGTCCTCGTCCGCGACCTGCCCCGCTGGCTGGCGCTCGCCGCCACCGCCTGGCTGCTGCTCGGCGCCTTTCTGCTCGCGCTGACGCCGCTGCCCGCGCACACCGAGCGGCTGGGCTGGACGCCGCTGTTCTGGCTGCTGCTGGCACCGCTGTGCATGCTGGCCGGGCTGGCGCTGCGGCGCCCGCAGCCGGCGGCGCGGGCATTCCCCGGCTGAGCGGGCGGCGCGCCGGCGCGCGCCTCAGTGGGCGATGCCCAGCCGCTTGCGCTCCATCCGGCGCAGCAGTTCCTGCATCACGCGGCGGTAGAGGTCCTCGCCGAGGTAGCCGTCCTCCACCCCGGCGTCGATCGAGGGGTTGTCGTTCACCTCGATCACCACCGCCTTGCCGTCCACCTGCTTGAGGTCCACGCCGTAGAGGCCGTCGCCGATCGGCTGGGTGGCCTTGAGCGCGAGCTTGACCACCTCGTTGGGCGCGTCGCGCACCGGAATCGTCTCGAAGCCGCCGGACTTGGCCGTGCCCTTGGCGCCGTGGTTGTAGATCTGCCAGTGGCCGCGCGACATGTAGTACTTGCAGGCGTACAGCGGCTCGTGGTTCAGCACGCCGATGCGCCAGTCGAACTCGGTGTAGACGAACTCCTGCGCCAGCAGCAGGGCGCTGTGCTGGAACAGCCCGCCGGCCGCCTTCTCCAATGCCTCCTCGCTCTCCACCTTGACCACGCCGCGCGAGAAGGAGCCGTCGGGGATCTTCAGCACCAGCGGGTAGCCGAGCCGGCCGGCGATCTCCCTGAGGCTCTTGGCGTCGTCGCGGTAGAGGATCTCGGTGCGCGGCACCGCCAGCTTGCGCGACACCATCAGGTCGTTGAGGAAGATCTTGTTCGTGCAGCGCAGGATCGAGGTGGGATCGTCGATCACCACCATGCTTTCCTTCTCCGCGCGGTGGGCGAAGCGGTAGGTGTGGTTGTCCGAGGCCGTGGTCTCGCGGATGAACAGGCCGTCGTACTCGGCCAGGCGCTGGTAGTCGTTCTTGCCGATCGGGTCCACCTCGATGCCCAGCTCCTTGCCGGCGGCGATGAAGGACTTCAGCGCGCGCTTGTTGGACGGCGGCATCGCCTCGTTGGGATCGACCAGCATGGCCAGGTCGTAGCGGTAGCGCCGGCGCGCGCGCGGCTTGCGCCAGAGCTTGCGCGAGAAGCTGTCCAGCGCGCCGGCGAAGGCGTCCTCCTGCGCGTCGTCCAGCGTGTGCAGGCCCACCGGCTTGATCGCGCTGACCTGCCACACGCGCTCGCGCTCGAACTCGATGCGCAGCAGCGGGCAGGGGAACATCTCGAACACCTGCCGCGCCAGGTCCTGCAGCGCCGGGTAGGCCGTCTCGCCGAAGTACACCAGGATGCCGAAGTCGGTGGTGTCGCGCCCGCCCGCGGGCAGGAAGCGGGTGAGCTTCTGATTGAGATCTTCGATATCCAGGCCGTACAGCGAGCGCCGGCCCAGGTCGTTGATGGTGCGCACCGAGGGCATCACCTTGTGCCCGCGCGCCTCGGCCAGCAGCGACACGTAATAGCCCGCGCCCAGGTACTTGTAGCTGCGGCACAGGTTGAGGACGTGGGTGCGCTCCTCCTGCGTGCCGGCGGGCTCGCGCAGGTAGTCGAGCGCGCTGACCACATCGGCGGACGGGTAGTAGGCGCTCCAGTCGGAAGCTTTCTCGACGACGATGACGAGGCGGGTCATGACACCTGGCTAGGCACGACAGCGGGAAGGGTGTCGTCGCGTGGGTAACGGGGCGGCACGGCGCGAAAGCGCGCAGTGTGGGCATAGCCGCGGCGACGCACAAGCCGGCGCACTGAAGCGGGCCTAAACGGCGGCGCACGCGGCCGCCGGCGGGTGCATTGGCCGCTCCGCTGCACTAGAGTGCCGCCGCCCGCGCCTGCCGAGCGCGCCGCCGATACCGCGTCGAGACAGCCCGATGAATCCCTTGCCAGCCACCGCCCCGGTGCGGGTCCGCCGCGCCGAACGCTCCGACCTCGACGACCTGGTCGCGCTGGAGGAAGCGAGCTTCGACAGCGACCGGCTGAGCCGCACGCAATACCGTCGCCATCTCGACAGCGACTCCGCCCGCGTGCTGGTGGCCAGCGCCAACCACCGCCGCTTCCTCGGCACCGCCGTGGTGTTCTTCCGCCAGGGCAGCGCGGTGGCGCGGCTGTACTCGATCGCCACGCGGCCGGACGCGCGCGGCATGGGCGTCGGCTCCGCCCTGCTCGCCGCCGCCGAGGACGCCGCGCGCCAGCGCGGCTGCCGCCGGCTGCGGCTGGAAGTGCGCGTGGACAACGAAACCGCCACGCGCCTCTACGAGCGGCTCGGCTACCGGCGCTTCGCCCGCGTGGCGGGCTACTACGAGGACGGCGCGGACGGCTGGCGCTACGAGAAGGCGCTCGACTGAGTCGTGCTCAGGCGCGCTGCGCCGCCGCCAGGTCGAACGGCGAGGGTCCCTGCATGGCGTCCTCGCCCTGCAGGCGGGTGCGGGCGGTGGGCAGGCAATCGGGGTAATGCCGGTTGACGAAGCGGATCAGCCCCTCGCGCACGCGGCAGCGCAGGTCCCACCACGCCGGCATGCCCACCGCGGACACCAGGATGCGCAGCTGCATCGCCCGCTCGTTGGCGTCGGCCACCTGCAGCAGGCAGACCTTGCCGTCCCACTCCGGCGCCTCGGCGACCAGCCGCCGGAGTTCCTCGCGCAGCGGGTCCAGCGGCAGGCGGAAGTCGAACCACAGGAACACTGCGCCGGTGAGGCCCGGATCGGTGCGGCTCCAGTTGGAGATCGGCTTCTCGATGAAGTAGGTCAGCGGCACCACCAGGCGGCGCTCGTCCCACACGCGCACCACCACGTAGGTGCCGGTGATCTCCTCCACGTAGCCGAGCTCGCCCTCGATCATCACCGTGTCGTCGAGGCTGATGGGCTGGGTGAGCGCGATCTGCAGGCCGGCGATCACGTTGCTCAGCACCGGCCTCGCCGCGAAACCCACGGCGAGGCCGGCAAGGCCGGCGGAGGCGAGCAGGCTGGCGCCGACCTGGCGCACGGCGGGCACCGTCATCAGCACGCCGGCCAGGCCCACCACCGTCACCACCACCATGCCGGTGCGGCTCAGCACGCGGATCTGGGTGAGCAGCCGGCGGCCGCGCGGCGAACGGTCGTCGCGCAGCGGGCCGGCGTGCAGGGCGAGTTCCTCCAGCCCGGCGATGCCGGCCACGGCGAGCCAGGTGGCCGTGCCGATCAGGGCGAACAGCATCAGCCGCCGCAGCGCCGGCAGCCAGCCCAGCTCGCCGAGGTCGGGCGCGTAGTCGAGCACGGCCGCCGCACAGGCCAGCGGCAACAGCCAGCGCAGCGGCCGCGCGGCCTGCGCCGCCAGCGGGCCGAAGGCGGGGCGGCGACGCGCCAGCCGTCCCAGCAACCCCTGCGCCGCGGCGCGCAGCGCCAGGGCGACGAGCCAGGCCAGGCCCAGGTAGGTGAACAGCCTCACCAGCGCCTCCTGGCGCCAGAGTTCGTGCCAGAGTGCAAAAACGTGCATGCGGACTCCTGTCGTCGTGGGGAGGGAGCGCCACCCGCCACGAAACGGCGGGCCTGCGACGAGGGGACCCGCACCACCGGCCGAAGGCGGGCACGGGACCGCGAAGCCCCGGCCATCCTGCCGGGCATGGGGCCAGACGGGACATGGCGGGACACGGGCGCGTCCGCGGCAGGCGCGGAGCGCTTCCCCATCATGCCGCCGTGGGGCAGGCGTGAAAACCCGACCGGCCCGTCTGCGGCGCACGGCCGCAGCGCGCATGCCGCGCCGGCGCGCAGCTCAGCCGCCGAAGGGCTGCGCCAGGCGCTGGGCGGTGGCCTCGTCCGGCCGCGCCACCAGGGCGCCGGTGCGCATCAGGCTCACGCTGTAGTGGCCCTGGTCGACCAGCGGCAGGAAGGCGCCGCTGCCGTAGACCGCATCGACCTCCGGCAGCCACTCGGGATACTGCTTGCGCAGGGTGAGCAGGTCGAAGGCGCCGGCCTCCTTGAAGTCGATCACCGTGCGCCGCGCCGTGGCTTCCTGCCCGGCCTCGTCGTAGCGGCCATCGAGGCGGTCGAGCCGGTACAGCGGCGGCACGCCGGCGAGCAGGGCCGGCAGCTTCCACTTGAGCACCACCGCCTCGATGCGGAAGGCGTCGCCGACCACCTGCGCCTGGCGGGTGGCGCCGTCGGGCCAGGTCAGGGTGAGCGCCCAGCGCTGCGGCGAGAGGATGCGCGCGTCCAGCTCCACCACCGGGCGCTCCTCGCCGAGCAGGCGGTAGCCGCGCAGCGCCAGCCCCGCGCCGGCCAGCAGCAGGGTGAGCCCCAGCCCCACCAGCAGCAGCAGCAGGCGCCCCGCCGCGGCCACGGGGCGCTGCTCGCGCCGCCGCTGCAACATCGCCACCAACTGGGCCAGGGCGAACAGCAGGGCGACCACCGCCAGCACGAACAGCAGGGTCATCGGCAGGTGCATCAGGGTGGACCAGTCCATAGCGGCTCCAGCGCCGTCGGGCGTGACGCCGAAGATGATAGCCAGGTGGGGCTGGCTATACTGCGGGTTCGCTTTCCAGGAATCCTTACCCATGCGTCGAACGCTGCTCGGGCTCTGCGCCGCCTCCCTCCTGCTCGCCGGCTGCGGCAACAAGGGGCCGCTGGTGCTGCCGCCGCCCAAGCCCGCCGCCCCGGCCCATGCCGCGCCGGCGCCCGCGGCCAGCACGCATCCGGCCTCCGCCGCCAGCGCGCCGGACGCCAGCCGGTACTGAGGCGGCGATGGCTTTGCGCTTCTCGAAGATGCACGGCATCGGCAACGACTTCGTCGTGCTCGACTGCCGGCGACAGCCCTTCGCACTGGACGATGGCGCGATCCGCGCCATCGCCGACCGCCACACCGGCGTCGGCTTCGACCAGCTGCTCAGCGTGGAGCCGGCGCGCGATCCGTCCTGCGCGTTCTACTACGGCATCTGGAACGCCGACGGCAGCCCGTCCGGCCAGTGCGGCAACGGCGTGCGCTGCGTGGCGGCCTGGCTGCACCGCGCCGGCGAGCTGGCCATCGGCGACACGGTGCGCATCGAAAGCCCCTCCGGCGCGGTCGCGGTGCGCCTGCTCGACGCGGACACCGTGGCGGTGGACATGGGCGAGCCGGACTTCGCGCCGGCGCGGATTCCCTTCGACGCCCCGCAAGCAGCCGGGCACTACGCCATCGACGTGGCGGGCGAGACGCTCGAGATCGGCGCGGTGTCGATGGGCAACCCGCACGCGGTGCTGGCGGTGGACGATCTGGCCGCGCCCGCGCTCGACCGCCTCGGCCCGGCGCTCACCCGCCACCCGCGCTTTCCCGCCGGCGTCAACGCCGGCTTCGTGCAGCGGCTGGATCGTGCCCACCTGCGCCTGCGCGTGCACGAGCGCGGCAGCGGCTGGACGCTGGCCTGCGGCACCGGCGCCTGCGCCGCCATGGCCGTGCTGCGCCGGCGCGGCGAGGTGGACGCGCGCGTGCGGGTGGACCTGCCCGGCGGCACGCTGCACATCGACTGGGCCGGCCCCGGCCACACGCTGTGGATGACCGGCCCGGCCGCCTTCGCCTTCGAGGGCGAATGGCCGGGCGAGGCGGCGGCGCATTGAAGCGCGCCCGCCGGCATCGCACACTCGGCGCAAGCGCCGCTCCCACGGTAACGAGGTAACCCGCGCATGTCCGACCCCCTGCTCAAGGAGACCCTGGCGGCCAAGGACGTCGCCGCCTATCTCAAGCGGCACCCGCATTTCCTGGGCGATTACCCGGAGCTCGCCGCGCAGCTCACGCTGCCGCGCGAGCACGGCTCGGTGGCCTCGCTCGCGGTGTACCAGTCGCAGCAGCTGCGCGAGAAGAACGCCGAACTCGAACAGCGGCTGGCCGAGCTGGTCGCCATCGCCGCCGAGAACGAGCGGCTGATGCAGCGCGTGCACGAGCTCAACGTGGCGGTGCTGCGCGCCGCCACGCCGGCCATCGCCGCGCGCAGCGTGGTGACGCGGCTGGGCGAGGATTTCCACATCGAGCACGTGCACCTGCTGCTGTTCGGCAACGCCTACGGCCTGCCGCCGGCCGAGTGGCTGGCGGTGGAACCGCGCGGCCGCGCCGGGATGCCGGAGTTCAGCGATTTCCTCGCCAACCACGAGCCGGTCACCGGGCGGCTTTCCGCCGAGCGGCTGTACCGGCTGTTCGGCGAGCAGGCGCCGCAGGTGCAGTCGGCGGCGGTGACGCCGCTCGGCGAGCTGGGCCTGTTCGCGCTGGGCAGCACCAGCGCCGACCACTTCCAGCCGGGCTCGGGCACCCTGTTCCTCAAGATGATCGCCGCCACGCTCACCGCCGCGTTGCAGCGTTCGCGCGACATCGCCTGAGCCTGGGCGATGCCGCCGCGGGCACAGGTCGACGCCTGGCTCGGCCGCCTCGCCGCCGAGCGCCAGGCCTCGCCGCACACTGTCGCGGGCTACCGCCGCGACCTGGACAAGCTGCTGCGCTGGATGGAAGCGCAGGGCCTCGCCGGCTTCGACGCGCTGGACCCGCACCGCCTGCGCGCCTTCATCGCCGCCGAGCACCGCGGCGGGCTCGCGCCCAAGAGCCTGCAGCGGCTGCTCTCCTCCTGCCGCAGCCTGTTCCGCCAGCTGCGCCGCGAAGGCGCGCTGGCGCACGACCCGGCCGCCGGCGTGCGCGGCCCCAAGGTGCACCGCAAGCTGCCGCAGGTGCTGGACGTGGACGAGGCCGGCGCGCTGGTGGAAGTCGAGGGCGACGGCCCCCTGGCCCGGCGCGACCGCGCGATGCTGGAGCTGTTCTATTCCTCCGGCCTGCGCCTGTCCGAACTGGTCGCCCTGCACTGGCTCGACCTGGACCTCGACGCCGGCGAGGTGCGCGTGCGCGGCAAGGGCAACAAGACCCGCATCGTGCCGGTCGGCCGCCACGCCGTGGCCGCCCTGCGCGCGCTGGGCGAGGCCGGGGGCAGGGCGCCGGAGGCCCCGGTGTTCCGCGGCCGCGGCGGCGCACCGGTCAACCCGCGCACGGTGCAGCTGCGGCTGAAGGCCCTGGCGCTGCGCCAGGGCCTGCCCAAGCACGTGCATCCGCACCTGCTGCGCCACACCTTCGCCAGCCACATGCTGGAATCCTCCGGCGACCTGCGCGCGGTGCAGGAGCTGCTCGGCCATGCCGACATCGCCACCACCCAGATCTACACCCACCTGGATTTCCAGCATCTGGCGCGGGTGTACGACGCCGCGCACCCGCGCGCGCGGCGCAAATAGGCGGCCAGCCGGGCCGGGATGCCCGTCACATGACGTAAGGACGGGTTTCAGCAAGCTGAAAGATTCCGTCCGCAGCATGGAAGGCTGCCGGTCCGCCTGCGCGATGCCCATGACATCAGGTTCTTCCCACCCGGATCTCGCGGCCATGGCCGGCGCGCGAGGCCGGCTGCGACACCGACTGCTGGCGGCGGGGGAACTGCCGCAGCGGGACATCCACCGCATCCTGGTGCTGCGCCCCAACCACCGGCTGGGCAACACCCTGCTGCTGACGCCGCTGCTGGTCGAACTGGGGCGGCGCTTCCCCGGCGCCGAGATCGACGTGCTGACCGCCTGCGAGGCGGCCGACAAGGTGTTCGCCGGCTTCCGCCAGATCCGCCGCATCTACCAGCTGACCAGCCGGCCCGGTCACCACCCGCTGCACGCGCTGGCGATCTTCCTCGCCATGCGGCGCCACCACTACGACCTGTGCATCGACAGCGCCCGCGGCTCGCGCTCCGGCCGCCTGCTGCTCCGCTGGAGCGGTGCCCGCTACCTGCTCGGCCTGCCGCACGGCGAGCGCGAGCGGCGCGAGGTAGGCGAGGGCTGGCGGCGCGCGCTGGCGAAAGCGCCGGTGCATTTCGCCCTCACTGGCGTGCACGCGCTGCGCACCGCGCTCGGCGTGCCGGCCGAGGGCGAGCCCTATCCCGTCCTGCGCCTGCACCTGGACGCGGCCGAGCGCGAAGCCGGCCGTACGTTGCTGGCCGACCTGCTGGGTCCGGCGGCGGCGGGGCGCCGCATCGTCGCGCTGTTCCCCAACGCCACCGGCAAGAAGCGCCTGTCCGAGGCGTGGTGGCTCGGCCTCATCGAGGCCCTCGCGGCCCGGCGGCCCGACCTGCTGTTCGTGGAGATGATCGCCGGGCACGGCCACTCGCAGCTCGGCGCACGCTTTCCGAGCTACTACTCGGGCGACATCCGCAAGCTCGCCGCGGTGCTCTCGCAATGCGCCGCGCACCTGAGCGGCGACTGCGGCGTGATGCACCTGGCGAGCGCCGCCGGCGTACCTACGCTGGGGCTGTTCGTGAAGGGCAACCTGGAACGCTACCGCCCTTACGGGCCGCACGACGCGGCGCTGGCGGTGGCCGAGCGCACGCCCGCGCAGGTCGCCGAGGCGGCCTTGCCCTTCTTCGACGCGCTGCCGCGCTGAGCCAGCGGCAACCCCGCCAAACCTTGCAATCGGGGCCGGCGACCCTATTGATGCTGCTCGTCCCAAGGCAGAGCAGTTATGGAATCCTTCCACGCCACCACCATCGTTGCGCTGCGCCGCAACGGCCGCGTCGTGATCGGCGGCGACGGCCAGGTCACCCTCGGCAACACGGTGATGAAGGCCAACGCGCGCAAGATCCGCCGCCTCCACCAGGGCAAGGTGCTGGCCGGTTTCGCCGGCGCCACCGCCGATGCCTTCACCCTGTTCGAGCTGTTCGAGGAAAAGCTCGCCAGGCACGGCGGCGACCTCACCCGCGGCGCGGTGGAGCTGGCCAAGGAGTGGCGCACCGACCGCCGCCTGGGCCGCCTGGAGGCCATGCTGGCTGTGGCCGACGAGAATGCCTCGCTGCTGATCTCCGGCAACGGCGACGTGCTCGAACCCGAGCACGGCCTGATCGCGATCGGCTCCGGCGGCCCCTACGCGCAGTCCGCCGCGCTGGCGCTGATGGAGAACACCGAGCTCGATGCGCGCATCATCGTGGAGAAGGCGCTGAAGATCGCCGGCGACATCTGCATCTACACCAACTACAACACGACGATCGAAGAACTGGGAATCGAGAATCGGGAATAGGGAATCGGATTCCCGTTCGCCGAGCCGCTCTTCCCATTCCCTATTCCCGATTTCCCTATTCCCAGCGAAGCCCATGTCCGAACTCACTCCCCGCGAAATCGTCAACGAACTCGACCGCTACGTCATCGGCCAGCACGATGCCAAGCGCGCCGTGGCGATCGCCCTGCGCAACCGCTGGCGCCGCATGCAGCTGGAGCCGGCGCTGCGCGACGAGGTCACACCCAAGAACATCCTGATGATCGGCCCCACGGGCGTGGGCAAGACCGAGATCGCGCGCCGCCTCGCCACGCTGGCCAACGCGCCGTTCGTGAAGGTGGAGGCGACCAAGTTCACCGAGGTGGGCTACGTGGGCAAGGACGTGGAGTCGATCATCCGCGACCTCGCCGACGTGGCCTACAAGCTGACCCGCGAGCAGGCGATCAAGCGCGTGCGCTCGCAGGCCGAGGACCGCGCCGAGGACCGCATCCTCGACGCCCTGCTGCCGCGCCGCCAGTCGCCCAGCGACTGGAGCCACGACCCGGCCCCCAGCGCCGACGGCGAGACCCGCCAGAAGCTGCGCAAGCAGCTGCGCGAGGGCCAGCTGGACGAGCGCGAGATCGAGCTGGACTTCGCCATGAACGTGGGCGTGGAGATCATGTCCCCGCCGGGCATGGAGGAGATGGGCCAGCAGCTGCGCCAGATGTTCCAGAACCTGGGCGGCGCCAAGACGCAGCAGCGCAAGCTGGCGATCAAGGTGGCGCGGCCGCTGCTGATCGATGAAGAAGCCGGCAAGCTGCTCAACGAGGAGGAAGTGCGTGCCCAGGCGATGACCGCCGCCGAGCAGAACGGCATCGTCTTCCTCGACGAGATCGACAAGATCGCGCAGCGCTCCGAGTGGGGCGGCGCCGGCGTCAGCCGCGAGGGCGTGCAGCGCGACCTGCTGCCGCTGGTGGAAGGCTCCACCGTGTCCACCAAGTACGGCCCGATCAAGACCGACCACATCCTGTTCATCGCCTCCGGCGCGTTCTCCCTCGCCAAACCCTCGGACCTGATCCCCGAGCTGCAGGGCCGCCTGCCGATCCGGGTGGAGCTGTCGGCGCTCTCGGTGGACGACTTCAAGCGCATCCTGCGCGAGCCGCACAACGCGCTCACCAAGCAGTACGTGGCCCTGCTCGGCACCGAGGGCGTGAACCTCACGTTCACCGAGTCCGGCATCGACCGGCTGGCCGAGGTGGCCTTCCAGGTGAACGAGCGCACCGAGAACATCGGCGCCCGCCGGCTGCATACCGTGATGGAGCGGCTGCTGGAGAAGATTTCCTACGAAGCGGCAGACAAATCCGGTGAAAACTACAGGATCGACGCCGAATATGTAGACAACAGCCTGTCCACCCTGGTCGTCGACCAGGATCTCAGCCGCTATATCCTGTGAACACGGGCGAGCTTTCGCAAGCCATTGATTCATATTTCTATTTTTTGACGCTTTGTCGCACGCGGCCGGCCGGTCAGGTCGCGTGCGCCGGCTGCTGCTAAAATTTTGGTCATGAGCAAAGTCATCGAATTGAAGACCACCGGCCAGCGCGCCCAGCTGCGCGAGGCCATGCAGAAGCAGCAGCTGGTGCGCCTGTGGCGCGGCCAGTTGGAACAGGGCAGCTTCTGCGGCTACGTGGGCGGCGTGGGCCGCGAGTTCTTCCTGCTGTGGGTGGTCGGCGACGGCATCACCTACGACGGCGTCTACGTGATGCGCCACCGCGACGTCACCGAGCTGGAGTCGCCGGACAAGCACCACGTCTTCATGGAGAAGGCGCTGGCGCTCAAGCACATCCTGCCGCGCCCGCCGCGCGGCTTCCCGCTCGACGGCATCCGCGAGGTGGTGCAGGCCGCCGGCGCGATGGCGCCGGTGATCGGCGTGCACGTGGATAGCGAGGACGACGCCGAGATCTGCTACATCGGCCGCCTGGTCGGCCTCGAGGAGGACGGCTTCAACCTGCAGGAGATCACCCCGGACGCCGAGTGGCTGAGCGAGCCCTCGTTCTTCGCCTGGGACGAGGTCTCCACCGTCAGCATCGAGGACAGCTACGCCCAGGCCCTGCTGGCGGTAGCCGGCACGCCGCCGCCGCTGGAACACGGCGACCCTGGCGTGGGCCGCGCGCACTGAACTTCTCACGACGACGCCGGGCCACACGCCCGGCGTCGTTGTTTGGAACCGCCTTCAGCGCTTGGCGCCGAGGCCGAACAGCAGCTTGCGGGCTTCCTCGTCGGTGGTCAGGTCCGGCTTGTCGCCGATGGTGTCGGCCAGCGCGTAGGCGCGGCCCGTCGCCGCGCGGTCGCGGATCCGCGCGAACCAGGCCTCGAGGTGGGGAAAGTCCTCCAGCGCCATGCCCTGGGCGGCGTGCGGCACGATCCACGGGTAGGCCGCCATGTCGGCGATGGTGTAGTCCGTGCCGGCGATGAAGGCGCGCCCTTCCAGGCGCTTGTCGAGCACGCCGTAGAGCCGGCGCGTCTCCTTCACATAGCGCTCGATGGCGTAGGGGATCTTCTCCGGCGCGTAGCGGTTGAAGTGGTGGTTCTGGCCCAGCATCGGGCCCAGCCCGCCGACCTGCCAGAACAGCCATTCCAGCACCGTCTTGCGCTCGCGCAGCGCGGCGGGCAGGAAGCGGCCGGTCTTCTCGGCGAGGTAGAGCAGGATCGCGCCCGACTCGAACACGCTCACCGGCTTGCCGCCGTCGGCCGGCGCGGTGTCCACGATGGCCGGCATGCGGTTGTTGGGCGAGATGGCGAGGAAGTCCGGCTGGAACTGGTCGCCGCGGCCGATGTTGACCGGCACGAGGCGGTAGGGCAGCCCCGTCTCCTCGAGCAGCAGGGTGATCTTGTGGCCGTTGGGCGTGGGCCAGTAATGCAGGTCGATCATGGTGGGGCGTCCTGGTAGGCGTTCGGCCCCCACAGGGTCGGACCGGCCGCCATTGAGTTCAACCTTCGCCGCGGAAAAATGCTGTGCCGCATCAAGGCTAAATCGATAAAAGCGGCTATGCTCCGCGACGTTTCGCCGCGCGAGCGGATGGCACTCGAGCAGTGCGCAGGACCCGGAGTAGCACGACGTGGTACGTGTGGTAGTGGTCGGCAGTATCAATATGGACCTGGTGACGCTGGCGCCGCGCTTTGCCGAGCCAGGCGAAACCCTCCTCGGTGAGCGCTTCCTCACCATTCCCGGCGGCAAGGGTGCCAATCAGGCGGTGGCAGCGGCCCGCCTGGGCGCCGACGTGAGCCTGGTCGGCGCGCTCGGCAGCGACCTGTTCGGCGACCAGTTGCACGCCGGCCTGGCCGCCGAGGGCATTGCTTTGCAGCACGTGCGGCGGGTGGACGGCGCCAGCGGCACGGCCTCGATCACCGTGGCCGGCGGCGAGAACCAGATCGTGATCGTGCCGGCCGCGAACTGGACGGTGAGCCCGGCCCAGGTCGAGGCGGCCGCCGACTCCCTCGCCCGCGCCGATGCCGTGCTGGTGCAGATGGAGATCCCGCCCGAGACGGTGGAGGCCACGCTGCGGCTGGGCCAACGGCTCGGCGTGCCGGTGATCCTCAACCCGGCGCCGGCGCGGCCGCTGCCCGTCGAATGGCTGCGGCTGGCGCGCTTCCTCACGCCCAACCAGCATGAACTGGCGATCCTGCTCGGCGCCGATCCCGATGAGGATTTCCGCGCGCTGATGGCACGCGCCCCGGCGCCGGTGGTGCTGACCCGCGGCGCGGAGGGCGCCTGGTACCGCGACGGCGGCGAACCGCAGCATCAACCCGGTTTCCGCGTCGAGGTGGTGGACACCACCGGCGCGGGCGACACCTTCAACGCGGCGCTGGCCGTATTCCTCAAGGACGGCCTCGGCGAGGCGGTGCGCAAGGCCTGCGCGGCCGGCGCGCTGTCGGTGTCGCGGCTGGGCGCGCAGGGCGGCATGCCGACCCGCGCCGAGGTCGAGGCGCTGCTCGCGGGGCAGCCGGCATGAGGCGCCAGGGCCTGCTGCACGCCGAGCTCAACCGGCTGATCGCCGCGCTGGGCCACACCGACACCCTGGTGATCGCCGACGTCGGCCTGCCGGTGCCCGCCGGCGTGCCGTGCATCGACCTCGCCGTGTTGCCCGGGCTGCCCTCGTTCGCGGACGTCTTCGAGGCGGTCTACGCGGAACTGGCGGTGGAAGCGGTCACCCTCGCCAGCGAGATCCACGCGCGCAACGGCGCGATGGTGGCGCTGGCCGAGCGCCTGAAGGGCGAGGGCGTGGCCGTGAACGAGGTCGGCCACCAGGCCTTCAAGCAGCGCTGCACCGTCGCCCGCGCGGTGGTGCGCACGGGCGAGACCTCGCCCTACGCCAACGTGATCCTGCATGCCGGCGTCACCTTCTGAAAGGCTGGCCATGAACGCGCCACTGATCCGCATGCGCGGCATCCGCAAGGCTTTCGGGCCGGTGAAGGTGCTGGAAGGCGTGGACTTCGAACTGCTCGCCGGCGAGGTGCACGCGCTGATGGGCGAGAACGGCGCCGGCAAGTCCACCCTGATGAAGATCCTCACCGGCGTCTACCGCGCCGACGAGGGCCGCATCGAGGTGGACGGCGAGGAAGCGGCCATCGGCTCCACTGGCGACGCCGAGCGCCTCGGCATCGCCATCATCCACCAGGAGTTGAACCTCATCCCGCCGCTCAGCGTGGCGGAGAACCTGTTCCTGGGCCGCGAACTTAAACGCTTCGGCCTGCTGCGCCAGCGCGCGATGCGGGCGCGGGCGCGCGAGTGGCTGGCCCGCGTGGGCCTGGCCGCGCTCGACCCGGACACGCCGGTGGCGCGCCTTTCGGTGGGCCAGCGGCAGATGGTGGAGATCGCCAAGGCGCTGGGCCAGAACGCCCGCGCGCTGATCATGGACGAACCCACCGCCGCGCTGACCGAGCGCGAGACGGCCACGCTGTTCGCGCTGATCCGCGAGCTGCGCGCGGGCGGCACCGGCATCGTCTACGTCTCGCACCGGATGGAAGAAATCTTCGCGCTGTGCGACCGCATCTCGGTGCTGCGCGACGGCCACTTCGTGGGCACCCGCCCGGTGCCCGGCCTCGACCTCGACGAGGTGGTCCGCATGATGGTGGGGCGCAGCCTCGACGCGCGCTTCCCCGCCCGCCACGCCACCCTGGGCCCGGTGCGGCTGAAGGTGGAGAACCTCGGCGACGAGCACGTGCGCGGCATCAGCTTCGAACTGCGCGCCGGCGAGGTGCTGGGCGTGGCCGGCCTGATGGGCGCCGGCCGCACGGAACTGGCGCGGCTGCTGTTCGGGCTGGGCAAGCCGCGGGAGGGCACGGTCGCGCTCGACGGTCGCCCGCTCGCGCTGCGCTCGCCGCAGCAGGCGATCGCCGCCGGCTTCGGCTTCGTCACCGAGGACCGCAAGGAGCAGGGCCTGGTGCTCGACCTTTCCGTGCGCGAGAACATGAGCCTGCCGCGCGTGCCCGCGCGCGCCGGCGTGATCGACTTCCCCCGCGAGAAACGCCAGACGCGCGAGCTGATCGAGGCGCTGAAGATCCGCACCCGCGACATGGAACTCGCCCTGCGCGCGCTCTCCGGCGGCAACCAGCAGAAGGTGGTGCTGGCCAAGTGGCTGGCGCTCAAGCCGCGCGTGCTGCTGCTGGACGAACCCACCCGCGGCGTGGACATCGGCGGCAAGGCCGAGATCTACCACATCATCAACCAACTGGCGGAACAAGGCGTGGCCATCCTCATGATTTCCTCCGAACTGCCCGAGGTGCTGGCCATGAGCGACCGCATCCTGGTGATGCACGAGGGCCGCGCCACCGCGCTGCTCGACGCCGCCGGCGCCACCCAGGAAGCGGTGATGCACGCCGCCACCGGAGGCCGTTGAAATGCCGGCCGCGTTCTCCTTGAACGGCGCCGCCGCCTGGATGCAGCGCCTGGGCCCGCTGATCGGCCTGCTGCTGCTCAGCCTCGCGCTCAGCGTGCTGAGCCCCGACTTTCTCACCACCGGCAACCTGCTCACCGTGCTGCGCCAGGTGTCGATCAACGCGCTGATCGCCTTCGGCATGACCTTCGTGATCCTGGCCGGCGGCATCGACCTCTCGGTGGGCGCCATCCTCGCCTTCACCGGCGCCATTGCCGCCGGGCTGATGGCGGCGGGCCATGGCATGGCGCTGTCGGTGCTCGCGGCGCTCGGCCTGGGCCTGCTGCTCGGCGTGCTCAATGGCGTGCTGGTGTCGTGGGGCAAGGTGGCGCCCTTCATCGCCACACTGGGCAGCATGACCCTGCTGCGCGGGCTCACGCTCTCCTACACCGCCGGCCAGCCGATCGCGGTGGGCAACGGCGGCTTCGCCCTGATCGGCAACGGCTACCTCGCCCACCTCGTGCCCAACCCGGTGATCTGGATGTTCATCGCCTTCGCGCTCGGCGGCTTCCTGCTGCGCGGCACGGTGTTCGGCCGCCACGTATTCGCGCTCGGCGGCAACGAGGAGGCCGCGCGGCTCTCGGGCGTGCGCATCAACCTGGTCAAGCTCGGCGTGTACGGCCTCTCCGGCCTGCTCTCGGCCTTCGCCGGCGTGGTGCTGACCTCGCGCCTGTACTCGGCCCAGGCCACCGCCGGCAGCGGCTACGAGCTCGACGCCATCGCCGCGGTGGTGCTCGGCGGCACCAGCCTCGCCGGCGGCCGCGGCTGGCTGGTGGGCACGCTGATCGGCGCGCTGCTGATCGGCTTCCTCAACAACGGACTGAACCTGCTCGGCGTGTCCTCGTTCTACCAGCAGGTGGTCAAGGGTGCGGTGATCCTGGTCGCGGTGCTGCTGGACCGCCGCAAGTGAACACGTTCGCCTGAACACGCTCGAACAGCACGCTCGAATAAACCTGCTCGTCCCTTTCCCCACCCCGTCACGGGAGTAACCCCTCATGCGCAAGTACGGTTTCTTCGCCCTCACCGCCGCCGCACTGCTCGCCGCGGCGTGCAGCCAGCAGGGCCCCGGCGAGAGCGCGGCCCCGGCCGCGGCCGGCACGGCGGCTGGCGCCGCCGGCGGCGCCAAGGTCGTCGGCCTGGCCCTGTCCACCCAGAACAACCCCTTCTTCGTCGAGCTCAAGCAGGGTGCCGAGCAGGCCGCGAAGGAAGCGGGCCTCACGCTCACCGTGGTCGACGCGCAGGACGACCCGGCCAAGCAGATCGCCAGCGTGGAAGACCTGATCCAGAAGAAGGTCGCGGTGATCCTGCTCAACCCCACCGACTCCTCCGCGCTGAGCGGCGCGGTGCAGGAGGCCAACCAGGCGCACATCCCGGTGATCACGCTGGACCGCTCGGTGGACAACGGCCAGGTGGCCTCGCACATCGCCTCCGACAACGTCGCCGGCGGCGGCAAGGCGGCCGACTTCCTGCGCCAGGCGCTGGGCAACAAGGGCAACGTGATCGAGCTGCAGGGCGTGCCCGGCACCTCCGCCGCGCGCGACCGCGGCCAGGGCTTCGAGGGCGCGCTCAAGGGCAGCGGCCTGCGGGTGATCGCCAGCCAGCCGGCCAACTTCGACCGTGCGCAGGGCCTCTCGGTCACCGAGAACCTGCTGCAGGCGCACCCGGACGTGCAGGCGATCTTCGCCCAGAACGACGAGATGGCGCTGGGCGCGGCGCGCGCGCTGGAAGGCGCCAAGCGCGACAACGTGCTGGTGGTCGGCTTCGACGGCACGCCCGACGGCATGCAGGCGGTGAAGGACGGCAAGCTCGCCGCCACCGTGGCGCAGCAGCCGGGCATGATCGGCCGCATCGGCGTGCAGACCGCCAAGAGCCTGATCGACAACCAGCCGGTGGAGGCGAAGATCGCCGTGCCGCTCAAGCTGGTGAGCAAGGACGCCGCGCCGTAAGCACGACAACGGCCAAACCGCGAGAAAAAAAACCGGGCCGCACAGGCCCGGTTTTCGTTTCAGGCGTCCGAATTCGGCGCCGTCACTCGGCCGGGGCCGGTGCGATCACCTCGCGCTGGCCGTTGATGCCGGTGGCCGAGACCAGCCCCGCCGCCTCCATCGCCTCCACCAGCCGCGCGGCGCGGTTGTAGCCGATGCGGAACTGGCGCTGCACGAAGGAGATCGAGGCGCGGCGTGTGCGCACCACGAAGGCCGCCGCCTCGTCGTACAGCGGATCGAGCTCGGCGTCCGCGCCCTCCTCGCCGAACAGTTCGCCCGAGCCGCCTTCGCCGGGCGGGCCGGCGAGGATCTCGTCCTTGTAGTCGGGCTCGCCGAACTGCTTGAGGTAGGCCACCACACGCAGCACTTCCTCGTCGGCCACGAAGGCGCCGTGGATGCGCTGCGGGTAGCCCGTGCCCGGCGGCAGGAACAGCATGTCGCCCTGGCCGAGCAGGCTCTCCGCACCCATCTGGTCGAGGATGGTGCGTGAGTCGATCTTGGAGGAAACCTGGAAGGCCACGCGGGTGGGGATGTTGGCCTTGATCAGGCCCGTGATCACGTCCACCGACGGGCGCTGCGTGGCGAGGATCAAATGGATGCCCGCCGCGCGCGCCTTCTGCGCGAGCCGGGCGATCAGCTCCTCGATCTTCTTGCCGGCCACCATCATCAGGTCGGCCAGCTCGTCGATCACCACCACGATCATCGGCAGGGTGTCGAGCGTCTCGGGCACCTCCGGATGCGCGGGGAAGGGGTTGAGCAGCGGCCGGCCCGCGGCCTTCGCCTCGCGCACCTTCTGGTTGAAGCCGGCCAGGTTGCGCACGCGCAGGTCCGACATCAGGCGGTAGCGGTTCTCCATCTCCGCCACGCACCAGGCCAGCGCGTTGGCGGCCAGCTTCATGTCGGTGACCACCGGCGCCAGCAGGTGCGGGATGCCCTCGTACACCGAAAGCTCCAGCATCTTCGGGTCGATCATGATCAGGCGCACGTCCTCGGGCGTGGCCTTGTAGAGCATCGAGAGGATCATCGCGTTGACCGCCACCGACTTGCCCGAACCGGTGGTGCCGGCCACCAGCATATGCGGCGCGCGGGCCAGGTCCGCCACCATCGGCTCGCCGGTGATGCCCTTGCCCATCGCCAGCGTGAGTTGCGAGTCGGCGTCGCGGTATTCGGGCGAGTCGAGGATCTCCGACAGCGCGATCATCTGCCGCTGCTCGTTGGGCAGCTCCAGGCCCATGCAGGTCTTGCCGGGAATGGTCTCCACCACGCGGATCGAGGTACGGCCCAGGCCGCGGGCCAGGTCCTTCATCAGCGCCACGATCTGGTTGCCGCGCACGCCCACCGCCGGCTCGACCTCGAAGCGTGTGATCACCGGGCCGGCCGAGGCGCCCACCACGGCCACCGGCACCTTGAACTCGCCGAGGCGCTGCTCGATCAGTTCGCCCGTCTCGGCCAGCTGCGCCTCGTCGGCCGAGGCCGCTTCGGAAACCACCGCACCGGCCAGCAGCGACAGCGGCGGCAGCTGCACGGACGAGCGCGCCCGCGGAGCCGCCTCGGCAAAGGCCGGCGCCTCGGGTTCGGCGGGCGGATCGTCGTTGGCCGCGCGATAACGTCCCGGCACCGGCGTAGCCGGCAGGGCGGGCGACCAGTGCGCGGCCGGCTCGATCATCGCCTCGGCCTGCGGCGGCGCGGCCGTCTCCACGGAGGCGGCTGTTTCCAGGAGCTCGGGTTCGACGTCGGTGTCGGACTCGGGCTTCGACTCCGCCTCGCTACCCGGCGCAGGGGGCAACTCGACCAGGGACGGCGCTGAGGCGAGGGGCTCATCCGGCAGGGGAGCGACTGGCGCATCGACCGGCTCACTGATCGACTCGTGAAGCGGGGCGCGGGGCGGCTCGACCGCGGCGATGGGGACCGCGGATGCGGCAGGAGCGGCCACCGTCGGGTTCACCGGCCGCGGCGCCGGCCGGGCCATCCGCGCCGTGGCGGCCGGCAGCGATGGCGAGGACGCACGCGCGCTTCGGGGCAACAGCCACGGCTCGCGGATCACCGTCTCGCGGGCAGTCGGCACACGACGCCCGCCCTCCCGCATCGGCCACGCGGACGGAGCCGGCGAGGGCGAAGATGAAGGCACCACCGCCGCCGGCCTTTCGACGGGCGTCATCGCAGGACGCGGCGAAGCCAGTGGCTCCCTACGCCGGCGCGCTGCCTTGGGCGCGCGCCGCACCGCGCCGCGTCCACGCCGCCGGCCCCAACGCAGGCCCATCCCACCGACGCGCCCCATTCCCCAGTCGCCCAGCGCATCGATGCCCGCCGTAACGCGCCGGAACACCGCCGGCCAGGCAACGCCCAGGTACCAGGGCAGGGCGGCGGCGAGCACCGCCAGCATCAACAGGCTCGTCAACGGCGTGCCCAGCAAACCGCCCAGGCCATCGGCCAAGGCGCGGCAGACTGCGCCGCCGGCTTGCGGGTCGTCCGTGTAGTGCCCCACCACCAGCCCTTCCAGCGTCGCGCTGGAACCCAGCACCAGCACGCCGCCCAGCCAGAAACGGATCGCCCCTTCGCCGCCGAGCACCGGTCGCCGCCGCGACAACAGCGGCCGCCCGATGCGCCAGGCCAGGCGAAGCAGCCACAGGGTGGAAAGTCCAAAACTGCCGAAAAGAAACGTAGACATGCCTAGTTGGACGACCCACTCATCCCTGCAAACGCAACATGTTAGCGCCTACAGGTCAGTGCCGTCAGCGGAGTGTCCCGTAAAGGTTTGTTCCGTATGCGATTGACGGCCTACTTGCCGATACGAAGAAGTGATTTGCTTGGCAGGCGCCTGCTCCGGCGCTTGGGCCTTATGGGATCTCATCGCTCCCCACATCCGACCGGGCAAAGCGCTCGGCCATCTGCCGCAGCCAGGCCAGATCGCTGGCCCATTGCCGGCGCTCGGCGACTTCGCGCTCGAACAGGGCCGGCGTCTTCTCCAGCACCAGCGTGTACGGCCGGCCGCTGCGCCGCGTCTCGTGCCGCAGTGGCAGTTCATGGCGGTCGATGAACTGGTGGATGAGCTGCCGTTTGGCCTGCGCCAGTGGCCACTCGAAGCGCTGCTGCACTGGCGATGCCAGGAAGCGCGCCAAGAGCTCGTGCAGGTCGCCCAGGCGGGCGCCATCGGCTGGCGGCGCGATCGACCAGTCGTCGTCCGCACGCCCGGGCTGCGCCAACCGCGCGGTAAGCACCTGGGTGCAGAATCCATGCACGGGCGCCAACTCGAGCGCAACGGCATTCAGCGTGTCCGTGCCCGCCGCACGCAATACGCCCAGTGGCACCTGCAGCGGCAGTTCGCTGGACAGCAGTGTGTCGATGACCTGCTGTCGAAGCGCGGCAAGACGGGCGTCGTGGCTGGATCGGACCAACGCCAGCAGCGCCGGGCTGGTGGCCGCCAGCGCCTTCACCCTGGCGCTGCCCCCGGTGTGCGCCTGCACCTGTGCGGTGTGCTTGCGCAGCCAATCCCAGCGCTCCTGCACCAGAGCGGCAACCAGTGCGCGTCCGTCCGCGGGCGCCGCCGTGCTCCAGGCGTGGGCCAGCGCCGGGAGCGTGTGTGCCAGCCAGTGCAACTCGCTTTCGTCGGTCTGGTAGGCCTCAGCCCATTGCTGCAGGCACTCCTTGCACCAATCCAGGCCATGGCGTTCCAGCAGCCGCAGCACCGAGGGCATCACCTCCGGCGTCAATTGCACCAGCGCGAACGGCGCCAGCAGGCCGGCGGCGGTCGGCGCGTCGTCGAGTGCGGCGGCCACCGCCAGGGTGGCGCCGGGCAGTGCAGAATCGTTCGCCGCGCCCCGGCCCCAGAACGGCAACATGGACTTTGCCCACTGCTGCGCCTGCTCGCTGTCGCCAGCGGCCAGCCGCTCGGCGACCTGCTCGATGCCCCAGCGTGGCGACTGCCGGGCACGGATGACGAAGGCGCGCTCGCGCGGCCACAACACCACGGCCGCACGGTGATACCAGCGATCGACCGTGTTGCCGTAGTTGCCCATGTAGCCCTCGTACTCGGAGCGGAACGGCGTGCAGTCGACCGAGGGGCGATTCATGCACAACTCGGCCGAGGCGACGAAGTTGGCCTCCGACGCCAGCGCGCCGCCATCCGGGGCGATCCCGTGGCGCAGCTCGATCTCGCTGTCGATCAGCTCGCCCAGCGTCGGCTCGGCCGTATCGTCGGCCTCGATCTCCTCTTCGTCCTCGGCATAGCCCCAGCGGTCGTATTCCGGGTAGTCGTCCTCGGCCTGCCAGGTCTCGTGCACGTCGGCCAGCGCCAGGAAGATCTCCGCATCCAGTCGCTCGGCCACCCGCCGCAGCGCGGCGGCACGCGGCGCATCCGCGCCCTTGAGCCGGGCCCACGACAGGCCGCTCTGCGTGTACTGGTGGTCGAGCAGATAGACCAGCCGGTCCGGCGGCTCGATGGCGGTGTCGCCCGTCCAGCGCGGGGCGGCAGGCGTGTGCCAGAAGCGGCGCACCGCATCGGCCAGGGCATCGAGGTCCTGCGCCGGCAGGTCCGCGGCGGGAGGGTCGCCACAGGCGACCAGGTTCCAGGTCAGCACGATGCGATAGCCCTGCGTGACCGGGCGCACTTCGTGATGGCAATCGGCATAGAAGGCGACCATGCCCAACTTGCCGGCCGAGCCGCGCGTGCGCAGCGTCTGCCCCTGGTGCGAGACCACGAACTCGCCGCCGCTGAACTTCGACGGCAGGGTGACCACCAGCGTGCCCAGCATGCCGTCGGCCTTCTCCGAATCCTGGTGCACGGCGAAGAACTGCCCGGGCGCGTACACCAGCAGGTTGTGCAACTGCGCGTCGAGCCACACGCCGGGCGGCAGGCCCAGATCGCGAGCAATGCGCGCCAGCGCACGCTCGAGCACGGCGGACCACTGCGGCGAACCGAAGCGCAGGCGGCCGGCCGGGATTTCCCAGGTATCGCGCACACGCGGATCCTGCCGCGTCTGGTCCTTGTAGCCATGGTGCGCTGGCTGCGCCGCTGCGCATAGGCGATGAGCGGTTTGGAGCGTCACCGGCAGCGGCACGGCGCCGACGCCTTCGACGTGCAGTTGCGGATCGGCCTCGACGGCAAAGCGCGTCGCGAAGTGGCCACTGGTGCCGAGGGTGACGAGTCGTTGGGCGATGGTCTGGGCGGGGGTGGTCATCAATGAATTACCCCGTCAGTCATGAGCACGTTGCGGGTTTGGGCGAGCACATCGATTGCTCTCTCATTCCGCGATTCGCGACACCTAGCTGTGATCTCTCAGTAGGTTGTTCATCCGGGGCATCTCTGGAAGATGAGGGTTACCAAGCCAACCCAGTCCCCAGGAGCCCCGGATGAACCTTCATAAACATGCCCCGTTTGAGTCCTCGCGGTCGAGCCCTGCTCGTGGATCGCATCCTTGCTGGTCCACAGCGACAAGGATGTCTGGCACCGTGGCAACTATAAGACGTCCACCAACAGCGTTGCCGCCTTCGCATGGTCGCATCACCATGGCCGAGGCGATCCGTCTGACCGGTGGCAATCGCAACACGCTCAAGCAGCACTTCAGGGCGCTGGCGGAGCAGGGACATTTAACTCAGCATGGGGGCGGCCGCGGGACTTGGTATGAGTTGCGCCGACACGCCTGCCGAACGAACCAGACATCAGTACCATGAGCGAATACCAGTACTACGAATTTGCGGCCATCGACCGGCCATTGACCCGCACCGAGATGGCCGAGTTGCGCGCCGTGTCCACCCGCGCCGTCATCACGCCCACCCGCTTCACCAACCACTACGAATGGGGCGACCTCAAGGCCAATCCGGACGACTGGATGCGACGTTATTTCGACGCCTTCGTCTACTTGGCCAACTGGTGTACCTGCCAGTTGTCACTGCGATTGCCGAAGGCCGATTTCTGCAAGGCCGAGTTGCAGCCCTTTGCCAGCCGCTCGACGCTCTCCGTCAATTCCAGCAGCACGCACTGGATTCTCCACTGGACGCTCGACGAAAGCGAAGACGACGACCGCTTCGCCACGGACGACGGCAGCGGCTGGATGCGACGCCTGGCTCCGCTGCGCGACGAACTGTTGCGTGGCGACCTACGGTCGCTTTACCTGGGCTGGCTGGCCGGTGCCAATAGCTTGGACGACGATGCGCTGGAACCTGAAGTTCCGCCCGACCTGGCGGAACTGTCGTCCGCACAGCAGGCGTTGGCCGAATTCCTGGAGATCGATCCGGATCTGCTCGAAGCCGCCCGTGTCGGCAGTACGGCGTCCCCACCATTGGGTGGCGACGAAGCGCAGCGCATGGCTGCCTGGTTGGATACCTGGCAGGCCCCGAACATGAAGGACGTACTCAAGCGCATCGCGCTGGGACAAGGACAGGAAGCGGAGCGGCAGGTGAAATCACACTACGCTGCCTGGTTGAAGGCGCAGTGTCCAATCTCCTCCCCTGATTCACCCAGACGGTGCGTAGCCGAACTGCGCGAACTGGCCCGATCGGCTGCCACAGTCCGGCGGGAACGCGAAGCCAGGGCACGCGAGGCGCGCGAAGCCGAACAACGCCGGCAACACGAAACCTACCTGCGCAGCCTGATGCGCCGCTGCGACCAATACTGGAAGCAGGCCGATTCCGAGGCCACACGCGGCGTCGCCTCCGGCTACGAACGGGCGGCGCACCTACTCTCCACCCTGGCTGAAGGCTATGCCCTCGTCTCCAGCCGCAAAGCCTTCGACCGCGAACTGCGGCGTTTCCTCGTCCCCCACGCCAGGCGCGCAGCCTTGTTGCGACGCCTGACCGACGCCGGCCTGTGGTCGGGGTGAGCGCTGACGATGGCCGACCGCAACGACGAACTCGCCCGCCTTCGTGCCGAGAACGCCCGTCTGGTCGGCCTGCTCGAAGCGCATGGCATCTCCTGGCAAGCCCCTGTGCCGGCCCTTACGCCTTTCGCGACCTCTCTGCTGACTACCGACGAGAAAGTGGCTCTCTTCCGCAGATTGTTCCGTGGTCGCACCGATGTCTATCCGATCCGCTGGGAGAACAAGGCCGGCAAGAGCGGCTATGCACCAGGCTGCACCAATGAGTGGCGCCCGGGCATCTGCGAGAAGCCGCGCATCAAATGCGCCAACTGCCAACAGCGGCAACTGTTGCCGCTGACCGATCAGGTCGTCTTCGATCATCTGGCCGGGCGCCATACGATCGGCCTCTATCCGCTGCTGACCGACGATGGTTGCCACCTGATCGCCGTGGATCTTGACGACGCTGACTGGCGCGAGGACGCTCGGGCCTTCGTCCAATCCTGCCGCGAACTGTGTGTTCCCGTGGCGCTGGAAATCTCGCGCTCCGGCAACGGTGCGCATGCCTGGATCTTCTTTTCCGATCGCATTGCCGCGCGCGATGCCCGACGGCTGGGCTCGGCCCTCATCAGCCACACCTGCGCTCGCACGCGGCAACTGAAGCTAAGCTCCTACGATCGCCTGTTCCCGAACCAGGACGCGATGCCCAAGGGCGGTTTCGGCAACCTGATTGCCCTGCCGCTGCAGAAGATGCCCCGCGAACGCGGTGCGAGCGTATTCGTGGACGATGACCTGCAGCCGCATCCCGACCAATGGGCATTCCTCGCCTCGCTGCAGTCGATGGCCCCGCATGACATCGAGCCCACCATCCTTCGCGCCACCGGCGGCTCCCATCCTCTGGACGTCACCTTCGCCACCGACGAGGACCTGCACGAGCCATGGAAGCGTTCGGAGGCGGACAGGCAACGCCTGGCCGGTCCGATGCCGGCTTCCCTGACGATCATTCTGGCCAACCTCATCTACATCGAGAAAGCTGCGCTCCCGCAAGCACTGGCCAACCGGCTCATCCGTCTTGCCGCCTTCGCCAATCCCGAATTCCACCAGGCCCAGGCACTACGCCTGCCGGTCTGGAACAAGCCCCGCCTGATTGGCTGCGCCGAGAACTTCCCCCGCCACATCGCCCTACCACGCGGCTGCCTCGATGCCGTTCGCGAGCTGCTGCGTGAGAACGATATCGGCTGCGTACTGCAGGACGAACGCTGCCGCGGCCAAAGCCTGGATGTTGGATTCGTTGGCCAGCTCCGCGATGATCAGGAGGAAACCGTCGAAACGATGCGTCGCTTCGATACCGGCATCCTGTGCGCACCCACCGCCTTCGGCAAGACCGTCACCGCCGCCGCGCTGATCGCCCGGCGTGGCGTCAACACGCTGGTGCTGGTGCATCGCACCGAATTGCTCAGGCAGTGGCAGGAACGATTGCAGACCTTCCTGGGTTGCGGCAAGGACATGGTCGGCGTCATCGGCGGCGGCAAGTCCAGGCCGACCGGCTGGATCGACATCGCGGTCATGCAGTCATTGCATCGACGGGGGAAAACCCATCCCATCGTGGAGAACTACGGGCACCTCATCGTCGACGAATGCCACCATCTGTCGGCGGTTTCGTTCGAAGCCATCCTCAAGCGCGCCCGCGCTCACTACGTGCTCGGACTTACCGCCACGCCGATCCGGCGCGACGGACGCCAGCCCATCCTGTTCATGCAATGCGGCCCGATCCGTCACACGGCAGCCAGGCCGGTTGGCGCGCCGCGGATGCTGGAAGTCGTTCCGCGCCACTTGCCGGTGCGCGCACCGCTCCCTGACGATGCCGCCATCCAGGAGATATTCCGCCAGCTTGCCGGCGATGACGCTCGTACCACCACCATCGCCGACGAGATCACACGAGCTTTCGAACTGGGAGGCAAGGTGCTGGCCTTGACCGAGCGGACCGACCATCTCGACGCCCTGCATGCTGCCCTGGCCGATCGCATCCAGCCCTTGTTCCTTCTGCATGGCCGCCAGGCGAGGAAACAGCGCGCCGGCGTGATCTCCGCCCTGGACGCGTTGGATACCGATGCCCCGCGCGTGTTGCTGGCCAGTGGCAGGCTGGTCGGCGAAGGCTTCGACCACCCGCCGCTCGACACCCTGGTACTGGCGATGCCGATTTCGTGGAAAGGCACACTGCAACAGTATGCCGGCCGCCTGCACCGCGAGCACGCGGGCAAACAGCACGTGCGCATCATCGACTTCATCGACACCGGGCATCCTTCGCTGCTGCGCATGTGGGAACGACGGCAGCGCGGCTACCGGGCGATGGGCTATCGGATGGGAGGCAGCGCATTGGATCTGCAACCGCGGTAGGTGCCGCGGCGATGCGCAGTAGCAGGCCATGCTGCCCGAGGCGGCGTGACTCAAACCAAACAGCCGCCGGGAAACCCGGGGCGGATCAAGACTTGAATCTACTTCCCGATGCAGAAGCTGGAGAAGATCGCCCCCAGCAGATCGTCGCTGCTGTAGGCGCCGGTAATCTCGCCCAACGCCTGCTGCGCCTGGCGCAGTTCCTCGGCGGCCAGCTCACCGGCGCGGGTGGCGGCGAGCATGTCCGCCGCGGTATCGAGATGCTCGCCAACCCGCTCCAGCGCCAGTATGTGGCGGCGGCGGGCGCTGAAGGCACCTTCGCCGCCGTGGCCGGCCAGGCGCTTCAAGTGATCGCTCAGGGCGGCGAGGCCGGCGCCGGTGCGGGCCGAGAGCCACAGCCAGTCGAGGCCGTCGCGGAGTTCGTGTTGCGGGGACGCTCCGTCCACGTCGATCTTGTTCACCAGCACCCGCCGCTCGATGCCTGGGGGCAATTCGGCTAGCAGGGCGAGGTCCGCCGCAGCGTGCGACGCATCCGTCACCAGCAGCACCACGTCGGCGCGCTGCAATTCGCCGCGCGCGCGGCGCACACCTTCGCGCTCGACCGGGTCGGCGCTCTCGCGCAGGCCGGCGGTGTCGGCCAGCTCCAGCGCGATGCCGTCCAGGTTCACGCTCTCGCGCAGCACGTCGCGGGTGGTGCCGGCGATGTCGGTGACGATGGCGCGCTCGCTGCCGGCCAGCGCGTTGAGCAGGCTGGACTTGCCCGTGTTGGGCCGGCCGACAATGGCCACCTTGAGGCCATCGGTGAGGCGCAGGCCGCGCTGTGCCTCGCGCAGCAGCTCGGCCAGCCGCGTGCGCAGCGCATCGAGCTGCCGGGTGATCGCCGGGTCGGCGAGGAAGTCGATCTCCTCCTCCGGGAAATCGATCGCCGCCTCGATGTGCACGCGCAGCGCGATCAGCGCCTGCAGCAGGGCCTCGACCCGCCGCGAGAAGGCACCCTCCATCGAGGCCAGCGCCGCGCGCGCCGCGGTCTGCGAGCGGGCGGCGACGAGGTCGGCCACCGCCTCGGCCTGGGCCAGGTCGAGCTTGCCGTTCAAGAACGCGCGCTCGGTGAACTCGCCCGGCCGCGCCAGCCGCGCGCCCAGCGCACAGACCCGGCGCAACAGCGCATCGAGCAGCACCGGGCTGCCGTGGCCTTGCAGTTCCAGCACGTGCTCGCCGGTGTAGGAGGCGGGAGCGGGGAAGTACAGCAGCAGGCCGCGGTCGATCAGCGTGCCGTCGGCCTCGCGGAAGGCGGCGAAGTGCGCATGGCGCGGCGCCGGCGCCCGGCCGAGCAGGACCTGCGCGATGGCCGGCGCCGCCGGCCCCGACACGCGCAGCACGCCCACGCCGGCCGCGGCGGTGCCGCTGGCGATGGCGGCGATGGTGTCGGTGGCGACGGTGCTCATGCTGGCGGTCACTCTAAACGAAGCAGCCGCGGTGGTTGCCCACCGCGGCTGGCGTCACGGGCCGGGTCGTGATCCGGCTCAGGCGGTCTTGGCCTTCTGCTCGGCGCGCTCGACCTGGCGGGTGATGTACCACTGCTGGGCCAGGCTGGTGGCGCCGTTGATCACCCAGTACAGCACCAGGCCGGCCGGGAAGAAGGCGAACAGCACGGCGAACAGGATCGGCATCACCTTCATCATCTTCGCCTGCGCCGGGTCCATGCCAGTGGTGGGCGTGAGCCACTGCGTGGCCAGCATCACCAGCACGTAGATCGCCGGCAGCACGAAGAACGGGTCGGGTGCGGAGAGATCGTGGATCCAGCCGAAGAACGGCGCCTGGCGCAACTCCACGCTCTCCATCAGCACGCGATAGAGGCCGAGGAACACCGGGAAAGTGATGAGGATCGGCAGGCAGCCGCTCATCGGGTTCACCTTCTCCTTCTTGTACAGCTCCATCATCGCCTGCTGCAGCTTCATCTTGTCGTCGCCGTAGCGCTCGCGCAGCGCCTGCACGCGCGGCTGCAGCTTGCGCATGCGCGCGCCGGAGCGGAACTGCGCGGCGGTGAGCTTCCACATCGCGGCCTTGAGGATCAGCACCAGCAGGATGATCGCCAGGCCCCAGTTGCCGCAGATCGCCTGCAGCCACGACAGCAACTTGTGCAGCGGCTGCGAGATCACGGTGAGCCAGCCGTAGTTGGTGGTCAGCTCCAGGCCCGGCGCGATCGCGTCCAGCGTGCCCTGCAGCTTCGGGCCCACGTACAGCCGCGCACTGCTGGTCGCGCTCTGGCCCGGCGCCACGTTGAGCGCGGGACCGACGGTGCGGATCAGGTAGAGCGGCTGTGCGGTGTCGGGATTGACCACGGTAGTGGCGTAGCTGGCCGCCTCGGTGGCCGGCGGGATCCAGGCGACGAAGAAGTAGTGCTGCAGCATCGCCGCCCAGCCGCCGGTGATCGGCTTGTTCAGCGGCTTCTTCTGGAAGTCGGCGAAGGGCAGCTCGTCGAACTTGTCTTCCGGGCTGTACCAGCCGGCGCCGAGGAAGCTGTGCGCGGCCGGGTCGGTGAAGTTCTGCAGCCAGTTGCGCTCCTGCGGCGGCGCCACGCGCTGCAGCTGCTCGTAGGCATTGCCCTGCCAGGGTGTGCCGGAGCCGTTGTCGATCTTCTGCGCGAGCTCCACCACGTAGCTGCCGCGTTTGAGCGTGTAGGTCTTGGTGACCTTGAGGCCCGCCGCATCCTGCCAGGCGAGGTCGACCTTGAGCTCGTTCTGGCCGTCGGCGAGCTGGTAGCTCCCCTGCGCGGACTGGAACAGCGCGCGGTGGTCGGGCGCCGGCCCCTGGCTGCTCACCAGGCCGCTCTGCGCGGCGAAGAACTGCTTGCCCTCCTCGTCCAGCAGGCGCACCGGCGCCGGCTCGGGCGTCTTCTTGGTGCGCGGCTCGGCCGGGTAGTGCAGCAGTTCCGAGCGCACCACGCTGCCGCCGCGGGTGTCCACGGTGAGGCGCAGCACGTCGGTGCTGACGGTGATCAACTGCCCCGAACCGGCCTGGCCCGCGGCGCCGCTCGGCACCGCAGCCGGCGCGCCGCCGCCGCTCGCGCTCGGCACGCCGCCGTCGGCGCCGGGGCTCGCGCTGGCCGCCGCAGCGGGCGACGCGGCCGGCGGCTTCGGACCGTAGTCCTTGTCCCAAGCCATCCACAGCAGATAAGCCACTGCCACCAGGGCGAACAGGAGAAACGTGCGCGTTTGGTTCATCGCGGAACAGTTCCGGCAGGCGTCGCAGGCATGCGTCGCGGAGAAACGGGAGGGAAGGTCAGCACGCGATTGTGCCGGGGCCGTCGGAGGGCTTCAACGGCGGCAGGCGCCGCCACAGCGCCTCGATCTCCGCCAGCAGGGCGGGGCCAGGCAGGCTGGTCGCCGACTCGCGGGCAATCACCAGCACGTCGAAGGCGGGCAGGCGATGGCGATGGTGCCGGAACGACTCGCGCAGCAGACGCTTGATGCGGTTGCGCTCCACCGCGCGCTTGGACACGCGCCGGGACACGGCCATGCCGAGCCGGGCGTGATCGAGTCCGTTGGGACGAAAACGCACAGAAAAACAGCGGCCGCCGAAGCGGCCGCTGGCTTGACGCATGGCGGCGAAGTCACCGGCGCGGCGAAGTCGCGCTTCGCGCGGCAGGCCGGCGGCATGCACGATGGCGTGCCGCTTACGGGATCAGGCGCTTGCGACCCTTGGCGCGGCGGGCGCTGAGGATCTTGCGGCCGTCGGCGGTGGCCATGCGGGCACGGAAGCCGTGGGTGCGGGCGCGCTTGAGCTTGCTGGGCTGGAAGGTCCGCTTCATGGCTGGCTCCAGGGAGTATGTCGGTAAAAAGGTTTGCGAGTATGCGGGGTTTGGCGCGCTCCTGTCAAACACCGGCCTTGGACATCCTGTGGATAGCTGTGGATATCCATGCCGCCAAGCACCTTCCCTGCTGCTAGACTGGCCGACCCACCCGGCGCGTCGGCGCCCTTCCAACGTGGTTGAAGACCTATCCCATGAGTGATCTGTGGCGGCGCTGCCTTGAGCGCCTCGAAGGCCAATTGAGCGCCGAGGAACTGCACACCTGGCTGATGCCACTGCAGGCCCGTGAAGACGCTTCCGGCGTACAGCTGTTCGCGCCGAACAGCTACACGCTGGACACCGTGCGCGAGCGCTACCAGGCGACCATCGAGACCCTGCTCGGCCAACTGGCCGGCCAGCCGCTCGTGGTGAGGCTGGATGTCGGCTCCAACGCGCCGCGCGCGGCCGCCCCCGCCGCCAAGCCGGCGCCCGCCGCCGCGCGCAGCGCCGGCGCCGAACCGGCCCCGGCACCGGCACCGGCCTTCGTGCACAACCTCGACCCGCACTACACCTTCGAGACCTTCGTCGAGGGCAAGTCCAACCAGCTCGGCAAGGCCGCCGCCATGCAGGTGGCGATGAACCCCGGCCGCGCCTACAACCCACTGCTGCTGTACGGCGGCACGGGCCTCGGCAAGACCCACCTGATGCACGCCGCCGGCAACCTGATGCGCGAGCGCAACCCGGACTGCAAGGTGATGTACCTGCGCTCGGAACAGTTCGTCGGCTCGATGATCGAAGCCCTGCGCACCAAGAACATGGACGAGTTCAAGCGCCGCTTCCGCACCGTGGACGCGCTGCTGATCGACGACATCCAGTTCTTCGCCGGCAAGGACACCACGCAGGAGGAGTTCTTCCACACCTTCAACGCGCTGTTCGAGGGCAAGCAGCAGATCATCCTCACCTGCGACCGCTACCCGAAGGAAGTGGACAAGCTCGAGCCGCGCCTGAAATCGCGCCTGGGCTGGGGCCTGTCGGTGGCGATCGAGCCGCCGGACTTCGAGACCCGCGCCGCGATCCTGCTGGCCAAGGCGCAGGAGCGGGGCGTGGAGCTCAACGAGAGCGTGGCGATGCTGCTGGCCAAGCGCATCCGCTCCAACGTGCGCGACCTGGAAGGCGCGCTCAACACGCTGGTGGCCAAGGCCAATTTCTTCGGCCGCCCGATCACCACCGACTTCGCCGAGGAAACCCTGCGCGACCTGCTGGCCACCCACGCCCAGGCCGTCACGGTACCCAACATCCAGAAGATCGTGGCCGACTACTACCAGGTGCGCCTGCAGGACCTGCTCTCCAAGCGCCGCGTGCGCTCGCTGGCGCGGCCGCGGCAGATCGCCATGGCGCTGTCCAAGGAACTCACCGAACACAGCCTGCCGGAGATCGGCGAGGGCTTCGGCGGGCGCGACCACACCACCGTGCTGCACGCCTGCCGCACCATCAAGAAGCTGTGCGAGGCGGACGCGCGGATGCGCCAGGACTGGGAGCAGCTGATCCGCATCCTCACCGGCTGATTTCGGGATAACCGCTTGAAAAGTGCTGGGGCAAGCTGTGGATAATAGGTGGATGAATCGGGGGTCTGAGTTATCCACATCTGGTGCACAGCGTAAGTGCGCTGCCATCCACATGGCGATTGACGCTCAAGCCAATGATTCATAAGGATAAAATCCGTAAAAGCGGTTATCCACAGAGACAAAAACAACCACCATTCTTCTTTTTTAAAAAACAGAACAGCAGGTAGGGAAGCGCAGCCCATGCAATTCAGCATCCAACGAGAAGCTCTACTGAAGCCGCTGCAGCAAGTCGTCGGCGTGGTGGAACGGCGCCAGACCCTGCCGGTACTGGCCAATCTGCTGGTCAAGGTGGCCGACGGCAAACTCACCCTGACCGGTACCGACCTCGAAGTGGAAATGGTGGCCAGCACGCCAGCCGAGCAGTTGGCCGACGGCGAAACCACGATTCCCGCCCGCAAGCTGTTCGACATCGTGCGTGCTTTGCCCGATGGCGCCCGCATCGATCTCAAGCTCAATGGCGAGCGCGCCGCCCTGAATGCCGGGCGCAGCCGCTTCACCCTCGCCACATTGCCGTCGAGCGAATTTCCCACCATCGAGGAGATCGAACTGGTGGAGAAGGTGAGCCTGCCGGAAGAAGTGCTGCGCGACCTGATGGAAAGCACGGCCTTCGCCATGGCGAACCAGGACGTGCGCTACTACCTGAACGGCATGCTGCTGGACCTGCAGGAGCACAGCCTGCGCTGCGTCGCCACCGACGGACATCGGCTGGCCCTGAAGGAAACGCAGCTGGACAGCCAGGTTTCTACCCGACGCCAGATCATCATTCCGCGCAAAGGCGTGAACGAGTTGGTCGGCTTGCTCGAAACCGGCGACGGCCAGGTGGAACTGGAATTCGGCCGTAATCACCTGCGTGTTCGCCGCGGCGACGTGGTGTTCACGTCCAAGCTGATCGACGGCCGCTTCCCGGATTACGAGGCGGTGATTCCGCTCGGCGCCGACAAGCAGGCTAACGTGGACCGCGAAGTGCTGCGCGGCGCCCTGCAACGCGCAGCGATCCTTTCCAACGAGAAGTACCGCGGCGTGAAGCTGGAGTTCTCGCCTTCCCGGCTGCGCATCATGGCGCACAACCCCGAGCAGGAAGAGGCCGTCGAGGAAGTGGAGGCCGAGACGCCGGTTTCCGATCTTTCCGTGGGTTTCAACGTTGGCTACCTGCTCGATGCCCTGGCGGCGCTGCATGGGGAAAAGGTGCGCCTGAACCTGCGCGACGCGCAGTCCAGCTGCCTGGTGCAGGAGAACGACAACGACCAGTCCCGCCATGTGATCATGCCGCTGCGCCTCTGACCGCCATGGCGCGCTTTGCCACGGCGCCGAGCCGTATCCGCAACGCCGGAGCCGTCGCCAGACGCTCCGGCGTTCTGCGTTGCAGGGTTTGAAGCGTGCGCTTCGAAACCCTCCAGTTGCGCCACCTGCGCAGCATCGACGAAGCACGCCTCGACTTGGCGCCGGGAATCAACGTGCTTGCTGGCCCCAACGGGGCAGGCAAGACCAGCGTGCTCGAAGCCGCCTTCCTGCTCTCGCACGGCCGTTCGTTCCGCAGCGGTGCCAGGGAGGCTTTGACGCAGCGTGGCGAAGCCAGTCTTTCCATTTTCGCCGAGGTGAACAGCACGTCGGAGGGCAGACACCGTCTGGGCCTGGGGCGGGAAGCTGGGCGCTGGCTGGCACGGAAGGATGGCGAGACCATCGCCCTCGGCGAGTTGGTCCAGCTTTGCGCCGTGGTGTGCTTCGAACCCGGTTCGCACGCCCTGATCGCCGGTGGCGCGGAGGAACGGCGGCGCTATCTGGATTGGGGGGTGTTCCACGTGGAACACGACTTCCTGCCGGTCTGGCGCCGCTACCAACGGGCCTTGAAACAGCGCAACAGTCTATTGCGCAAAGGCATCATGGCTGCGGAGCAGTACCAGCCCTGGGAGAGCGAGCTGGCGCGCAGCGCCGAGCAGATCGATGGCTACCGGGAACGTTACCTCGATGCGCTGCGCCCTTTGTTGGCGCAGCAGATGCAGCACTTGCTGCCCGAGCTTGGCAAGGTCGAACTCCGGTACCGACGCGGCTGGTCGAGCGAAGCGCCTTTGGAAGAGCAACTCGCGGCCACTCGTTCGCGTGACTTCGCACGCGGGCATACCAGCACGGGGGCGCATCGCGCGGACTGGCAGCTGGTTTTCGAACATGCCCCGGTGCGGGAGCATCTTTCCCGTGGGCAGGAGAAGCTGAGCGCCCTGGGATGCCTGCTGGCGCAGGCCGCGTTGTACGCGGCGCAGCGGGGCGAATGGCCGGTGATCTGCCTCGACGACCTGGCGTCGGAGTTGGATGTGGCGCACCAGGAAGCCGTGATAGGGCAGGTGGTTGCCGCGGATGCGCAGGCACTGGTTACCGGCACGGAGGTGTCCCCCGCCTTGCGGGCCGTTGCCGCGCGCATGTTCCACGTGGAACAAGGCCACCTGGCCAGCCTGCTATAATTGATCGATTGTTCCCTTGTCCGGCCCTCCTGGCGCCGCGTCGGGCAGGTGGCTGGCGCCGAAGTACGGGCAACGCATGAACGCATCCTACGATTCGAACAGCATCAAGGTACTGAAAGGCCTGGAGGCGGTGCGCAAGCGCCCCGGCATGTACATCGGCGATACCGACGATGGCACCGGCCTCCACCACATGGTGTTCGAGGTGGTCGACAACTCCATCGACGAAGCCCTGGCCGGCTATTGCGACCACGTGACCGTGACCATCCTCGATGACGGCTCCGTTAGCGTGGCAGACAATGGCCGTGGCATCCCGGTGGACATGCACCCGGAAGAGGGCCGTTCCACGGCCGAAGTCGTGATGACCGTGCTGCACGCCGGCGGCAAGTTCGACGCCAATTCCTACAAGGTGTCCGGTGGCCTGCACGGTGTGGGCGTGTCGGTGGTCAATGCGCTGTCCTCGCACCTGTGGCTCACCGTGTACCGCGAGGGCAAGGAGTACCAGCAGGAATACGTGCTGGGCGAGCCGCAGTACCCGATCAAGGCCGTGGGCCTGTCGAACAAGCGCGGCACCACGGTGCGCTTCCTGCCCAGCCCGGAAACCTTCACCAACACCGAGTTCCACTACGAGGTGCTGGCCAAGCGCCTGCGCGAACTGGCCTTCCTCAATTCCGGCGTCACCATCGAGCTGAAGGACGAGCGCGGGGAAGGGCGGCAGGACGTGTTCGCCTACGAGGGCGGCATCCGCTCCTTCGTGCAGCACCTGGCGCAGCTGAAGACCGCGCTGCACCCGAACGTGATCAGCCTGAGCGCCGAGCAGGACGGCATCACGGTGGAACTGGCGATGCAGTGGACCGACTCCTACCAGGAGACGATGTTCTGTTTCACCAACAACATCCCGCAGCGTGACGGCGGCACCCACCTCACCGGCTTCCGCGCGGCACTGACCCGCTCGCTGCAGGGCTACATCGAGAAGGCAGGCCTGGCCAAGAACGCCAAGGTCGCGCTGTCCGGCGACGACATGCGCGAAGGCCTGATCGCGGTGCTGTCGGTGAAGGTGCCCGATCCGAAGTTCTCCTCGCAGACCAAGGACAAGCTGGTCTCCTCCGAGGTGAAGACCGCCGTCGAGCAGGCGGTGAACGAGAAGCTTGGCGAGTTCCTGCTCGAGCATCCGAACGAGGCCAAGATGATCGCCTCCAAGGTGGTCGACGCCGCCCGTGCGCGCGAGGCCGCCCGCAAGGCGCGCGAGATGACCCGCCGCAAGGGCGCGCTGGACATCGCGGGGCTCCCCGGCAAGCTGGCCGACTGCCAGGAGAAGGATCCGGCGCTGTGCGAACTGTTCCTGGTCGAGGGCGACTCGGCGGGCGGCTCGGCCAAGCAGGGGCGCAACCGCAAGTACCAGGCGGTGCTGCCGCTCAAGGGCAAGATCCTCAACGTGGAGAAGGCGCGTTTCGACAAGATGTTGTCCTCGGCCGAGGTCGGCACCCTGATCACCGCGCTGGGCACGGGCATCGGCAAGGAGGACTACAACCCGGACAAGCTGCGTTACCACCGCATCGTCATCATGACCGACGCGGACGTGGACGGCTCGCACATCCGCACCCTGCTGCTGACCTTCTTCTACCGGCAGATGCCGGAATTGATCGAGCGCGGCCACGTCTACATCGGACTGCCGCCGCTGTACAAGCTCAAGCAAGGCAAGCAGGAGCTGTACCTGAAGGATGATGCGGCGCTCAACGCCTACCTCATTTCCAGCGCCGTGGACGGTGCCGGGCTCAGCCCCGCGCCGGAGCAGCCGCCGATCAGCGGGCCGGCGCTGGAGAAGCTGCTGCGCGACTACCAGGTTGCGCTCGACCAGATCGAGCGCCTCGGTCATCGCCTCGACCCGGCGGTCTTCCACGCGATGCTCGAGCATGCGCCGATGGAGGAGAAGCTCTGGGCCGATGCCGCCGCCATGCAGGCCTGGCTGGACGGCGTGGCCCTGAAGCTCGCCGCCAGCGGCCTCGGCAAGCCGCATTACCGCCTGGTGCTGCGTCCCGCGCAGGCGGAGCAGGCGGCGGCGATCGAGGTGATCCGCGAGCAGCACGGCCTCAGCCACAGCTGGCTGCTGGCGCAGTCGTTCTTCGCCGGGGCCGAGTTCCGCCCTATCCTGCAGGTCAGCCAGCAGCTCGCCGGCCTGGTCCAGGATGGCGCGGTGATCCGTCGCGGCAATGCCTCGCGCGGCGTCGTCCGTTTCGCCGAGGCGCGCAGCTGGCTGCTGGAGGAGGCCAAGAAGGGCCGCAGCATCCAGCGCTTCAAGGGCCTGGGCGAAATGAATCCGGAGCAGCTGTGGGAGACCACGGTGAACCCGGAGACCCGGCGCATGCTGCAGGTGACCATCGAGGACGGTTTCGTGGCCGACCAGATGTTCTCCATGCTGATGGGTGAGGCGGTGGAGCCCCGCCGCGAGTTCATCGAAGCGAACGCGCTCAAGGTCGCGAACCTGGACATCTGACGAGTGGGGCCGCCCACCCCGTGCCGCGTGGCACGGGGTGGCGGCTGCGCGTCCTCGTTCGCGCTTTTGTACCGAGCTATTAGCGCATTAATGCAGCGGGGAAATCGGCTCCAGGGAAGGGGAGCGAAGGCTGCGTGCGCGGGCACACCATTTTTTGTTGCGTTCGATACCGTGCCGTATGTAGCAAGTCTTTGATTTTATTGAGTGTTTGATGTTGCGGTGTAACTTGTGGTCTGGCGCTGTATGGAGTTACGCTCAGAAATCCCCCGCACGATTTGTGCGAGAAACCTGACACGAGGAACGCCATGAAGCACCTTCCCCTGATCAAACTGCTGGCCGGCGCGGCGCTTGCGCTGACGGTCGCGGCCCAGCCGGTGATCGCCCGCGACAGCAACGCGGACAAGGGCAAGAAGGAGGCGTTGTACCCCAACGCGACCCGCAGCGAGCCCAAGCTCGACCTGAGCAGCGACAAGGACCAGAAGGCCCTCAACGAAGGCCTCGACGCGGTCAACGCGGGCGACAAGGCCAAGGCCACCGAGGTCCTCCAGCCGATCGCCGACGGCAGCAAGAGCAAGTACGCGCAGGCGCTGGCGCTGCAGGGCCTGGCCAACCTCAAGTACAACGACGGCGACTTGAAGGGCGCGATCGACCTGCTCAAGCGCTCGCTCGACAATGGCGTGCTGCCGAACGACACCTATTTCCAGCTCGAGTACGAACTGGCCCAGTTCTACGTCGCCGACGAGCAGTACCAGGCCGCGCTGGACACCCTCGCCAAGTGGCGCGCCGAGGGCAAGAAGGAAACCGCCGACTCCTACGCGCTGGAAGGCAATGCCTACTACCGCCTGGAGAAGTACCCGCAGGCGATCGCCGCGATCAAGAAGGCGCAGTCGCTCACCGACAAGCCGCAGGATTCGTGGAACCAGATCCTGATGGCGAGCTATGCGGAATCCGGCCAGAGCGATCAGGCCGCGCAGCTCGCCCAGCAGCAGCTCGCCGCCAACCCGAACGACTCCACCGCGCTCAACAACGCGGTCGCCGTGCTGATGCAGGCACAGAAGTATCCGCAGGCGATCGAGCTGATGGAGAAGTCGCACGCCGCCGGCGCCTTCAAGACGGAGAAGGATTACGTCAACCTGGCCAAGCTCTATCTCGTCACCGGCCAGGAAAGCTCCGATCCGAAGCCGAACGCCGCCAAGGCGGTGCAGGTGCTGGACGAGGGCATGGGCAAGGGCGTGGTGCCTTCGAGCTACGATAACTACAAGCTGCTGGGCGACGCTTCCTACATCGCCGAACAGCCGTCCAAAGCGATCGACGCCTACCGCAAGGCGATCCCGCTGGCCAAGGACGGCGAGGCGGCGGTGCGCGCGGGCCAGCTGCTCATCAGCGAGGGCAAGTACAGCGAGGCCAAGGGGCTCATCCAGCAGGGCATCGCCAAGGGCGTGCAGCGCAAGGGCACGGCCTACATGCTGCTGGCCGAAGCCGAGCGTGGCTTGAAGAACAAGCCGGCCGCGATCGCCGCGATGAAGCAGGCCGCGCAAGACCCGGATACCGCCGCCAAAGCCAACGCCTGGCTCAAACAAGCGGGGTCCAAATAAGCTCGCCGGCACCGGTGCGCCTGCGGCAATTAGACGTCTATATGAAGGTCCGCCGCAGGTGCTATACAAATTACCGATGCTGTTGTACCGTCTGAATTCCTCCCTGCGCGTGTCCAGTGGCAGATGTCACCCTAACGGGTGGATTTGCCAGCTGAGTGCTGCGACCACGTCAGTCCGATTGACTAAGCTCCAGAAAGTGACAGATGGCCTCAAGTAACGTAGAAATCGGCCGCGAGCCGTTCAATTGGAAGCGTACGAGTGCGCTCGCGGTCGCCATCGCGCTGCACGCGTTCGCCTTCATGTTTCTGGTGGCCCCGATGGCTCCGCCGAAGCAGCAGCAGAAAGAGAAAGAGCGTGTGGTGCAGGTGAACTTCATCGAGCCGCCGCCGCCTCCTCCCCCGCCGCCGCCGCCGCCGCCGGAACCGCCGAAGCAGCCGCCGCCGAAGATCATCCAGCAGGTCAAGCCGCCGCCGACCCCGCCGCCGCCGGCTCCGCCGCCGGCCGTGGAGGAAGCGACGACCAATCCGGTCCCGGCTCCGCCGCCTGCGCCGCCCGCGCCGCCGGCTCCCCCGGCCGACATCGCTGCCAGTGCGGATCTGAGCTATAACAACCGCATCACGCCCAAGTTCCCGCCCCAGGCGATCCGCCAGCGGCACGAGGGCACGGTGACGCTGTTGATCCTGGTCGGCGTGGACGGTGTGCCGAAGGACATCAAGGTCGAACAGTCCAGCGGCTATCGCGAACTCGATCGTGCGGCCGTCGAGACGGCACAGAAGTGGCGCTTCAATCCCACCGTCCGCAACGGCCAGAAAGTCGAGGGGTACGCCCGCGTGCCTGTGGCCTTCAACCTCAACCAGCTGTAACCCAGTTCACGCCTGACTTACCAAAGGTAGCGTTATGTTCTTCCAAGAAACCCCTGCACCGGCCGGTCCCTCCAACGCCGAAGCCATGAAGTCGATGGGCTTCGACCACCTCATCCACAACTTCGACCCGCTCGGCTGGATCGTGTTCGTGGTGCTCGTGGTGATGTCCTTCTCGTCCTGGTACTTCATCATTGCCAACGCGATCCGCAACACGCTGGTGCGCTCGCGTGCCGACAAGGTCATCCAGGGCTTCTGGGGCAACCCGTCGCTGCAGGACGCCATCCGTGAGCTGGAAGCCCAGCCCAAGGGCGAACCCTTCTCGAAGATCGCGCTGGATGCGGCCTCCGCCGCCGCCCACCACCAGCAGACCTCCACCGCCGGCGCCGGCAAGCTGGCCGAGACGCTGAGCCGCTCGGAGTTCATCGACCGCTCGCTGCGCCAGGCCGTGTCCCGCGAGAGCCTGCGCCTGGAAGGCGGCCTGACCCTGCTGGCCACGGTCGGTTCCTCCGCGCCGTTCATCGGTCTGCTCGGTACCGTGTGGGGCATCTACCACGCCCTGATCAAGATTTCGGCGACCGGCAATGCCTCGATGGAAGCCGTGGCCGGCCCGGTGGGCGAATCGCTGATCATGACCGCCTTCGGTCTGTTCACCGCGATCCCGGCGGTGCTCGCGTACAACGCGTTCAACCGCTCGAACCGCGTCACCTATGCCCGTTTCGACGAATTCGCGCACGACCTGCATGACTTCTTCGCCACGGGCTCGCGCGTCGAGACCAAGTGAGGATTGAACCATGGCGATGAGTACCGGAGATTCAGGCGGCCCGATGTCGGAAATCAACGTCACGCCGCTGGTCGACGTGATGCTGGTCTTGCTGATCATCTTCATGATCACGGCGCCGCTGATGTCGCACCGGATCACGGTCGCCCTGCCGAACGCGAACCCCAAGACCACGGACACCGAAAAGGTTGAGCCCATGGACCTGGCCATCAAGGAAGATGGGTCGCTGTACCTCAGCGACAACCCGGTGACCGAGGTCGAGCTGAAGACGCAGTTTGCGGTGGCGGCGGGCAAGTCGCCGCAGCCGGAGCTGCAGATCCGCGCGGACAAGGCCACCGAGTACGGTCACGTACGCAAGATCCTTACCGACGCCAAGGAAGCGGGCATGGTGCATGTCGGCTTCATGACCACCGGCAAGGAGTAACCAGCCATGGCAATGAGTACCGGAAGTGGCAAGGGACCAATGGCGGAGATCAACGTCACGCCGCTGGTCGACGTGATGCTGGTGCTGCTGATCATCTTCATGATCACGGCCCCGATCCTGACCCATAAAGTGAAGATCGACCTGCCGCAGCCCAACCCGAACGTGCCGCCGCCGGAGAACCCGGCGGAGCCGATCCGCCTGAAGATCGACCAGTCGGGCGCCCTGTACTGGAACGACACGCCGGTGGACGAGCTGGGCCTCAAGGCGCAGATCGCGGTGATCGCCCAGCAGAGCAACCAGCCCGAGCTGCAGATCAACGCGGCGGACGGCGTGGCCTACGAGGTGGTGGCCCGCGTGCTGGCCGATGCCAAGAGCTACGGCCTCACCAAGATCGGCTTCACCGAGGGCCAGTGATCGCCCGATCACCGATCCTTTAGCAACGCTACCCTTTGGAACCCCCGCCTCGTGCGGGGGTTTCTTTTTGTGCGCCCGGCAGGGCGCACCTGCTAGGAGGTGCAAGTTCTCTGCTCACCCGGCAAGGGGAAGAGCTAGCCAGGGGCCAGGGCGGAAGGGTGACCGACCGCCTGGAGGAAGCCCGAGGCAAAACGCTGGGAGCCGATCCGCCGCGGCGCCGAACAAGGCAGCCGCCAGGGCGGGGGGGGAGCGCTGGTGGGACGATGGACGTCTGGCCATCCAGACGTCCAAAACGTCATCGCAGGATCTGCAGGTAGTTGCGCACCGTATTGGCGAGGCCCTCGTAGATCGCCTCGCCGATCAGCGCATGGCCGATCGAGACTTCGGCGAGGCCGGGGATCGCCGCGCGCAAGGTGCCGAGGTTGGCCTGGCTGAGGTCGTGCCCCGCGTTCACCGCCAGGCCCGCCTGCTGAGCGCGGCGCGCGGTGTCCGCGCAGGCGGCCAGCGCCTCGCGCACGTCGCCGGCTTCGAAGGCCTCGGCGTAGGGCCCGGTGTAGATCTCCACGCGCTGGGCGCCGAGCGAGGCGGCGTGTTCGAGTCCCTGGGCGCCGGCGTCGACGAACAGGCTGACACGGCAGCCGAGGTCGCGCAGTTCGGCCACCAGCGGGCGCAGCCGCTCGGCGTCGCGGGCGAGGTCGAAGCCGTGGTCGGAGGTGAGCTGGCCGTCGCTGTCCGGCACCAGGGTGACCTGGGTCGGCCGCACCTCGCGGGCCAGCGCGATCAGGCCCGGGTAGCCCGCGCGCGCGGCGGCGAACGGATTGCCTTCGATGTTGTATTCGACGCGGCCGCGCAGCAGCGCCGCCAGCGCGCGCACGTCATCGGGGCGAATGTGGCGCTGGTCGGGGCGCGGGTGCACGGTGATGCCGCCGCAGCCGGCCTCGATGCAGGTCTGGGCGGCGCGCAGGATGTCCGGTTCGTGGCCGCCGCGCGAATTGCGCAGCACGGCGATCTTGTTGAGGTTGACGCTGAGCAGGGTCATCGATCGGTGAGGCTCTCGCTGGAACGAAGCGTCGCCGTGCGACGCGCGCCGCCGGCGAGGGCCGTCAACAGTGCGCCGATCGGCCGTCGCCGGCAAGTGTCCAGCAGCGCACGGTGCGTGCGCCGCCGCGCCAGGCCAGGGCCGCGACGTGGGCCTCGTCGAGCGCCAGTTCGTGCAGCTGCCAGCGGGCGGGATCGTCGCCGTCCAGCACGCGCAGCACCAGGCCTTGCGGCAGCAGCGCGATGCTGAGACGGTGCAGGCCGTAGGCCAGCCCGCGGCCGAGCGCCTTCACCACGGCCTCCTTGGCGGTCCACAGGCGCAGGAAGGCCGCATCGCGCTGCGCGGGGTCGAGGCCGATCAGGTTCGCCGCCTCCTCTGCATGGAAAAAACGCCGGGCGATGTCCAGTGCGTGGGGGCGCGGCCGCAGCCGTTCCAGGTCGATACCGGGGGCGATGCCGCGGGCCAGCGCGATCAGCGCCTGGTCGCCGCTGTGCGTCCAGTTGAAGTCCAGCGTGCCGCCATGCTCCGCGGCCAGCGCCGGGCGGCCGTACTCGCTCTGGGTCAATTGCACCGCGTGCGGTGGGCAGTCGAGGTAGGCGGCGAGCACGGCGCGCAGCGGCTCGCGGCCCTGGTGGCGGTCATAGGCCAGCCGCCACACGTGCACCTCGTCATCGCCGAGGGTCTCTGCTACTTTCGCGGGCACCTGGCCGTCGGTGGGTTCCATCATCCACGCATGGTGCCGGGCCCGAGGCGCCGCCGACAAGCGCCGGGACGCCGGGCGCCGACGCGGCCGGCCATGCGCCGGGACGCGCAGTACGGGAGAGACGCTTGATCGCCGGCTGGTTGCTGCTGCTCGTCGCGCTGCTCTACGTGGGGCTGCTGTTCGTGGTCGCCTACGCCGGCGACCGGCGGCCGCTGTACCCGCGCCAGCCGCGCCTGCGGCCGGTGATCTACAGCCTCGCGCTGGCCGTCTACTGTTCCTCCTGGACCTTCTACGGCGCCGTCGGCACGGCCGCGCGCGAGGGCCTGGGCTACCTGCCGATCTACCTCGGGCCGGCGCTGCTGTTCGTGTTCGGCGCCGGGCTGCTGCGGCGCCTGGTGCGGGTGTCGAGGCAGCGCAGCATCACCTCCATCGCGGATTTCATCGGCGCGCGCTTCGGCAAGTCGCACGGCCTCGCGGCGGTGGTGGCGCTGATCGCGATGATGGCGGTGGTGCCCTACATCGCGCTGCAGTTCAAGGCGGTGGCGATGTCGATCGACGTGCTGGGCGGGATCGCGCCGGGCAGCGCGTCGGGCTTCTCCGCCGACAGCGCGCTGTGGTGCGCGCTGCTGCTGGCGGTGTTCGCGATACTGTTCGGCACGCGCAGCATCGACGCCACCGAGCACCACCACGGCATGATGCTGGCGATCGCGCTGGAGTCGGTGATCAAGCTGCTGGCCTTCCTGGCGCTGGCCGGTTACGCGCTGTGGAAGGGGCCGGGGCTGGCCGCGACGCTGCGCCTGCCGGCCGAGCAGTTCGCCGCGGGCACCTCGCCGGGTTTCCTGGCGCAGACCCTGCTCGCCTTCTGCGCGATGTTCTGCCTGCCGCGGCAGTTCCACATCGGCGTGGTGGAATGCGAGGACCCGCGCGACATCGACCGCGCGCGCTGGACGTTCCCGCTGTACATGCTGGCGATCAGCCTGGCGGTGCCGCCGATCGTCGCCGCCGGGATGAGCCTGCCGGCGGTGCACGAGGGCGCGGCGGACGCCTGGCTGCTCAACCTGCCGCTGGCGCACGGCGACCGTGCCGTGGCGGTGCTCGCCTTCCTGGGCGGCTTCTCGGCGGCCACCGGCATGGTGATCGTGGCCTCGGTGGCGCTCTCGACCATGGTCAGCAACGACCTGGTGATGCCGGCGCTGCTGCGCCTGCGCGCGCTCAGGCTCGAGCAGCGCAGCGATCTCTCGCAGCTGGTGCTGGCGGTGCGCCGGGTGGCGATCGTGCTGCTGGCGCTCCTGGCCTATGTCTACTACCGCGTGGCGGCCGATGCGGAAAACCTCGCCGCCACCGGCCTGCTGGCCTTCGCGGCGGTGGCGCAGTTCGCCCCGGCCATCGTGGCGGCGCTGTACTGGCGTGGCGCCAGCCGGCGCGGCGTGATGACCGGCCTGCTGGCCGGCTTCGCGGTGTGGCTCTACACCCTGCTGCTGCCGGCGGTGAGCCGGGCCGAGCCGTGGCTGGCGCAGGGGCCGTGGGGCATGGGCTGGCTGCGCCCGCAGGCGCTGTTCCACCTCTCCGGCTGGGACCCGGTGATGCACGGCACCTTCTGGTCGCTGCTGGTGAACGTGCTGTGCCTGGTGTTCGTCTCGCTGCGCCGCCGGCCCACCCTGGAGGAACGCCTGCACGCGGCGATGTTCGTGGACCCGTTCGCCGCCAGCAGCGGCGGCAGCGGCGACTGGCGCGGCCGCGTGGCGGTGGCGGACCTGCGCACCATCGCCGAGCGCATCGTGGGCGAGCGCAGCGCGCGGCGCGCCTTCGAGGACTACGGCGAGCGCCGCGGCAAGCCGCTGCAGCCGAACGAGGCGGCCGACCGCGCGCTGATCCAGACCACCGAGCGCCTGCTCGCCGGCGCGGTGGGCGCGGCCAGCGCGCGGCGCATCCTGATGGGCGCGCTGTCCGGCTCGGGCCTGGACATCACCGAGGCGATGGCACTGATGGACGAGGCCTCGCAGGAACTGCGCTTCAACCGCGAGCTGCTCTCCTCCACGCTGGAGCACGTCTCGCAGGGCATCAGCGTGATCGATGCGCAGATGCGTCTGGTGGCGTGGAACCGGCGCTACCTGGAACTGTTCGACTACCCCGACGGCATGGTCTACGTGGGCGTGCCGGTGGCCGAGCTGATCCGCTGGAACGCCGAGCACGGCGAATGCGGGCCGGGCGAGGTGGAGGAGCACATCGCCAAGCGCATCCGCTACATGCAGGCCGGCACGCTGCACCTGTTCCAGCGCGTGCGGCCGGACGGCACGGTGATCGAGATGCGTGGCCGCGCGCTGCCCGGCGGCGGCTACGTCACCACCTATGCGGACGTCACCGCCTACAAGCGCGCCGAGCAGGCGCTGATCGAGGCCAACGAGACGCTGGAGCAGCGCGTGGAGCAGCGCACTGCGGAATTGTCCGAGGCGCTGGTGGCCACCGCGCACGCGCGGCGCGAGGCGGAGTCGGCCAACATGTCCAAGACCCGCTTTCTCGCCGCCGCCAGCCACGACCTGCTGCAGCCGCTCAACGCGGCGCGGCTGTTCACCTCGGCGCTGCGCCAGTACCCGGGATTGGACCGGGAGGCCGAGCAGCTGGCCGAACGCATCGATGCCTCCTTCCGCGCCGCGGAGGACCTGCTCGACGGCCTGCTCGACGTATCGCGCCTGGACAGCGGCCGCTACCAGCCCGAGCCGGTGGCGGCGGCGCTCAGCGAGCTGTTCGATTCGCTCAAGGCGCAGTTCGGCGTGCTGGCCGAGCAGCGCGGCCTGCGCCTGCGCGTGATGGCGACCCGGCTGGCGGTGCGCAGCGACCCGCAACTGCTGCGCCGGGTGCTGCAGAACTTCATCTCCAATGCGCTGCGCTACACCCAGCGCGGCGGCGTGCTGCTGGGCGCGCGGCGGGTGAGCGGCGGGCGGGTGCGCATCGAGGTGTGGGACACCGGCCCCGGCATCGCGCCGGAGCAGCGCGCGCGCATCTTCGGCGAGTTCCAGCGGCTGGAAAGCCCTTCGCCGTGGGGCGAGAAGGGGCTGGGGCTCGGCCTTTCCATTTGCGAGCGCATCGCCGGCATGCTCGGCCACCGGCTCGACCTGCGCTCGCGCATCGGCTACGGCAGCGGTTTCTCGATCACCGTGCCGCGCGCGGAGGCCGCGCCGCCGCGCCGGCGCAGCGTGCCGCGCAGCGGCAGCGGCAGCGGCGAGCAGTTGCCGCTCACCGTGCTGTGCCTGGACAACGACACCGCCATCCTCGAAGGCATGCAGGCCCTGCTGCGCCGCTGGGGCGTGGACTGTCGTGTGGCGCAGGACGCGGCGCAGGCCGGTCGCGAGCTCTCGCGCGGGCCGGTGGACATGATCCTGGTGGACTACCACCTCGCCGAGGGCGAGGACGGCCTGCGGGCGATCGAACAGCTGCGGCAGGCGCGGGGCGAGTTGCCGCCGGTGGCGATGATCACCGCCGACGGCAGCAGCGAACTCAAGCTGCGCGCCCGCGCGCTCGGTTATCCGCTGCTGCACAAGCCGGTGCGGCCGGCGGCGCTGCGGGCACTGCTGTCCTCGCTGCGGCGCAAGGGCAAGAGCGCGGTGGCCGAGTGAGGAGCAGAAGTGCATTGGCGCGCGAAAAGCCTGCGCAGTGGTGACAGGGCCGCCTTGCGGTCGCGCGCGGGCGCGCCTACTTGGAGCCGGCAGGAACGTGCGCAGCGGGGTTCGTGCAGGGATGGTGCAGCGGATGCAGCCCTGCCGTCACTCCTCCTCGGGCATCGGCGGCAGCACGCCCGGTTCCACCGCCAGCTGGCTGGCGGCCAGCGCCACCTGGGTGCGGTTGTTGACGCCGAGCTTGCGCATGATCACCGTCATGTGCGCCTTCACCGTGGCCTCGGAGACGCCCAGGTCGTAAGCGATCTGCTTGTTGAGCAGGCCCTCGGCGATCATGGTCAGCACGCGGAACTGCTGCGGGGTGAGCGAGGCGATGCGCACGGCCACCTCGGCCTCGTCGCGCTTGAGCTCCGCGCCGCCGCCGATCAGGTGCGGCGGCAGCCACTCGTCGCCGTCGAGCACGGCGCGGATGGCCGCCACGATGCCCTCGCCCGGGGTCGATTTGGGGATGTAGGCGGCGGCGCCATGGGCCAGCGCGCGGCGCGCCACCTGCGCCTCCTCGTGGCCGGAGACCACGATGATCGGCAGGCCCGGGTATTGGCCGCGGATGTGCGCCAGCGCCGAGTAGCCGCGCGCCCCGGGCATGTGCAGGTCGAGCAGCAGCAGCTCGGCCTCGGGGTAGCGCTCGATCAGCCCCTGCAGGCTGGGCACGTCGTCGGCGCTGTGCACGCGCGCGTCGGGCAGCGCCTGTTGCACGGCGCGCTGGAGGGCATCGCGGAACAGCGGATGGTCGTCGGCGATCAGGACGTCGGGCATGGGGGCAGGGAATCGGGAATGGGAGTCGGGAATAGGATCGTGTCACCGATTCTCTACGCCCTGTTCCCGATTCTCGCACTACTTGATCAGCCGCTCCTCCACCAGGTTCTTCACCACGCCCGGGTCGGCCAGGGTGGAGATGTCGCCGAGCTGGTCGGGCCGGTTCTCGCCGATCTTGCGCAGGATGCGGCGCATGATCTTGCCCGAGCGGGTCTTGGGCAGGCCCGGCGCCCACTGGATGTAGTCGGGCGTGGCGATGGGGCCGATCTCCTTGCGCACCCAGGCCACCAGTTCCTTGCGCAGCGCCTCGCTGCCGCCCTCGCCGGCGACCAGGGTGACGTAGGCGTAGATGCCCTGGCCCTTGATCTCGTGCGGGCAGCCCACCACCGCCGCTTCGGCCACCTTCGGGTGCGCCACCAGCGCGCTCTCCACCTCGGCGGTGCCGATGCGGTGGCCGGAGACGTTGATCACGTCGTCCACGCGGCCGGTGATCCAGTAGTAGCCGTCCTCGTCGCGGCGCACGCCGTCGCCGGTGAAGTAGTTGCCGGGGTAGGTCTTGAAGTAGGTGTCGATGAAGCGCTGGTGGTCGCCGTACACGGTGCGCATCTGGCCGGGCCAGGAATCGGCGATCACCAGGTTGCCCTCGGCCGCGCCGTGCAGCAGCTCGCCGCCGGCATCCACCACCGCCGGCTGGATGCCGAAGAACGGCAGCGTGGCGGAGCCGGGCTTGGCGTCGATGGCGCCGGGCAGCGGGGCGATCAGGATGCCGCCGGTCTCGGTCTGCCACCAGGTGTCCACCACCGGGCAGCGCTCCTCGCCCACCACACGGTAGTACCACTCCCAGGCCTCCGGGTTGATCGGCTCGCCCACCGTGCCGAGCAGGCGCAGGCTGGCGCGCGAGGCCTTCTTCACCGGCGCCTCGCCCTCGCGCATCAGCGCGCGGATGGCGGTGGGCGCGGTGTAGAACAGGGTGACGCGGTGCTTGTCCACCACCTGCCAGAAGCGGCTCACGTCCGGGTAGTTGGGCACGCCGTCGAACATCAGCACGGTGGCGCCGTTGGCGAGCGGGCCATACACCACGTAGCTGTGGCCGGTGATCCAGCCCACGTCGGCGGTGCACCAGTAGACGTCGTCCTCGCGCAGGTCGAACACCAGCTCGTGGGTGTAGCTGGTGTAGACGAGGTAGCCGCCGGAGGTGTGCAGCACGCCCTTGGGCTTGCCGGTGGAGCCGGAGGTGTAGAGGATGAAAAGCGGGTGCTCGGCCTCCACCGGCACGGCCGGGCAATCGGCCGTCTGGCCGTCCATCAGGCTGTGCCAGTAGCGGTCGCGCGGGGACTGCATCGGCACCGCGGTGCCGGTGCGGCGCACCACGATCACCGTCTCCACGCTGCTGGTGCCGGGGCGCTCCAGCGCCGCGTCCACGTTGGCCTTGAGCGGGATCTTCTTGCCGCCGCGCACGCCCTCGTCGGCGGTCACCACCACCTTGGCGGCGGAGTCGCCGATGCGCCCGGCCAGCGAGTCCGGCGAGAAGCCGCCGAACACCACCGAGTGCACCGCGCCCAGGCGCGCGCAGGCCAGCATCGCCACCGCCGCCTCCGGCACCATCGGCATGTAGATCGCCACGCGGTCGCCCTTGGCCACGCCCAGGTGCTTGAGCGTGTTGGCGAACTTGCACACTTCCGCATGCAGCTCGCGGTAGGTGAGCGTGCGCGACTCGCCGGGGTCGTCGCCCTCGAAGATGATCGCGGTCTTGTCGCCGCGCGTGGCGAGGTGGCGGTCCAGGCAGTTGGCGGCCACGTTGAGCTCGCCGTCCTCGTACCAGCGGATGTGCAGGTCGGCCGGGTCGTAGGAGACGTTCTTGATGCGCGTCGGCGCGCGGGTCCAGTCCAGCCGCCCGGCCACGCGGCCCCAGAAGCCTTCCGGGTCGCGGATCGACTCGTCGTACAGGCGCTGGTAGTCCGCCTTGCGGACGTGCGCTGTGGTGGCGAATGCGGGCTTGACCGGGTAGAGCTTGGACATGGGGCCTCCTGCGTGCACCGGCGCGGCACGCCGGCAGGGAATCGTCGCCGCGCGCGGCGGCGCGAAGGTCGTTCCCGAGTGTAGCCCGCGCCGGCAGGGGTGACGCCGGCGCCGCGCATCGACTTTGGTCGAGTCGGCACGGGGCTAGACCAATGGCTAATAGGCGCTCGCAGTGCAGCATCACCAAGCTCGGCCCGTCATCGACCTGGGGAGAGGCCAAGACATGACTACGCGATCCACGATCCGCCGTCGCGGACTGCTGGCCTTGAGCGTCGCCTGTGCGCTGGGCCTGCCGCTGGCGGCCTCGGCACAGGACAGCGCGCGCGAGCAGCAGCTGGAGCAGCGCGTGGCCCAGCTGGAGCGGCAGCTGGCCGAACTCAAGGGCATGATCCAGGCGCAGAAGGCGGAGATCGCGCAGACGCGCACCCCGCCCACCTCGCCGGCCACCCAGCCACCGCAGCAGGTGGCCGACTCGTCCAAGGCCAAGCCGGTGTTCGCCAGCGGCCCCGGCGTCTCGGTGGCGCTGCACGGTTTCATCAACGCCACCGCCTTTACCCAGAGCAAGAACTTCAGTTTCGGCAACGGCCAGAACGCCGAATTCCCGGTGCCCGGCGCCAAGGGTTCGCTGAGCGGCGGCGACGTGCGCAACACGCGCTTCTGGCTCGACTTCGCGGGGCCGAAGTTCAACGAGAACTGGAACGGCGGCGGCCGCATCGAGATGGACTTCTTCGGCGGCTTCAACGGCACCGGCCCCTACAGCCGCGAGCAGGCCGCGCTGCGCATGCGCCAGGCCTACATCACGCTCAACAACCCGGACACCGGCAGCCAGGTGCAGATCGGCCAGCAGTGGGAATTCATGTTCCCGCTGGACATGGTGCCGAACTCGCTGGCCCACATCGCCTTTCCGCTCGGCTTCGGCGCTGGCGTGATCGGCTGGCGCTACCCGGGCCTGGTGTGGATGCAGGACCTCAACCACGGCAGCACCGGGCCGAAGTGGCGGCTGGACCTGGGCGTGTTCGAGGGTTCCTGGAGCGGCCCGGGCAACAACACCAACTACCTCACCGCCGGCAATGCGGGCTTCCGCCCGCAGGTCGAGGCGCGGCTGCACGTACAGGACAAGAACTGGCTGGCCTTCGCGGTGGCGCACTACAGCAAGGTGGACCTGCGCGGCGTGGGCGGCACCACGCCCACGCCGATCAAGTCCGACATCAAGAGCGTGGCCTACGAGGTGGGCGCGGCCTGGAAACCGGGGCCGTGGGTGTTCCGCGGCCTGCTCTACACCGGCAAGGCGCTGGGCGAGTTGTTCGGCAGCATGGCGCAGTTCGGCGACATCAAGGAAACCGGCGGCTTCGCCCAGGTCGGCTACAGCTTCACGCCGCACTGGAGCGCCAACGTGTTCTATGCCGAGGGCAAGCCCGACGAGGGCGACGTGATCCGCTGGCTCAACAACGGCTCCACCGGCCTGCTCAGGAACCGGCAGGCGGCGGTGAACGTGCAGTACACCTCCGGGCCCTACGAGTTCGGCGTGGAATACCTGTACGACAAGCTCGATTCCACCACCAACGGCACCAACCGGCAGACCACCAACGGCAGCCAGTTCAGCCTGAGCGGCCTGTACCGCTTCTGAGCCGGCGTGGCGGCAGGGGGCCGCCGGTCGGACCCAGGGGAAGGCCCGCGCGAGCGGGCCGCGCCAAGGACCAGGACGGGAGTCGGGGCGAAGTGGCCGCATGCGGCCGGCTCCGGCCCCGAAGCGCAGCACACCATCTCAGCAGCACACCATCTCAAGTGAGAGGACGTTCATCATGGTCGCGACCGTGTACGACTTGGGTTCCTCGCGCTACACCAACCACCGGCGCGTGGTGCTGGCTTCGAGCCTGGGCACCGTGTTCGAGTGGTACGACTTCTACCTGTACGGCTCGCTCGCCGCGCTGATCGGCAAGCACTTCTTCTCCGGCCTCAACGAGACCAGCCAGTTCATCTTCGCGCTGCTCGCCTTCGCCGCCGGCTTCGCGGTGCGGCCGTTCGGCGCCATCGTGTTCGGCCGGCTGGGCGACCTGATCGGGCGCAAGTACACCTTCCTCATCACCATCGTGATCATGGGCCTGTCGACCTTCCTGGTCGGCCTGCTGCCCGGCTACGCCAGCATCGGGACGGCGGCGCCGGTGATCCTGATCGCGCTGCGCCTGCTGCAGGGCCTCGCGCTCGGCGGCGAATACGGCGGCGCGGCCACCTACGTGGCCGAGCATGCGCCGGCCGGCAAGCGCGGGCTGTACACCAGCTTCATCCAGATCACCGCCACCTTCGGCCTGTTCCTCTCGCTGCTGGTGATCCTGGGCACCCGCTCGGGCATGGGCGAGGACAGCTTCAACGCCTGGGGCTGGCGCATCCCGTTCCTGGTCTCCTCGCTGCTGCTGGCGATCTCGGTGTACATCCGCCTGCAGCTGCAGGAGTCGCCGGTGTTCCGTCAGATGAAGGCCGAGGGCAAGGGTTCGGTCGCGCCGCTGACCGAGGCCTTCGGGCAGTGGAAGAACCTCAAGCTGGTGATCCTGGCCCTGCTCGGTGCCACCGCGGGGCAGGCGGTGGTGTGGTACACGGGCCAGTTCTACGCGCTGTACTTCCTCACCCAGAGCCTGAAGATCGACGCCACCACGGCCAACCTGCTGATCGCCGCCGCGCTGGCCCTCGGCACGCCGTTTTTCGTGTTCTTCGGCTGGTTGTCCGACCGCATCGGCCGCAAGACGGTGGTGCTGGCCGGCTGCCTGATCGCCGCGCTCACCTATTTCCCGATCTTCAAGGGGCTCACCCACTTCGGCAACCCGGCCATCGAGCAGGCCGCGGCGGCGGCGCCGGTGACGGTGCTGGCCGACCCGAACCGCTGCAGCTTCCAGTTCGATCCGGTGGGCAAGACCAAGTTCACCAGCTCCTGCGACGTGGCCAAGAGCTACCTGGCCAAGAAGGGCATCCCCTACGCCAACCAGGCGGCGCCGGCCGGCGCGGTGGCGATCGTGCAGGTGGGCGAGCAGCGGATCGAGTCGTTCGAGGGCGGCGGCCTGGACAGCGCGGCCTTCGCCGCCAAGGGCAAGGCCTTCGGCGAGCAGGCCAGCGCCGCGCTGGGCCAGGCCGGCTATCCGGAGAAGGCCGACCCGGCCCGCGCCAACAAGACGATGCTGGTGCTGCTGCTGGCGATCCTGGTGCTCTACGTGACCATGGTCTACGGCCCGATCGCCGCGTGGCTGGTGGAGATGTTCCCCACCCGCATCCGCTACACCTCGATGAGCCTGCCCTACCACATCGGCAACGGCTGGTTCGGCGGCTTCGTGCCCACCATCGGCTTTATGCTGGTGGCGTGGAAGGGCGACATCTACTACGGCCTGTGGTACCCGATCCTGGTGGCCGCGGCGGGCTTCGTGATCGGCCTGCTGTTCCTGCGCGAGACCAAGGACACGGACATCACCACCGGCTGAGCCGGCCGTTGGAACAGGGTGAAGGCGCGCCGGCGTGACCGGCGCGCCTTCACCTGGCCGGACCTCACACGCGCCGGACCAGGCCGATGATCACCAGCAGGATCACCGCGCCGATCAGCGCGTGCACGATGGCGTCGAGGATCGGCCCGCCGACGTGGAAGCCCAGGCCGAGCATCGGCAGCAGCCAGCCGGCGAGCAGGGCGCCGACGATGCCCACCACGATGTTGCCCAGCAGGCCGAAACCGAAGCCGCGCACGATCAGGCCGGCCAGCCAGCCGGCGACCGCGCCCACCAGCAGGAAGATGATCAAGCCCGTTGCCGTCATGTCCTGGCTCCTTCGCGGCGGGCCGGAGCCCGGTTGCCGAAGCAGCTTCGGCAGGCGCGCGTGCAGTGCGCGTGAGGGCCGTCAGGGGTGCTTCAGCGGCGGTTTGCCCTCGCGCAGGCGGGCAAGGTCGTAGTCGTTCAGCGACTCGGTGCGCGCGTGCGCGCTGATGCGCGCCTGGGCGAACGCCAGCACGGTGGCGAAGGCGCCCAGCAGGCCGAGCAGCAGCCACAGCGCCATCGCGCCGGGGCCGTGGCGGGTGCAGCCCAGCACCAGGGCGAGCACGGTGGCGGTGAGCAGGACCCAGCGCATGGCGCACCTCGTGGCAGCGGGCAGGGGCCACCGCGGCGGTGGCCGTGTGCGCATCATAGTGCGCCGGCCATTCGCCGGCGGCGGCCTAGCCGATAAGGCTTATGCTGCGCCCAGTCCGCCGCGCCGCCCGCCGGAGAGCCGCCGATGCCGCACCCCGCCATGCCGCCGCGCCAGCGCCGCGCCCGCCGGCGCCGCTACCGGACGCTGCTGCGGCTGGCGGGGTGGCTGTCGATCCTGCTCGATCACTTCAAGCCGCTGCGCGTGCCGCTGCTGATCCTGGCGGCGGCGGCGTTCATGACCGCGGGCGTGGGGCAGGCCGCCGAACTGTTCGTGATCGCGCTGTGGATCGACCCCGATCCCGGCCGCTACCTGTGGCTGCTGGCCGGCAGCGCCTGCGCGGGGCTGGCGGCGTGGTATGCCGCGCGGCACGCCTACCGCATGGTCTACCCGCGCTGGCCGGCCCTGCAGGATCCGCACGCGCGCGCCCTGCGCGACTGGCTGCCGCGCGGGCTTGGCGCCGCGGTGCCGGCGTGGCTGGTGCTCGGCTACCTGCGCGCCTCGGCCCTGGTGCCGCCGGGAGCCTGTCAGCTGGCCGAGGCGTGCGGGCGCCGCGATGCGCGGGCATTGGGCCTGCTGCTGGAGAGCGTGGCGTTGATCGCCTTCTTCGCTGGCCGCCGCCGCCTGGTGCACGGTTGGTGCCGCTGGCGCGGCACGCCGGCCGCCCTGGCGCCGCGGCCGTCGCAGGAGCCGCGCGCGCGCAAGCTGAGCCAGCTCGGGCGGGCGCCGTTGCGCGTCTTCGCCGGCGCGCTGCTGCTCAACGTCACGGTCACGGCCCTGGTGGCCTGGCGGCCCACCCTGTTCGACGGCAGCGGGCCGCTGGCGACCGCGCTGCTGGCGGCCAGTTTCCTGACCCTGTCCGGCAGCTTCCTGTGCATGCTGGCCGACCGCCGCGGCTGGCCGCTGCTCAGCGTGCTGCTGCTGCTCACCGCCGCGCTGCACGCGCTGCACCTCAACGACAACCATCGCGTGCGGCAGTACCCGGCGATGAGCACCCACCAGCATCCGGCCCCGCCGCCGCCCGATACCCGGCCCAGCTTCGAGGCCTACGCGAACGCCTGGCTGGACGATCGCTGCGCCGGGCGCTCGCCGTGCCCGGTGGTGATGGTGTCGGCCGAGGGCGGCGGCATCCGCGGTGCGGCGTGGACCGCGCTGGTGCTGGCCCGGCTCACCGCCCTGGTGGAGGCGCAGCGCCCGCGGGGCGCGGGCGCGCCGCTGCTGGCGCGCTACCTCTTCGCCGGCAGCGGCGTGTCCGGCGGCAGCCTGGGGCTGGCCAGCTACGCGGTGCTGCTGCGCGCACCCGCCGGCCGCGACGGCCTGGAGACGCGCACGCAGCAGCTGCTCGGCCACGACTTCCTCGCCCCCACCCTGGCCAACCTGCTGTTCGTGGACTTCACCCAGCGCTGGCTGCCCGGCGCCTGGTTCGACGACCGCGCCCGCGCGCTCACCCGCGCCTGGGAGGACGCGGCACAGGTGCTGCCGGGCGGCGCGGCCTTCGCGCAGCCCTTCAGCGCGCTCTACCTGCGCCCCGACGGCCGCGTGGACACGTCCACGCCCGCGCTGTTCCTCAACAGCACCACGGTGGCGGAAGGGCGGCGCTTCATCCAGCACCCGTTCCGCCCGCTCGCCACGCCGCAGCACCAGCCGTGGGCAGCGGCCTTCGACGGCGCGGTGTGGCTCGACCCGCGCGTGCCGCTGAGCGAGGCGGTGCTGAACAGCGCGCGCTTCACCTACATCAGCCCCGCCGGCACGCTGGAGACGGCCGGCGCCACCCCCGCGGTGCCGGCCGCGTTGCAGTTGGTGGACGGCGGCTACTTCGAGAACTCCGGCGCCACCACGCTGCTGGAGGTGATGCGCCAGCTCAAGGACATCGCGGCGCGGCGCGGGCAGGCGCTGCGCTTCATCGTCTTGCACCTCAGCAACGACCCGGCGCTGACGGATTTCGTCGACCGCCACGACCCCGCGCACTTCATGCCGTTCTACGCCGCCGCCTGCGCGCGGCCGGCCGCGGCGGCCGCCGCCGCGCCGAGCGGGGAGGCGGTGGCGCCGTTCCAGGCCCTGCTGGACACGCGCATCGCCCGCGGCGCCTACGCGCGCATCCAGCTGCTGCGCACGCTGCACGAGGACGAAGGCAACCCCGCGCGCGGCGACCTGCTGTGGCATTTCCGCGTGTGCCCCGGCGACTACCCGATACCGCTCGGCTGGACCCTCTCCGCGCCGGTGTTCGACGAACTGCGCCGCCAGCTGGAGCACAACTACCCCTTGCCCGCGATGGCGCGCGAACTGGCCCGTCAGCTCGCGCCGCCGGGTGTCGCAGCGGCTGAGATTTCCGCGCGCTAGGCTGGCCGCCATGTCCTCCGTGCCCGCCAACCCGTTCGGGCCGCAAGCCCACAAGGGCCGCGGCGCCGCCTCCAATCCGGAGGGGCGCTTCGAGTCCATCCGCCGCCACGCCGAGGACGACGGCTGGCAGAGCGCGCTGCTCGACGAGGACGCGCCGCGCCCGCGCACCGAGGTCACCGAGGAGCGCGCCCGCTCGGTGATCACCCGCAACGACTCGCCGGACATCGCCTTCGAGCAGGCGCTCAACCCCTACCGCGGCTGCGAGCACGGCTGCATCTACTGCTTCGCGCGGCCCTCGCACAGTTACCTCAACCTCTCGCCGGGGCTCGATTTCGAGACCAAGCTGCGCGCCAAGAGCAACCTCGCCGAGGTCTTGCGCGCGGACCTCGGCAAGCCCGGCTACAAGGTCAGCCCGATCAACCTCGGCAGCAACACCGACCCCTACCAGCCGATCGAGAAGCGCTGGCGGCTCACCCGCGCCGCGCTGGAACTGCTGCTCGCATGCCGCCACCCGTGCACCATCGTGACCAAGAACGCCCTGGTCGAGCGCGACCTCGACCTGCTGGTGCCGCTGGCGCGCGAGCGGCTGGTGCAGGTGTTCGTCTCGGTCAACGGACTGGACAACCAGCTCGCCGCCAAGCTCGAGCCGCGCGCCAGCGCGCCGCATCGGCGCCTGAAAGCCATCCGCACGCTGAGCGAGGCCGGCGTGCCGGTGGGCGTGCTGGTGGCGCCGATCATCCCCGCGCTCAACGACATGCACATGGAGCACGTGCTGGCCGCCGCCGCCGGGGCCGGCGCCAACATGGCCGGCTACACCGTGCTGCGGCTGCCGTACGAGCTCAAGCAGCTGTTCCGCGAATGGCTGGCGCTGCATGCGCCGCAGCGCGCGGAGCACGTGATGAGCCTGGTGCGGCAGATGAACGGCGGGCGCGACTACGACAGCGATTTCCGCACCCGCATGCGCGGGCAGGGCGTGTTCGCCGAACTCCTGCGCCGCCGCTTCGAGGTGGCCTGCCGCAAGCACGGCTTTGCCCGCGCCCGCTCGCTGGCGCTCGACACCTCGCGCTTCGTGCCGCCGCGCGAGCCCTCGCCGCAGGGCGAGCTGTTTTAAGAGCTTGTCGGCGCTACTTGTACGACGTCCAGCTGATGTTCGACTCCTCGGATAGATATCACGAAGAACAGCACAAACAGCGTGCGCAACGACAGCATGACGGACTTCAAGCTGCTCAATGCGAGCCTTTGCATCTGTATCGCCGAGTGGTGCGGTCTGGCCGAGCGCTTCGGCAACAGGCGCGCCATCTTGATTACTGCATTAGTGGCAATGCCGTCACGTCGAGTTGGACACCCTGCAATTCAGCGTGACCGGCCAGCACTCGTACGTACAAGCTAAGCGCGCGCGCCTCGGCATCGCGGCACAGATCCTCGGCGACGCGCTCGCTTACCTGTTCGAAAGGCAGCTGTTCGCCGGGGACGCGTTGATCGACTGCAACGATGTGGAAACCAAAGCGCGTCTTGATCAATTGAGGCAATATGCCGAGCACCGTGTTCCCGAACAGTGCCTGCTCGAACTCGGGCGCGGTGGTGCCCCGCTGCAGTTGCCCTAGTTCACCGCCGAGTTCTCCCGACGGGCAATTCGAATGGCTGCGTGCGCGTTCGGCAAACAGTTCCGGTCGCGTGCGCAGTTCGGCCAGCATGGCTTCCGCTATGGCACGTACGGCCGCCACGGGTACGCCCGACACTATCTGAAAAAGAATGTGCCGGGCAAATACCAGTTCCCCGCTTTGGTAGCGTTGAAGGTGCTGGGCGTAATAGCGCCGGCAGGCCGCTTCGTCCACGCCGGGCACAGGCACTTCTTCGGTCAGCACGCGCTCGATTGCCTGTTCGATCTCCTGCCGTGTTGCATTCTCGTCCAGCCATCCAAGCCCCATGGCGCGCTGGCGCAGTAGCTCGTGGATGGCGGCCATTTGCGGCGAAGGCCAATCCTGCTCGGAAACGGCAACACCGTTGACGCGAATGGTCATGGACGCATCGCCCGCTTGCGCGTGCGCACGAGTTGATAAGGGCGGAACAGATAAGCCAAGGTGCCGGCGCCGCTCCAGATGTGTACCATGCGCGTGAACGGCGAGATCAGGAAGATCGTGAATCCAAGCAGGATATGCAGGCGGTAGACCCACGGTACCTGCAGCAGCAGCCCGGCCACGTCACTGCGGAAGCTGACGATACCTTTCACGTAGGTGGTGAGCAGCTCGAATTCCGCGCCATCCATATGCTGTGCCGACACGGGCACGGTGAGCAGGCCGAGCAGCAATTGCAGCCACAGCATCAACACCACTGCGATATCCCACTTGCGGCCGTTACGGCGGATGCGCGGATCGGCAAGGCGGCGATGGATCAGGATGCTCAATCCTATGATCGCCACCACGCCGGCAAGGCCGCCACCCACCATTGCCAGCAACTGGTGCCGCGCTGGGTCCATGGCCCAGTCGATCGCCCAGTGCGGTGCCAGGAAGCCGAAGAAATGTCCGAGCACCACCACCAGGATGCCGTAATGGAAAAGATTGGAGCCCATCCTCAGATGGCCCGCTCGCAACATCTGCGAGGAATCACTCTTCCAGGTGTACGGTTCGCGGTCGAACCGTACCAGGCTGCCCAGCAGCAGTACCGACAGGCAGATGTACGGATAGATACCGAACAGGAACAGTTGCATGCTGGTGGCGGCGTTCATGTCAGTCTCTGTTGTCGACAAGAAAAATCAACGACGGAAGTCAGCCGGACGGCATGGCGGTGCCCGGTCGTTGGCAAAGGCCGGGCGCTCCTCCCAACTGATGTCCAGATTTTCCGGCGCGGGAACGCGCGCATGCGGATCGAGACCGTCCGCGTGAGCCAACTCCAACAGCGCGGTGAACACGGCGGCATAGTGGCTGCGGCGATGGAGCAGGCGGTTGCCTATCGCCCGCAGGATGTGCGCGCAGTCACCGAGGGTTTCACGCGTTTCGGCACCATCGCGGCAGCTTAGGTATTCCAGTAGAACAGGAAGGTGGTCGGGTAATTCGTTGCCGCTGGGTTCAAGCCCGGCCTCAAGATAGCGCTGCCGAAGATCCAGCATCGCCGAGCCGCGCTCACGTCCGTCGCCGTGTATGTGCTCGAACAGGTTCAGCGACGTGCTGCGTCCGCGATCGAACACGTCGACGAAATGGGCTTCGGCTTCGAGCGCATCGCTGCGGGATAGCTCGTCGAGCAATGCAAGCAGCTCATCGCGCGTCCTGGTTTTCAGGTCGCGCGTGTTGCGAACGGTGGTGTCGATCTCTGGCAACGCGGCACGCAGCTCCGAGTCCGGATAGGCAAGCAGCGCCGATAGCGCGCGCAGAAACAGGGCGTGATCGGTGCGCATGTCAGTGGTCGTCCAGCATCCGGATGGGAATGATCTTGCGGCGGCCCATGCGCCCGCCAAACAGGCTGGACTGGGTTTCGACTCCGTCGCAGCCATTGCCGAAGCTGAAGCCACAGCCGCCACGTAGCGCATACAGGTTTTCGGCCTCCTCGCGGTGCGCCGTAGGGATCACGAAGCGGTCCTCGTAGTTGGCGATCGCCAAGTAGCGATGCATGGCCTCGACCGTTGCCAGGTCAAGCCCGTTCTCTTGCAACAGCGATGGCGCTGGCATGCCGCCGAGCTGCTTGGTGCGGAACCAGGCTCGCATCGCCAGCATGCGCTTCAACGCACTGATGACGGGTGCTTCGTTGCCGGCGGTAAGCAAGTTGGCAAGATAGCGCACCGGGATGCGCAGTAGATCGACGTCGGGCACGCCCTCCGTGCTCTCGATCGCTCCCGCGTTGGCGTGTGCCTGGATCGGCGACAGGGGCGGCACGTACCACACCATCGGCAGTGTCCGGTATTCCGGATGCAGCGGAAAGGCGATTTTCCATTCCACCGCCATCTTGTAGGTTGGCGACTGCCTGGCCGCTTCCAGCCACGCTTCGGGCACGCCGTCGGCCTGTGCCTGGCGTTGCACCGTGGGATCGTTCGGATCCAGGAAGAGATCCAGCTGCGCCTGGTACAGATCGTGCGGATTCTCCACCGCGGCCGCTTGGTTGATGCGATCGGCGTCATAGAGCAGCACGCCGAGATAGCGGATACGGCCCACGCATGTTTCCGAGCACACCGTGGGCATGCCGGCCTCGACGCGCGGATAGCAGAAGGTGCACTTCTCAGCTTTGCCGGAGGTCCAGTTGTAGTAGATCTTCTTGTAGGGGCAGCCAGAGACGCACATGCGCCATCCGCGGCATTTGTCCTGGTCGATCAGCACGATGCCATCTTCCTCGCGCTTGTAGATCGAGCCCGAAGGGCAGGACGCCACGCACGCCGGATTGAGACAGTGCTCGCACAGGCGTGGCAGATACATCATGAAGGTGTTTTCGAACTGGCCGTAGATGTCTTTTTGCACCGCCTCGAAGTTGTAGTCGGCGCTGCGCTTGTCGAATTCGCCACCGAGTATTTCTTCCCAGTTCGGGCCCCAATTGACCTTCTCCATGGTACGGCCGCTGACCAGCGAGATAGGGCGCGCGACCGGCGTGGTAGGCAGTTCTGGCGCGGTCTGCAGGTTTTCGTAGTCGAACGTGAAGGGCTCGTAGTAGTCGTCGATATCAGGGAGATGCGGGTTGGCGAAGATCTTTGCCAGCACGGCCAGTCGCCCACCTTGCTTGGGTTGCAGTTGCCCATTGGGCTTGCGCACCCAGCCACCGTGCCAACGATCCTGATTCTCCCAATCCTTCGGATAGCCGATGCCCGGTTTCGTCTCCACGTTGTTGAACCAGGCGTATTCCATGCCCTGGCGCGAAGTCCATACATTCTTGCAGGTGACCGAACAGGTGTGGCAGCCGATGCACTTGTCCAGATTCAGCACCATGGCGATTTGCGCGCGGACCTTCATGTCGCATTCCCTCGGGCCGAAGCGTTTTGCCGTTGTTCGCGTTGCACGCGATCCATCCAATCCACGCTTGCCATCTTGCGCACGATTACGAATTCATCGCGATTGGAACCGACGGTGCCGTAATAATTGAAACCCCAGGACAGTTGCGCGTAACCGCCAACCATATGGGTGGGTTTGAGTACCGTGCGTGTTACCGAGTTGTGGATGCCGCCGCGCATGCCGGTGATTTCGGAGCCGGGTACGTTCACGATCTTCTCCTGCGCGTGATACATCATCACCATGCCCTCCTGCACACGCTGGCTGACCACCGCGCGCGCAGTGATCGCGCCGTTGATGTTGAAAAGCTCGATCCAATCGTTGTCGACGATGCCGCCGCGTTTTGCGTCCGCCTCGGACAGCCACACGATCGGGCCGCCGCGCGATAGCGTGAGCATGATCAGGTTGTCGGTATAGGTGGAATGGATGCCCCATTTCTGGTGCGGCGTGATGAAGTTCAGCGTCAGCTCCGGATTTCCGTTAGGGCGCTTGCCATGCAGCGCAGCCACCGAGCGCGTGTCGATGGGGGGCCGATACAGCGCAAATCCTTCGCCGAAATCGCGCAGCCACGCATGATCCTGATAGAACTGCTGGCGGCCGCTGAGCGTGCGCCACGGGATCAGCTCGTTCACGTTGGTCCAGCCGGCGCTGTAGCTCACGTGCTCGCTCTCGATGCCGGACCAGGTGGGCGAGCTGATGATCTTGCGCGGCTGCGCCTGGATGTCGCGATAGCGGATCTTTTCGTCCTCACGCGCTTCGGCCAAATGGCGATGGACGCGGCCGGTGATGTGCGACAACGCTTCCCATGCCTTGATCGCCACCTGTCCGTTCGTTTCCGGCGCCAGATGCAAGATCGTTTCCGCGGCGTCGATATCACTGACGATGCGGGGCCGACCTTTCGCAGGGCCATCCTCGACGAGGTAGTTCAATCCGCCGAGGCCGCGCACTTCCTCCTCGGTATTCCAGGCGATGCCCTTGCCACCGTTGCCAAGCTTGTCCATCAACGGACCCAGCGAGGTGAAGCGTGCATAGGTGGCCGGGTAATCACGTTCGACCACGGTGATAGCCGGCGCGGTCACGCCCGGAACGAACGCGCACTCTCCTTTCTTCCAATCGCGCACGTCGAAAGGCTGAGCCAGCTCGCCGGCCGTGTCGTGCATGATCGGCGTCAGCACCACGTCCCGCTCGACGCCAAGCTGGCCTTGCGCGAGTTCGGAAAAGCGCTTGGCCACGGCCTTGAAGATTTCCCAGTCGCTCTTGGACTCCCACACCGGATCCACCGCCGCCGACAGCGGGTGGATGAAAGGATGCATGTCGGAAGTATTGAGATCGTTCTTCTCGTACCACGACGCCGTCGGCAGCACGATGTCGGAATACAGACAGGACGTGGACATGCGGAAGTCCAGCGTCACCACCAGGTCCAGCTTGCCCTCCGGAGCCTGCGCATGCCACGTGACCTCCTCGGGCTTGCGCCCGCCTTCTTCGCCCAGGTCCTTGCCTTGCAGGCCGTGGCGCGTACCCAGGAAATGGCGCAGGAAATACTCGTGCCCCTTGCCGGACGAGCCGAACAAGTTGGAGCGCCAGATGAACAGGTTGCGCGGGAAGTTGGCGGGATCATCGGGATCTTCGCAGGCCATGTGCAACTTGCCCGACTGCAGTGCATCGGCCACATAGTCGCGCGGGTCGATTCCCGATTGCGCCGCTTCGCGCGCAACCTCCAAGGGGTTGCGCGCCAATTGTGGCGCCGACGGCAGCCAGCCCATCCGTTCGGCGCGCACGTTGCAGTCGATCAGGCTATGGCCGTATTTGCCGCGTGGTGCCAACGGCGACAGCAACTCTTCGACATCGAGTTTTTCGTAGCGCCACTGGTCCGAATGCGCGTAGAAGAATGAGGTGCCATTCATCTGCCGCGGCGGGCGAATCCAGTCGAGCGCGAACGCCAAGGCGGTCCAGCCGGTTTGCGGGCGCAGCTTTTCCTGGCCGACATAATGCGCCCAGCCGCCGCCGGACACACCGATGGTGCCGCACAGCATCAGTATGTTGATGATGCTGCGATAGTTCATGTCCTGGTGGAACCAATGGTTCATACCAGCGCCGATGATGACCATCGAGCGTCCGTGGGTTTTCTCGGCGGTTTCCGCGAAGGCCCGCGCCACGGCGATGGCATGTTCCGCCGATACCCCGGTGATCGCCTGCTGCCAGGTCGGCGTGTAAGGAAGGTTGTCGTCGTAGCTTTTCGCACAGGTACCGCCCAGGCCGCGGTCGAGCCCGTAATGGGCGCACAGCAGATCGAAAACCGTGGCGACCATGCAGTCGCCATCGCGCGTCGCCACGCGGCGCACCGGCACGCGGCGCAGCAGCACGTCGCCATCTTGGGTGTTGTGCGGGAAATGTTCGTGCGGCGTGCCGCCGAAGTAGGGAAACGCAACGTCCAGTGCGTCGTCACACCGGTCGATCTGGCTTAAGTTGAGCTCGACGAGCATCCCGTCCGCCGCCTTCTGCTCCAGGTTCCACTTGCCCCGATCTTCACTGTCCTGCCCCGGCCAGCGAAAGCCGATGGCGCCTTGCGGCACGACCAGTCTGCCGCTTGCGTCGAAACCCACTGTTTTCCACTCGGCATGTCCAGGGCTGCCCAGGGCATCGGCAAAATCGCTAGCGCGCAGGTAGCGATCAGGGATCCAGCGCTCGCCATCGTGCCGTAGCGTGACTAGTAACGGCAGGTCGGTATAGCGCCGACAGTAGGCTTGAAAATAGTCGCATTGGCGATCGAGGAAGAATTCGCGCAGCACCACGTGCCCCATCGCCATCGCGAGCGCGGCATCGGTGCCCTGCTTGGGATGCAGCCAGAGGTCGGACAGCTTCGCCACTTCTGCGTAATCGGGCGTGACCGCTACCACACGTGTACCGTTGTAACGTGCCTCGACGAAGAAGTGCGCGTCGGGCGTGCGTGTCTGCGGCACGTTCGAACCCCAGGCGATGATGTAGGCGGCGTTGTACCAATCCGCCGATTCCGGCACGTCGGTCTGCTCGCCCCAGGTCTGCGGACTCGATGGCGGCAGATCGCAATACCAGTCGTAGAACGACAATAAGGTTCCGCCAATCAGGCTCAGATAACGGGTACCTGCAGCGTAGGAGACCATCGACATCGCGGGGATCGGTGAGAAGCCGATCACGCGATCCGGCCCATGGCGTTTCACCGTATGCACGTTGGCAGCCGCGACGATTTCCAGTGCCTCGTCCCAGGTTGCGCGCACGAAACCGCCGAGGCCGCGAACCGGCTTGTAATCCTTCGCTTGCGGATCGGCCATCAGCGCCGCCCACGCGTCCAACGGCGCCATGGTCTTGCGCACCTCGCGCCAGCGTCGCAGCAGGCGACCACGCACCATGGGGTATTTCAGGCGGTTCGCGCTGTAGAGGTACCACGAATACGAAGCGCCGCGCGAACAGCCGCGCGGTTCGTGATTGGGCATGCCGGCGCGCGTGCGCGGATAATCAGTCTGCTGCGTTTCCCAGGTGACCACGCCCCCTTTCACGTAGATTTTCCAGCTGCACGAGCCCGTGCAATTCACGCCGTGCGTGGAGCGCACGATCTTGTCGTGCTGCCAGCGGTTGCGGTAGCCATCTTCCCACTGCCGGTTCTCCGCGCGCACTTCGCCAAGGCCGGCCGAAAAAGGCTCGCGACGCTGCGAGAAGTACCGCAGGCGGTCGAGGAAGTGGCTCATCGTGCTTTCTCCCGGTGAAGCAGCTCAAGATGGCGACGAAGTGGTCGGGCGGCCGCGGAGACTGATCCGCCGCACTTCGGTGAAATAGATCAGGATCAGCGACACCCACACGATGCCGTACAGCAGCATGAAGGCGCTGGAGCGGATGCCAAGCAGATCCAGCAAACCACCCCACAGGATCGGCAGCAGAAAACCGCCGAGGCCACCGGCCAGTCCGACGATGCCCGTCACGATGCCCAGTGCTTCCGAAAAGTCGTCGCCCAGGTACTTGAACGTGGACGCCATGCCGAATGCGAGCGCAACGCCCAGCACGAACAGCAATGGCGTAAACATCCATACGTTGAGCCCGATATGGAAGTTTGTGGGGCCGCGGACCGTTTGCACGATCAGCTGCGTCTGTGGATACGACAGCAGGAACAAGGCGATCCAGGCGAGCCACAATACCCACCACGTGAGCGCATGCGCACCGAACCGATCGGACAGCGCGCCGCCTACCGCACGCAACGCACCAGCTGGTAATGAGAAACAGGCGGCCAATGCCGAGGCCGTGGCAATGCCCAGGCCGTATTCCCCGGCAAAGTACTGCGGCATCCACACCGACAGCGCCGTAAATCCACCGAAGGTGAGCGAGTAGTACTGGCAATATTTCCACACGCGGGGGTTGCGCAGTACCTGAAATTGCTGGCGCATGCTTGGCGCTTGCTGGCTGCGCACACCGGGGTCGGGTGCCGACAGCACCCAGAAGATCGCCGCCGTGGCCAGGAGTGCCACCGCATAGATGCGCGGCACGGCGTGCCAACCCAATGCATCCACGATGGCCGGCGCCGCGAACATGTTGAGGGCGGCACCGCTGGTGCCAGCGCCAAAGAACCCCATGGCGAAACCACGGCGGTTGGCGGGAAAGAACCGCGCCACGTAGGGCGTGCCGACGGCAAACGAAGCGCCCACTGCGCCGAGGCAGAGACCGATGGCAAGAAACTGCCACAGTGTGGTGGCGTAGCTCACCAGCCATACCGGAATCGCGGTCGCTGCCAGCAGGATGGTCATGACCATACGGCCGCCGAAGCGGTCGGTCCAGATGCCTAAGGGAAGCCGCAATAGCGCACCGCTGAGGATGGGCGTGGCGGTCAGCAGGCCGAATTCCGTCGCATTGAGGTGCAGCTCATGACGTATCGGGATACCAATCACACCGAAGGCCATCCATACGGCGAAGCACACGATAAACGCGAATGTGCTGATGAACAGCACCCTGTATGCAACGCTCATTCCCTCTTCCTTATCCAGGCTGGATTCCGGGTGGCGTGCATGGGCAAGTACCCATGAACCCGCTGCACGCTAACGAAGCGAATGCGCTTACCACTTGATCTGCATCAAATAACGCCGGAGGACCTCCGGCGTCATCTGGTGCACCATCGTCGCGCACAAGTTAAATTCGGATGATGGGAGCGTTAGCAACGTCGACTGGCAAGGGGGCCCGCACTTGTTTCGCGATGGAGTTGGCATCCACGGGCAACCTCAATTTCGGTGCTCCGGGCTCATAAAACGTCTGAGATGTTCGGCATTAGCGTTGCTTGCACCTACCGCTGTTTCGCGCGGCCCCGGACAGCTACTTGAAAACGCTTGTCAGGGTGGAACCAGTTCGGACGAATCAGGGGGAGCGCGCCCTGCGCGACCGGGGCGGTTGGGGAAGGGTTGCATGGGCTTGTCGCGCAAGGTGCTCCTACTGGGCATGGCGCAAGCGCAGGGCCCGGCGGGCGCCACCACGCCGCCATAAGTTTCCCCCATACTCGCCGGCAGTTCGGGAGGAGCTGCCATGCAGAGTCGAGGGAAGGCTTGTGCGTCGTACCGCCGGGTCGCGCGGATCGGCGGCCTGTTGTTGCTGGCGGCGCTCGCCGCCTGCGGGCATCACGATCAGGACAAGGCGGCCGGCGCCGGCCAGCCCGCCGCGGCCGCCTCGGCCGCGGCGCCGCCGGCCAGCAAGGCGCTGACGC
>NZ_LFQR01000278.1 GCF_001182895.1 Frateuria defendens | reverse complement strand
CGGGCGTCGGCGGCGTAGGCGCTGTCGGGGAAGCGGCGAGTCAGCTCGGAGAAGTCGTCGAAGGCCTGCAGGTTGTAGCCCTGGTCGCGGCGCATCTGCGAGCTGTTGCGCGAGAACCAGCGCTCGAACACGCCTGTGGTGCGGTCGAAGTTGATCAGGCCGCGCAGGTAATAGGCATAATCGACGTGCTTCTGCGTCGGATAGGTCTTGATGAAGCGGTTGATCGTCGAGTAGGCGTCGTCCGGCTGGTTGTCCTTGTACTGCGAGTAGGCCAGATCCAGCTGCGCCTGCTCG
>NZ_LFQR01000277.1 GCF_001182895.1 Frateuria defendens | reverse complement strand
CGGTGGCCGCCCTGCTCGGCAGCGCCGACGGCGGCGTGCAACTGCTGATGAACGACGGCGCGATCAGCCGCAACCTGCTGGAGACCGCCGGCCTCAACGTGGGCAACATCATCCTCGGCCGGCTGTTCGGCGACCGCACGGTGAAGATCAACTGCGCCGCCAGCGACCTGGCGGCGAAGCACGGCGTGTTCGACATGCGGCTGTTCGTGTTCGACACCGACGATGCGGTGATCAACGTCGAGG
>NZ_LFQR01000276.1 GCF_001182895.1 Frateuria defendens | reverse complement strand
CGGACAGATCAGTGAGAAATGGATCAAGCGCAGTGCACACACCAGCGCGGCCGAACTCGAACAAGCCATCCGCCACTACATCGATACACACAACGCCGATCCGAAACCTTTCGTCTGGCACAAGAGCGCCGACACCATCTTGGCATCCGTCGCTCGCGCCGCGGCCAAACTTACTTAATATTATTTATGAGACACTACACTAG
>NZ_LFQR01000275.1 GCF_001182895.1 Frateuria defendens | reverse complement strand
TTCATGACGGCACTGTCTAGGCTCGAGTCTCAGGGCGAGCGGTTGATTTGTATGTCAGGTATTGCTCCTACCGTGAGGTGGGGTAAGGTTTGCCAGTCAGGGATGGGACGGCGTGATGTGATGCTTAGAAGCCACGCGCTGCTTATCTTCATTAAACCCGCGTTGCCATGGAGGTAGCTCATGAATCAAACCATCGATCCCATCAAGCTCAAGGCGGCTGCCGAGCATCTGGAGTGGGTGCTGAAACAGTATCCTGAGAGTGACGATGTGCAGAGTCTGCTGCACTCGCTCACTCCGCTACTTGAGGATGCCAAGACGGGGATGGTCACGGAAACGAGGGACCGAATCCCTGGGGACTGGAATTTCGCAGACGGCCGATACATTCCTTATCAAAGCCCGAGCGTCGACGCGGCTTTCTCTGATTTCGCGACCGAAATGAGGGCGGGGTGGACTGAGGAGGAAAGGCAGTTGATCGCCGGCTTAGAAGCCAAGCGCAAGAAGTTTGAGGGGTCTCAGCCATGAGTGCAGATGGCCTGACTTCTGACGTACTCAAGCAACAATTCGTCGCCGTTATCCCAAGAGCTGAAACCTTTGATAAGCTGACTGGCGGACAATCTGGCCCGACGGTTATCAAAGGCGCTGAGGATTCCTCAGGAAAACTAACAGGAACGAATGGAATTCGTTACCGCCCAGGAATTGGAAGCAACGGCCCACGCATTGATATTCCAGCAAATGGAAATAAGCCTCACGAAACGTTGCATTACCCGCCGCCACCTCCACCCGTTGAGCCAATACAGAAATAAATACCCAACAACCATGGATTAATTATGTCAAGCACCTCCCCACTAGATCGACTGGAATCAGCCCTGTCTGACTCCAAAGGAGTTTACATAAATGATGGCATCGATAAAGACACCTACTTGTCCAGCCTGACCAATGATATTCGAGAGCACATGAATGATCCATTTGAGATCAGTGCAGAAATTGCCCCGCCAGGATTCCCTGACATGGAGATCGGAGACACTGTGTCAGGGCTATGCGTAGCCCACCGCGGCGGATATTGGCTAGTTTACCAGCCGGAGAAAGATATTTTTTATTGCTTCTGGGGAAGCGACTCGGAACATCTTGAAGCACCAGGTATCTTTGGATCCCCTCTGTACTGCTGGTCTGCGTAAGACTTGAACTCAAGCCATGGGTATTTGATGTGACCAAGGCCATACCTGATTAGCGTCGAACCTCAGTGAGAAAAGTCGCCAAGCGCAGGATCGGC
>NZ_LFQR01000274.1 GCF_001182895.1 Frateuria defendens | reverse complement strand
CCAAGTGAACCTGGCGAAACTCCCGGAGCGTGCGATGGGCCGGAAAGTTGTCCGCGCCCAGCACCCGGAAGGCCACGTCCTGCTCCAGTGACCGAGCGATCTTGCGCGAGGAAAACACCCCACTGGCATAGGCGTACACCAGCACCTTGACCATCATCCCCGGATCGAACGGCTGGCGCCGTCGTCCATCGCCCGCATAG
>NZ_LFQR01000273.1 GCF_001182895.1 Frateuria defendens | reverse complement strand
CCGGCCCGGCGGGCCGGTGCCGCCGGGTTCACGTGGCACCCGGATGCTTCGACGCCGGCAGGGGCGGGCCGGATTCCTGTTGTGGAATTTTCCTATGGTGCCGCCCGCTCCGAGCCGCTATGCCTGATTGTCCATCGGTCACCGCGCCCACCACCGCCTTCACCCCGAAGGACACCATCTACGCCGCCGTGTCCACCAGCGGCACCGCCACCCTCGCCGTGAAATGGACCTACCAGGACGGCCAGACGATGAAGGAGGACAGCAAGTCCATCGCGCCCACCGGCCCGGCCACCACGACCTTCCA
>NZ_LFQR01000272.1 GCF_001182895.1 Frateuria defendens | reverse complement strand
GGCCGTTCCACTTTTTGCGACACAGCTTGATCTTGGCTGCGGCTAGCCCTGCGGACGTTTGTGGCGATATCCTCGATGTTCAGAAATCAAGGAGTACGTCATGGAGCGCCCCTGCCCTCAACGGCGGCGCGCATCGGTGACGTGTTTTCATCCTGATCGCTCGTCGCGAAAGCTCTCAGGCAACTTTGGAAGTCAGGCTAGGTATTGACCACTATTCTTGGCGCTATACCTGGGCCGCGCCCATATCGCTGGTGTCGGGGCACAGCAGCGGGTGGAAGTCGGTGGATCTCGCTGGAGGCCGCCGAGGGAAAAACCCTCCGTCGACAGCAGCTTATGGAATCCGGTGGATTTCCATGGAAGCTCAAGTGGAGCGGGTGATGGGAATCGAACCCACGCCATCAGCTTGGGAAGCTGAGGTTCTACCATTGAACTACACCCGCGTGGGCGTCGATGGTAACCCGGGAGTGTCGGGCTTGGGAATCACCGCGGTCGCGCCCGCTCCGGCAAGATGGCGCCCGGCTGAATAGGCCGGCGCGATGCCGCCGCGGCCGCCCTGCTCCGTGCCCATAATCGGCTTGAGCCGGGTGCGCGTGCGTCCAGGGCAGGCGGCGCGCCCGGCGGCCCGTCCCGGTTTCCCGGAGTCCGCCATGAAGGCATCGTTGCAGGCCCGCCGCGCGCTGTCGTGGCTCGGCGCCCCCTTCCTCGCCGCGCTGCTCGGCG
>NZ_LFQR01000271.1 GCF_001182895.1 Frateuria defendens | reverse complement strand
CGACCAGCTTGGTGCGCAGCAGCAGGTGAACAGCGCAGCATTTAAGGTGATTGTGGGAGAGCCTAAATACACGGCTAGTGGCGATCTCGTTGGTACCATCTATGATGGTGCAAACTTTGGTGGACTCGCTGAGCTTAAAAATGGTTCTAGCGTACTCGATTCATCTTACCAACTAAGGCTACAAACATACGGATCTCTCATCAACGATATGCCGTTTACTATCTATACCAGTCGCCCGGTGAATCCGGCTTTTCAGGGCTACCTCACACGGTGGGGTGTGTCAGTTCAACCTTTGCCATGATGGGTGGACTTTGAAAACTAAGTTTACACGCCATCAGGT
>NZ_LFQR01000270.1 GCF_001182895.1 Frateuria defendens | reverse complement strand
CGGAGACGCCATGCCTCGCCTTGCCTGACGCGGTGCAGCATGGCAAGGTGACCCGCCTTGCGCGACGGCGGCCGGCCATGCGGCCCCGCCGGCCGCTCCGGTCGTCCACTATCCGCGCAGCCATCGGACGCCTCGCCGGACGCCGCATCGCGGGCTTCGTTCGCCGCCCCGCGCCCGCGTCGGCGCAAGGTCATCGCCGCCCGTCCGCGCGCCCCCACCGCCGCCACCGAAGATCCCATGCCGCCGATTTCCAGCACCGCCCGCCAGAACCTGCTGGCCGGCCTCACCACCGCGTTCGCCCTGGTCCCCGAGGCGATGGCCTTTGCCCTGGTCGCCCACCTCAATCCGCTGATGGGCCTGTACGGCGCCGCCATCCTCTGCACGCTCACCGCGCTGTTCGGC
>NZ_LFQR01000269.1 GCF_001182895.1 Frateuria defendens | reverse complement strand
CCCGGAAAGCCCGGGCGCACGGCGCGGAAACCGGCGCAAGCGGCCGTCCGGTGCGGGAGCCGCCCGCTTCCGGCCCGCCAATGCCGGCCTTCCACGCTATCGGCTATCATCCCTTTTCGATCAAACATCTGAACCCTTTCCCATGCGCGTATCCCTGAAACTGCTCACCGTGCTGGCGCTCGCCACGTCGCTGAGCGCCTGCTCGATGTTCCGT
>NZ_LFQR01000027.1 GCF_001182895.1 Frateuria defendens | reverse complement strand
GCAGCGCGCGCTGCGGCAGCCGGCCCCGCCGCCGGGCTACGCGCCGCCGGCCGCGCCCGCGCCGACCTACGGCGCCTCGTCGCCCGCCGCCGCGCCGGGCAGCGGCGTGCCGCTGGACGACTACATCAGCAACCTCGAGCGCAGCGCAATCATGAAGGCGCTGGAAGAGTCGCGCTACAACAAGACCGCCGCCGCGCGGAAGCTCGGCATCACCTTTCGCGCGCTGCGCTACAAGCTGAAGAAGCTCGGCATCGACTGAACGGCCCACCGCCGCGCGCCCGCCGGCCTCGATGCGGGTGCCGGAAACGCCGGGCGGACGCGACAGGCGCTACCCCGCCCGCTCGCCCGCCCTCGCATCCACGCCTTCCGCCGCGCAGCTGGCCAGCGCCTGCCGCACCGCGCGCAGCAGCTCCCGCGCGGTGACCGGCTTCTCCACCACGTCGATGCGCTCGAGCGCGGGCAGCTCGTCCAGGTTCGGCGGCGCGTCCGGCCGCGCCAGCAGCAGCGCCGCGCCCCGGTAGCCATGCTCGACCAGGGCGGCCAGGGTGCGCACGCCGGTGAAGAGGTTCATGTCCGCGTCGAGCACCACCAGGTCGGGCAGACCCTGCGCCTCGATCCATTGCAGCGCCGCGGTGCCGCTCAGGCTGGCGTGCGGCTGGTAGCCGTAGCTGTCCAGGATGTCGACCAGCAGCGACAGCTGACCGGCCTCCTCCACCACCACCAGCACGCGCTCGGCCTCGCCGAGCAGGCTTTCGGGTTCTTCTTCCGGCTCGGCCGCCGGTTTCTCCAGCGGCAGGTAGAGCTTGAAGCAGGTGCCCGCGCCCGGCTTGCTCTCCACCCGCATCACGCCGCCGTGGGCGGTGACGATGCGCTTGCAGGAGAGCAGGCCCAGCCCGGTGCCGCCCTCCTTGGTGGTGAAGAAGGGCTCGAACAGCCGGTGCATGGTTTCCGGCGGCATGCCGACGCCGGTGTCGGCCACGGTGAGGCAGAGGTAGCGGCTGCCATGCCGGTTTTCGCCGGGCAGGAAGAACCCGTCGTCCGACAGCACGACCGGGCGCGCCTCCACCCGCAGCCGGCCGCCCCCCGGCATGGCCTGGATGGCGTTGAGGCACAGGTTGAGCAGGCATTGCTGCAGCTCGGTGTGGTTGCCCTCGAAGGCCAGCTCGGGATCGCCGGCGTCCAGCTCCAGCTGGATCGAGCGTGGCACGCTGCCCTGCATCAGCAGGCGCAGCGCATCGAACAGCCCGCCCAGGCGCACCTGCTCGGCCCGCTGGGCGCCGCGCGCGAAGGACAGCATCGACTGCACCATCTGCAGGCCCCGCCGGCCGCAGTCGCGCACCAGCTGGCCCAGGCGCGCCAGGCGCGGGTCGTCCTGGTAATCGAGCAGGCTGTCGCCGGCCAGCAGCAGAGGCTGCAACAGGTTGCGCAGGTCATGGCTGAGGCCGCCGGCGAGCATCGCCAGGCTCTCGAAGCGCTGCACGCGGATCATCTCGTCCTCGGCGTGGCGGCGCGCCCGCTCCACCTCCGCTTCGGCCAGCGCGCGGCGCACCGCGCTGGTCAGCCGCGCCGGGTTCTGCTTGAGGATGTAGTCGGTGGCGCCGTGGCGCAGCGCCTCCACCGCCGCCTCCTCACCCAGCGTGCCGGAGACGAAGATGAAGGGCATGGCCTGGTCGCGCTGGCGCAGCAGCTCGAGCGCGCGCAGGCCGGAAAACCCGGGCAGGCCGAAGTCGGACAGCACGATGTGGGGCGCGAACGACTCCAGCTCGTGCAGGTAGCCGACCTCGTCGTCGACCACCCGCGACTCGAAGGCGAGCCCGTCGGCAAGCTCGGCCAGCACCAATTCGGCGTCGAACTCGTCGTCCTCGACCAGCAGGACGCGGACGGCGACCGGCAAGTCCTGGTTGTTCGGCATGGCTGAGCTCGCCTCCCTCATCCGATGTCCCGCCGCCGCGGGACTCCCCGTCCCGGTCCTCCGTGCCTCATTCCTGTTCGGGCGACTGGTTGAGCACCGCCCAGAACTGCCCGAGCATCCGCACCGCATCGAAGAACTGGTCGACGTCCACCGGCTTGATCACGTAGGCGTTCACGCCGAGGTCCCAGCTGCGGGCCAGATCGCTCTCCTCCCGAGAAGAAGACAGTATCACCACCGGCACCCGCCGTAGCCGCTCGTCCGCGCGCATGTGGGTGAGCACGTCCAGGCCGTTCATGCGCGGCATCTTGATGTCCAGCAGCACCACCACCGGGTCGACCAGCTCGCGCCCGGCCCAGGCGCCCTGCGCCTGGAGGTAGTCGAGGCAGTCCACGCCGTCCTCCACGTGCACGACCGGGTTGGCGAGCTTGGCCTCGCGCAGGGCGTCCATCGCCATCTCGGCGTCGGCGGCGCTGTCTTCGACCAGCAGGATGGGGCGGAGGTCGCGTGCGCTCATGGGGAGTTCCCGTGGGTGGTGTCCGCCGGCTCGGCGGCCGGCAGGGAGAAGTGGAAGACGGCGCCCTGGTCCGGCTCGCCCTCGGCCCAGACACTGCCGCCGTGGCGCGCCACGATGCGGCGCACGTTGGCGAGGCCGATGCCGTTGCCGGGAAACTCGCTGGGCTTGTGCAGGCGCTGGAACACGCCGAACAGCTTGTCGGCATAGGCCATGTCGAAGCCGACGCCGTTGTCGGCCACGGCGAATTCATAGCTGCCGTCGCCGCCGCGCCGCACCTCGACCGCGATGCGCGCGACCTCGCGCTGCGCGGTGTACTTCACCGCGTTGCCGATCAGGTTCTGCCACACCATGCGCAGCATGTTCTCGTCGCCCACCACGATCGGCAGCGCGGCCACCGTCCAGCCGATGCGCCGGTCCACGGCCTCCGACTCGGCGATGGCGCGCGCCTCCTCCACCAGCGACTGCATGTCCACCGCCTGCAGCTTGAGCGCGCCGCGGCCCAGCCGCGAGAACACCAGCAGATCCTCGATCAGCTGCGACATGCGCTGGGAAGCGCTGCGGATCACCTCCAGGTAATGCCGGGCGGGCTCGTCGGCCCGCTCGCCCAGGTGGCGCTCCAGCTTGCCGGCGAAGCCGGCGATGTGGCGCAGCGGCGCGCGCAGGTCGTGGGAGACGGAATAGCTGAAGGCCTCCAGCTCGCGGTTGACGTCCGACACCTGCGCCACCTTGCCTTCGAGCTGGCGGTTGAGCTCCTTCACCTGCTGCTCCACCAGCGCGCGCGCGGTGACGTCGCTGACGGTGAGCAGCAGCACCGGCGCGTCGCTGTCGTGCTGGTGCAGGCGGCGGGCGTTGATCATCACGCGGCGATCGACGCCGTCCACGGTGCGCTGGGTGAGTTCGTAGTCCCACAGCTCGCGGTCGCGCAGCAGCACGTCCTTGAGGCGCTGCAGCAGGCTGCTGTCGCTCCATGCGCCATCGCCCACCTCGGCCAGCGGCTGCAACTGGCGCTGCTCGCGCGGCAGGCCGTACAGCTCGCTGAAGGCGGCGTTCACCACCAGCACCGAGAGCTTGTCGTCGAGCAGCGCGATCGGCTCGCGCACCGCCTGCAGGATCAGCAGCGCGCGCTGCACGGCCTCGCCCTCGCGCGCCTCCGCGCGCAGGCGCTGGCCGATCTGCCGCTCCGACACCAGCACCATGATGCCCAGCAGCAGCACCTGCGCCACCGCGGCGATCACCAGCACCAGGTCGTTGTTGAGCGTGCTGCGCTTGGCGTGCGCCAGGCGCTGGTCGAGCAGCACGCGCTCGCGGTCCACGATGGCGTCGATCAGCGACTTCATCTCGTACATGACGCCGGCGTCGCGCAGCGCCGCGGAGGCGCCGCCCAGGTCGCCCTGGCGATAGCGCAGCAGCGATTGCTGCATCAGCGCGAGGCGCCCGTTGGCGGACGCCGCCAGCGCGTTGATGGCCGACTGCTGGGCGGGGTTGTCCTGGGTCATGCCGCGCAGGGAGTCGAGCAGCGCGGGCGCGTCGGCCGCCGCCGCGTCGGCGCGCTGGCGTACGGCGTCGGTCTGGTCGCCGCCGATCAGGCGGTAGATCGCCGCCTCGCTGTCGCGCACCTCGTAGGCGAGGCGGAAGGTGACCGCGATCACCTGCGCCGAGCGGCTCACCAGCGTGTTGGCCTTCAGCGTGTCGTCGACGCTGGCGCGGCTGACCAGGTAGGGCAGCAGCACGATGGTGACCACCGCCAGCGACAGGCCGAGCACGCGCCAGCGCAGCAGGCGCTTGGCATCGAGGCTGCCTGGCAGCAGCCGTGCATGGCGATCTGGCATGCGCAAGCCTTCCTCGGAATCGTCCCGGTACCGCACGGACGGTCAGCCCATGTTGCGGCCGTCAAATCCCGCTATTCAAGCGGGACTTTCGTCAAGGCACGGTGACGGGGAGCCCGGGAGGCGCTATTTGAGGTAGCTCTTGAGCACCGCCAGCACCGGCGCCAGCTCCTCCTGCCGGCGCTTGCTGGAGGCCGTCGCCACGTGCTCGCGCAGGTGGCCGTCGATCACCTCCAGCAGCAGCCCCTGCACCGCGCCGCGCACGGCCGCCAGCTGGTGCAGCACCGCGCCGCAGTCGGCCTCGCCCTGCAGCGCGCGCTCGATCGAGGCCACCTGCCCGCCGATGCGGCGCACGCGGGCGATCAGCTTGTCCTTGTCCCGGTTCAGATGAGCCATGCAGCGTCCTCGCGCCTGTCATACCATAGGGGGGTATATCATACGCCCGAGACCGAGCATGCAACCCGACGCCACGCCCTACGCGCACTCCCACCAGTTCAACGACGGCAACCCGCTGGCGGAGCGGAACACCTTGCGCGCCGTCGTCATCACGGCCGTGATGATGGTGGTGGAGATCGCCGGCGGCTACGTGCTGAACTCGATGGCGCTGCTCGCCGACGGCTGGCACATGAGCTCGCACGCGCTGGCGCTGGGCCTGTCGGTGGCGGCCTATGCGCTGGCCCGCAAGCTGGCGGGCGACCGGCGCTTCGCCTTTGGCACCTGGAAGATCGAGGTGCTCGGCGGCTACAGCAGCGCGCTGCTGCTGGGCGTGGTGGCGGCGCTGATGCTGTTCCAGTCGGTCGAGCGGCTGCTCTCGCCCAGCGCCATCCACTACGACGAGGCCATCGTCATCGCCGTCATCGGCCTGGCGGTCAACCTGCTCTGCGCCTGGCTGCTGAAGGACGGCCACCACCACGGGCACGATCACGGCCATGATCATGGCCACGCGCACGGGCACCACCACCATCACGGCCACCACCACGACATCAACCTGCGCTCGGCCTACCTGCACGTCGTGGCCGACGCGGCGACTTCGGTGCTGGCGATCCTCGCCCTGCTCGGCGGCAAGCTGTTCGGTGCGGCCTGGCTCGACCCGGTGATGGGCATCGTCGGCGCAGGGCTGGTCGCCAACTGGGCCTACGGCCTGCTCAAGCAGTCGGGCAAGGTGCTGCTCGACGCGGAGATGGACAGCCCGGTGGTGCAGGAGATCCGCGACGTGGTCGCCGAGCAGTTCCCCCAGACGGCGGTGAGCGACCTGCACGTATGGCGCGTGGGCAAGGGCCGCTATGCCTGCATCCTGGCGCTGGTGAGCCACGCGCCGCTCACGGCGGCGGCCGTGCGCGAGCAGCTCGCCATCCACGACGAACTGGCCCACGTCACCGTCGAGGTCGCCCTGCCCGCCGGCTGAGCGGACGGCGCGCGGCGGGGCCGCGCGTCAGCCGGCCGCCTCGCACGCTCGCCCACACCTGGCGAGGCATCGGCCCGGCGAGCGCAGTCGGACGTGCACCGCCGAAGCAGCAGCGCCGTCATCGAAAACCCTGCTCGCGCCATGCCGCCGGCGCCCTGCCCCCGCGCCGGCAACAGGCGCCCGCGGCACGCCTCAGCGGCTGTAGCCCATGTGCAGCGTGATCTTGTCGCCGGCCTTGAGATCGGCGACCGCCGCCGGCGGGAAGTGCACCTTGAGCGGCATGCCCATGGAGGTGACCTCGACCACGCCGGTCTTGGTGTCGACCGCCGTCACTTCGGCCGCCATCTCATGCATGCCTTTCATGTTCCCGTGCATCTTGTCGTGCATCATGCCCTTGTGCTCCATGGCGTCCTTGTGCTCCATGGCGTCCTTGTGGCCCATGGTGTCCTTGTCCTGCGTCGAGGACGGATAGGTATCCTGGGCGAAGGCCACCGGCGCCATCATGCCGAGCGCGAGCGCACACCACACGGTTGTTTTCGACAGGCGTTTCATATGCAGCCCCTCCCACGGTGATCAACCCGCGGCAGCCTGCGCCCGCGGTGATGTACACCGTGTCGAAACCGTGAGAGGAGCCCGTGAATTCCTCGCCACGATGCCCTGCACGCCCCCATCGGCCGCGGGCATGCCGCCCCCGGCAGCAGCGCACATCCGCGCACGGCATCCGGTGCGCCGGGCGGCGGAAGAGGCCGACGGATCCGGCGCACCCGCCGCGCGTCTTCCGACTGATGCAAGCCAGCTCAACCGTGTTCCGCGTCACATACTGCCGCTGCATTTCGTGCTCAAAATCCGCACCGGCCATGGCTCATGGCCCGGCATCGCATCGATGCAAGCAGCACCGTTCGGCGTTCTCCCAAGCGCATTCCGCCGAACGCACAGGGGGCCGCAGCATGGAGCGGCATGGCAAGTGGACGTTGCAGCTCGTTCGTCGAAAGGGAGTTTCCGATGAAGCGCTTTGCCTATTCTTCCCTTGGACTGCCTGCGTTCGCGCAGGCGACCCCGCTGGCGGGCTCGAGGCGCACGGCCTCGCCCGGCAGCTTCGGGCCACCCGGCCCAGCCGCGAACGGCTAGGGCCGGGATAGCCCTCGTCGCACCAAGCCCGTCCTGGCCCCAAAGCGTACCCGCCACCGGCCGTTGCCAAGGCGTACGGCGATGCGCATCGCGCGCATGCCGTGAACGTAAGCGGGCCGGATTCCACGGATGGATGCGCAACGGCGCGTCTGGACCTTTGTGAGGCTCCGCCGGGATGCGTTGCGGAGCGTAGTGGCGACACCTGCGCCATGCCTGCGATGGAGCAAGAAGCAAAGCATCGGGCACATGGAAGAAAGTCACGCGATCCAACCGGTGAGCCCGATCCGGCTGCACCGTGGCAAGCGATGTCTGCGTAGGTTTTATCCGTGTTTCCACCGGCAAGGGCATTACCACCAACAGGGGGAAAGGTCATGCGGAACTCCATCGTCCTATCATCCGGCCTATTGGCATGCGCGCTCGTCGCGAGTGCGGCATGGGTCAACCGTTCCATGGCCGACACGAGTGCGGCCGGGGGCGCGGCGGCGCCGGACGGCAAGCAGGTGTCGGCGGCGATACCGATTTCGGTGACCCCGGCCGTCCCGGCCGAGCTGAACCCTCCGTACACCCCGGGGCCGCCCGCAAAAGGGGGCGCGCCGAACGCCACGCCCGAACAGGCCGCCGCGTTCGCCTGGCAGGAATTCATTGCGCTGAACTGGCCCGCGGGCCCGCAGGGAGGCCAGCCGGGCCAGCGCGAAGCGCCATCGTCGACCTGCGCTTTCGGCAACCCCAACTGCACCGTGCCCACGGTCTGGGAAACGTTCCGGGGCAAGGTGGAAACCTTCCCGGGCAACGGCAATCCGCCTCCCGGCTACGTGCAGAATGCCTCGCGCTCCTACGGCTACGACGCGCTGCCCCAATACAACTACGGCGTGCCGGTTGCCGCCTGCGATCCAGCCCAGGCGAACGACCCCGTTCCCTGGGTGAACCTCGACGAGACCGACCAGATCACGCTGGACAACATGTACGCCGGCGTCGTGGCGGCCGGCAGCTCGCCGGGCAACAGCTCGCCGCAGCTGATCCGCTTCCTCGCCAAGTCGAACCGCGCGCAATACGTCTACGTCGCCTCCAACAGCGACCCCAAGAACCCGCTGAACCAATGGTGGAGCGCCATCCCGCCCTCGGTGGTGACGGCGACGAAGAATTACCTGTCCGCGAAGCAGGCGAGCCCGCCGCCGGGAAGCACGTCGATGGTGAGCCAGTACAACGGCACCATCGAGGTCAAGGCGGCATGGCGGCCGCTCAACCCCAGCGAGCTGGCGTCGGGGCGCTTCCACGTGCAGACGGTGCGCTTCTACGAGAAGGCCTCGAGCGGCGGCTTTTGCTATCGCGACGCGAAGTGGGGCCTGGTCGCGCTGCACATCATCCAGAAGACGCTGTCGGCGCCGTATTTCATCTACGCCACCTTCGAGCAGGCCGACAACCTCCTCACGCCCACCGGCCTTCCGATCGAGGATGCGGACGGCCGCGTCATCCGCTCCGCGCTCGCGGCGCCGACGACGCCCCAGGTGTGCCTGGTGGACCCCAAGCCCGCCTCCAGCGGCAGCGCCAACGAAACGCCCAGCGCGCTCGGCACCGTGATACTCACCGGCAACCGCGCCACCTGCCAACCGGCGTCATCGCAGGCCTATTGCGCCGCGCCGCGCAGCCAGCTGTTCTACCGCAACGCCGCCTTCCCGCCGACCAACAACGCGCCGAGCGCGGGCAACATCTGCGTGAACCGGCGCGCCAACAACATCCCGGCGGAAGTGATCGACGCCAACGCGCAGGCCCACGCGGCGATCGCCGCCTACCTGAGGAGCCGCAGCATCACCTCGGCGCCGTGGCTCGCCTACAAGCTCGTCAACGTCCAGTACTACCCCTACGACAAGGTCATCACGACGCAGACGCCCAACGGTTCCCTCTACAACGGCCAGCCGCCGTACACCGCCCGGCATCCGTCGCCGGCGAGCTACTACCAGGCCAACATCGTGGTCGAGACCAACCGCTCGCTGCAGCTCTTCAGCGGCGGCCTCTCGCCGAACATCAGCACGGACTGGAACCAGGACGGCACCCAGCACAAGAACTCCTACTACGCCGGCGGCCACTTCAACATGGGCGGCTGCATGGGCTGCCATGGCAGCCAGGGTCAGAACCCGCAGGGCCAGGCGGGCGACTTCAGCGTGATCCTGGCACGCGGCGCGGTGGTGGTGCCCGAAACGCCCTCCATCGAGACGCAGCAAGGCCTGACCGAAGTGCGCCGCAACAGGAAGCTCAGCAAGTAAGGCCGGGAGACCGGAACCCTCCAACCCGACAGGGGAAACGCCATGAGCAACAGCCATCAGTTCTTCGCATCGCTCACCTGCCCGACCTCCGTGACCTGGAGCAAGGACATCCAGCCGCTGTTCACTCCGACCGACGTCGATCACATGAAGCAGGTCACCGGCGGCGCGCTCGACCTCAGCAGCTATGCCAGCGTGAAGATCTGGGCGACGAAGATCTATTCGGAAGTGTCCACCGGCGCCATGCCGCCGGCCGGCTCCGGCGAGGGGCCGTGGAGCCAGGCCCAGGTCAACACCTTCGGCTGCTGGATCCAGCAGGGGTGCCCGGAGTAAGGCGCGCCGGGGCCACCCGCGGCCCAACCGGCCCAAGACTGGCGAAAAGCGACTAGCGTGCAGGCACGGCCACCGGCCGCCCTGACCCCCGCGCACTGAAGCCGGCCATCGCCTCCAGCCGGGAAACGCCACGCATGCGGCCCTGCCCCGGCAGGGCCGCATGCGTTACCCGGAACCGTTGCAGTGGGAACGGACGGCTTGCATGCCATGCCTGAGCCGACGTGCCATCGCCCACCTGCGAAAACCCCTCGCCGGGCCCAAAACGCAACATGGCAGGGAGCGCACTCCCTGCCATGCCGACGCGGATGGACAACCCCGGACGACCGGGAGGTCTCAGAACGGAATATCGTCGTCGTCGAAGCTCGGGCTGTCGGCCGGGGCCGGCGCGGGGGCCTGGCGCGGCTGGCCGTAATCGCCACCGCCACGCGAGGGCTGGCCGCCACCACTGCCACCGCCACCACCGCCGTAATTGCCGCCGCGCGAACCGCCCTGCGAGCGCTCGCGGCTGCCACCGCCGCCGCCGAAGTTGCCGCCGCCTTCACCGCCGCCGCCGAGCATCTGCATCTCGTTGGCGATGATGTCGGTGGAGTAGCGCTCGATACCGTCCTTGTCGGTGTACTTGTCGGTGCGCAGCGAGCCCTCGATGTAGACCTGGCGGCCCTTCTTCAGGTATTCGCCGGCGATCTCGGCGAGCTTGCCGAACAGCTTCACGCGGTGCCACTCGGTGCGCTCCTGGCGCTCGCCGCTCTGCTTGTCCATCCAGGTCTCGGAGGTGGCGATGCGCAGGCTGGTGATGGCCGTGCCGTTGCCGGTGTAGCGCGTCTCCGGGTCCGCGCCCAGGTTGCCGACCAGGATGACTTTGTTGATACCGCGTGCCATGGCTTGGGTTTCCTTGAGGTAGCGCCGGCCGCGAATGGAGGGGCTGTCGCGGCCGGAGTTGGGAAAGATTGGCTGGCTATGATACCCGGCGCACCGGCCGCCGCCAGCGGCCGGTGCCGACGGCCGCGTCGGGCCCCGCCGCGCCGGCCTGACGGTGCCGGCCCCGCGGCTCAGGCCACCCGGGACGACGGCTCCGGCGCCGGCTCGGGCGCCAGGCGCTCCAGGGCGAAGCCGGCCGCGTCCCAGGCATCCAGCCCGCCGAGCAGCGGCCGCACGCGGCGGTAGCCGCGCCGCGCCAGCAGGCTGGCAATGCGCGCCGCGGAGACTTCGTTGGGGCAGTTGCAGTACAGCACCAGTTCCCGCTCGGGCGCGGCCACGGCCAGCATGCTGCCGAAGTCGTTCGTATCCAGCAGCAGGGCGCCGGGGATGACCCGCGTATCCAGCCGCCGCGCGGCCGGCGAGCGCACGTCCACCACCAGGGGCGGATGCGCCGACGCCAGCGCGCGGCTCAACTCGTCCACGCCGATCCGCGCCATCCGCAGCGAACGCAGCAGGCGCCAGCGCTGCCACCACTTGAGCAGGACGTAGGCCAGCAGCAGGGCGGCCAGCGCCTCGACCGCCAGCGTGCCCGCGCTCTCCAGCGCCGCCAGCACGCGGTCGACCTGGGCCGAGAAGGCGTAGCCCAGCATCACCGCCGCGCCGGCCCACAGCAGCGAGCCCGCGCCGTCCAGCAGCAGGAAGCGCAACGGCGGCAGGCCGAGCGCGCCGACCAGCGGCGGCGCCACGGTGGACAGGCCCGGCACGAACTTCGCCACCAGCAGCACCTGCCCGCGCCAGCGCTGGAAGCGCAGCTCGGACTGGCGCACGCAGGAATCGGGCGAGAGCGAGATACGGCACAGCGTGCGTGTCACCCGCGAGCCGTAGCGGCGCCCGGCGGCGTACCAGGCGTAGTCGCTGAGCAGGCAGCCGGCCAGCGCCGCCAGCAGAACGCCGGCCAGCGGCAGGCGGCCGTCGCCAGCGAGCGCGCCGGCCACCACCAGGGTGGGCAGCGCCGGCACCGGCACCCCGGCCTGCTCCACCAGCACGTTGGCGAACACCAGCAGCAGTCCGTACTGCGCGATCAGCGCGACGATTTCCTGGGCCATCGGACCTGCCTCGAGAGCGAACCGGCTGCCGCCATCATTGAGTCGGGCCGGCCCGATTGCAATGCGCCGCCGGCGCCCTGGCGGCCCCGGCCGGGCGGAACCGCGCACCGGCGCATGCCGCGCCGCAGCGAAGCCCTATACTTGCCCCTTTCCACGCATGCCCGAGCCGCCCCGATGCCCGCCGACGCCCTGAGCCTTCCCGCCGATTTCGATGCCGTGCGCGCGCTCGCCGCCGCCGACATGGGGGCGGTGGACACGCTGATCCGCGCGCGGCTGGCCTCCGACGTGGTGCTGATCAACCAGATCGCCGAGCACATCATCGGCGGCGGCGGCAAGCGGCTGCGGCCCATGCTGCACGTGCTGGCGGCCCGCGCCGCCGGCTACCGGGGCGAGCAGCACGCCAAGCTGGCGGCGATCATCGAGTTCATCCACACCTCGACCTTGCTGCACGACGACGTGGTGGACGAGTCGGACCTGCGCCGCGGCCGCAAGACCGCCAACGCGCTGTGGGGCAACGCGGCCAGCGTGCTGGTGGGCGACTTCCTCTACTCGCGCTCGTTCCAGCTGATGGTGGAACTGGACGACATGCGCATCATGCGCATCCTGGCCGACACCACCAACACCATCGCCGAGGGCGAGGTGCTGCAGCTGCTCAACATCGGCAACGCCGACGTGGACGAGGCGGCGTACCTGGCGGTGATCGAGCGCAAGACCGCGGTGCTGTTCGCCGCCGCCACCGAGCTGGGCGGCCTGCTCGGCGGCCTGCCCGCCGCGCAGCAGGCGGCGCTGCGCCGCTACGGCATGGAGCTGGGCTACGCCTTCCAGATCGCCGACGACCTGCTCGACTACCTGGGCGACGCCGACACCCTGGGCAAGAACGTGGGCGACGACCTGGCCGAAGGCAAGCCGACCCTGCCGCTGATCTACGCGCTGGAACAGGCCGGGTCGGAACAGGCCAAGGCCATGCGCCAGGCGATCGAGCACGGCGGGCTGGAGGCGCTGGACCAGATCGTGGCCGCGATCCGCGACAGCGGCGCGCTGGAGCGCACCCGCGAGCGCGCCCAGACACATGCGCGCGCGGCCATCGACGCGCTCGACGCGCTGGCGCCCTCGCCCCATCTCGACGCCCTGCATGCGCTGGCGGCCTATGCGGTGGAGCGCACCCACTAGGCCGCATCGCCATACCCGCGTCCGCCCGCGCCGCCATGCCCGCCCCCTCGCCCGCCTCCTTTGCCCGGGCGGTCCGCTGTAAAACAATGCGCACTAGAATGCGCACACGTCACGTCCCCACGGACCCGGCCATCTCGTTCGCCTAAACGGAATTGCCATGGCCTTACGTTCCAGACCCACCGCCTTCGCGACCAGGACGTCATGGGCAGGGGCATGTTCCGTATCCCGCCACCGCGCATGATCCGCCACGCCGCCGGCTGCCTGTGCCTCGCCGCGGCCCTGCTGCCCGGCCTGCCGTGCGCTGTGGCGCAGGAGGCCGCGGCCTCGCCCTGGTCCCGCTGGGACAACGTCAACTTCGCCCACCTCACGGTGAAGGAGGGCCTGCCCCACGCCACCACCACCGCCTTCGCGCAGGACCGCAGCGGCCTGATGTGGATCGGCACCTTCGGCGGCCTGGTGCGCTATGACGGCTACCGCACCCAGGTGTTCCGGCAGGCGGCCGAGCCGGCGGCCGGCCTGCCGGACAACTACATCCGCGCCCTGCAGCCGGCCGCCGACGGCAGCCTGATCGTGGGCACCGCCGGCGGCGGCGTGGCGCGCTTCGACCCCTGGAGCAACCGCTTCGAGCACTACGACGCCACGCCCGAGCACGGCACCGGGCCGCACATCTTCGCGCTGGCCCCGGACCACGACGGCGGCTTCTGGATCGCCGGCGAGAGCGGGCTCAGCCACCTCGGCGCGGACCTGAAGACGCTCGTGCGCCTGCCCGCCGGCACCGGCCTGCCGCGGCGCGGGGACGCCACGCTCTTCAGCGTGCTGGAGGACCGCCGGGGCGACCTCTGGGTCGGCAGCGGGCAGGGCCTGTACCGGCGTCGCCACGGCGCCGCCGCGTTCGAGCACGTGCTGCCGGAGGACGCGCAGGCACGCATCGTCCTGGCCGAGGACATCTGGGCCGTCCGCCAGGACCGCGCGGGCAACATCTGGGCAGGCAGCGGCACCGACGGCGTGGCGGTGATCGACCCGCGCGGCCGGGCGCACGTGCCGCCGGGGCTCGGCGGCGACGATCCGGCCGTGCAGCACCGCACCGTGCGCGACCTGATCGAGGCGCCGGACGGGCGCATCTGGGGCGCCACCGACGGCGTGGGCGTGTTCGTCTACGACCCGCGCAAGGGCGGCATCATGCCGGAGCGCCACGACATGGCGCGCGACAGCTCGCTTGGCGGCAACATCGTGCGCGCGCTGTACCTGGACCGCTCCGCCGGCCTGTGGGCGGCCACCGAGGCGGACGCCTCGCGCTGCGACACACAGCCGTCCATCGTGCACACGCTGGACGGCGCGGCGATCTTCGGCGGCCACGGCGAGGTGCCCGACGAGAACGTGCGCAGCGTCTACACCGACCGCCGCGGCACCGTGTGGCTGGGCTTCAACCGCGGCCGCGTCGCCGCGGTCGAGCCGCAGCGCGGCAGCATCCGCACGCTCGTCCTGGGCGGCGGCCAGCAGGACCAGGACGTGCGCTCGCTCGACGCCCTGGACGACGGCCGCATCGTGGTCGGCTCGCGCGGCCTGGTGACCGTGGACCCCGACACGCTGGCGGTGCGCCCCTACCCCGTGCCGGACCTCGACACGCGGCCGGTGCTGGCCCTGCAGGCCTACCGCGGCGGGCTGCTGGCCGGCACCTACAACGGCCTCTACCGGATCGCCCCCGACGGCCGCGTCCAGCACGACCGGCACGCGCCCGGCGACCCGCACAGCCTGGTGGACAACCAGGTGCGCAACATCGCGCCGATGGACAACGGCGACATCTGGGTCGCCACCACCGGCGGCATCAGCATCCTGCGCGCCGGCGGGCGCGGCTACGACAACCTGTTCCACCTCCCCGACGACCCGGCCAGCCTGCCGCAGAACTACGTCGGCTCGATCGTCGCCGCCGGCTCGCGCATCTGGGTCGGTACCTACGGCGGGCTGGCCTCCACCCCGCTGGAGCCGGGGCCCTCCGGCTACCGCTTCGACACCGTGCGCGGCAGCGGCGGCCTGGGCAGCGACAACATCGCCGCCGTGCTGGCCGACCGCTTCGGCCGCCTGTGGACCACCACCGCGAACGGGCTGGCCGTGTACGACCCGGCCAGCCGCACGGCCTTCGCGCTGAGCGAGCGCGACGGCCTGAGCGCGCGCTTCTACAACCACCGCACGGCGGCGCTCGGCCCCGTCGGCGAACTGTTGTTCGGCGGCCTGAGCGGGCTGACCGTGATCGAGCCCGCCGCCGCGGCCGGCGCCCGCGCCAGCGACGCGCCGCTCGCGGTGACCGCCGTGTACGTGGACGAGAAGCCGATCCCCTTCGCGCGCCTGCCGGCCGCCGAGACGCCGCTGCGGGTCGGCGAGAACGCCCGCTCGCTGCGCATCGGCTTCGCCCTGCTCGACTACGCCCCCGGCGACGACGTGCGCTACAGCTACCAGCTGGAAGGCTTCGACGAGCAGTGGATCGACATCGAACCCGGCCTGCCGCCCACCGCCACCTACACCCGCCTGCCCGGCGGCGACTACCGCCTGCGGCTGCGCGCGCGCGTGCCGGGCCTGCATGCGCGCACCGTGGAGACCGGCGCGCCGCTGTCGGTCGCCCTGCACTGGCACGAATACGCCTGGGTGCGGGTGGCGCTGATCCTGCTGCTGCTCGGCGCCGTCTACCTGCTGGTGCTGCTGCGCACGCGCTACCTGCACCGGCGCGCGACCCAGCTCTCGCACCTGGTGCACGAGCGCACCAGCGAGCTGCAGGCCGCCAACGAGCGACTCAACCGCCTGGCCAGCCTCGACGAGCTGACCGGCCTGCTCAACCGGCGCGAGCTGATCCGCCGGCTGGAGTTCGAATACGCGCTCGCCGGCCGGCAGGACAAGCCGCTGTCGATCCTGATGCTGGACCTCGACGCCTTCAAGGCGCTCAACGACACCCACGGCCACCTCGCTGGCGACGCCGCGCTGCGCACCGTGGCCGCGGTGGTCGCCGGCTATTGCCGCAGCGAGGACCACCTCGGCCGCTACGGCGGCGAGGAGATCATGGCGGTGCTGCCAGGTGCCGACCTGGACGCGGCCCGGCCGATCGCCGAGCGCATCCGCGCGGCCATCGCCGCCGCGGCGATCCCCTTCGGCGAGGTGCGCCTGCAGCTCACCGCCAGCATCGGCGTGGCGGCGCTGCGGCCGGGCGAACGCCTGCAGACGCTGATCGCCCGCGCCGATGCCGCGCTGTACCGCGCCAAGCGCATGGGCCGCAACGCGGTGGTGGTGGAAGCGGAGTGAGCGGCGCGGTGCCGCTCGCTTCCGACTCCCCTCAAGGCCGGCCGGCAAAAGCCGCCCGCAACCAGTCCTGCATCAACCGGTAGCTGCGCGCCGCCGCGCGTGCGTCGTAGCGGCAGCCGGCCGAGTGCTGCTCCGTCTCGGTGAAGCAGTGCACGGCGTTGCCCAGCACCAGGAATTCCCAGTCGGCCCGGCTGGCGCGCATCTCGTCCATGAACTTGTCGGCGTCGGGCATGGTGCCGCGGTCGTCCGCGCCGTTCATCGCCAGCACGCGCGCCTTGATGTGCCTGGCCAGCGCGGGATCGTCGGTGGCCAGGCCGCCGTGGAAGGACACCACCGCCGCAAGCTCGGCGCCGCTGCGGGCGAGGTCCAGCACCGCCGTGCCGCCGAAGCAGAAGCCGATCGCCGCCAGCCGGGCGAGGTCGATGGGCGCGTCCGCCGCCTGTGCCTTCAGCTGCGCGAAGGCCAGGTTGACGCGCCGGCGCATCAGCGTGCGGTCGGCATAGAAGGGCTTCACCGTGGCCATCGCCTGCTCGTCGCTGGCCGGGCGCACGGTGGCGCCGTACAGGTCGGCCAGCAGGATCACGTAGTCCTTGCCGGCGATGGTCTCGGCCTTCTTCGCCGCCACGTCGGTAACGCCGTACCAGCTCGGCACCATCAGCAGGCCGGGGCGCCTGGCGGCGACCGCGTCGTCGTACACCAGCACACCATGGAAGCGGGTGCCGGCGTCATTCCATTCCACCGGCTTGTGCACCATCTTCGCCTGGGCGGCGAAGGCGGCGAGGACGAGGGCTAGCACGCAGAACGGTCGGACGAGACGCATGGCGATACTCCTCGGTTGGAAAGCCTGTGCGACTGTTTGGGAGCACGCCTGCGCGCGACCGCTGCGTGAGCGTTTCGCGCGCCAGCGCTCCTTACGAACCCTCCCCCGCCGCGTGCGCGATGAGGCGGCGCTTCAGCGGGGCCAGACCGTCGACCAGCCGCACGCCCAGCCCCCGCGCGGCGACCAGCGGCGGCGACTGCCAGGCGTAGACGCGGGCCAGCAGGTCGAAGCCGCGCGCGTCGAGCGTATCGGCGCTATGCCTGCGGCGCGCGTAGCGGCGCAGCACGTGGGCGGCGGCGATGTCGCGCCCGGCCGCGCGCGCCTCGACCAGCACGTCGCGCAGCTCCGCCACGTCGCGCAGGCCGAGGTTCACGCCCTGCCCGGCCAGCGGATGCACGGCGTGCGCGGCGTCGCCCAGCAGCACCAGCCGTTCGGCCTGGTAGCGCTCGGCCAGCTGCAGGCGCAGCGGGAAGGCGGCGCGCGGCGTGGTGCCGAGGATGCGGCCGAGGCGGAAGTCGCTCGCCACGCCGAGTTCGTCGCGGAAGGCGCGGTCGTCCAGCGCCAGCACGCGCGCGGCCTCCGCCTCGGGCAGCGACCACACGATGGAGCTGCGCCCGTCGGCCAGCGGCAGCAGCGCCAGCGGGCCGCCGGGCAGGAAGCGCTGCCAGGCCGTCTCCCCGTGCGGGCGTTCGGTGGCGACGTGGGCCACCACCGCGCGCTGGGCATAGTCGCGGCCGCGCGTGGCGATGCCGGCCATCGCGCGCAGCGGCGAGCCGGCGCCGTCGGCGGCCACCAGCAGCCGCGCGGCGAGCGCGCCGCCGTCGGCGAGGTCGAGCTGGATGCGGTCCTCGCGCGCGGCGAAGCCGGCCACCTCGGCCGGGCACAGGCGCTGCACGCCGGCCGCTTCCAGCGCCCGCCACAGCGTCCACTGCACCAGGTTGTTCTCGACGATGTAGCCGAGCAGGTCGCGCCCCTCGGCGGCGGCGTCGAAGTCGATGGCTGCGCCGTTCTGCGCGTCCCACACGTGCATGTGCCGGTAGGCGCCGGCGCGCGCCTGACGGATGGACGTCCAGACGTCCAGGCTGTCGAGCAGCGCCACCGACGAGGGTGCCAGGCCCACCACGCGCAGATCCACCTCCTCCCCGGCCCGCCACGGCGCCGGCTCGCGCGCTTCCAGCAGCGCCACGGCGAAGCCCGCGCGCGCCAGCGCCAACGCGGCGGCGGCGCCGACCATGCCACCGCCCACCACCGCCACGTCCAGCGCCGGCCCACGCCGGCGCGCCTCGCTGCGTGGCCCGCTCACGGCAGGCGCTCCAGCACGGCGCGCGGCGGCTCGCCGCGGAAGCCCATGCCGCGCCGGGCCAGCGCGCGGCGCAGCGGCGGCAGGTGGTCCACCGCCAGCAGCGCCAGCGAGCGCAACGGGGCCAGCGCCGGCAGTTCCAGGCAGGCCAGCTGTACCAGGCCGTGGCTCATCGCCATGGTACCTTCGCGGTCGGGCGCGCGCCGCGCCGCGTAGCCGGCGAGCAGCGCTTCCGCGCCCGGGTCGGCGGCACCGGCGACCAGCTCGGCCAGCGTCAGCGCATCGCGCAGGCCGAGGTTGAAGCCCTGTGCGCCGATGGGGTGCACGGTCTGCGCGGCGTTGCCGACCAGCACCGCGCGCGGCGAGGCGAGGCGGGCGGCCGCCACGCGGCGGATCGGGTAGGCATGGCGCCGGCCGGGCCGGCGCAGCCGCCCCAGCCGCCAGCCGAAGCGCTGCTGGGCCAGCGCGAGGAAGCCTTCGTCGTCCAGCGCCGCCACCGCATCGGCCGCGTCGGCCGGCACGGTGAGCACCAGCCCGCAGCGGCCCTCCGCCAGCGGCAGCAGGGCTACCGGGCCGCCATCGGCGAAACGCTCGTAGGCGCGGTGCGCGTGGCCGCGCTCGGGCTGCACGGTGCACACGAACAGGGTCTGCGCGTAGTCGTGGCGCTCGGCGGCGATCCCCAGCCGCTCGCGCACGAAGGACTCGGTGCCGTCGGCGCCGACCAGCAGCGGCGTATCCAGCGTGCGCACGCCCCCGGCGCCGCGCACCTGCGCGCGCCAGCCGCCGGGATGCGGTTCGAGCGCCTCCAGCGTGGCGGGGGCGAGCCGGGCCAGCCGGGTGCAGGCGTCGAGCCGGCGCAGCAGGGCGCCGCCCAGCTCGCGCGCGGGCAGCGTCCAGCCCAGCGCGTCCACGCCCATCTCCGCCGCCTCCAGCCGCACGCTGCCGAACTCGCCGGCGCGGCTGACGTGGATGTGGCGGATCGGCGTGGCGGCCGCGGCGGCATGCGGCCACACGCCGATCGCCGCCAGGCCGTTGACGGTGGCGCGTGCCAGCGCGAGGTTGCGCTCGTCGTAGCTGGGCTGGGCGTCCGGGCGCGGCGCGGCGCTCTCGACCAGGGTGGCGGCGACGCCGGCCGCGTCCAGCGCGATCGCCAGGCTGGCGCCGACCAGGCCGCCGCCGACGATCAGCACGCCGGCCGCGTCGCGGCGGGGGGAAGTATCCAGGGCAGTCATGGGCGCCGATGATACGCGCTGCGCCTCGCCGCGGCCGCATCGGGCCGGCCGGCTTGGGCTACACTTTGCGCCTGCAACCGCCTGTAACGACGGAGTTCCCCCGATGACCACGACGCAGATCCAGCGCCTCGGCATTTTCCTCGCGCTCGCCCTGGTGATGGCCGCCACCCGCCAGCACCACGTGTGGCATCACTTCGATGCCCTGCCGGATGCCTCGTGGAGCGTGTTCTTCCTGGCCGGCTTCTGGCTGCGCGGCGCCGCGCGCTGGGCCTTCCCGCTGCTGATGGCGCTGGCGGTGTTCATCGACTACCTGGTGATCAGCGGCCAGGGCATCCCGTTCTGGAGCCACTACTGCGTCTCGCCCGCGTACTGGTTCCTCGTCGCCGCCTACGGCACGCTGTGGCTCGGCGGCAGCTGGCTGGCCAAGCACAGCGGCGGCAAGCCGAGCTTCGCCACCCTGGGCCTGGCCGCGGCGGCCCTGCTGGTGAGCGAGGGCGCCTGCTACCTCGTCTCCAACGGCAGCTTCTACTGGCTGAGCGACAGCGTGCCGCGGCCGCGCAGCTTCGGTGCCTGGGCCGCCAACCTCGGCGACTGGTACCTGCCCTTCCTCACCAGCACCGCGCTGTACGTCGCCATCGGCGCCGTGCTGTACGTGCTGATGCACATGCTGGCGCGCACGCTGGGGCACGCGAGCCGCCAGGGCCAGCGCCACTGACGTCCGCGCGGACGCGCCTGCGTCCGCCCGGATGAACCTCGCGGGCCAGCCGATGGGCCATCGCCTCTCCAAGATCTACACCCGCACCGGCGACGACGGCAGCACCGGGCTCGGCGACGGTTCGCGCGTGCCCAAGGATTCGCTGCGCGTGGCCGCCTACGGCACCGTCGACGAGCTCAACAGCGCGCTCGGCATGGTGCTGGCCTGCGAAGGCGCGAACGAGGCCGTGCGCGAGACGCTGGTGCAGGTGCAGCACGACCTGTTCGACCTCGGCGGCGAGCTGTGCGTGCCCGGCATGGCGCTGGTCGAGGACGCCGACGTGGCACGGCTGGAGCGCGTGCTGGACGCGTTCAACGCGCCGCTGCCGCCGCTCAAGGACTTCATCCTGCCCGGCGGCGGCATGGCCGCCTCCTGCTGCCACCTCGCCCGCACCGTGTGCCGCCGCGCCGAGCGCGACGTGGTCGCGCTGGCGCGCGCCGAGGCCGTGCGGCCGCCGGTGCAGCACTACCTCAACCGGCTGTCCGATCTGCTGTTCGTGATCGCGCGCGTACTGGCCCGCGCCGGCGGCCACGGCGAAGTGCTGTGGCAGCACCAGCGCCGCCGCAAGCCGGATGCCCGCTGAGCGCATGCTGCGGCTGTACACCCACCCCGCCTGCCTGGAACACGACCCGGGCCCCGGCCACGTCGAGCTGCCGGCACGCCTGCGCGCGGTGCTGCACGCGCTCGACCACGACCGCTTCGCCGCGCTGGACCGCGTGGAAGCCCCCCGCGCCACCCGCGAGCAGCTGTTGCGCGTGCACGAGGCCGCCTACGTGGAGCGCGTGCTCGCCGGCGCGCCGCTCACCGGCACCAGCCAGCTCGGCGAGGACACGCCGATGTCGTCCGGCTCCGCCGAGGCCGCGCTGCGCGCCGCCGGCGCCGTCTGCGCGGCGGTGGACGCGGCGCTCACCAGCCACGCGCACCGCGCCTTCTGCGCCGTGCGCCCGCCCGGCCACCACGCCACGCCGGCGCAGGCAATGGGCTTCTGCCTGTTCAACAACGTGGCCATCGGCGCCGCCCATGCCCTGGCCGCGCATGGCTTGAAGCGCGTGGCCATCGCCGACTTCGACGTGCACCACGGCAACGGCACCCAGGCGATCTTCGAGCGCGAGCCGCGCGTGCTGTTTGCCTCCAGCCACCAGTCGCCGCTGTACCCGGACACCGGCAGCGAGGAGGAGCGCGGCGTAGGCAACATCGTCAACGCCACGCTGTCGCCGGGCGACGGCACCTACGCCTTCCGCGAACTGTGGCAGGCCGTGCTGCTGCCCCGCCTGCACGCCTTCCGCCCGCAGCTGCTGCTGGTCTCGGCCGGCTTCGACGCCCACCACGCCGACCCGCTGGGCGACCTGCGCCTGGGCAGCGAGGACTACGCCTGGATCACCGAGCGGCTGGTGGAGGTGGCGCGCACGCATGCCGGGGGGCGGCTGGTGTCGACGCTCGAGGGCGGTTATGACTTGGGTGCCTTGGCGGCTTCGGCGAGTGCGCACGTGGCGGCGTTGATGGACTGAACGCCGGCCGGCGGCGGCCCCGTTCAGGGCCCGGCCGCCGGCTCGAAATCCAGCGCCACCGAATTGATGCAGTAGCGCAGGCCCGTCGGCTTCGGGCCGTCCGGGAACACGTGCCCCAGGTGCGACTCGCACTGCGCGCAGCGCACCTCGACCCGGCGCATGCCGTGGCTGTCGTCCTCGTGCAGACTCACCGCCTCGCGCGTCACCGGCTGGAAGTAGCTCGGCCAGCCGGAGCCGGAGTCGTACTTGGCGGCGGAGGTGAACAGCGGCGCCCCGCAGGCCACGCAGGTGTAGGTGCCCGCCTCGTGATGGTCGTACCACTTGCCGCTGAACGGCGGCTCGGTGGCGGAGCAGCGGCAGACCGCGTACTGCTCGGGGCTCAGCGCGCTGCGCCATTCGGCATCGCTGCGGGCCGGCTTGGACTCGTCGCTCATGGCTGAATCTCCTCAAGGGGGTAAGGGGCCTTAGCTCCTGCCTCAAATGGGGGCTTTCTGCTAGTTTTACGAGCCTTGCCTCCACGACAGACCCGCCATCGTGACAGCCTCGCCCGTCTCCCCGCGCCCGCGCCAGCTGCCGCCGCGCCGCCTGCTCGCGGCCGCCGCCGCCTTCGCCCTGTTCGGCGGCCAGGCCTATGCCGACCCCGCGCAGAAGCAGCAGGCGGCCGGCCCGGACTCGACCCCGGGCCGCCCGGTGGGGGTCGAGGCGAGCTGTCCGCTCGGCTCCTTCCGCTGTGCGCCGCGGCCGGTCAGCTACGCCATGTGCCGGCCCAACGCGCTGCTGGAGTTCTACGACCCGGCGCTGACGCGCGACAGCACGCTGCGCGAGACCAGCAACACCAACGTGCAGGCCCAGCACGTGGACAGCTCCGACCAGACCGTCTACAAGCTCACCGGCCAGGTGCGCATCGAGCGCGCCGACCAGCTGCTGCATGCCGACGTCGCCCACTACAACGACGACACCACCGACTACGACGCCCAGGGCAGCGTGCGCTACCAGGATTCCGGCCAGCTGATGGCGGCCGACCACGTGCGCGGCAACAACGAGCAGAACCGCGGCATCGCCGACAACGTGAGCTACCAGCTGCTGCAGTCGCGCGGCAACGGCACCGCCACGCGCGCCAACATGCTCGACGCGCAGCGCACCGACTACACCCAGGCCACCTTCTCCACCTGCGACATCGGCCACCACCTGTGGGAGATCCGCGGCAAGAGCATCAAGACCGACAAGAACACCGGCGTGGGCGTGGCCCGCAGCGCCACCATGCGCTTCGCGCACGTGCCGATCCTGTACCTGCCCTATTTCACCTTCCCCATCGACGACCGGCGCAAGAGCGGCTTCCTCACGCCGATGATCGGCAACACCAGCCGCGCCGGCTTCATGGTCAGCACGCCCTACTACCTGAACCTGGCGCCGAACTACGACGCCACCCTCGACCCGCGCCTGTATACCCAGCGCGGCCCGATGCTGGGCGGGGAGTTCCGCTACCTGCTGCCGACCTCCAACGGCATCCTGAACTTCGAGTACCTGCCGAACGACCGCGGCACCTACGACGCCAACGATCCGACCGCGCAGAACACCCAGGGCGACAAGCGCTGGATGCTGCACATCCTGGACAGCACCCACCTGGTCGGCCCATGGTCGCTGAGCGCCAACATCAACCGCGTCTCCGACCGCAATTACCTGCGCGACTTCGGCAACGACATGTTCTACAACGGCCAGGTCGCCATGCTCACCTCGAGCACGTACATCAACGGCGGCGGCAACTGGTGGAACGCCTCCTTCGGCGTGGACAGCTACCAGAACGCCGACCCGTACCTGCCCGACAGCATCGTGCAGTACAAGCGCTGGCCGCGCGCCACCCTGGGCCTGGACCTGCCGATCACCCGCTGGCTCGAGTTCGGCATGGACGACGAAGCGGTGGCGTTCAAGAAGGACAACGTGGTCGAGGGCAAGCGCCTCGACCTCGAGCCCTACCTGGCCGCCGACTTCCGCGGCGCGTCCTGGTTCGTGCGGCCCAAGCTGGCCTACCGCTACACCGCCTACCAGCTGGACGGCGGCTACGACCAGTACGGCTACTACGGCCGCCTGGGCGGCAGCGACACCACGCCGTTCAACAGCCGCACGCCCAGCCGCTCGCTGCCCATCGCCAGCCTCGACAGCGGCCTGGTCTTCGACCGCAGCACCTCGCTGTTCGGCAAGAGCTACACGCAGACGCTGGAGCCGCGGCTGTACTACCTGTACGTGCCCTACCGCAACCAGAGCAACCTGCCGCTGTTCGACACCAACCTGATGTCGTTCGACTACTGGCAGCTGTTCTCGCCGAACCGCTATTCCGGCGCCGACCGGCAGATGGACGCGAACAACCTCACCGCCGCGCTCACCACCCGCCTGCTCGACGACAACGGCGTGGAGCGGCTGGCCGCCAGCATCGGCCAGATCCACTACTTCTCGACCCAGAAGGTGCAGCTGCCGAACTCCAACACCACGGTCACGCCGCCGGTGAACTGGACCAAGTCGGACTACGTGGTCCAGCTCAACATGCAGCTCAGCGACCAGTGGCGGCTCAACACCTCCTACCAGTGGAACCCCGAGACGCGCCTGACCGACCTCGGCGTGCTCGAGCTGCAGCGGCGCCTGGGCGGCGACGGCATCATCAATTTCTCCTACCGCTACCGCCGCACGCCGGGCACCCGCCAGTCGCTACTGGAACAATACGACGCCTCGGCGGTCTACCCGATCTCCGATCGCTGGCGCGCCCTGGCCCGCTGGACGTATTCGGTGAAGCAGCGCCGCACGGTGGAGGCCATGGCCGGCTTCGAGTACGACAGCTGCTGCGTCGCCTTCCGCGTGCTGGAGCGCCATTACGTGAACGGCTACAACTACGCCACCACCGACACCCATACCAACAACGCGATCATGTTCGAGCTGGAATTCAAGGGCCTGGGCGCGTTCAATAGCCAGACCGAGGATTTCCTGCACCGTGCTATCCTCGGCTATCAATAAACGTCCCCGCCGCCGCGCGGCGACCGAAGGTTCCTGACAGATGAAGCAAGCCCTCGCGCTGTTCATGCTCGCGGCCGCCGCGGGCACCGCCCTGCCCGCCCACGCCCAGCTGCTGCCCCAGGCCGCCACGCCGGCGCCTGCCGCGGGCAAGCAGCCGCTCGACCGCATCGTGGCGGTGGTGGACGAGGACGTGATCCTGCAGAGCGAACTCAACGAAGCCGTGCGCACGGTGCAGCAGCAGTACGCCAGCAATCCCGGCCAGCTGCCGCCGCTGGATGTGCTGCAGCGCCAGGTACTCGACCGCCTGGTGCTGATGAAGCTGCAGGTGGCGCGCGCCAAGGACCAGGGCATCCGCGTGGCCGACGCCGACGTCGACCAGGCCGTGGGCGCCGTGGCGCAGCAGAACAACATGTCGGCCGACCAGCTGCGCGCCGCGGTGGAGCAGGAGGGTTCCTCCTTCGCCGCCTTCCGCGAGCAACTGGCCAACCAGCTGACCATGCAGCGCCTGCACGACAGCGTGGTGCGCGACTCGGTCAACATCACCGACAGCGAGATCAACAACCTGCTCGCCAGCCCGACCTACAAGGCGGGCGAGGTGCACCTGGCGCACATCCAGGTCAGCATCCCCTCCGGCGCCGACGCCGCCGCCATCCAGGCCGCGCAGAACAAGGCCGCGCAGGCCATCGCCGCGATCAAGGGCGGGCTGGATTTCAACGCCGCCGCGATCCGCTTCTCCGACGCGCAGGACGCCCTCGACGGCGGCGACCTCGGCTGGCGCCGCATGGACGAGGTACCGCAGGCCTTCGCCGACACCGTGTCCGGCATGAAAGCCGGCGACGTCAGCGCCGCACTGCGCGGCCCCACCGGCTTCCACATCATCAAGCTGATCGCCCAGCGCGCGCCCAGCCGCCAGGTGATCACCGAGTTCCACGCCCGCCAGATCCTGATCAAGCCCAGCGAGCTGCTGACCCCGGCCCAGGCCGAGCAGAAGGCGCAGGACCTGTACAACCAGATCACCGGCAAGCACGGCGATTTCGCCCAGCTGGCGAAGGACAACTCCAAGGACCCCACCACCGCCAACGCCGGCGGCGACATGAACTGGTTCGCGCAGAACGAGTGGGGCTCCACCATCGCCAACGAGATCGTCCAGCTCAAGGATGGCGAGGTGTCCAAGCCGTTCCAGAGCGAGGCCGGCTGGCACATCCTGCAGCGCCTGGGCTCGCGCCAGAGCGACCGCACCGACGAGATTGCCCGCAACGAGGCGCGCCAGGCCATCGGCAACCGCAAGGCCGAGCAGGCCTACGACGACTTCCTGCGCCAGCTGCGCGCCGACGCCTACGTGAACATCCTGGTGCCGGAGCTGCGCAACCCGGACGCCCAGACCAAGTCCTCCTGAGGCCGGCTTGAGCGGCGCCCTGCCCCGGCTCGCCGTCACCGCGGGTGAGCCGGCGGGCGTCGGCCCCGAGCTGCTGGTCCGCCTGGCCGCCACGCCGCTGGCGGCCGACCTGGTGGCCGTCGCCGACCGCGGCCTGCTGGAGCGCGCCGCCGCACGCTGCGGCGCGCCACTCGAACTGATCGACGACGACGGCCGCCCGCTCGCCGAGCGCCGCCCCGGCAGCCTGCGCGTGCGCCACCTGCCGCTGGGCGCGACCGAGCACCCCGGCCAGCCCGATCCCCGCAACGCCGCCTACGTGCTCGCCACCCTGGCGGAGGCGGCGGATGGCTGCCTGGCTGGCCGCTACGGCGCCGTGGTCACCGCACCGCTGCAGAAGTCCTCGATCATCGACGCCGGCTACCGCTTCGTCGGCCACACCGAGTTCTTCGCCGAACGCGCCGGCAGCGAGGTGGTGATGATGCTGGCCAGCCCCGAGCTGCGCGTGGCGCTGGCCACCATCCACATCCCGCTGGCCGCGGTGCCGGCGGCGATCACGCCGGCATCGCTGGAGCGCACGCTGCGCATCGTGCATGCGGCGCTGCGCGAACGCTTCGGCTTCGCCGCCCCGCGCATCGCCGTGCTCGGCCTCAACCCGCATGCCGGCGAGGCGGGCCACCTGGGGCGCGAGGAGTTGGACACCATCATCCCGCTGCTCGAGCGCCTGCGCGCCGAGGGCATGCAGCTCATCGGCCCGCTGCCGGCCGATACCGCCTTCGTGCCGGCCGTGCGCGAGCGCTACGACGCCGTGCTGTCGATGTACCACGACCAGGCACTGCCGGTGCTCAAGAGCGAAGCCTTCGACCGTACCGTCAACCTCACCCTGGGACTGCCCTTCGTGCGCACCTCGGTCGACCACGGCACCGCGCTGGACCTCGCCGGCAGCGGCCGCGCCGACCCGTCCAGCCTGATCGCCGCGGCGAAGATGGCGCTGGCCCTGCTCGAACCCGCCCGGTAGGGGCGCGCCTGCGCGCGACCGCTTCGGGCTTGCCTGGCGACCGGCCATAAGGCGGTCGCGCGCAAGCGCGCTCCCACAAATGACCCCGGCCCGATCCGAAGGCCGGCCCGATGGCCCCGGCCTGACCCTCCAAGAACGACTGCCATGACCGCCCGCCCCAAGAAACACTTCGGCCAGCACTTCCTGCACGAGAAGCGCTACATCGAGCGCATCGTGTCCTCCATCGCGCCCCGCGACGGCGACTGCGTGGTCGAGATCGGCCCCGGCGAAGGCGCGCTCACCCTGCCGCTGCTGGCGGCGGCCAAGCGGCTCACCGCGATCGAGCTGGACACCGACCTGATCCCGCTGCTGGAAGAGCGCGCCGGGCCCGTCGGCGAACTGGCGATCATCCACGCCGACGTGCTCAAGGTGGATTTCACCGCGCTCGCCCGCCAGCTCGGCGCCTCGCGGCTGCGCATTGCGGGCAACCTGCCCTACTACATCTCCAGCCCGATCCTGTTCCACTGCGTGGAGCACGCCCAGGCCATCGAGGACATGCACTTCATGCTGCAGAAAGAAGTGGTGGACCGCATGGCCGCCGAACCCGGCAGCAAGGTCTACGGGCGCCTCTCGGTGATGCTGCAATTGGCCTGCCGCGTGGTGCCGCTGTTCACCGTGCCGCCGGGCGCCTTCCGTCCGCCGCCCAAGGTGGACTCGGCGGTGGTGCGGCTGGTGCCGCTCCCCGCGCACGAACGCCACGAGGCCGACCCGGCGCGGCTGCACGCGATCGTAAAGGCCGCCTTCGCGCAGCGGCGCAAGACGCTCGCCAACGGCCTCAAGCAGTTGCTCGACGAGGAGGCCATCCGCCGCGCCGGCGTCGATCCCAAGGCGCGGGCGGAGACCCTGGCGCCGGCCGATTTCGTGCGCCTGGCCCAGGTGGCCGCCGGGGCGTGACGCGCCTGCGTTCAGCCACGCGCGTGCACGCTCTGCCCCGTGCAGGACGCAAGCCGTACAATTCGCCCATGACCGAGAAATCCCCCTACACCATCGACGTGCAGGTCCAGACGCGCTTCGTCCCCGACCAGTCCAAGCCCGAGGACAACCGCTACGTCTTCGCCTACACCATCACCATGCACAACGCCGGCGAGGTGCCCGCGCGCCTGCTCGGCCGCCACTGGGTGATCACCGACGCCAACGGCAAGGTGGAAGAGGTGCGCGGCGACGGCGTGGTCGGCGAGCAGCCGTGGATGCGCCCCGGCGACCAGTTCGAATACACCTCCGGCGCAGTGCTGGAGACCGCCGTGGGCACCATGCAGGGCAGCTACCACATGCTGGCCGACGACGGCACGCGCTTCGAGGCGCAGATCCCGTCCTTCACCCTCTCCATTCCGCGCACCCTGCACTGATGGCCACCTATGCGATCGGCGACGTGCAGGGGTGTTATCCCGAGTTGCAGCGGCTGCTGGAGAAGCTCCGCTTCGATCCCGCGCAGGACAAGCTGTGGTTCTGCGGCGACCTGGTCAACCGCGGCGGGCAGTCGCTGGAGACGCTGCGGCTGATCCACGGCCTGCACGAGCAGTCCGTGGTCACCCTGGGCAACCACGACCTCAGCCTGCTCGCCATCGCCGAACGCAAGCCCGACGCCCAGGCCCGGGTGAATCCCGAGCTGCGCTCGGTGCTGTTCGCCGAGGACGCGCCCGCGCTGCTCGACTGGCTGCGCGGCCAGAAGCTGCTGCACCACGACGAGGCACTCGGCTGGACCATGGTGCATGCGGGCCTGGCGCCCTCCTGGACGCTGCGCCAGGCGCAGCGCGCGGCGCAGGAAGTGGAGCAGGAGCTCGCCGGCCCGCGCCACGCCCGCCTGCTCAAGAACCTGTTCGGCAACCGGCCGGCCAGCTGGTCGAGCCGGCTGCAGGGCATCGAGCGGCTGCGCGCCTCGATCAACATGCTGACCCGCATGCGCTACTGCGACGCCAACGGACGCATCGACTTCGAGGCCAAGGGCATGCCCGGCACGCAGCGGGCCGGGCTCTATCCGTGGTACGAGGTGCCCGGCACGCGCCGGCGCGAGACGCGCATCATCTGCGGCCACTGGTCCGCGCTGGGCCGCTTCGCCGGGCTTGGGATCTACGCCATCGACACCGGCTGCGTCTGGGGCGGCCAGCTCACCGCCATGCGCATCGACGGCGAGGAGCCGCAATACATCGCCGTGCAGGCCGACCCGCACCGCAAGCGCCCCTCCGGCGGCGGCGACTGACCCGCGGCGGCGTAGCCGCAAAGCACGACGCGGCGCAGGGTCGCTGCGCCGCGTCGGCAAGATCCGGTTTGCAAGGCGAAGCGGGGCATCGCGCCGCCGCCCCGCTCCTCTTCAGGTCAGCTGCCCGTGGCAGTGCTTGTACTTCTTGCCCGAACCGCACGGGCAGGGATCGTTGCGACCCACGCGCGGCAGCGCCTGAGCAGCCGGCGCGCGCATGCCGGCGGAGGCGGCCGCCTCCGGGTCGGCGCCGAGCGCCTCGACCGGCGCACCGCCGCCGCTGGCCAGCATCTGCTGCTGCAGGCGGCTGGCGAGGCGCTGCTGCTCGGCCTCCATCGCGGACACTTCCTCCTCGCTGCGGATGCGGATGCGCGCGAGCATCTGCACCACCTCGGCCTTGATGCGCTCGAGCATCTGCGAGAACAGGTTGAAGGACTCGCGCTTGAACTCCTGCTTGGGCTGCTGCTGCGCATAGCCACGCAGGTAGATGCCCTGGCGCAGGTAGTCCATGCTGGCCAGGTGCTCCTTCCAGGCGTTGTCGAGCACGCTCAGCATCACGTGCTTCTCCAGCTGGCGCATGGTCTCGGCGCCGACCTGCTCCTCCTTGGCGCGGAACATGTCGTCCACCCGCGTGCGCACGTGCTCGAGGATCGCCTCGGCGTCCAGCTCGTGCTGCTGCTCGACCCAGTGCTTGAGGTCCGCCTGCAGGCCGAGCTCGCTCTCCAGCTCGCGATCGAGGCCGGCGATGTCCCACTGCTCGTCGATGCTGTCGGCCGGCACGTAGCGGCGCACCAGGTTCTCGACCGTGTCGGCGCGGATGTCGGCGATGGCGTCGGCGATGTCCTCGCCTTCCAGCAGCTCGTCGCGCTGGGCGTAGATCACCTTGCGCTGGTCGTTGGCGACGTCGTCGAACTCGAGCAGGTGCTTGCGGATGTCGAAGTTGTGCTGCTCGACCTTGCGCTGCGCCTTCTCGATCTGCCGGCTGATCATGCGATCCTCCAGCGCGTCGTGCTCCTTCATGCCGAACATGCGCATCCAGCGGCCGACCCAGTCGCCGGCGAAGATGCGCAGCAGGTTGTCCTCCAGCGACAGGTAGAAGCGCGAGGAACCCGGGTCGCCCTGGCGGCCGGAGCGGCCGCGCAGCTGGTTGTCGATGCGGCGGCTCTCGTGCCGCTCGGTGCCGATGATGTGCAGGCCGCCGGACGCCAGCACCTGCTCGTGGCGCTTCTTCCAGTCGGCCTTGACGCGGGCGCGGTCGGTCTCGCTGGCGTCCTCCGGCAGCGCGGCCAGCGCCGCCTCCAGGCTGCCGCCGAGCACGATGTCGGTGCCGCGGCCGGCCATGTTGGTGGCGATGGTCACCGAACCGGGCGCGCCGGCCTGGGCCACGATGTGCGCCTCGCGCTCGTGCTGCTTGGCGTTGAGCACCTCGTGCGGGATCTTCTCCTTGTGCAGCAGCCCCGAGAGCAGCTCGGACACCTCGATCGAGGTGGTGCCCACCAGCACCGGCTGGCCGCGCTTGTGGCAGTCCTTGATGTCCTCGATCACCGCGCCGTACTTGGCCTGCTGGGCCAGGAACACCATGTCCGCGTTGTCCTTGCGGATCATCGGCTTGTGGGTGGGGATCACCACCACTTCCAGGCCGTAGATCTGCTGGAACTCGTAGGCTTCCGTGTCGGCCGTGCCGGTCATGCCGGACAGCTTCTTGTACATGCGGAACAGGTTCTGGAAGGTCACCGTGGCCAGCGTCTGGTTCTCGCGCTGGATCGGCACGCCCTCCTTCGCCTCCACCGCCTGGTGCAGGCCGTCGGACCAGCGCCGGCCCGGCAGGGTGCGGCCGGTAAACTCGTCGACGATGATCACCTCGCCGTCGCGCACGATGTAGTCCACGTCGCGCTGGTAGAGCGCATTGGCGCGCAGCGCGGCGTTCAGGTGGTGCACGATGGCCAGGTTCTTGGAGTCGTACAGGCCGCTGTCGGCGTCGATCACGCCGGCCTCGCGCAGCAGCTCGTCGGCGTGCGACATGCCCTCCTCGGACAGGTACACCTGCTTCTGCTTCTCGTCGACCCAGTAGTCGCCGCCGCCGTCCTCCTTCTCCTGGCGGACCATGCGCGGCACCACGCGGTTCACCGCGATGTACAGCTGCGGGGAATCCTCGGCCGGGCCGGAGATGATCAGCGGGGTGCGCGCCTCGTCGATCAGGATCGAATCCACCTCGTCGACGATGGCGTAGTGCAGGCCGCGCTGGTAGCGCTGCTCCTTGCTGAGCGCCATGTTGTCGCGCAGGTAGTCGAAGCCGAATTCGTTGTTGGTGCCGTAGGTGATGTCGGCGCCGTAGGCCTGGTGCTTGTCGGCATGGTCCATGCCCGGGTACACCACGCCCACCGAAAGGCCCAGGAAGTTGTACAGCTTGCCCATCTGGGCGGAGTCGCGGCGGGCCAGGTAGTCGTTCACCGTGACCACGTGCACGCCCTTGCCTTCCAGTGCGTTCAGGTACACCGGCAGCGTCGCCACCAGGGTCTTGCCCTCGCCGGTGCGCATCTCGGCGATCTTGCCCATGTGCAGCACCATGCCGCCGATCAGCTGCACGTCGTAGTGGCGCATGCCGAGCACGCGCTTGGACGCCTCGCGCACGGTGGCGAAAGCCTCCGGCAGCAGCTTGTCCAGCGTCTCGCCGGCACCCAGGCGCTGCTTGAATTCGTCGGTCTTGGCGCGCAGGGCCGCATCGTCCAGCTTGCCGAACTCGGATTCCAGCGCGTTGATCCGCGCCACGTTCCTGGAAAGCTGGCGCAGCACGCGCTCGTTGCGGCTGCCGAAAAGGCTCGTCAGTGCACGGTTGAACATCGATGTTCCGGATAAGAAGAGACGGGATCGCCGCCATGGGCGCGGGCGAAAGGGGCATGGTACTACACCCTGCCCGATTGCCCGGGATGGCGGCGGCGGCGGCCGGATTCAAGAGCGCGGGCGGTCCGCCCGCGCCGGGCCACGCCTAGTGGCTAGTGGTGGGAGCGCGCATAGGCCAGCGGATTGACCACGCGGCCCTTGTACCAGACCTCGAAATGCACGTGCGGGCCGGTCGAGCGGCCGGTGGAGCCGGCGCGGGCCAGCGCGTCGCCCACGTGCACGCGCTGGCCCGGGTGGACCAGCAGCGCGCTGTTGTGCGCATAGCGGGTCATGTAGCCGTTGCCGTGGTCGATCTCCACCACGTTGCCGTAGCCGCTGCGCACCCCGGCGTAGCTGACCATGCCTTCGGCCACCGCATGCACCGGCGTGCCGCTGGGGGTGGAGATGTCGATGCCGGTGTGGCGGGCGCTGTGGCCGCTGAACGGGTCCGGCCGGCCGCCGAAGTAGGAGGAAATGTAGCCCTCCACCGGCATGCCGGCGGGCTTGAGGCTCGATTCGATGCGCGCGTCCAAAAGATAGCTCTGCAACACGGACAGCTGCGCCTGCTGGCGCTCGAACTGCTCGGCCAACTGGTCGATGCCGGTTTGCAGGCTAGGCGGCAGCGCATAGGCGCCGTCGCCGCCGTCCTCCACGCCGCCGAGCGCGGGCGGCTGGTCGAAATCGAATTCGCCGTCGTCGAGCTTGCCGACCTGGGTCAAGCGCTCGCCCAGCGCGTCCAGGCGGGTGGACTCGGCCTGCAGCTGGCCGAGCTTGAGCGCCAGGGCGTCGAGCTGGCGCTGGGAGTCGGCGCGCACGTCGGCGAGCTGCGCCTTCTGCCGCTCGACCTGCTGCTGCAGGCCTTGCACCTCATCCAGCGCGCGGTCGTGGGGACTGGCCACGGTCAGGGCCACCGCCGCCCCCAGCCCGCCGCAGCCGAACAACACGCACAGCGCCGCCGCGGCGAGGCGCCAGCGCAGGCGCCGGCTGGTCAGATCGAAGCTGCGGGGCACTTTGTTGCTGCGGGATACGAATATGATTTGCATACGTTCAGCGTTCACGTCGAAGATGTCGGTCATGCGGCACGCCCCCCCTCCCGTCCCCTCTCGCCCGGCTGCCGGACCGAAGTCCGTCACCGAATGCGCCGCCTTCGCGACGCTGGCCCGCAAGGCCGGCGAATTGGACGCGCTGGACCGCGCGCTGCGCCAGACGCTGCCGACGCCGTTGCGCGACCAGGTGCGATTCGCCCAGTTGCGCCACGACCGCCTCGTCTTCCTGGCATCCTCCCCGGCCTGGGCCTCGCGCCTGCGGCTCATGCAAACGCAGCTCCTTGCCACCGCGCGCGCCCTCGGCACGCACGCCAGTTCGGTTACCGTGAAAGTGGCCCCCTTGCCGCCGGTCACTGTGGAACCGGATCGGTCAAAACCCCTTTCGCCAGCCGTGGCCGTCCACCTGCGGACCGCCGCGGCCTCCCTCGCGGACCCAGAGCTGCGGGCCCAGTTCCTGGCACTGGCGTCCATCGCCGAAACGTCGGATTCCCCTCCCGGAGGCCGCCGCTAGCGGCACCTCCAGCCTTGCCCGGACGCGCGGAGCCTCGACCGGGCTCCAGGGCAAGCCCCGGTTATAGCACGGCACGGCGCCGGGGACAGCCCGGGATGGGCAAGATGCGCGGATCCGTCTACGGCCGGCCTGTGACCGGGCACAAAAAAACCGCATCCGAGGATGCGGCTTTTCCGTAGCGGCCGGGCCGAAGCGTCGGGCTTCAGACCGCCTGCGCGGGATGGGCGTAGGAGATCGGCGCGGTGGCCGGATCGTCCTCGTAGCTCACCTCTTCCCAGGCCGTGGCGTCGGCCATCAGGGTGCGCAGCAGCTTGTTGTTGAGCTCGTGGCCCGACTTGTGGGCGTAGTACGCACCGACCAGGCTGTGGCCGAGCAGGTAGAGATCGCCGATGGCGTCGAGGATCTTGTGCTTGACGAACTCGTCCTCGTAGCGCAGGCCGTCCTCGTTCAGCACGCGGTAGTCGTCCAGCACCACGGCGTTGTCCATCGAGCCGCCCAGCGCCAGGTTGTGCTCGCGCAGCATCTCGATGTCGCGCATGAAGCCGAAGGTGCGCGCACGGCTCACTTCCTTCACGAAGGAGGTGGTGGAGAAGTCGATCTCGGCGCGCGAGGTGCGCTTGGAGATGATCGGGTGGTTGAACTCGATCGAGAAGCCGACCTTGAAGCCCTCGAAAGGTTCGAAGCGGGCCCACTTGTCGCCTTCCTGCACCTTCACCGGCTTCTTGATGCGGATGAAGCGCTTGGCGACGGTCTGCTCCTCGATGCCCGCCGACTGCAGCAGGAACACGAAGGGACCGGCGCTGCCGTCCATGATCGGCACTTCCGGCGCGGACAGGTCCACGTAGGCGTTGTCGATGCCCAGACCGGCCATCGCCGAGAGCAGGTGTTCGACCGTGGAAACGCGCACGTCGCCGTTCACCAGGGTGGTGGACAGGCGCGTATCGCCGACCTTGTCGGGGCGCGCATGGATTTCCACGGGCGGATTGAGATCCGTGCGGCGGAAGACGATGCCGGTATTCGGGGCCGCCGGGCGCAGCGTCATGTAGACCTTGTCGCCAGTGTGCAGGCCGACGCCGGTCGCACGGATGATGTTCTTGAGCGTACGCTGCTTGATCATTATTTAGGCACTCGTTAAAGAGAGAGCAGCCAACCAGGGGAGGGATGCTAACACAGTCTTAACCTCCAAAAAAAGCAAACCACCCGGTACAGACTGTTCACCGCTTCATACTTTTTTCATGCCACAGGCGTCTCCACCTGCGGCAGCGCCTTCGCCACGGCCCACGGCCGTCCGGCGAAAAACCGCCTCGCGCCGGGACGGGACAGGCCGGCGCAAGGCGTCGATGGACCCCGGCCATGCGGCCGGCGCCCTGCTGACGCATCCATCCTTAGAACGCGCAGCTGGCAGCGTTCGCTGCCCTCGGCAGGTCCTTGGCACCCACCCCGGCCATGCCGGCGCGTTTTTCCTCAGACCCTGCCTGCGGGCAAAACGTTCAATCTTTTTTTACATTTCCTCGTTAGTCGGCCTGACGGCGCAGAAACGCCGGAATGTCCAGATAGTCCAGGCTCGTGTCGCCGCCCTTGGCCGGCGCCTCGCCGCGGGGGCTGGTGCTGACCACCGTCTCGGGCTGGGCGTAATCGACCACCTCGTTGCCGGTGCCGGTACGCAGCATCACTGGGCGCGGCCGCTGGCGCATTTCCACCTGCTGGGTGGCGGCCGGGCGGATCGGCTGGCGGGCCGCGGCACGGTTGAGACCGGTGGCGACCACGGTGACGCGCACGTCGTCCTGCATTTCCGCATCCAGCGAGGTACCGATCACCACGGTGGCGTCTTCGCTGGCGTAGTCGTGGATGATGCGGCCAATCTCGTCAAATTCGCGCATGGTCAGGTTGGGACCGGCGGTGACGTTGACCAGGATGCCGCAGGCGCCGTTGAGGTCGACGTCCTCCAGCAGCGGGTTCTTGATCGCCGCCTCGGCCGCGGCCTGGGCGCGGTCGTCGCCGCGGGCGGTGCCCGAGCCCATCATGGCCAGGCCCATCTCGCTCATTACCGTGCGCACGTCGGCAAAGTCCACGTTGATCAGGCCCGGGGCGGTGATCAGGTCGGCGATGCCCTGCACGGCACCCAGCAGCACGTCGTTGGCGGACTTGAAGGCGTTGAGCAGGGTGACCTCGCGGCCGAGCACGCTGAGCAGCTTCTCGTTAGGCACGGTGATCAGCGAATCCACGTGCTGGGACAGGTCCTCGATGCCCTTGAGCGCCACCTGCATGCGCCGGCGGCCCTCGAACGGGAACGGCTTGGTGACCACCGCCACGGTGAGGATGCCCTTCTCCTTGGCCAGCTGCGCCACCACCGGCGCCGCGCCGGTACCGGTGCCGCCGCCCATGCCGGCGGTGATGAACACCATGTCCGCGCCCTCGAGCATTTCCTCGATGCGCTCGCGGTCTTCCAGTGCGGCCTGGCGGCCCACTTCCGGGTTGGCGCCCGCGCCCAGGCCCTTGGTCACGTTGGCGCCCAGTTGCAGGTGGGTGCGCGAGCCGCAATTCTTCATGGCCTGCGCATCGGTGTTGGCGACGATGAAATCGACGCCTTCGACATTGGCGTTGAGCATGTGCGCCACGGCGTTGCCGCCGCCGCCGCCCACGCCGATGACCTTGATGACTGCGTTCGGTGCCAGTTTTTCGATTAGTTCGAACATTTCCCGTCCTCCGTAGAGCCTTCGTTGTCGTTGTGACTGCCGGGCGCGACTCCTGTCGCTCCGGAAGTGGCGGGCGGACCTCCATCCACCCTGGCTGCGCCTCCTGCGCCGCCGAATGCGAAACTCAGAAATTCCTGGTGATCCAGCCGCGCACCTTGCCCACCAGCCCGCCCACGCTGCCGCCGGCCGGGCCGCTGGCGCGCATGCCGCCGGTGCGCGCGCCGTGCAGCAGCAGGCCCACGCCGGTGGAATGCAGGGGGTTGGCGACCACTTCACCCAGGCCCGAGACGTGCTGCGGCACGCCGATGCGCACCATCTTGTGGAAGATCTCCTCGGCCAGCTCCAGCGCCCCTTCCATCCGCGCGGCGCCGCCGGTGAGCACCACGCCGGCCGCCACCAGGCTCTCGAAGCCGGAGCGGCGCAGTTCGTCGTGCACCATCTCGAAGATTTCCTCGTAGCGGGCCTGCACGCTCTGCGCCAGCGACTGGCGGGTGAGCCGGCGCGGCGGGCGGTCGCCCACGCTGGGCACCTGGATGGTCTCCTCCGCGTGGGTGAGCTGGGCCAGCGCGCAGGCGTACTTGATCTTGATCTCCTCCGCGCTCGCGGTCGGCGTCTGCACGCCGTAGGCGATGTCGTTGGTGACCTGGTCGCCGCCCACCGGCAGCGACTTGCTGTAGCGGATCGCACCCTGGGTGTAGATGGCGATGTCGGTGGTGCCGGCGCCGATGTCGACCAGGCACACGCCCAGCTCGCGCTCGTCGTCGGTAAGCACCGACTTGGCGCTGGCCACCGCCGAAGGCACCAGCTCGTCCACCGACAGGCCGCAGCGCTGGATGCACTTGGAGATGTTCTGCACCGCCGCCGCCGCGCCGGTGACCAGGTGCACCGAGGCCTCCAGCCGCACGCCGCTCATGCCCACCGGCGAGCGGATGCCGTCCTGGCCGTCGATGCGGTATTCCTGCGACTCCTTGTAGAGCACCTTGCGGTCGGCCGGTATCGCCACCGCGCTGGCGGCTTCGAGCACCTGGTCGAGATCGTTCGGGGTGACCTCGCGGTCGCGGATGGCCGCGGTGCCGTGCGAGTTCTTGGTCTCCAGGTGGCTGCCGGAGATGGAGGCGTAGACCGAGCGGATATCGCAGCCGGCCATCAGCTCGGCCTCCTCCACCGCGCGCTGGATCGAGTGCACGGTGGATTCGATGTCCACCACCGAGCCGCGCTTCATGCCGCGCGAGACGTGCGAGCCGATGCCGATCACCTCGATCGGCTCGCCCGGCTCGTACTCGCCCACGATCGCCACCACCTTGGAGGTGCCGATGTCGAGGCCGACCACCAGTTGCTTGTCGTTGCGGGTCTTCATGTGCGGGGCGAGCCTCCGGATACGTTGGGGGCCGGCGCAGGCGTCTGCGGCCATCGCACGGCAAAACCATTGGTGTAGCGCAGGTCGGCGTAGACGAAGCCGTCGCCGTGGCCTGCCATCAGTTGCGGGTAGACGTCGAGGAAGCGGCGCAGGCGGCGGCCGGCCTCGTCGCGGTCGCCGACCACGATCCGCGCACCGCTGGCGGTGGCGAGGCTCCAGCTGCCGCGATCGGTGAGCGTCACGCCGACGATCTTCAGGCGCGTATTGGCGAAGGCCTTCTGCGTCTCGGCGTAGAAGCTCACCACCTCGGCCAGGCGCGAATCGGGCCCGCTCAGCACGGGCAGGCCGGCCACGGCCTCGTCGCCCGGGGCGTCGAACACCAGGCCCTGGCGGCTGATCAGGTGCTTGTCGTTCCAGCGGGCAAAGGGCTGGCGCTCGTAGATGCGCAGCAGCAGGGTGTCCGGCCAGCGCTTGCGCGCTTCCACCGACTCCACCCAGGGCAGCGCCGCCACCGCCTTCTGCACCGCGGCCACGTCCAGCGCGAAGAAGCCGCGGCCCAGCGCCGGCAGCACGGCGGCGCGGATCTGCTCGGCGCCGACGTGCTGGAACTCGGCCTGCACGGTGAGCTGCGTCACCGGCCAGCGGTTGGCCGCGAACCAGCCGCGCAGCACGCCGACGATGGGCAGCGCCACCAGGGCGATGGCCAGACACCAGGCGACGAGGCGGATGGCTCCTCTCATGGGGTGCCTCCCTTGGAGGCGCCCTGGGAATCGGGAGTAGGGAATCGGGAATCGGATGGAGCACGCTCGGCTATTCCCGATTCACTATTCCCGACTCCCGGACCCGCAAAGCTGGTCTCCAACACCCGCCAGCACAGTGTCTCGTAGTCGATGCCGGCGGCCCTGGCGGCCTTGGGTACCAGCGAGTGCGAGGTCATGCCCGGGGCGGTGTTCGCCTCCAGCAGCCAGTTGCGGCCTTCGCGGTCGCGCATCACGTCCACGCGGCCCCAGCCGGCGCAGTCGAGCGCGTCGAAGGCCGCCAGCGACAGCGCGCGCAGCGCCTCCTCGGCCTCGCCGGCGAGGCCGGGGCAGAGGTACTGGGTGTCCTCGGCGACGTACTTGGCGTTGTAGTCGTAGAAGGCGCCCTTGGGCACGATGTGGATGGTGGGCAGCACCTGGCGGCCGAGGATGCCCACGGTCATCTCCTGGCCCTCGATCAGCGCCTCCATCAGCAGCTCGCCGTGGTAGCGGGCGGCCAGCACCACGGCGGCGTCGAGATCCTTCTCCTCGAACACGCGGGTGACGCCCACGCTGGAGCCTTCGCAGGCGGGCTTGACGATCAGCGGGAAGCCGATCCCGCACGCGGCGGCGTGCACGTCGGCGCCGCGCGGCAGCGCCTTGAACGCCGGCGTGGCGAGGCCGAGCGACTGCCACACGCGCTTGGCGCGGGTCTTGTCCATCGCCAGCGCCGAGCCGAGCACGCCCGAGCCGGTGTAGGGCACGCCAAGTGCCTCCAGCGCGCCCTGCAGCACGCCGTTCTCGCCCTCCCCGCCGTGCAGGATGTTGAACACGCGGTCGAAGCGCCACGCCCGCAGCGATTCCAGCAGGGCCGGGATGCCGTCCACCGCGTGCGCGTCCACCCCGCGTGCGCGCAGCGCGGCCAGCACGTTGCGGCCGGAGTCGAGCGAGACCTCGCGCTCGGAGGAGGTGCCGCCCATGACCACGGCGACGCGGCCGAACCGGGCGGGATCGGTGATGCGGTTGGCGGCGGAAATCGGCGTGGCCATCATGCACCCCCCTTCGTCTTGAGCTGGCCGGCCTTGGCCAGTTCCACCGCCGCCGCGCCGATGTCGCCGGCGCCGAGCAGCAGCAGCAGGTCACCGTCGCGCAGCAGCGCCGGCAGGCTGTCCTTCAGTTCGCGCGGATGCTCGACCAGCACCGGATCGACCTTGCCGCGCGCACGCACGGCGCGGGCCAGCGCGCGGCCATCGGCGCCGGCGATGGGCGCCTCGCCGGCCGGATAGACCTCGGTCAGCACCAGCACGTCGGCCTCGGCCAGCACGTTGGCGAAGTCGTCCAGCAGGTCGCGCGTGCGGCTGTAGCGGTGTGGCTGGAAGGCCACCACCAGGCGGCGCTCCGGCCAGCCGCCGCGGGCGGCGGCGAACACCGCGGCAAGCTCGCGCGGATGGTGGCCGTAGTCGTCCACCAGCAGCGCGCTGCCGTGGTCCAGCGCGATCTCGCCGCGGCGGTGGAAGCGCCGGCCCACGCCCTGGAAGTTGGCCAGCGCGCGGGCGATCGCCACCGGCTCCACGCCGAGCTGCCAGCCGATGCTGGCAGCGGCCAGCGCGTTGAGCACGTTGTGCCGGCCCGGCAGGTTGAGCTCCACCGGCAGGCCGCGCTCGCGGCCGGGCAGGTGCAGGTCGAAGTGCATACGGAAGCCGTGCTGGGCGATGTTGGCGGCGCGCACGTCGGCGTCGGGCGTGTCGATGCCGTAGGTCATCACGCGGCGCGTGGTGGTCTTGGCCAGTGCGGCCACTTCGGGGTCGTCCACACACAGTACGGCCAGGCCGTAGAACGGCAGGCGGTGCAGGAAATCGTCGAAGGCCTTCTTCACCTCGGCGAAATCGCCGTGGTAGTTCTCCAAGTGATCCGCGTCGATGTTGGTGACCGCGGCGATCACCGGCGAGAGCAGCAGGAAGGAGCCGTCCGACTCGTCCGCCTCGGCCACCAGGTACTGCCCGGTGCCCAGCCGCGCATTGGCGCCGGCCGCGTTGAGCTGGCCGCCGATCACGAAGGTGGGGTCGTAGCCGGCCTCGGCCAGCACGCTGGCGGCGAGGCTGGTGGTGGTGGTCTTGCCGTGGGTGCCGGCGATGGCGATGCCGCGGCGGAAGCGCATCAGCTCGCCCAGCATCTCCGCGCGCGGGATCACCGGGATGCGCGCCGCGCGGGCGGCCACCAGCTCGGCGTTGTCGGCGCGGATGGCGCTGGAGGTCACCACCACGTCGGCGTCGGCCACGTGCTCGGCGAGGTGGCCGATGCGCACCTCGATGCCGAGCTTGGCCAGCCGCTCGGTGGTGGGCGAGCCGGCGCGGTCGGAGCCGGACACCGCATAGCCCAGGTTGTGCAGCACCTCGGCGATGCCGCTCATGCCGACGCCGCCGATGCCGATGAAGTGCACGCGGCGGAAGGTGCTCATCAGGTCTTCGTGCGAGAGCAGGCGGCGCGGGGTCATGCGGCCACCTCCAGGCAGGCCTGCGCGATCACCGCCGCCGCATCCGGCTTGGCCAGCGTGCGCGCAGCCACGGCCATGGCGAGCAGGCCGGCGCGGTCGTCCAGCAGCGCCGCCAGGCGCTGCGCGAGTGCATGTACGTCCAAATCACGTTCCTGTATCAGTTCGGCCGCGCCGGCGGCGACCAGCGCCTCGGCGTTGCGGGTCTGGTGGTCGTCCACCGCGTGCGGAAACGGCACCAGCACGGCGCCGAGGCCGGCGGCGGTGAGTTCGGCCAGGGTCAGCGCGCCGGCGCGGCACACGGCGAGGTCGGCCCAGGCGTAGGTGCCGGCCATGTCCTCGACGAAGGGCACGATCTGCGCCTCCACGCCGGCCGCGGCGTAGGCCGCCTGCGTCTCCTCCACGCCGCGGCCGCCGCACTGGTGCAGCACCTCGGGGCGACGCTCCGCCGGCAGCAGGGCCAGCGCCTTCGGCAGGGCGAGGTTCAAGGCGCGCGCACCCAGGCTGCCGCCCAGCACCAGCAGGTGCGGACGGCCGGCATGGGCCGCGAAGCGCTGCGCCGGCGGCGGCAGCGCGGCGATGGCGGCGCGCACCGGGTTGCCCACCCATTCGGCGCCGGGCAGCGCGTCGGCGAAGCCGGCCAGCACGCGCCGGGCGAAGCCGGCCAGCTTCTGGTTGGTGTAGCCGGCCACGCGGTTCTGCTCGTGCACCAGCAGCGGCGTGCCGAGCAGGCGCGCGGCCACGCCGCCGGGGCCGGCCACGTAGCCGCCCATCGACAGCACGCTGCGCGGCCGCAGCTTGAGCAGGATGCGCAGCGAGGCGAGCAGCGCGCGCGCCAGCATCAGCGGCGCGGCCAGGCGCGTGGTCCAGCGCTTGCCGCGCAGGCCGCCCACCGGCACCACGTGCAGCGCGATGCCGGTGGGCGGCACCACCCGCGTCTCCATGCCGCCGGTCGCACCCAGCCATGCCACCGGTACGCCCTGCGCACGCAGCGTCTCGGCCACGGCGAGGCCGGGGAAGATGTGGCCGCCGGTGCCGCCGGCCATGATGAGGACGGGCCGGGAATCGGGCATCGGGAATCGGGAATGGGAAGGCGCAGCAGGCCGCTGCGGCGCGCCCTGCCGATTCTCCATTCCCGATGCCCGATTCCCGCTCATGCCGTCACCGCCTCGCGCTCACGCTCGCGCGTCGCCGCCACCGCCGCATGGGCGTCGGCCACGGCGGCCGCCGGCATGCGCTGGTTCTGCTGGCGCGCATCGAGCGCGCGGTTGATCTCGAAGGTGGCGCGCAGCAGCACGCCGGCCATGGCGCAGGTGAGCAGCACCGAAGAGCCGCCCGAGCTGATCAGCGGCAGGGTCAGGCCCTTGGTGGGCAGCGCGCCCAGGTTCACGCCGATCGACACCATCGCCTGCAGGCCCAGCATCAGCGACAGGCCGAAGGCCACGTAGCCGGCGAAGCGCTGGCCGATCTCCACGCCCTTGAGGCCGAGGTAGAGGCCGCGCCCCACCGCCAGCGCGAACAGCCCCATCACCGCGACGATGCCGGCCAGCCCCAGCTCCTCGCCAATCACGGCGAGGATGAAATCGGTGTGCGCCTCGGGCAGGTAGGAAAGCTTGAGCACGCTCGAGCCCAGCCCCACCCCGCTCCACTCGCCGCGGCCGATGGCCATCAGCGACTGGGTGAGCTGGAAGCCGTCGTTGAACGGGTCCTTCCACGGGTCCATGAACGAGGTGAGCCGCTTCATGCGGTAGCTCTCGCTGGTGGCCGCGATCGCCAGCAGCGGCATCAGCGGCAAGCCCATCAGGAACAGGAACAGCGGCCGCGCGCCACCCAGCCACACCATGGCGATGGTCACCGCGATCATCAGCGTGGCCGAGCCGAAGTCCGGCTGCGCCAGCAGGAACAGCACGATCAGGCCGGCCACCATGATCGGCTTGATCAGGCCGAGGAAGCGCGTCTCCACGCTCTCGCGGTGGCGCACCAGGTAGCTGGCGATGTAGGCCACCAGGATCAGCTTCACCGCCTCCACCGGCTGGAAGCTGGTCACGACGAGGTTGAGCCAGCGCCGCGCGCCGTTGATGCGCATGCCCAAGTGCGGCACGAACACCGCCAGCAGCATGATGAAGGCGATCAGCAGCAGCAGGAACGCGCGCTTCTCGAAGAACTTCAGCTCGGTGCGCATCGCCATGCCGGCCAGCACCGTGCCCAGGCCGAGGAACACCAGGTGGCGCTTGAGGTAATAGAACGCGCCGATGTGCTGGCTGTCGGCCACCGAGATCGAGCTGGACGCCACCATCACCACGCCGATGCTGGCGAGGCCGACCAGCGCGATCAGCAGCGGCAGGTCAAAGTGGCCGCGCGGGCCCTGGCGGCGCTTGGCTTGGCTGGCATCAAACATGGGCTTGCTCCGCAAGCGGGGAATCGGGAATGGGGAATGGGGCATCGAAGAGCGCGCGCGCGGCGGTGCGCGGCACCAGCGCGCCGGCGCTGTTCCGATTCCCGATTCCCGATTTCCGATTCACGGCTCTCATCACCTCACCTTCAACGTGGCAAGGCCGATCAGCACCAGCACGACGCTGATGATCCAGAAGCGCACGATCACCCGCGGCTCGGGCCAGCCCTTGAGCTCGAAGTGGTGGTGGATCGGCGCCATGCGGAAGATGCGCTTGCCGCGGAGCTTGAAGCTCGCCACCTGCAGCATCACCGACACCGTCTCCAGCACGAACACGCCGCCCATCACGATCAGCACGATCTCCTGGCGCACGATCACCGCGATGGTGGCCAGCACGGCGCCGATCGCCAGCGCGCCCACGTCGCCCATGAACACCTGCGCCGGGTAGGTGTTGAACCACAGGAAGCCCAGCCCCGCGCCGGCCAGCGCGCCGCACACGATGGCCAGCTCGCCCGCGCCGGGGATGGCCGGAATGCCGAGGTACTCGGAGAACACGCGGTTGCCGGCGAGGTAGGCGAACGCGCCCAGCGCCACCGACACCAGCACGCTGGGCAGGATCGCCAGGCCGTCCAGGCCGTCGGTGAGGTTCACCGCGTTGGAGAAGCCCACGATCATGAAGTAGGCGATCACCACGAAGAACAGGCCCAGCGGCACCACCACCTGCTTGAACAGCGGCACGTACAGCGCCGTCTCCGCCACCGGCGCCGGGCCGGTCGCGTGCGGCGCGGTGTAGTAGAGGAACAGCGCGGCGGCAAGGCCGAACACCGACTGCCAGAAATACTTCCAGCGCGAGGCCAGGCCGCGGCTGTCGCGCAGCACCAGCTTCTTGTAGTCGTCGTAGAAGCCGATCGCGCCGAAGCCCACCAGCACCGCCAGCACCAGCCACACGTAGCGGTTGTGCAGGTCGGTCCACAGCAATGTGGAGACGGCCACCGCGAGCAGGATCATCACCCCGCCCATGGTCGGCGTGCCGGCCTTGGCCAGGTGCGTCTGCGGGCCGTCCTTGCGCACCACCTGGCCGGCCTTGAGCGCGGCCAGCTTGCGGATCAACGCGGGGCCGGACAGCAGCGACAGCGCCAGCGCGGTGAGCGCGGCCATGATCGCCCTGAAGGTGATGTACTGGAACAGGTGCAGGGCCGTGAAGTGCCGAGCCATCCATTCCGCCAGTTCAAGCAGCATCGGATGCGCCCTCCTCCCGGTCGTGCCCGAGCGCCGCCGCCACCTGGTCCATGGCCGCCGAATGCGAGCCCTTGACCAGGCAGGTGACGCCGCCGTGTAGTTGTTCCCGGAGCGCCGCGATCAGCGCAGCCTTGTCCGCGTAGTGGGTGGCGCCGGGGCCGAAGGCCTCCACCGCCGCCGCGCTCAGCGGCCCCACCGCGAACAGCCGCTCGATGCCCGCCGCCTTGGCCCACGCGCCCACGCCGCCGTGCAGCGCGCGCTCGTCGGGGCCGAGTTCGCCCATGTCGCCGAGCACCAGCCAACGCTCGCCCGGCGCCAGCGCCAGCGTGTCGATGGCGGCCGCCATCGAGCTGGGGTTGGCGTTGTAGCTGTCGTCGATCAGCGTCCAGCCACCCGGCAGCGTCTCGCGCCGGAGCCGGCCGGACACCGCCGGCGCGTGCATCAGCCCGGCCACGATGGTGGCGAGCGGCACCTCCAGCGCCAGCGCGATCGCCGTGGCCGCCAGCGCGTTGGCCACGTTGTGCCGGCCCGGCAGCGGCAGCGCCACCTCGGCCTCGCCAACCGGCGTGCGCAGCAGGAAGCGCGAGCCGTCCACGCGCTGCTCGAGGATCTCGGCGCCGACGTCGGCCTCGCGCTCCAGGCCGAAGCGCAGCACCCGCCGCCCGCCGGCCAGCCCGGCGAAGAAGCCGGCGAAGGCGTCGTCCGCGTTGATGATCGCCACGCCGTCCGCCGGCAGCGCCTGGTACAGCGCGCCCTTGGTCTCGGCCACGCCCTCCACGCTGCCCATGCGCTCCAGGTGCGCCGGCGCGATCAGGTTGACCAGGCCGATGTCCGGCCGCGCGATGGCGGCGAGGTAGGCGATGTCGCCCGGCTTGCCGGCGCCCATCTCCAGTACCGCGTATTCGGCGTCCTCGGGCATCGCCAGCAGGGTCAGCGGCAGGCCGATCTCGTTGTTGAAGTTGCCGGCGTTGGAGTGCGTGCGGCCGTGCCGCGACAGGATCGAAGCGGCGAGCGTGCGCACCGTGGTCTTGCCGTTGGAGCCGGTGATGCCCACCACGCGCACGCGCCGCTGCGCGCGCACCGCGCTGGCGAGGTCGCCAAGCGCCTGCACGCTGTCGGCCACCGCCACCTGCGGCAGCGGGCTGTCCACCTTGCGCGTGACCAGCGCGCCGGCCGCGCCGCGCTCGGCCGCCGCGGCGAGGTAGTCGTGGCCGTCCACGTGCTCGCCGCGGATCGCCACGAAGAGGTCGCCGGGCCGGAGCTTGCGCGTGTCGATCGCCACGCCGCGCACCTCGGCGTCGGCGCCGAGCAGGCGGCCGCCGGTCCACATCGCGATGGCGCCCAGGCGCATCATGCGTGGGCCTCCAGAATGCCGCGCGCCACCGCGAGGTCGTCGAACGGACGCTTGCCGTGCGGGCCTTCCTGGTAAGTCTCGTGGCCCTTGCCGGCGATCAGCACCGCATCGCCCGCCTGCGCCTGGTCCAGCGCCTGGCGGATCGCGGCGGCGCGGTCGCGCTGCACGGCGGCGGGGTGGCGCATGCCGGCGAGGATCTGCGCCACGATGGCATCGCCGTCTTCCCCGCGCGGGTTGTCGTCGGTGACGATCGCCACGTCGGCCAGCCGCTCGGCGATCGCGCCCATCTGCGGGCGCTTGCCCGCGTCGCGCTCGCCGCCGCAGCCGAGCACGCAGACCAGCCGCCCGGCGCAATGCGCGCGCACGGCGGCCAGCGCCTGTTCCAGCGCATCGGGCGTGTGGGCGTAATCCACCACCACCAGCGGCTGGCCATCGTGGCCGCCCAGGCGGTTCATGCGGCCGTCGATCGGCCGCAGTGATTCCAGCGCCGCGACGATGCGTGCGAGCGGCACCGCCATCGCGGCGAGGCAGCCCGCCACCGTCAGCAGGTTGGCGACGTTGAAGCGGCCCAGCAGTGCGCTGTGCACCGCCGCCGTGCCGCCCGGCAGACGCAGCTCGAAAGACAGCCCCTGCGCGGCGGTGACGATGTGGGTGGCGGCGACCTCGGCCTGCGCGTCGCCGTTCGCGCTGGTGCGCAGCACGCGCAGCGAGGCCGACAGCGAAGCCGCCAGTTCGCGGCCGAAGCCGTCGTCGATATTCACCACCGCGGCCTTCAGCCCCGGCCAGGCGAACAGCTTGGCCTTGGCCGCACCGTAGGCCGCCATGCTGCCGTGGTAGTCGAGGTGGTCGCGGGTGAGGTTGGTGAAGGCCGCCACCTCGAACGCCACCGCGCCCACGCGGCCCTGCTCCAGCGCGTGCGAGGACACTTCCATCGCCACCTGGCTTGCTCCCCGGTCGCGGAAATCGGCCAGCAGGCGCTGCACGCTGATCGCATCCGGCGTGGTGCGCTCGCCCTCGTCGAGCCGGCCGTGCAGGCCCGCGCCCAGCGTGCCGATGGTGGCCGCGCGCTGGCCGAGGAACTCGAACGCCTGCGCCAGCAACTGCACGGTGGAGGTCTTGCCGTTGGTGCCGGTCACGCCGGTGATCCGCAACGCCTGCGAGGGCCGGCCGTAGAAGCGCGCGGCGAGCTCGCCGACCTGCGCGTGCAGGCCGTCGATCCACAGTACCGGCACGTCGAGAGCAGCGTCGGCCTCGGCCGGCGCTTCGGCCAGCACCACGGCGGCGCCGTTCGCCGCGGCCTGCGCGGCGTAGGCAATGCCGTGCTCGCGCGTGCCGCGCAGCGCGAGGAAGGCCTCGCCCGGGCGTACCCGGCGCGAGTCGAGGCTGAGCCCGGAGACGGCGAGACCGCCCAGGTCGGCGGCGTCGGCGATGCCTTGCAGCAGGCGGTCGAGACGGAGGGCGCTCATGGCGACTCGTCCTCCGGCGGCGCCTCTTCGATGTTCGGCGCCTCCGGCGGCTTGTTGCCGGTCAGCCCGTTCTGGCCCTGCAGCGGCCCGCCCGCATACCAGCGCCCGATGTTGTCGGGCGGAATGTCGAGCAGGCGCAGCGCGCCGTCCATGACCCGGGCGAACACCGGGCCGGACACCAGGCCGCCGTAGTAGCTGCCCTTGGTCGGGTTGTCGACCACCACCGCCGCGGCCAGCCGCGGGTTGGTCGCCGGCACCATGCCGGCGAAGGCGGCGCCGTAGTTGTTCTTGGAGTAGCCGCCTGCGGTGGCCTTGTGCGCCGTGCCGGTCTTGGCGGCGACCGTGTAGTTGGCGATCCAGGCGTACGGCGCGGCGGTGCCGCCCGGCTGAGTGGTGGTTTCCAGCATGCCGAGCAGTTGCTGCGCGATGCGCGGCTCGATGACCGCCTTACTGTCGTTGCCGCCGCCCTTGATGAAGGTGGGCGTGTGCATCACGCCGCTGTCGGCGATGGTCGCGTAGGCATTGGCCAGCTGCAGCATGGTCACGTTGAGGCCGTAGCCGTAGGCAAAGATGGCCTTCTCGCGCAGGCCCCAGCGGCTGCCCGGCTTGACGTAGCCGGAGGCCTCGCCCGGGAAGCCGCTGTTGGTGCTGGCGCCGAAGCCGAACGCGCGGTAGGTGCCGTACATCAGGTCGGTGTCGAGGTTGGAGGCGATGCGCGCCGCGCCCACGTTGCTGGACTTGGTGATCACGCCGGTGGGCGTGAGCACGCCCCAGTTGTGGGTGTCGTGGATGTCCTTGCCCAGGTACATCCAGTGGCCGCCGGTGGTGTCGATCAGCGGGCCGGTGGGCGTGTACCGGCCGCTGGACAGCGCCGCCGCCATCAGCACGGGCTTCACCGTGGAGCCGGGCTCCAGCACGTCGGTCATCGCGCGGTTGCGGCGCGAGGACGCCGAGCTGTCGCCCACCGCGTTCGGGTTGTAGGTGGGCAGGTTGACCATCGCCAGCACCTCGCCGGTATGGACGTCCATGATCACCATCGAGGCCGAATCGGCGCCGGACTTCTCCATCGTCGCCTTCAGCTCGTTGTAGGCCAGGAACTGGATGCGCCGGTCGATGCTGAGCGTGAGGTTGCGGCCCGGCTGCGGGGCGCGGATCTGCTCCACGTCCTCCACCACGTGGCCCATGCGGTCGCGGATCACGCGCTTGGCGCCGGGCTTGCCGGCCAGCCAGTCGTCGTAGGCCAGCTCCAGACCTTCCTGGCCGTGGTCGTCGATGTTGGTGAAACCCAGCACGTGCGCGGTCAGCGGGCCGGAGGGGTAGTAGCGCTTGTACTCGCGCTGGCCGTTGATGCCGGGGACGCCGAGGTCGAGGATGGCCTGGGCGACGTCCGGGTTCATCTGCCGGCGCAGATAGACGAACTCGCGGTCGGCGCGTTCGGTCAGCCGCTGCTTGAGCTCGCCCGCGTCCACGCCCAGTCCCTTGGCCAGCGCGGGGATGCGGTCGGCGTTGTCCAGTACCTCGGCCGGGTTGGCCCAGATCGACATCACCGGCGTGGACACCGCCAGCGGCTCGCCGTTGCGGTCGAAGACGGTGCCGCGCGACACCGCGATCGGCATCTCGCGCAGGAAGCGCGCATCGCCCTGGTCCTGGTAGAACTGCTTGCGCACCACCTGCAGGTCGAAGGCGCGCGCCACCAGCCCGAGCGAGGCCAGCGCCAGCACGCTCACCACCACGGTCATGCGGCGGCGGGTGCTGGGGCCGCCCTGGCGGCGGCGGGTCTGCGAGGGAGCGGCAGGCCGGCGCGGATTCATCGGCGCACCAGCTGGATGTCCTGCGGCCGCGGCGTGACCATGCCGAGCTTCTGGCGCGCTTCCTCGTCGATGCGGCGCGGCTCGGCCCAGGTCGCCTGCTCCAGCTCGAGCCGGCCGTATTCGATGTTGAGCTCGTCGCGCGCGTTCTGCAGCCGGGTCAGTTCCACGAACTGCACGCGGCTCTCGTGGCGCGTCCACACCACCGCGATCGCGCTCACCAGGGTGGCGATCAGGAGCAGCAGCACGGCGATGGCGCCCACCACCCTCATGCGAGTTTCTCCGCCACGCGCAGCACCGCCGAGCGTGCGCGGGGATTGGCGGCCAGCTCGGCCGCCGAGGGGAACTGCGCCTTGCCGACGGCCTTCAGGCGCGCCGGTGCGGCGGCAACCGGCGGGCCGCGCCGGTTGCCCTGCACGCGCCCGGAGTGGTCGCGGATGAACAGCTTCACCGCGCGGTCTTCCAGCGAATGGAAGCTGATGATCGCGAGCCGCCCGCCGACCTTGAGCCGCTCCAGCGCCGCGTCCAGGCCCTGCTGCAGGGCGTCCAGTTCGCCGTTAACTCGGATGCGCAGCGCCTGGAAGCTGCGCGTGGCCGGATGCTTGCCCGGCTCGCGCCGGCCTACCACGCGCTCGATCAGCGCGGCCAGCTCGCCGGTGCGGGCGATCGGCACCTCGGCGCGCTGCTCCACGATGGCGCGGGCGATGCGGCGGCTGAAACGCTCCTCGCCGTAGGTCCACAGCACGTCGGCGATGGCCTGCTCCGGGGCATGCGCCAGGAAGTCGGCCGCGCTCTCGCCCTGGGTGGTGTCCATGCGCATGTCCAGCGGCGCGTCGGCCATGAAGCTGAAGCCGCGCGCGGCCTCGTCCAGCTGCGGCGAAGACACGCCCAGGTCGAGCAGCACGCCGTCGAGGCCGGCGGCGGTGGCGTCCCAGTCGGCGAGGGTAGAGAAGTTGGCGTGGCGGATCGACACCCGCGGGTCGGCGGCGAGGTCCTGCGCGGCGGCGATCGCCTGCGGGTCGCGGTCCATCAGCAGCAGGCGGCCCTCCGGCCCGAGGCGCGACAGCACCGCGCGGGCGTGACCGCCGCGTCCGAAGGTGCCATCGAGATACCGCCCGCCTGCCTGCACGGCGAGGCCCTCCACTGCTTCGTCAAGCATTACGGGGATGTGCCGCAATTCAGAGCCTGAATTCATGTCTCGGGTAGCCCGCGTTGCCGTGCTGTGGCTGTCAGGTGGTAGTGCGTGGCGCCGGCCAGGGTGGCGCCCTGGCCAAGCCGCGCGCTGCCGCATGACGGCCACAGCACGGCAACCCGAAGGGCCGGATCTGTTTGCCCGCAAGGCTGCGTCATCGCTCGGTCGTGTATCGACATACACTTCCTCTCTCTGTCCTTGCCTTGCGGGCAAACAGATCTCGGCGCGGGCCGCCCGAGGCATGAATTCAGGCTCTCAGCCATGCCGCATTCCCGCTCCCGTCTCTTGTCCGCCATGGCCGCCGCCCGTCACAGGCGCAGGTCGGCCATGTCGTCGCTGATTTCGTCTTCGCCGATGGTCTGGCGGATCTTGGCCAGGTGGGCCTGTTCGCTCCACAGCTCGAACTTGCTGCCCATGCCCAGCAGCACCGCCTTCTTCTCGATGCCGGCCGCCGTGCGCTGGCTGCCCGGCAGCAGGATCCGCCCGGCGCCGTCCGGCTCCACCATCGCCGCCGCGCCGACCAGCTTCATCTGCAGCGCGCGGTGCACCGCCTTCACGCTCGGCAGGGCGTTCACCTGGTCGCGCACCTTTTCCCACTCGGCATGCGGGAACAGCCACAGGCAGCCCGACTCGAACGGGTTGTAGGTGATCACCAGCCGATTGGCGCAGGCGCCCGCCACCAGCTCCCGATACGCGGTCGGGATGGCCAGGCGGCCCTTGTCGTCGACGGTGATGGCGGTTTCGCCTTGGAACACGGCCAGTTATTCCCACTTATTCCCACGATTTCACACTGGCGCCCACGATAATCTCAGCCCCTGAGACTGTCAAGGGAATTTCTTTTGTGAATCAAGGAGTAAAGGCAAAGCCGTGACGAAAACTGCAGCTATTTCGAGGAAACACCCCAAGGTGCTTGAAAGCTAGGAATTTTCTGCGAAAACGCAGAGGCAAATCCCGCCCCCGTGCCGCCATCTCCGGGCTCCCTGCGCTGAATGCGCGTTCAGCGCCGCGCCGCCGTCCGAAAACGGCGGACGGCAGCGCGGCGTGAAGGGGGAAAAGGTGGAGTCGGCCTATAAGCCGGGTTCTGTACGCCTTGCGGCGCGACAGTCATTCCTCTCGGCCAGGCGTCGCCGCCTGGCTCCAGCAACCTACCCGGGAACGACGCGGGCCACGTCATGGTTCCCCTATTTGGTCTTGCTCCGGGTGGGGTTTGCCGTGCCGCACGGCGTTGGCCCCGTGCGCGGTGCGCTCTTACCGCACCCTTTCACCCTTACCACGCATGCCCGGAGGCACCGTTCGGCGGTCTGCTCTCTGTTGCACTTTCCGTCGGCTCACGCCGCCCAGGCATTACCTGGCACCCTGCCCTGTGGAGCCCGGACTTTCCTCGATGCGCTCATCGCGCGACGCGACTGTCCGGCCGACTCCAAGGGAGATTGTAGGGCAAGGGAACATGGAGCGCGTAAAAAAGAGTGACGCCGGCGCAAGCGCGTCTTCCTTTTATTCCCTACTCCCTATTCCCCACTCCCGGCCTCATAAAGCGCCTTGCGCGGCGCGCCGCTGATCGCCGCCGCCAGCTTGGCGGCCTTGGCCGGCGGCAGTTCCTCGCGCAGGATGGCGAACACGCGCCGGCCTTCGGCCAGCTTGGCGTCGCCGCCTTCCGCCTGGCCGGCAACCAGCAGCACGCATTCGCCGCGCTGCTGGTCCGGGTCGGCGGCCACGCGGGCGGCCAGTTCGGCCAGCGGCTCGCCGATCACCGTCTCGAACAGCTTGGTCAGTTCGCGCGCCAGCACCGCCTCGCGCTCGCCGCCGAACACGTCGCGCAGGTCGGCGAGGCTTTCGGCGACGCGGTGCGAGGATTCGTAGAAGATCAGCGTGCGCGGCTCGCCGGCCAGCGCCTGCAACCGCGCGCGGCGCGCGGCGGATTTCGGCGGCAGGAAGCCCTCGAACACGAAGCGGTCGCTGGGCAGGCCCGCCACCGACAGCGCGGCGACCGCCGCGCAGGCGCCGGGCACCGGGATGCAGCGGATGCCCGCCGCGCGCGCCGCGCGCACCAGCCGGAAGCCGGGGTCGCTGATCAATGGCGTGCCGGCGTCGGAAATCAGCGCCACCGATTCGCCGCCCTCGAGCCGGCGCACGATCGCTTCCACCACCTCGCGCTCGTTGTGCTCGTGCAGGGCGATGGCCGGCGTGGCGATGTTGTAGTGGAGCAGCAGCGGACGGCTGTGGCGGGTGTCCTCGGCGGCGATCACCGCCACCGCGCGCAAGGTGTCCACGGCGCGCTGCGAGAAATCGTCGCGATGGCCGATGGGGGTGGCGACCACCCACAGGCAACCGGGCTGAACTTGTGACATCGGCGACGTTCCTGGACCGCGTGGCGACAGTGCATCCGCTATGATCGCGCACTTGCCGACCATGTCGATACACGTTGAAGGACTCACATGCGCCTGCATCGCGCCGCTGGAGCCGGCCTGCTGATCGCCCTGTGCCTTAGCGGCTGCGTCCCCTCCGCCGTCACCCGCACGCCGGCGGAGATCGCCGCCGAACAGGACGCCGCCGCCCTCGCCCGCCAGGGCCGCTTCGACGAGGCCGCCCTGGCCTACCAGAACCTCGCCCGGCAATCGCGCGCCGCCGACCATTACCTGCTGCTGGCCGCCGAGAGCTATCGCCAGTCGGGCAGCCTCGACCGCGCGACGCCGCTGCTGGCCGAGGTCCGCCGTGCGCGCCTGCAGGACGACGAGCCGGTGCGCTACGACCTGCTCGAGGCCGAACTCGCGCTCTCCCGGCACGACGACGCCCGCGCCCTGCAACTGACCACACAGCCCTCCATCGCCGTGCCGCCGGCCTTGCAGCTGCGCCTGATGGAACTGCGCGCCCGCGCACAGGAGGCCAGCGGCGACGACTGGGGCGCCGCGCACACGCGGGTGGAAATGGATGCCCGGCTGAGCGGCCTCGACCAGACGCAGAACCGCAAGCAGATCGTGGACCTGCTCGCCAAGCTCGACGCGGAGCCGCTGCAGAGGCGCGCCGCCGCGATGCCGCCGAACGAGCCCATGCTGACCTGGATCAACGAGGCGCTCAGCCGCCTCGGCGTGGCCGTGGCGCATCCGCAGCCCACGCTGGAGCAGCCGGTGGGCACGCTGCTGCCCGGCACCGGCGCGAACGTGCGCGAGGGCTACACGATGCCGGCCAAGGTGGCGCTGCTGCTGCCGCTCGGCGGCAGCTTCGCCCCCGCCAGCGCGGCCATCCGCGAAGGCTTCTTCGCCGCCTACGCGGACGCGGCGCGCAACCACGCGCCGCGCGCGGCGGTGAAGGTGTACGACAGCGGCGGCGACGCCGCCGGCGCGCTCAAGGCCTACCAGCAGGCCGTCGACGACGGCGCCAAGCTGGTGATCGGCCCGCTCACCCGCAGCGAGGTGGCCGCGGTGTTCGGCCAGGCGCAGCTGCCGGTGCCGCTGCTCGCGCTCAACCACCCGGACGACCGCGCCCTGCCCGCCAGCGGCGTGAACGAATTCGGCCTGCTGCCGGAGGCCGAGGGCGCGCAGGTGGCCGACCACATGATCGAACGCGGGCTGCGCAGCGCCTACGTGGTGGTCACCACCGACGACTTCGCCCAGCGCGCCGCCGGCGCCTTCAAGGCGGAGCTGGCGGCGCGCGGCGGCCAGGTGGCCGGCATGGCCAGCCTGCCGGCCGGCTCGGTGAACTACGCCGGCGCGATCGAGGGCCTGCACGCCGCCGACGCTACCGAGGCCGGCGTGTTCATCAGCATGCGCCCGCAGCAGGCCCGCCTGCTGGTGCCGCAGCTGCGCCTGGCGCGCGTGGCGCTGCCGGTCTTCGGCACCTCGCACGTCTATGCCGGCCAGGACGACGCCGGCGCGGACCGCGACCTCGAGGGCGTGGAATTCTGCGACGCCCCCTGGCTGTTCGACGCCCAGCCCGGCCTGCCCGACCACGCCCACCTCGCCGACCAGTTGCCCGCCGCCCGCGGCGCCGCCGCGCGGCTGTTCGGCTTCGGCATGGACGCCTGGAACCTGGTGCCTTACCTCGACTGGCTGCGCGGCCACCCCGGCAGCTACCTGCCCGGCGCCAGCGGCCAGCTCGCCGCCGACCAGTTCGGCCGCATCCGCCGCGTGCTGGTGTGGGCGAAGTTCGCCGACGGCCTGGCGCGGCCGCTCGGCGGCAGCCTGCAGATCGACAACGTGCCGGCGGAGACGCCGCCCGTCGACGCGCCGCCGCCTGCGCCCCAGAACGCCCAGCCCGCCGCCGCACCGGGCCACGGCACGCCCTGATGCGCGCGGCCGGCGCGGTGTTCGAGCAACGCGCCGGCGAGGCGCTCGAACGCGCCGGCCTGCGCCTGCTGGCGCGCAACTACACCACCCGCCACGGCGAGCTCGACCTGGTGATGCAGCACGGCGACACGCTGGTGTTCGTCGAAGTGCGCCATCGCCTCAGCGCCAGTCATGGCGATGCCGCGGCCTCGGTCACGCGCGCCAAGCAGGACAAGCTGATCCGCACCGCGGAACTGTGGCTGGCCGCCCATCCGCAGCACGCGCGGCGGGCCTGCCGCTTCGACGTGGTGAGCTTCGACGGCCCCGCCAACGCCGCCCGCATGCAGTGGCTGCAAGGCGCCTTCGAGACCGGCTAAGCCGCTCGCGACGCACCCACTGCGGCAATCCGCCGGTTTGCAACGCCCGGCGTTTACTGGTAACTATGGCTGCGATGAACTTCGCCCCCCGCCGCTACTGGTTTTGGTTTTACGGCTATCCGATGCCGGCGGCGGAGACGGAGTTGCGACCTTAAGACCCCAGGTCAACCAACCTTCCCTCGAAAAGCCGCCAGCCACCCTGGCGGCTTTTTTCATGGCCGTCCGGGCCATCCAAGGAGCCCCACGTGTCCGACCACATCGACGATCTTCGCATCCGCGCCATCCAGGAACTGCCGCCGCCCTCGGCCCTGATCGCCAAGTTCCCCGCCACGGCGCGCGCCAGCCATACCGTGAAGGCATCGCGCGAGGCCGTGCACCGCGTTCTGCAGGGCGAGGACGACCGCCTGGTGGTGGTGATCGGCCCCTGCTCGATCCACGACCCCGAAGCCGCGATGGAATACGCCCGCCGCCTGCTCACCGAGCGCGAGCGCCACGCCGGCGAGCTGGAGATCGTGATGCGCGTGTACTTCGAGAAGCCGCGCACCACGGTCGGCTGGAAGGGCCTGATCAACGACCCCAACCTGGACGGCAGCTACGACATCGACAAGGGCCTGCACATCGCCCGCCGCCTGCTGCTGGACATCAACGACCTCGGCCTGCCCGCCGGCACCGAGTTCCTCGACATGATCACCCCGCAGTACATCGCCGACCTGGTGGCCTGGGGCGCCATCGGCGCGCGCACCACCGAGAGCCAGGTGCACCGCGAGCTGGCCTCGGGGCTGTCCTGCCCGGTCGGCTTCAAGAACGGCACCGACGGCAACGTGAAGATCGCGGTGGACGCGGTGCTGGCCGCCTCCGAGCCGCACCATTTCATGGCCGTGACCAAGGACGGCCGCACCGCGGTGGCCGCCACCGCCGGCAACCCGGACTGCCATGTGATCCTGCGTGGCGGCAAGCAGCCCAACTACGACGCCGAGAGCGTGGACCAGGCCTGCACCGCGATCGCCAGGGCCGGCCTCGCCGACAAGGTGATGGTGGATGCCAGCCACGCCAACAGCCGCAGGCGGCCGGAGAACCAGCCGGCGGTGGTGGAAACGATCGCCGAGCAGCTGGAGGACGGCGAGCGGCGCATCCTCGGCGTGATGGTGGAGAGCCACCTGGTGGCCGGCCAGCAGTCGCTGGAATCGGGCCAGCCGCTGGTCTACGGCCAGAGCATCACCGACGGCTGCATCGGCTGGGACAGCACCGTGGACGTGCTCGAGCGCCTCGCCGCCGCGGTGCGCCGGCGCCGCGCGCTGGGCGAGACGGCCAGGGGCGAGGCCGAACTGGCGGCCTGACACGGCGCGGGATCCGGGGCGCCGCCCGCGGATCCCGCCCTCGCCAGAGGGAACGCCGGGCGCCCTCGTGCGCCCTTCGCCTCATCGCCAACCGGCGTTACCCCGTACCCCGCCTACGGCCTGCCGGCCATCGCGACGCTCCGCCTCACACGCTGCCGCCACCTCACTGCCCGAGGATGCGCAGCTCGTCCACCTCCACGCTGACCAGCTTGTGGTGCACCTCCACCTCGCCGCTGATCTCCACCGGCGTCTTCGCATCGGCGCGACCGTTCTTCCACATGCGGTGCTTGAGCTTCACCGGCACCCGGCCGGTGGCGTCCTCGAATACGTAATGGTCGCGGTCGACCTGCTGCACCAGGTGCCCGCGCAGCACCACGTCCTTGCCGTCCTTCGCCGACAGCACTTCGCTCACCGTGATGGTGCCCGATTTTTCACTGCCCGGACCGACATAGCCCTTGGCCTCCTGCGCCGACACGGCGCCCAGCGTCGCCAAGAGCAACGCCAGGCCCAACGTGAGTTTGCCCGTATAGGTCATCATCGCCTCCGCTCGGACGGCCGGATGCCGTCGCACGATGCACGATGCTAGGAACCAGGCGAGGCAAGGCGCCGTGAAAGCCGCGTGGGCGCGGCGTGGCCGCGCGGCCGGCGTTCAGACGGCGCGGCGCTGGAACACCAGGTGCAGCCCGAACAGCACGAACACCGCGCCGGCGAAGCCGTCGATCCAGCGCGCCAGGCGCAGGTAGCCGCGGCGCATCGCCGGCAGCGCGAAGAACGCCGCCACCAGCGAGAACCACAGCACCGTCTCCGCCACCACCAGCGTCCACAAGCCCAGCCGCGCGCCCGCACCCACGCCGTCGCCGAGGAAGGTGGAGAACACGCTGCCGAAATACACCACCGCCTTGGGGTTGGCGAGGTTGGTGAGCAGCCCCGCGCGCCAGGCCTTCCACGCGCTGAGCGCGACGGCCACGGGTGCCGACGGCGCGTTCGGCACCGCCTGCTTGCCGAACGCCGCGCGCAGCATGCCGATACCCATCCAGCACAGATAAAGGCCACCGGCCACCGCGATCAACCGCTCCAGCCAGGCCAGCCGGTGCAGCAGCAGTTGCAGGCCCAGCAGCGCCAGCGCCGCCCACACCGCCACGCCCGCCGCGATACCGAGCACGCCGCAGAAGGCGGTGCCGCGCGAGCGGCTCACCGCGGTCTGCGAGACGAAGAAGAAATCCGGCCCCGGGCTGACCAGCGCGACCAGGTGCACCAAGGCGATACTCAGGAAAAGGCTCATCGCATGCGCTCCTTGCGAGGCGGAAACAGCGCGGGGGAACACCGCATGTTGCCGCAGCGGACCATGTGGCACCACGCCTTGCCCGTGCGTCGGCGTATCGACTACGCTGCCGCGGATATTGCTCGGCTCCGGGTGTCACCCCGCGGCCTCAAGGGGATGACCTGATGCTCGACCTGCTGGGCCACATTCTGTTCGGCCTGTTCGGCCTTGCGGTGCTGATCGGCATCGCCTTCCTGTTCTCCAACAACAAGCGCGCGGTCGACTGGAAGCTGGTCGGCACGGGCGTGCTGCTGCAGGTGGTGTTCGCCTCCGTGGTGCTGAAGGTGCCGGGCGGGCGCGAGGTGTTCAACACCATCGCTACCGGCTTCGTGAAGCTGCTCGACTACGTGCGCGAGGGCTCCACCTTCATCTTCGGCAGCTTCATGGACGCCGGCAAGTTCGGCTACGTGTTCGCCGTGCAGGTGCTGCCCACCATCGTGTTCTTCGCCTCGCTCACCGGCGTGCTCTACCACCTGGGCGTGATGCAGAAGATCGTCAAGGGCATGGCCTGGGTGATCACCAAGGTGATGCGCGTCTCTGGCGCCGAGACCACCAGCGTGTGCGCCAGCGTGTTCATCGGCCAGACCGAGGCACCGCTCACCATCAAACCCTACCTTGAGCGCATGACCCAGTCCGAGCTGATGACGGTGATGATCGGCGGCATGGCGCACATCGCCGGTTCCGTGATGGCCGCCTACGTCAGCATGCTCGGCGGCGACGACCCGGCGCAGCGCCTCTTCTACGCCAAGCACCTGCTCACCGCGAGCGTGATGGCGGCGCCGGCCACCATGATGCTGGCGAAGATCCTGGTGCCGGAGACCGAGGAGCCGCTGACCCGCGGCACGGTGAAGATCGAGGTGGAGAAGACCACCGCCAACGTGATCGACGCGGCCGCCGGCGGCGCCGGCGACGGCCTTCGGCTGGCGCTCAACGTGGGTGCGATGCTGCTCGCCTTCGTGGCGCTGATCGCGCTGGTCAACGCGCCGATCCAGTGGCTGGGCACCTCCAGCTGGGGCGGCGGCAGCCTCAACCAGTGGCTGGGCGGGCTGGCCGGCCACCCGGTGCAGCTCAGCCTGCAGACCCTGTTCGGCTGGGTGCTCTCGCCGATCGCCTGGCTGATCGGCGTGCCCTGGCAGGACGCCACCGCGGTGGGCAGCTTCATCGGCGAGAAGGTGGTGATCAACGAGTTCGTGGCCTACGCGGATCTCTCCAAGCACCTCGACCAGCTGCTGCCGCAGAGCCGCCTGCTGGCCACCTACGCGCTGTGCGGCTTCGCCAACTTCTCCTCCATCGCCATTCAGCTCGGCGGCATCGGCGGCCTCGCCCCCAGCCGCCGCGCGGACCTGGCGCGGCTGGGCCTGCGTGCGGTGCTGGGCGGCTCGCTGGCAACCTTCATGACCGCCACCATCGCGGGCGTGCTGGAATCGCTGTAAGAGCCTGGCGTGGCTGAGCGCCTGCCGTGCCCCCACTCCACCACAAAAAGGGACTTCCCTCGGTCTCAGGAGGAGACCGGGAGCGGGAACGCGCTACCTCAAGGCCCCGACAGGAAGCCCCCGCTACCGATCCAGCGAACCCCACGACCTTCACGATTGAGCCCTGAACCGCCAGCCCGGACAGAAGCCCCTCGACCTCGGCTTCGCCCATGTCGCGCGGGTGCCGCTTGCCATGACCAGGATGAAGCGGAGGGCCCAAGCCGCATAAACCGCCTCGGTGCGAAGGCTGTAATGCTTCAAGCGCAACACACGCCGCATTTCATTCAGCAACCACGGCGCAGACGGGCCACCGACCATACGGTTTATTCCTGCGTTTTCGCGGGCATAAGACATAGCACTGATCTTGCCCCTGCTTCACGGACACCCGCCTAAGCGACATGGGATAGCTCGAACTGTTCCGGGCTGAGATAGCCCAAGGTCGAGTGGAGCCGGATTCGATTGTAGTCAACCTCG
>NZ_LFQR01000268.1 GCF_001182895.1 Frateuria defendens | reverse complement strand
CCGACGTGGCCGCGCGGGGCCTGCACATCCCGGCGGTGAGCCACGTGTTCAACTACGACCTGCCGCAGGACGCGGAGGACTACGTGCATCGCATCGGCCGCACCGCGCGCCTGGGCGCCGAGGGCGACGCGATCAGCTTCGCCTGCGACCTCTACGCGATGAGCCTGCCGGACATCGAGGCCTACATCGGGCAGAAGATCCCGGTCGGCGCGGTGGAGCCGGACATGCTGGTGAT
>NZ_LFQR01000267.1 GCF_001182895.1 Frateuria defendens | reverse complement strand
GTAGACCCGGTCCGGCCCGGTGCCGACCACCGCCACGGTGGGCGCGCCCGCGTCCAGCGCCGCCTCGTGCGCGGCGCCGTCGATGCCGTCGGCCATGCCGCTGGTGACCACGAAGCCGGCCCCGGCCAGCTCGCGGGCGAACAGCCGGGCATGGGCGAGCCCGGCCGCGCTGGCGTTGCGCGCGCCCACTACCGCCGCCTGCGGGTACAGCAGGAGCGCCGGATCGCCGACCACGAACAGCGCCGCCGGCGGCTGCGGGATGCTCTCCAACGGCGGCGGGAAATCCGCCTCGGTGCAGCGCAGCAGGCGGTGGCGCGGTTCGGCCAGCCAGGCCAGGTCCGCCGCCAGGCGCGCCGCGTCGGGCTCGGCCAGCCAGGCGCGGGCCGCCTCGTCGGGCGG
>NZ_LFQR01000266.1 GCF_001182895.1 Frateuria defendens | reverse complement strand
GCCAGCTTGCGCTGGCATGACGGAGTTTCGCGGCAACACCCCGCACCACTGTCATCCCGGCGAACGCCGGGACCCAGCGCCGTCCTCCACCAAGGCAAGGCGCGGGGCGTCAGCTTGCGCTGGCATGACGGAGTTTCGCGGCAACACCCCGCACCACTGTCATCCCGGCGAACACCGGGACCCAGCGCCGTCCTCCACCAAGGCAA
>NZ_LFQR01000265.1 GCF_001182895.1 Frateuria defendens | reverse complement strand
GGGGGGGGGGGGGGGGGGCCTTCAGCCCGCCATTTCCAGCCCGCCGCCGCCGCTTCCCGCGCGGCGCAGCAGGGCGTGGCGCCAGCGCTGCTGGGTGGCGCCCTCGGCCTCCTGCAGGATCTGCGGCTTGTTCGCCACCAGCGCCGCCACCGGCACGCCGTCCTCGTACAGCACGCGAGTGCCGGCCAGCGCGGGCAGCTTCTCGCCGGCCAGCACGGTGCCGACCAGGTTGAGCGGATCGCAGCCGCTCAGGCACACCAGCTGGCCCTCGTGGGCGCGCTGGCGCACCGCGCGC
>NZ_LFQR01000264.1 GCF_001182895.1 Frateuria defendens | reverse complement strand
CTGCTGCAATACCGCGCGGCAGGTGTTGTCCTCGTCGTCGCCGTGGCTGGGCATGACCAGGGCCAGCAGCGCGGCCGGCGCTGCCGCCACGCCCAGGGCCACGGCCCCCGCGCCGCGGGCGATCAGCGGGCCGGCCTGCACGCCGGCGCTGGGGTTCTTGAGCGTGCCGCGCACATACAGCGGCGAGCGCAGGGTGAGCACGCGCAGGCCCTTGGTGTGCGGGCGCACGTCGAGGTCGAGCTTCTC
>NZ_LFQR01000263.1 GCF_001182895.1 Frateuria defendens | reverse complement strand
GGCGCGCAGCGCGACGTGGTCGCCGGGCGCCGCTATCGCTTCACCGACCCCGCGCTCGGCATGGTGAGCATCGACGACCTCGACGGCATGGACGCCTTCGACGCCTGGTGCGGCGAGCGCGACCGCCGCTATGCGGCCTCGACCGTCACGCGCTACGTCTCCACCGAAATGATCGGCTACCAGGATCTCGACGGCTACGGCAGCTGGCAGAGCGACGCCGACTACGGCGCCGTGTGGTACCCCGCCGGCATGGCGCCGGGCTGGGCGCCGTACCGCGACGGCCGCTGGGTGTGGGTCGCGCCCTGGGGCTGGACCTGGGTGGACGCCACGCCGTGGGGCTTCGCGCCGTATCACTACGGGCGCTGGGTGTACCGGCCCCGCGGCTGGGGCTGGGTGCCGGGGCCGGTCGCGTTGCGGCCGGTGTATGCGCCGGCACTGGTGGCCTTCGTCGGCGGTACGCACTGGAACGTTTCGGTGGGCGTGGGCGGGCCCGTCGGCTGGTTCCCGCTCGGCCCCGGCGATGTCTACACGCCGTGGTACCGGGTGAGCCGGCGCTACTACGGCAACGTCAACGCGGGCCGCTTCCATGGCCGCGGC
>NZ_LFQR01000262.1 GCF_001182895.1 Frateuria defendens | reverse complement strand
ACGGACGACTACGCGAGCAAGCAGCAGCAGGCGAGCGCGAAGGTGGTGATCGGCTACGGCTCGGGCGCGAGCGGGAGCTACAGCCAGAGCAAGGTGAACAGCCACTACCAGAGCGTGAACGAGGTGACGGGGCTGCAGGCGGGGGCGGGTGGCTACCAGCTCCACGTGGGAGGCACCACGCACCTGGTGGGCGGGCAGCTGGCGAGCACGGCGGACCCGAGCCGCAACGTGCTGGACACGGGCAGCCTGGTGGCCGAGACGGTGCACAACG
>NZ_LFQR01000261.1 GCF_001182895.1 Frateuria defendens | reverse complement strand
CGGCTTCGGCCGGGCTTTTCCTTTTGCGCAGACGCGCGAAGGTTTCCCCGGCGTTTCCTTTTCCTGAACAAGGGCTCACCGAAAAGGTTGTTCAGGCAACCTCTCGGGTGGCACCTCTTAACGGTTTTGCTACACTTCGCCCCGCTTGATGTTTGGACGCCAAGCGGAAGCGGGTCGACCTTGGCCCAACAAGCTCTGTCGCGCGTTTCCGTCTGGGGTGGAACGGACGCGAAAACCAATAAATGAAGGAGACACCTGATGAATCGTAAGGGCATGTATCTGTTGATTGCCTTGGCCCTGGGCGGCGTAGGTGCCGTTCACGCGCAGGAGGCGACGAGCCCGGGATACGACGGCCGCTGGTACATCGCGCCGACCGTCGGCGGCTACTACAACGACACGGATCGCAACACGAGCAGCCGTCAGGTGTACTACG
>NZ_LFQR01000260.1 GCF_001182895.1 Frateuria defendens | reverse complement strand
CCATGCCGCCCGCGGTGCAGATGGAGATCAGCCCGCGGCCCGAGCCCTTGTGCTCGAGCAGCTTGGCCAGCGTGGCGACCACGCGCGCGCCGGTGGCGGCGAAGGGGTGGCCCGCCGCGAGGCTGGAGCCGTGCACGTTGAGCCTGGCCGGGTCGATGGACCCCAGCGGCTGCTCGCGGCCCAGCCGCTGGCGGCAGTAGTCCGCGCTTTCCCACGCGCGCAGG
>NZ_LFQR01000259.1 GCF_001182895.1 Frateuria defendens | reverse complement strand
GTGTTCACGCTCAACCCGGCGGGTCTGAAGGCCATGCTGGACAACGGGGCGGATCCGAATGCGCGCAAGCCGGGGCACACCGTCAGGAAGTTCGCGGACGGCAGCGTCAGTGACCATTTCGACTACGACAACGCGATGGTCTGGGCGGCCAAGCAGGACGATCCGGTCTATCTGAAGCTGTTGCTCGATCACGGCGGTGACCCCAACGCCCAGAATACTAATGAAGAAAATCTGCTGTTTCAGTCCTTCATCTGGCACAACCAATGGAAGAACGTGCAGCTTCTGGTCGAGCGCGGAGCAAACATCAACAATAAGAGCAACGGCACGACGATCTTGTCCGATTACGCCTTCGCAGGCGGCTTCGAGCAGACCTACTGGCTGTT
>NZ_LFQR01000026.1 GCF_001182895.1 Frateuria defendens | reverse complement strand
GTGTTCGCGCGCACTGACGGGTTCCGTCACGGCAAGCCGCTGCGCTGCACGGGACTGGCGCGGGCGACGGTGTGTCTGGGGTTGATCAACCTGGTGCACAACCTGCGCCGGCTGGTGACGAAGCGGAAGATGGCGCTGGGGCTGGCATGAAAAGGATGTCTGGAAGCCCCCCGAAAGAGGCCGCGCCATCCAGGCAAGGGACGCCGATGGGGAGAACCCAAAAAGATTCGATCGCTGCGTGCCCGTCTTGTCGCACGCCTAGCCAAAGGCACGGCACCGCCACCGACGCATCGCAAGTTTTGTTGCTTTGCACAAAGTTGTGATGGAACGCACGCTTGCGGCTATGGACAGCCGGTCGCCGCGGTGCACAAACTGAAGCCGCAAGGAGATCGGCGACATCACCAAACGCAACAGGGAGCGTAGGCCATGACTCGCGTTTGTAGCCCCGAAGCGTCGCGCAAGTGCAAAGGACAGTCCGAGCGGTGGCGGCAGCGTTCTGCCGGAACCCATCACACCGCCGGGTTGCACAAGCCACTCCAATGACTGGTTGAGGTGGGCCCCTTGCCCGCCTGCCCGCGTTCGTCGAAGGCGGGGACGGAGCGTACTTAGCTCCGCGCAACGAAGAAGCCTCTGTTACCTGGAATTTTCCGGGTCCGACGTTGACGGCCATTGCTTATGCATTCGTCCAATGCGGGCCGAGAGGTTTGTTCCAGGAGTGGTCACCAACGCCGGATGCCCGTAGCGGTTTCGGATGGCAGCGACCGGATGGTCGGTTTCTGCCGCCTGCAGAACCCAAGGTGCTTCGAAGGGAGAGCGCAGTTATGGACGCATTGCATGGTGTTTCGCTGCCGCTGACCACGGCCCAGCGCGGCCTCTGGGTGGGGGAGAAGATCGCCGCCGCCGACGCCACGATGAACATCGCCGAGCTGATCGAGATTTCCGGCCCTGTCGACCCCGCGCTGTTCCTGCGCGCCTTGCGACAGCTCACCAACGAGGCGGACACGCTGCGCATCTGCGTGGTCGAACGCGACGGGCGGCCCTTGCAGGTGGTGCGTCCAGTCTATGAGGGCGAGTTGCCCTACATCGACGTCAGCGCCGAGCCCGATCCCAAGGCCGCCGCCGAGGCCTGGGCCCGCGCGGAGCTGACCCGACCGGTGGACCTAGCTCACGACTGGCTATGGGTGAGCGCCTTGTTCAAGGCCGCCGAGGACCGCTACTTCTGGTACCAGCGCGCCCACCACGTGGCCTATGACGGCTACAGCGGCGGCATGAGCGCGCGCCGGATGGCCGAGCTCTACAACGCCTACCTGGAAGGCCGCGAGCCCGAGCCCAGCGGCTTCGGTTCGCTGGCCTCGCTGGTCGAGGCCGAGGCCGCCTACCGCGACTCCGACCGCTTTCGCCGCGACCGCGAGTACTGGAAGGAGCAGCTCGCCAACCTGCCCGAAGCGGTCACCCTGTCGCGCAATTCGCGCCGCCACAGCATGGGCGGGCTGCGCCACAGCGTCGGCTACCTGCCGGTGGAGACCGCGCAGCGGCTGGCGGAGCTCGGCAAGCTCGCCGGCGCCAGCCTGCCGCAGGTGCTGATCGGCCTGGTCGGCGCCTATTACCACCGTGCCACCGGCGCCAACGACCTGGTGATGGGCATGCCGGTGTCCGGCCGCATCAACCATGCCCTGCGCAGCGCGCCGGGCATGGTCGCCAACGCGGTGAGCATCCGCCTGGCCTTCGGCCCCGAGACGACCGCGACCGAGCTGTTCGCCCAGGTCGCCAAGGTGGTGCGCCAGTCGCTGCGCCACCAGCAATACCGCTACGAGGACCTGCGCCGCGACCTCGGCCTGATCGGCCAGGGCCAGCACCTGGCCTGGCTGGGCGTGAACATCGAGCCGTTCGACTACCAGCTGAAGTTCGGCGAGGCCGGCGCCACCTCGCACAACCTCTCCAACGGCTCGGCCGAAGACCTCACCGTCTTCATCTTCGACCGCGGCAACGGCCATCCGCTGTGCCTTCACTTCGACGCGAACCCGGCGATGTACGGCATGGACGAACTCGACGAGCACCGCCGCCGGCTGGTGCGCCTGGTCGAGGGCGTGCTGGCCGAGCCCGGGCGGCCGCTGGGGCAGATCGACATCCTCGGCGAGGCGGAGCGCCACCGCCTGCTGCATGCGTGGAACGACACCGCCGCCGAGCTGGACTACGCGAGTATCCCCGCGCTGCTCGCGCAGCAGGCCGCACGCACGCCGGATGCGCCGGCGGTGGTGTCCGAGGACAGCGTGCTGAGCTACCGCGAGCTCCACGAGCGCAGTTTGCAGCAGGCCCGCCGGCTGCTCGCCGACGGCGTGCGGCCCGGCGACATCGTGGCCGTGGCCCTGCCGCGCGACGAGCAGCTCGTGGTCGTGCTGCTGGCGATCATGCGCGCCGGCGCGGCCTACCTGCCGATCGATCCGGACGGGCCGGCCGAGCGCGTGGCCGCGGTGCTGGAGGACGCAAGGCCGGTCGCGATGATCGCCCGCCCGGCGCTGCGCGAGCGTTTCGCCCGCGGCGACATGCTGTGGCTGGCGCCGGGCGCGCACGCCGGCGAGCTGCTTCTTGGCGTGCCGGCGGAGCCCGACTTCGCCGCGCCCGAGGCCACCGCCTACGTGCTGTTCACCTCCGGCTCCACCGGGCGGCCCAAGGGCGTGGCGGTGAGCCACCACAACCTGCACAACTTCCTCGAGGGCATGCGCCAAGAGCTGAAGCCGACGGCCGCCGACCGCTTCCTCGCGGTGACCACCATCCTGTTCGACATCGCCGGGCTGGAGCTGTACCTGCCGCTGCGGGTCGGCGCGCGGGTGGTGATGGCGAGCAGCGAGGCGGTGCGCCATCCGCCGATGCTGGCGCGGCTGATCCAGCGCAGCAGGGCCACCCACATGCAGGCCACGCCGTCGCTGTGGCGGATATTGCTGGCCAGTCCGGAAACCCGGCTGGACGGCGTGCACGCGATGGTCGGCGGCGAGGCGCTGAGCGCGGAGCTGGCCGGCAAGCTGCGGCGCATGGCCGCGCGGCTGACCCAGTTCTACGGGCCCACCGAGACCACGGTGTGGTCCACCGCCTTCGAGGTGGGGGCGGTGGGGGCCGAGGCGCCGCCGATCGGACGGCCCATCCTCAACACCCGGCTGTACGTGCTCGATGCGTCGCGCCAGCCGGTGATGACCGGCGCCATCGGCGAGCTGTACATCGGCGGCGACGGCGTGGCAAAGGGCTATCTCAACCGGCCCGAGCTGACCGCCGAGCGCTTCCCGCTCGATCCCTTCGCGGCCGATGGCCGCCGCATGTACCGCACCGGCGACCTGGTGCGCTGGCGCGACGATGGCGTGCTGGAATTCATCGGCCGCGCCGACGACCAGGTGAAGATCCGCGGCCATCGCGTCGAGCCGGGCGAGATCGAGAGCCAGCTCGCGCGCTTCCCAGGCGTGGCCGAGGCGGCCGTGGCGGCGCACCGCGACCCGGACGGCACGGCCTCGCTGGCCGGCTACCTGGTCGCGCGGCCTGGCCTGGCGCTGGACCTGGGCGCCGTGCGCGGCCATCTCTCCGGCCAGTTGCCCGAGTACATGATCCCGGCCAGCCTGCAGGTGCTCGACGCGCTGCCGCTCACGCCCAATGGCAAGCTGGACCGCAAGGCGCTGCCGGTGCCCGAGCGCGGCAGCGACGTGGCCTATGCCGAGCCCGTCACCGCGGTGGAGAAGAAGCTGGCCTCGCTCTGGCAGGACGTCCTCGGCCTCGAGCGGGTCGGGCTGCACGACAACTTCTTCGAGCTTGGCGGCGACTCGCTGAGCGCGGCGGAGATGATCGCCCGCTTCTCCGGGCACTTCGCGGTGGAGCTGCCGCTGGGCAGCCTGTTCGAGGCTTCCACCATCGCGGGCCTGGCGGCCTACCTGCAGCGCGCCGAGAGCGCGAACGATCCGCTGGGTGCGGTGCTGCCGCTGCGTCCCGCCCGGCAGGAGCGGCCGCTGTTCTGCATCCATCCCGTGGTGGGCTTGAGCTGGGGCTATGCCAGCCTGCTGCGCCACCTCGAGGCGAGGCTGCCGGTCTACGGCCTGCAATCGCGCAGCCTGCGCGGCGACTCGGCGCTGCCCGCCAGCATCGAGGCGATCGCGGCGGACTACATCGCGCAGATCCGCCGCATCCAGCCCGCGGGGCCGTATCGCCTGCTGGGCTGGTCGCTGGGCGGGTTGATCGGCCACGCGATCACCGCCCAGCTCGAGGCGCAGGGGCAGCGCGTGGAACTGCTGGCGATCCTGGACGCCTATCCCTTCGTGACCGATCCCGCGCGCCAGCGCGGCGAAGAGGCCAGGGACGTGCAGACGGCGCTGCACTTCCTGGGCTTCCACCGCCTGGCCCTGGAGCAGCCGCCGCGCAGCATGGACGAGCTGGCCGATCTGCTCTGCCGCGAATACGACGTGCTTTCGCTGCCGCTGGTGCAGGGGCTGATGAAGAACGAGCCGGACCTGATCAGGCACGTGACCGCGGTCACCCGCAACAACCTCGAGCTGGCCCGCCGCTACGTGCCTTCGCGGGTCGCCGTCGACGTGGTGTATTTCAACGCCGCGGTGAAGGAAACGGCGGCGCTGGAAGGCAGCCTGCACTACCACCCGTCGGCCTGGCATCCCTACGTGGGCGGACGCTTCGAGGTGCACGATGTCGACAGCGATCACCAGTCCATGCTGGACGCGGCGCCGGCCGCGCACATCGGCCGGGTCCTGCAGCAGAAGCTCGACGGCCTGCGCGCGGTCAGGCCGGCGGCGCGTCCCGCACCGGTCAGGGAGGAAGAGGAGATCATGGAGTCCATGCCCGCCCATGCCTGAGTCATGCGACGGGACGGCCGCGGCAGGCGTCGCGGCCGGAGCAGGGAAGGGCCGCGGCGGTGGCGCCACGGCAATGATGGAGAAGGTGGCCATGGATGGCTGCCTTTTGATCGCCGCGTTCACGGACGAGCGCGCAAGTGCGGGTAAGCGCGCGGCCATGGACGGCCGCTTTTTGATCTTCGCATCCACGGACGAACGCACCAGCACAGGAAGCCGGGCATGAGCGGGCAGGCGCCGATCGCGATCTTCACCATCGGCACGCAGGGCGACATCCGCCCTTGCGTGGCTCTGGGCCAGGGCCTGCAGCGCGCGGGCCATCCGGTGCGCATCGTCACCAGCGCGAACTTCGCCGAGCTGGTGCGCGGCGGTGGCCTGGAGTTCCGTCCGCTGACCGCGGATTTCCAGGCCCTGCTCGAGGGCGACCGCAGCATCGCCGACCGCGGCCTGGACATGCGGGCGATGGCCCGCATCTTCCGCGACACCTTCGCCGACTGGGCCACGCGCTGGGTCGAGGAGGGCCGGGCTGCCAGCGAGGGCGCGGGGCTGCTGATCGGCGTGGGCAACAGCACCTTGCTGGCCCAGGCACTGGCCGAGGCGCAGGGCGTGCCGTTCGTGCGCGCCCAGCTGCAACCGCTGACGCCCTCGCGGCTCATGCCGCCGATGGTGCTGGCCGGCTCGCGGCGCCGGCTGCCGGGCGCGATCAACATGGGAGCCTACCACCTGCTGCGGCTGCTGGTGTGGAAGGTGATGAAGCCGGCCATCGACGGCATCGTGCGGCCGCAGCTCGGCCTGCGCGGCTATCCCTGGTACGGGCCTTATTTCAACGAGGGCGAATCGCGCGGCCGGGTGATCTACGGCTTCAGCCGGCACGTCGTGCCGCGCCCGGCGGACTGGCCGGCGCTGGCCCAGGTCTGCGGCTACTGGTTCCTCGACCAGCCCCGGTGGGAGCCGCCGCCGGCCCTGCGGGACTTCCTGGAGGCCGGGCCCAAGCCGGTCTACGTGGGCTTCGGCAGCATGGTCAGCCGCGATGCCGCGTCCTTCACCGGGACCGTGCTCGCCGGTGTGCGCAAGAGCGGCCTGCGGGCGGTGCTGGCCACCGGCTGGGGCGGCCTCGAGGGTGCCGACGGCGTCCGCGACGAGCGGATCTTCTTCCTGCGCAACGCACCCCACGACTGGCTGTTTCCGCGCATGGCCGCGGCCGTCCATCACGGCGGCGCAGGCACCACGGCGGCGGCGGCGCGCGCGGGCATCCCTTCGGTGTTCGTGCCCTTCTACGGCGACCAGCCGTTCTGGGCCCGCAGCATGGAAGAGCGCGGCGTGGCGCCGCCCGCCCTGGATCGTAGCCGGCTCAGCGCCGATGGCCTCGCCGCCGCGCTGGCCGCGACCCAGCAGGCGCCGATGCGCGACGCCGCGCGCCGGCTGGGCGAGCAGGTGTGCGCCGAGGACGGCGTCGGCGAGGCGTTGCGCTGGCTGAGGCAGTGGAACCTGCTGCCCGCCGCGAAGCCGCAGGCGACGGCCGTCGCCCTGGAGGGGGCGGCATGAAGCTGGGCCTGGGCAACCTGCTGGGCGGCCTCGGCGTGGCCGCCGCCGTGTTCGGCCGGCACGCGCTGCGTCCTCGCCCGGTCCCGCGCAGCCTGGCGCAGCGCCTGGAGATGTTGCCTTGCACCGATGCGCCGGTGCGCGCGCCCGTCACGATCCGCTGGAACGCCTACCAGGTGCCTTTCATCGAGGCCGCGAGCGACCGCGACCTGATGGTCGCGCTGGGCGCCGTGCACGCCCACCTGCGGCTGGGCCAGATCGAGCTGATGCGGCGCATCGCCTTCGGCCGGGTGGCTGAGATGATCGGCCCGCTGGGCGTGGAGATCGACCGCTCGCTGCGCCTGTTCGATTTCGGCCGTGCCGTGCCGGCGATGCTGGAAGCGATGACGGAGGAGGAGCGCGATCTGGCCGAAGGCTTCGTGGCCGGGATCAACCACGTGCTGCTGGACGGCGGCGAGAAGCCGCCCGAATTCGCCCTGCTGGGCATCGAACCGGAGCCGTGGACGCTGCGCGACCTGCTGACCCTGGGGCGGTTGGCGTCGGCCGACATCAGCTGGCTGGTGTGGCTGCGCCTGCTGCCCCTGCGCGAGCGGCTGGCGCCGGAAGTGTGGCAGGCGTTGTGGCCGCGGCTGGTGGCGGGCGGCATGCCGGCCGCGCCGGCCGCGCGCGAGCGCGATCTCGGCGGCAGGGCGGTGGGCGCGATGCTCCGCAGCGGCAGCAACTCCGCGGCGGTGGCCGCGTGGCGCAGCCGCAGCGGGGCGGCGATGATCGCCAGCGACCCGCACCTGCCGCTGCACCTGCCCAACGCCTGGATCATCGCCGGCATGCGCTCGCCCGGCTTCCATTGCGCGGGTCTGATGATGCCCGGGCTGCCGTTCATGCTGCTCGGCCGCAACCGCTGGATCGCCTGGGGCGGCACCAGCCTGCATGCGCAGGGCAGCGACCTGTTCGATGTGTCCCACCTGCCCGCCGCGGCCCTGCGCGAACGCACCGAGACGATCCGCGTGCGCGGCGGCCGCCGTCGCACGCTGCGCCTGCGCGAGAGCGCCTACGGCCCCATCGTCTCCGACGGCCCGCTGCTGGCGGCCAAGCGGCCACTGGCCCTGCGCTGGATGGGCCACCGCCCCAGCAGCGAGCTGGGGGCGATGCTCGGCGTGGCGCGGGCCCGCGATTTCGAGGGCTTCCACGGCGCGCTGCGCCGCTTCGGCGTATCCGGCGCGAACATGGTGTTCGCCGGCGCGGACGGGCGGGTCGCCCACGTGCTGGTGGGGCACCTGCCGCGCCGGCCGATGGAGGCGCCGGCCGACCTGGTGCTGCCGGTGGAGGCCGACGCCAGCTGGTCGCGGATCGCCGACACCAGCGCGATGCCGGTGCGCCTGGACCCACCCGAAGGTTTCGTGGCCTCGGCCAACGAGCGGCCGCGCGGCGGCGAGTTCCCGGTCGGCTACTTCTTCTCGCCGAACGACCGCAGCGAGCGGCTGGCCGCACTGCTCGGCGGGGACGAGCGGCTGGACGCCAGCGACCTGCGCCTGGTCCAGCGCGACGTGGCGGGTCCGGGCAGCCTGCGCCTGCGTGACCTGTTGCTGGCGGCGCTGCCCGCCGAGGTCCGCCGCGACCGCGAGCGCCGGCTGCTGGAAGCGCTGCGGCAGTGGGACGGCGACTACGGCGGACACTCGGCCGGCGCGCTGGCCTTCGAGCTGCTGCTGGCCGGCGTGGCCCGGCGGGCGGGCGAGCGCCGTCGCCTGAGCGCCTACCGGACCGTGTGGATGACCCAGCGTCTCCTGCACGAAGACCTTGCCGCGCTGCCCGCCGACACGCTGCGCGCGGCGGTCGCCGCGGCCCTGCCGAAGGCCGCCCGGCGGCTGGCGCGGTATGCGCGCTGGGGCGCAGTGCACCGCATCGCGCTGAAGCATCCGCTCGGTCACCTCCCCGGCCAGGCCCGGCTGTTCAATGCGCCGGCCTTCGAGGCCGAGGGCGGCAACAACACCGTGCACAAGAGCGGCCATTCGCTGCATGAAGGGCCGCACGCGGCGAGCTTCGGTTCCTGCGCGCGGCACATCTCCGACCTCGCCGACCTCGACGCCAATGACTTCGCGCTGCTGGGCGGCCAGGACGGCTGGCCCGGCAGCGAGAACTACCTCGACCAGGTCGAGTTGTGGCGCCGCGGCGGCTATGTCCGCGTGCCGCTCCGGCCGGAGAGCGTGCAGGCGACCTTCACGCATGCGACGACGCTGCGGCCGCCCGCGGCAAAGACCTAGACGTCCATCCCAACCAGCGCCGCCGCGCCGGGGCGCGGCGGCATGCCCGGCGCAACGACGAGGCGGCGGTTCCGCGAGGCGACATGAAAAACTTCGGCCTGATCTTCGTGCTCTACCACCCCACCGCGGATTTCCTGCGCAACCTCGAAAAGGCCGCTGCGGCCTGCACGAACGTGGTCGCGGTGGACAACTCGCCGGAAGCCGACCTGGCCCTGCACGAGGTGCTGCGCCAGCGCGGGATCGCGGTGATCTTCAACCGCAACGACGGCGGCCTCGCCGGCGCCTACAACAAGGGCGCCGAGCGGCTGCTGGCGCAGGGCTGCGAGGTGATCTTCCTGCTCGACCAGGATTCGGACATCGACGAGCGCTTCTTCGCGACCATGATGCAGGCCTGCGAAAGCCTGGGCACCGACGCCTACCTGATCGGCCCGAAGATCCACGAGATCCACCTGGGCCGCTGCATGCCGGTGATCCCGCCGGGGCGGCGCTGGCCGCGGCCGCGGCGCATCGACGGGGAGAGCGAGGGGCTGTTCCCGACCCTCTTCATCATCTCCTCCGGCACCGCGCTTTCGGCCGCGGCCTACCGCAGGCTCGGAGCGTTCCGCGAGGACTACTTCATCGAATACCTGGACATCGAATACGGCCTGCGCGCTTCCTCGCAGGGTGTGCCGGTGTACATGAACGCGGCCGCGACCATGCGCCAGACCACGGGCCGGATCGAGCGCCACGGCCGTCTGTTCACCACCAACCACGCGGCCTGGCGGCGCTACTACGGCGCCCGCAACGGCGTGCATGCGCTGTGGCTCTACCGCAGGCAGTGGGCGCTGTACTGGCTGAGCGTCCCGTTTGCCCTGTACCAGGCGCTGTGCGTGCTGCTGTTCGAGCCGCAGAAGCGGCCGAAGCTGGCCGCTGTGGCCTGCGGCCTGTGGGATGGCCTCCGGGGCCGGCTCGGCCGCTTCGAGGCGCTGCATCCGAAACTCGCGGCCTACTGCACGCAGCCGCCGCGGCGTGTCGACGCCGAGCGCGCCGAACCGCTGGCGATCGAGGAGTAGCGGCCCGCGGCGGGCGCTTTCCGCAAGCGTCTCGCGACGGCCGAAAGCCGGCGGTCTTCGCCATGACGAGGCGGCGGGAAGGGCGGCGATTGTCGCGCGAAGCATCGAGGCCGGCACGCTCGCGCCTGCCGTGCCCACCGGGCTGATCGCTGGACAATGCCGACGCGCCTGAGGAAAGATGGCGCATGCAGCACCGCCAGGAACGACCGGCATGGCTTTGGTAAATCTTCAGTACTACGCACAGTTGCGGGAACAGGCCGGCACCGGCAGCGAACAAGTTCTCACCGGCGCGGCTTCGCTGCGGGACCTCTACGAGGAATTGCGCGCGCGCCACGGCTTCTCGCTGGACGCCGCCTCGCTCAAGGTCGCCGTGAACACCCAGTTCTGCGCGTGGGATCGCCTGCTGCGGGATGGCGATACCGTGGTCTTCATCCCGCCGGTGGCCGGCGGATGAAGCGCTTCGCCATCGCCACCACGGCCATCGACCCCGCGGCACTGCGCGAGGGCCTGCGCGATCCCGGCGCGGGCGGCTTCTGCGCCTTCGAGGGCTGGGTGCGCAACAGCAACGAGGGGCGCGAGGTGGACGGGCTCGAATACGAGGCCTACGTCGAGCTGGCCATCGCCGAGGGCGAACGCATCGCCGAGGAAGCCATCGCGCGCTACGGCGTCAGCGCGGCGCACTGCGTGCACCGCACCGGCGACCTGAAGATCGGCGACATGGCCGTGTGGGTGGGCGCGTCGGCGCCGCACCGCGACGAGGCCTTCCGCGCCTGCCGCTACATCATCGACGAGATCAAGCACCGCCTACCGATCTGGAAGAAGGAGCACTACGTCACCGGCGAGACCAGCTGGGTGGCCTGCTCGCACACCTATCGCGAGCACGAGCACGAGGAGGGCGGCCATCCTCACCATGGGCATGCCCACCACGGGCACGCGCCCGCCGCGCCGTTCATGCCGGACTATTCGCGCCAGATGCGGCTGTCCGAGGTGGGCGAGGCCGGCCAGGCGCGGCTTGCCGCCGCGCGGGTGCTGGTGATCGGCGCCGGCGGCCTGGGCTCGCCCGTCATCGCCTATCTGGCCGGAGCGGGCGTGGGTACGCTCGGCCTCGTCGACGGCGACCGCGTGGATGCCAGCAACCTGCATCGGCAGACCCTCTACGACGCCCGCGACATCGGCAAGCCGAAGGTGGAGCTGGCCGCTCGCCGCGTCGCCGCCATCAACCCTTCCGTGCAGGTGCGCGCATTCGCCGAGCCGCTGCATGCGGGCAACGTCGTGGAGACGTTCGCGCAGTTCGACCTGGTGCTGGAGTGCACCGACGACATGCGCAGCCGCTACTTGAGCAGCGATGGCGCGGTGCTGAGCGGCACGCCGCTGGTCCTGGCCAGCGTGTACCAGTACGAAGGCCAGCTCCAGGTGGTGGACCCGAAGGCGGGCTTACCCTGCCTGCGCTGCCTGTGGCCGCAGGAGCCCTCGCCCGAAGCGGTGGGCAGCTGCGTGCTGTCCGGCGTGCTCGGGCCGGTGCCGGGCGTGCTGGGCGCGATGCAGGCCATGGAAGCCCTGAAGATCCTGCTGGATCTGCCCAGGCCAAAGAACGCCACGCTGGCGCTGGTGAACCTGCTGGACAACACGATCCAGCACCTGGGCATGGACACCACGGCAGGCTGCGCCGCCCACGGCGGATGCACGCACCAGGCCCGTGCCGCGCTTCGACGCGCCCAGGATCAGCGCGAGATGGACCTGTCGTTCCACAGCCTGGCCGAAGCGGTCGCTGCGGGTTTCCAACTGGTGGATGTGCGCGAGGCCAACGAGATCGCGGCCCTGCCGCTGCCGGGCGTGCCGTCGCGGCACGTGCCCTCGGGCGAGATCGCGGTGCATGCGCAAGTGCTGCGGAACGAAGGGCGCTATCTGCTGATCTGCGCCAGCGGGCGCCGCAGCGCCCACGCCGTCCAGCGCCTGCGGGCGGAGGGCGTGGAGAACGTGTATTCGCTGGCGGGCGGCCTGGCCGCGTTGTCCCTGCGGAAAGCCTCGTAGCGGCGATGGCCGTGTCGGCCCCGTCCGCACGCAGAATCACTCAATCGAGGGACGCGGTGCCCGATCGGCTTATGGTGCAATGCGCGACGCCGGCCGGCTCGAAGCCGAACGGTTCTTGTCTTGGCCCGAATCGGATGGACCTGCATGGCTGATGCAGCCGCAAGGCAATCCCCGTGAACACGCCGCAGGAATTCCCCCAGCTCTTGGCGGCGGTCCAACGGCTTCGCGCGCATCAAACGCCGGCCGCGCTGGCGACGATCGTCCGCACGCGCGGCTCCACCTTCCGGCGGGCCGGCACCAGCATGCTGGTGCATGCCGACGGCGAGGTGACCTGCGCCCTGTCGGGCGGCTGCCCGCAGCGCGACATCGTCCTGCGTGCCCTGCGCGCGATGGCCGAGGGCGCGCCGGCGCTGGTGCCCTACAATCGCGAGGCGAACTTCGACGTCATGATGGAAATGGGCTGCGGCGGCGAGCTGGAGGTGCTCGTCGAGCCCTTGCTCGATCCGGCGGATGGCCGTTTCCTGGACGTGCTCGCCGAGCTTCACGATGCGCGCGCCTGCGGCGCCGTGGCCACCGTGTTCTCGCGCGACGGCGCCGCGCTGGCGCCGCGCCCGTGGCGCCTGATCCATCAGGCGTCGGGCCATTGGACGGACATTCCGGTTCCGGCGCTGGCCGAGCGCGTCCGCACGCTCGCCGCCGCCGTCCCGCTGAACGCGCGCACCGCCGTCGAGCGCATCGAGGCGGACGGCGCGCAATGGGGCATACTGCTTGAAGTGTGGCGGCCCACACCGGCGCTGGTCGTGGTCGGGCGCAACGAGGGGGCGCTGGCGCTTTCGCGGCTGGCGCATGGCCTGGGCTGGCAGACCACCCTGGTCGAGCACCTCGCCTCCTCGCCGCCTGCCGCGCCCCCCGACGGCGTGGGCACCCTGATCGCGGCCGCGCCCGAGGCGCTGCCGCAGGCGCTTGCGTTCGACCCGCAGACGGCGGTGGTGGTGATGACGCACAACTTCGAGCGCGACCTCGCCTTCGTCCGGGCCTTGGCGCCGCTGCCCCTGGCCTACCTCGGGGTGATCGGCTCGCGGGAGCGGGCAGGGCGCATCCGCGAGGCCGTGAACGACGCCGCCACGGCGATCCACGCGCCGGCGGGCCTGGACATCGGTTCGGAGACGGCGCCGGAGATCGCGCTCTCGGTCGCGGCGGAAATCATGGCCGCGATGAACGCGCGCTCGGGCGTCCGGCTGAGCCGGACGCAGGGGCCGATCCATCCATGAACGGCGCCCGCGCCATCGGCATCGTCCTGCTCGCCGCCGGCGAGGCAAGCCGCTACGGCTCGCCCAAGCAGTTGCTCCTCGTGGGCGGCCAGCCGCTGGTGCGGCGCCAGGCGCAGGCCGCCCTGCAGGTCTCGCCCTGGGTGACGGTGGTGACCGGCGCGTACCGGGCGCTGGTCGAGCCCGCCCTGGACGGCCTTTCCGTGGAGGTGGCCTTCCATGCGGATTGGTCGTCCGGCATGGGCGGCTCCCTCGCCTACGGCGTGCGGCGCCTGCGCGGCAGGCAGCCTTCGCTGGCCGCCGTCATCGTCTGCCTTGGCGACCAGCCGGCCATTCGCGCCGACCATCTGGCATCGCTGGCGAGCGCGGCCGAGGGTGCGCCCGGCCGCATCGTGGCGGCGGCCTACGGGGACGGCGTGCGGGGCGCGCCCTGCCTTTTCCCGGCGCGCTGCTTCGACGAGCTGGAAGCCCTGCACGGCCCGGAGGGCGCGCGCCGCCTGCTGGCCCGCCACGCCGGCGAGGTGCAGGCGCTGCCCATGCCCGAGGCCCGCATCGACATCGACACGCCGGAGGACTACCGGCGCTGGCAGTCCGGCGACGCCGGATAAGGTTTCGAAGCCTAACGCTGACACCGTCCATACGTCCATCGCGGAGGCACCCATGCTGATCTTGAATATCAACGGAGAGCGCAAGTCGGTCGATGTACCGGACGACATGCCGCTGCTTTGGGTCTTGCGCGACGTGATCGGGCTGACCGGCACCAAGTTCGGCTGCGGCATCGCGCAGTGCGGGGCCTGCACCGTGCACCTCGACGGGCTGGCCGTGCGCTCGTGCGTGCTGCCGGTGTCCGCGGTGGGCGACAAGGCGATCACCACCATCGAGGGTGTGGGCGCCAGCGAGGTCGGCAGGAAGGTACAGCAGGCGTGGCTGGCCATCGAGGTGGTGCAGTGCGGCTACTGCCAGTCGGGCCAGATCATGTCGGCCACCGCCCTGCTGGCGGGCACGCCGGCGCCAAGCGATGCCCAGATCGACGCCGCCATGTCCGGCAACATCTGCCGCTGCGGCACCTATGTGCGCATCCGCGAGGCGATCAAGCAGGCAGCGACCGGCAGGAAGCTCGTGCCCCAGACCATTCCCAACGAAGCGGCGGCGGCCTCAAGCGGCACGGACGCGCCCGGCCAGGCGTTTCTCTCGGTTCGCCAGGAGGACGCGGCATGAACACGCGACCCGATCTGCTGCCCGGCGAAGGCCCGGACAACCCCTCGCGCCGCCAGGCGCTGAAGACGGGCGGGCTGGTGGTGGCTTTCCTCTGGCTTGGCGGCGGCGCCAAGGTGCTGGGGCGCGCCGGCCAGCCGGGGCGCATCGAGGCGGGCGACCCCGCCTTTGCGCCCAATGCCTACATCCGCGTCGGCGCCGGCGGCGCGGTCCACCTGGTCATGCCGAGCATCGAGATGGGGCAGGGCGCGTACACCGGCCAGGCCACGCTGCTGGCCGAGGAGATGGACCTGGGGCTGGACCAGATCGTGGTCGAGCACGCGCCCGCCAACCGCAGGCTCTACGCCAACCCGCTGGTCGGCGAGCAGGCCACGGGCGGCTCCACCACCATCCGCTACTGCTGGACCACCCTGCGCCAGGCCGGCGCCGCGGCGCGCAGCCTGCTGGTCGCCGCGGCCGCCGCCCGCTGGAAGGTCGAGCCCGCCCAGTGCACGGTGACGCGCGGCGTCATCCGGCACGAGGCCAGCGGACGCAGCGCCGGCTACGGCGAGGTGGCCGCCGCCGCCGCGCGGCTGCCGGTGCCCGAGCGGGTGGTGGAAAAGGATCCCGGCGCCTTCGCGCTGATCGGCAAGCCGCTCCGCCGCGTGGATACGGCCGGCAAGGTGGACGGCTCCCTGCCGTTCGGCATCGACATCCGCGTGCCCGGCATGAAGGTCGCCACGGTCAGGGCCTGCCCCACGATCGGCGGCAAGCTGCTCGCGGTGGACGACGCCCGCGCGCGCCAGGTGCCCGGCTTCGTCGCCATCGTGAAGATCGACAACGCGGTGGCCGCGATCGGCGAGCATTTCTGGGCCGCGAAGCAGGCGCTGGCGGCGTTGGACATCCGCTGGGACCACGGCCCCCATGCCAGTTTCTCCACCGAGCAGCTGTTCAAGGAACTCGCCGACGCCTCCCGCAACGGCACGCCCATCCTGGCGCGCGAAGTGGGGAACGTGGACGGGGTCAAGGGCAAGGCGGTGGAGGCTACCTACGAACTGCCCCTGCTGGCGCATACGACCATGGAGCCGCTCAATACGGTCGTCCACGTGCGCCCGGACGGCTGCGAGATCTGGACCGGCACCCAGGTGCCCGCGCGCGCGGTGGACGTGGCCGCCAAGGTCACGGGCCTGAAGCCCGAGACCATCGTGGTGCACAACCAGTACATGGGCGGCGGCTTCGGCCGGCGCCTGTTCGAGGATTCGATCGAACAGGCGGTGGCCTTCGCCAGGCAGGTGGACTACCCGCTCAAGGTGGTCTGGACGCGCGAGGAAGACCTGGCGCAGGACCGCTACCGCCCGGCCTACCACGACCGCATCGCCGCCACGCTCGACGCCGAGGGCCGGCCGGTGGCGTGGCGGGACCGCATCACCAGCGCCTCCGTGCTGGCGAAGTTCGCGCCCGGCGCCATGGGCAAGAACGGCCTGGACTCCGATGCCGTCGAAGGCGCCGCCGAGCTGCCGTACGAGGTGCCCAACCTGAAGGTGGAATGGGTGCGGCACGACCTGCCCGAGGGGCTGCACCCCGGCTGGTGGCGCGGCGTGGGCCCGGCCCACAACGTGTTCGTGGTCGAGGGCTTCGTCGATGAGCTGGCGCACGCCGCCGGCAAGGACCCGGTGGCCTACCGCCGCGACCTGTTGCAGAAGAACCCGCGCGCGCTCGGCGTGCTGGACCTGGCGGCCAGCAAGGCGGGCTGGGGCGCGGGCACGCTGCCGCCGCGGGTCGGACGGGGCGTGGCCCTGGCGACGCCGTTCGGCAGCTACCTCTGCGTGATCGTCGAGGTGGAGGTCTCGCCGCAGGGCGGCATCGCGCTGCGCCGCGCCGTCGCCGCCGTCGACTGCGGCGTGGTGGTCAACCCCAATACGGTGGAGGCCCAGATCCAGGGCGGGCTGATCTTTGGCTGGACCGCGGCGCTCTACAACGGCATCACCATCAGGAACGGCGCGGTGGAGCAGAGCAATTTCAACGACTACCGCATGATGCGCATCAACGAGACGCCGCCGATCGAGGTGCATATCGTCGACAGCAAGGAAGTGCCCGGCGGCATCGGCGAAACCGGTACGGTGATGGCGTTCCCCAGCCTCATCAACGCCCTCTTCGCCGCCACCGGCGTGAGGTTGCGCAAATACCCCATCGACCGCTCCGCGCTGGTGCAGGGCGCCGATGCCTTGAAGGCCGTCGTGACCGAGGCCTTCGACGAAGCCGCCACCGCCGTGGCGAAGGGGGCCGCATGAAACCCGCACGCATCCTGCTTGCAGCGCTGGGCGTGGTGGTCGCCGGCGCCGTGGCGTTTTCCGCCTATGCCCTGCTGACCGTGGGCGACGGCAGGGAAACCGGCGCGCCGCAGCCGGCTGCCGCCGGCGCGCCGGCGAACCTCACCGACCCCGTGGCGCGCGGCGAATACCTGGCGCGCGCCGCCGACTGCATCGCCTGCCACACCGTGCCCGGTGGGCAGGCGTTCGCGGGCGGCGTGGCCTTCAAGACGCCATTCGGTACCCTCTACTCGACCAACATCACGGCGGACAAGGCAACCGGCATCGGCGACTGGAGCGACGAGGATTTCGTGCGCGCCCTGCACGCGGGCGTGCGCAAGGACGGCAAGCCGTTGTACCCGGCCTTTCCGTATACCTCGTATACCGCCCTGAGCCGCGACGACATCCTCGCCATCAAGGCCTACCTGTTCAGCCTGCCGCCGGCGCATGCGCCGGCCAGGGCGAACGCGCTCGGCTTTCCCTACAACCAGCGCTGGGCCTTGAGCTTCTGGAACGTGCTGTTCCTGAAGAAGGCGCGCTTCGAGCCGGTGGAAGGCAAGTCCGCGGCGTGGAATCGCGGTGCCTATCTCGCCACCGCGCTGGGGCACTGCGAGGAGTGCCACACGCCGCGCAACGCCCTGTTCGCGGTCAAGCGCAGCCAGGCGCTGTCCGGCGAGGTGCTGCAGGGATGGAAGGCCTACAACATCACCGCCGACAAGACCTACGGCATCGGCGGCTGGACCGACCGGCAGCTGGCCGATTACCTGTCCACGGGGCATGCCGCCGGGCGCGGTACGGCGTCGGGCCCGATGGGCGAGGTGGTGCAGAACAGCCTGCAGTACCTGACGCCCGAAGACATCGGTGCCCTCGTGGCCTATCTGCGGGCGGTGGAACCCCGGCAGGGGGCCGCGGGCAGCGAGCTGAACGAGCAGCCGCCCCTGGCCTTGGCCTCGACCGCCGATGCGCCGGGCGCGGAGGAGCTGGCGCGCGGCGGTCTCGGCCAGCACCTGTTCCAGGGCGCCTGCGCCGGCTGCCACCTGTGGAATGGCCAGGGGCGCCAGAGCGCCGAGGCGGCGCTGCTCGGCACCCAGGCCGTGAACGATCCGGCGGCCTACAACCTCACGCAGGTCATCCTGCACGGGACGACGCTGCAGACCGCCCACGGGCAAACCTCGATGCCGTCGTTCGGCCGGGCGTACACCGACACCGAGGTCGCCGCGCTCGGGAACTTCGTCCTGACGCATTTCGGCGGCAAGCAGGCCGGACTCACCGCCGAGGAGGTCGCCAAACGTCGTGCGCAGTGAGCGCAGCACAATGGGGCGGTCTCCCCGGCACGGTATCGACGTGACGCTTCGGGCGGGCCGGAGGATCCGGCCTGTCCGGGCGCGTGGGCTGCAGCCAGGCGGCACGGTCGCGTTGAAAGCGGACATGGCGGAATCTGGCATGCTCCCGTGGCAGCCGGTACCGATCCGGCATGGAGGCTTGCTTGTTCGTTCGCCAGCTGACTTACCTCGTCGCACTCGCGCAGCATCGCCACTTCGCCCAGGCGGCCGAAAGCTGCCAGGTGACGCAGCCCGCGCTTTCGGCCGGCCTGCGGCAGTTGGAGAAGGAACTCGGCATCACCATTATCCGCCGCGATCGGCGCTTCATCGGCTTTACCCCCGAGGGCGAGCGGGTCCTGTTGTGGGCTCGCCAGATGCTGGCCTCGCTCGACGGCCTTCGCCAGGAGGCGGAATTCTCGAAGACCGTGGCGGGCGGCCACCTGGAAGTGGGGGCGGTGCCGTCCTCCTTTCAGGCTTCCATGCTGCTGACGGTGGCCTACCGCCGCGTGGTGCCAGAGCTGCGCCTGGGGCTGCATTCGCTGAGCACCCGCTCGATCCTCCAGCGCGTGAAGCGGCGCGAGTTGCACCTGGGCATCACCTATCTCGACCAGATTCCGCAGCAGATCTACGAGATGCAGCCGCTCTACTCGGAGCGCTACGTGCTGGTGGCGGGGGCGCACCCCGGGCGGCGGCTGAAGGCGCGCATGAGCTGGGGCGAGGCCTCGCGGCTGCCGCTGTGCCTGTTCAGCCGCGACATGCACAACCGCGAGATCATCGACGAGGCCTTCCAGCTGGCGGGCGTCGCGCCGCGGGTCATCGTCGAGACCAACACCATCAGCGTGCTCTACGCCATGGTGCGCAGCGGGGAGATGTGCAGCGTCATGCCGGTGAGCGCGCTGCCCGACTATTTCCTGGGCCGCGGCATCACCTTGCATCCGCTGGACCCGCCCTTGAGCGCCATCGTCGGCATGCTGCGCCTGCGCCAGAAGATCGTTCCGCCCCTGCTGGAAAAAGCCTGGCAGCTGGCGTCGCGGCTCGACCTGCAAGGGCAGCTGGATGCCGTGTTGGGCGACGCCCTGCATGCCGCATCCGCGGGCGGGCCCGGGCGACGTGCTCATAAAGAAGATTTATCATGAGACAAGCCGTAACGATTTGGTGCCCCGAGCCATCGACGACCATACTCGGGTCGTACCTCGGCGCCTGGCGCCGGGCCCGCAGCCCCGAGGGAAAGAGCGTGCCGTGTCCGTGATCCGCAGTTCCCCGCCCGAACGGGAAAACGCAACCGCCTCCCGCCCGCCGGAAGCAGGGACGGAGGCCGCGACGGCGTTGACCGACCGCTACGGCCGCCGCTTTCCCTACCTGCGCCTGTCGATCGTCCCGGCATGCAACTTCCGCTGCACCTACTGCCTGCCGCACGGCTACCGCGCCGCGCCCGGGGCCGCCGCGCCCTTGAGCCTGCCCGAGGTCGCGCGGCTGCTGCGCGGCTTCGCCGCGCTCGGCATGCACAAGCTGCGCATCACCGGCGGCGAGCCTTCGGTGCGGCACGACCTCACCGAGGTGCTGCGCACCGCCGCCGCCATCCCTGGTGTGCGCAAGCTGGCGATGACCACCAACGGCACGCTGCTGTCGCGCCGCCTGGGCGAGTGGACGGAGGCCGGGCTCAACGCCATCAACGTCAGCGTGGACAGCCTCGACCGGGCCAGCTTCGCGCGCATCACCGGCCACGACCGGCTGGAGGACATCCTGGCCGGCATCGACATGGCGCTGGCCGCCGGCCTGCCCTCGGTCAAGCTCAACGCGGTGCTGCTGCGCGACGTGAACGACCGCGAGCTGCCGGCCTGGCTCGACTACCTGCGCGACCACGCGGTGGGCCTGCGCTTCATCGAGCTGATGCAGACCGGCGACAACCTGGCCTTCTTCCGCGACCACCACGTGCGCGCCGAGACGCTGGAGACGCAGTTGCTGGAGGCGGGTTGGGAGGCGCTCCCGCGCGCCGCGGACGCCGGCCCCGCGCGCGAGTACCGGCACGCCGATTACGCCGGCCGCATCGGCATCATCGCGCCGTACTCGAAGGACTTCTGCAGCGGCTGCAACCGCCTGCGCGTCACCGCGACGGGCGACCTGCGGCTGTGCCTGTTCGGCGAGTTCGGCATCCCGCTGCGCCCGTTCTTGCAGCAAGACGACCAGCTCGACGACCTGGTGCGCGCCATCGGCGGCCAGCTCGTGCACAAGGAGCGGACGCACTACCTGCACCAGGGCCGCACCGGCATCACCCCCCACCTGGCATCCACCGGAGGCTGATTCATGCCCGAGCGCGAACCACGCGCCCACTTCCACATGGCCGACGTGCGCCGCAAGCGCGCCACCGCGCGCCGCGCGGTGGCCGTGGGCGAGCTGCACGCCGGCAGCGCCTATGAAGACATCGCGGAAGGGCGCCTGCCCAAGGGCGACGCCATCGCCATGGCCGAGGTCGCCGGCCTGCAGGGCGCCAAGAACGCCCCGCAGCTGATGCCGTTGTGCCATCCGCTGCCGCTGGACTACATCGAGGTGCGCTGCGAGCGCGTACCGGAGCGCCAGGCCATCCGCGTCTATTGCGAAGTGGCTACCTTCGCCCGCACCGGGGTGGAGATGGAAGCCCTGGCCGGCGCCAGCGCCGCGCTGCTCACGCTCTACGACCTGACCAAGCCGGTGCAGCCGGCCCTGTCGATCGGCGGCATCCGGCTGCTGTTCAAGGAGGGCGGCAAGAAAGGGCTGTGGCTGCACCCGGACGGCCTCAGCGACGCCGAGCGCGCGCACTACCGCCCCCGCGCGGCGGCGCGGCTGGAGGGCGTGGCGGCGGCGGTGGTCACGCTGAGCGACCGCGCCAGCCGCGGCGACTACGAGGACGTCTCCGGTCCGCTGCTGGTCGAGCGCCTGCGCGCGCTGGGCGCCGAGGCCGGCCCCGCCGAGTTGCGCCCGGACGACGAGGCATCCCTGGCCGCGCGCCTGCGCGAACTCGCCGACGCCGGCGTCCGGCTGGTGCTGTGCACCGGCGGCACGGGCCTGGGCCCACGCGACTGCACGCCCGAAGCGCTGGCGCGGGTCGCCGACCGCCACGTGGCCGGCATCGGCGAGCTGTTCCGCAGCGAGAGCGGCCGGCACACACCGCTGGCCTGGCTGAGCCGCGCCGACGCCGTGCTGGTGCAGGGCACGCTGGTGATCGCCCTGCCTGGCAGCGCCAAGGCCGTCGCCGAGGGCATGGACATCCTCGCGCCGATCCTCGCCCATGCCCTGGACATGGCGGCAGGCGGGGGCCACGCATGAGCCATGCCCTGCTCGAACCCGCCGACGCGCAGCGGATCATCCTCGATGCCTGCACGCCGGTGCCGGCGGAGGACTGTGCCGGCGCCGCCGCCCTGGGCCGCGTGCTGGCGCGGGCGGTGGCGAGCGACGTTGCCCTGCCGCCGTTCGACAACTCGGCCATGGACGGCTACGCGCTCGGCGGCGGTGCCGAGCCGCTGCCGGCCGGCAGTGCATGGCCCATCGAAGGCGAGCAGGCCGCCGGCGATGCCGCGCGCGGCCGCGCACACGGTGCCTGGGAAATCATGACTGGCGCGCGCCTGCCCGACGGGCTGGATCGGGTCATTCCGCTGGAGCAGACCGAACGGCTGGACGCGCCCCCCCGAGTGCGCCTGCTGGCCGAGGTGGCGCCGGGGCAGAACGTGCGCCGCGCCGGTTCCGACGTGGCCGCGGGCGAGCCCGTGCTGGCTGCCGGCAGCCTGCTGGCGCCCCAGCACCTGATGCTGCTCTCGGCCCTGGGCGTGGCCCGCGTCGAGGTCGCGGTCCGGCCGCGGGTGGCGGTGCTGTGCACGGGCCGCGAGCTGGTCGACGACCCCGCCGTGCCGTTGGGGCCGGGGCAGATCCGCAATTCCAACGGCCCGTTCCTGGCCGCGCGGGTCCCGCGCGCCGGCGCCGAGCTGGTGCACGCCGAAACCGTGGGCGACGACGTGGACGCCTTCCTCGCCGCGGCCGGGCGTGCCCGCGCCGCCGGCGCGCAGATGCTGATCTCCACCGGCGCGGTCTCCATGGGCCGCTACGACTTCGTGCCCCTCGCGCTGCAGCGGCTGGGGGCCGAGGTGCTGTTCCACAAGGTGGCGATCCGCCCCGGCAAGCCCCTGCTGTTCGCGCGCCTGCCCGACGGCACGCTGTTCTTCGGCCTGCCCGGCAACCCCATGGCGGTGGCGGCGGGGCTGCGCTTCTTCGTGGAGCCGGCGCTGCGCGCCATGCTGGGCCTGCCGCGCGAGCGGCCGTGGCAGGTGCCGCTGGCCGCGGCCTACGCCAAGAAGCCGCGCCTGCACTTCTACCTGAAATCGCGCCTGGAACTGGACGCCGCGGGTCGGCTCGCCGCCGTCGTGCTGCCCGGGCAGGAGTCCTACCGCATCCGGCCGCTGGCCGAGGCCAATGCCTGGATCAGGATTCCCGGCGAAGCCATGGAACTGCCGGCCGGGACGCTGGTGGACGCCCACGGCCTGGGCCATCTGGAAAGCCCGTCATGGGGCTGGAGCGAGGCGTGAAAGCCCGGTCCGCCCGGACCTGTCCCGCCGGAACGGCCGATGCCGGATACGGTCGCTGAGCCCTTGCCGTGCATCGGCGTGGTGCTGGCCGGCGGCCTGTCCTCGCGCATGGGGCGCGACAAGGCGCTGTTGCCCTGGCAGGGGCGGCCGTTGATCGAGCACCAGCTCGCCGTGCTGCGCGAGGCCGGCGTGGCCGAGGCCCGCGTCAGCGGCGATCGCCCGGATTACGCGGGCATCGCCGACGCGCAGCCGCAGGCCGGCCCGCTGGGCGGCCTCGCCGGCGTCGCTGCGGTGCTGGCCGGCGAGGCCGAGCTGCTGGTGATCCCGGTGGACATGCCGCGGCTGCAGGCCACGCTCCTGCAACGGCTGCGCCGCGAACGGCCGGATGCGCGCTGCCTCGCCTTCGCCGGCCACGTGCTGCCGCTGCGCCTGCGCCTGGACGGACGCAGCCGCGCGCTGCTGCGCGAACTGCTGCAACAGGAACCGCGCCGGCGCTCGCTGCGCGCCCTGCAGGCCGCCCTGGGCGGCGAAGACATCCCGCTGGATGCCGCCGAGGCGCGGCAGCTGGCGGACTGCAATACCGAAGCCGGGTGGAACGAGGTGACCGGATGAAAGTGCAATTGCAAGGCCAGGCGCTGCGCCTGCGCATCGACGAGGCGGAGCTGGCGCAACTGCTCGACGGCGCCGCGGTGGGCAACCGCACGCACTGGCCCGACGGGCGGGTGGAGCGCCAGCAGCTGGCCCTGGGCGAGGCGCCCGGCTGGCAGCGCGACGGCGAGGGCTGGCGCGTGGTGCTGAACGACGGCGAGGTGCGCGCGTTCGCCGCGCGCCTGCCCAGCCGCGAGGGCTTGCCGATGACGCTGCCGGTGCCCGATGGGGAGGCGCTGGAACTGCTGTTCGACGTGGACGTGCGCGACAGCGTGCGCCATCGCCGCGGCGGCCGGGAGGGCAGGGCATGAAGCGCGGTTGTGCCTTCCTGGCGCGCTGGCTGGCGCCGCTGCTGATGCTCTGCGGCGCGGCCGCCTCGGCCGGCGATGCGCCGGTGCTGCGCGTGGCCTACGCCGGCTCGATGGGCGTGGTGATGGACCAGTCGCTCGGCCCGGCCTTCGCCAAGGCGCACCAGGCCGGCTACCAGGGCATCGGCCAGGGCTCCTTCGCGCTCGCGCGGCTGCTGGCGGCGAAACAGATGCAGGCGGATGTGTTCGTGGCCATCACGCCGGGGCCGATGAAGGTGTTGCAGCAGGCGGGCCTGGTGGAACATGTCGTGCCGGTGGCCAGCACGCGGATGGTGGTGATCTACAGCCCCGGCAGCCGCTTCGCCGCGGATTTCGCCGCCGCGAAGCGCGGCGAGAAAACCTGGTACGAGGTGCTGCGCCAACCCGGCCTGCGCTTCGGCCGCACCGACCCCGCGGTGGATCCGCAAGGCGCCAATGCCCTGCTCGCGTTGCAGCTGGCCGAGCGTTACTACCGCCAGCCGCACCTGCTGGAGCAGGTGGCCGGCGCGTTGCAGAACCCGGGCCAGATCTTCGCCGAGCCCTCGCTGATGTCGCGGCTCCAGGCCGGCCAGATCGACGCGGCCATCGGCTATGCCAGCGCGGCCTATTCGCATCATCTGCCCACCGTCGATCTCCCCGACGAGATCGACCTGGCGCAGCCGGCCATGCAGGCGTCCTGGTACGCGCAGGCCAGCCTCAGCCTGGCCGACGGCAAGGTGCTGAAGGCGCAGCCGCTGGTGTTCTACGCCGCCGTGCTGGGCAATGCCGGGCAGCCCGCGCTCGGCGCCGATTTTGTGCGCCTGCTGCAGGCGGCCGCAGGGCAGGCGATGTTCCGCGAGCGCGGCTACGACCCGCCGCACGGCGACGCCCTGTGACGTCATCGCCCGGGCCGGCGCCTTTCCGCCCGCGGCTGTCCGCGCTGCCGGCGGCGCTGGCCCTGCTGCTGCTCGCCGTCCCCTTCGCCGGCCTGCTGCTGGCCACCGATTGGCGGCACTTCGGCTTCGCCCATGGCGACGGCGGCGCCGTACGGGTGTCGCTGGGCTACAGCCTGCTGGCGCTGGTGCCGATCGTGGCGCTGGGCACGCCGCTCGCCTGGTGGCTGGCGCGGTATCGCGTGCGCGGCCAATGGCTGGTCGATGCCCTGCTGCTCGCGGCCCTGCTCACGCCGCCGCTGGCGATGGGCCTGCTGCTGGCCGCCGTGTATGGCCCCTATGGGCCGGCCGGCCGCCTGCTGGAGCGGGCTGGGCTGCTGCTCACCAACTCGGCGCCGGCCTTCGTGCTGGCGCAGTGCTATGCCGCGCTGCCTTATTACGTGATGGCGGCGCGCACGGCGTTCGAGGGCGTACCGCGCGAACTGGAGCAGATCGCGCTGACACTTGGGCTTTCGCCGTGGCGCAGCTTCGTCCAGGTGAGCCTTCCGCTGGCGCGGCTGGGCCTGGCGGCCGCCGTGGCGCTGGCCTGGGTGCGCGCGCTGGGCGAGTTCGGCGCCGTGCTGATCGTCGCCTACTACCCGCAGGGCATCCCGGTGAAGCTGTGGGTGAACCTGCAGGATTTCGGGCTGGACGCCGTGTACCCGCTGCTGTGGGTGTTCTTCCTGGTGGCGCTGCCGTTGCCGCTGACCCTCGGCATGGCGGTGCGCAGGCGGCTGTCGTGATGCTCGTCGACTACCGCATCGAGCATCCGGTGGCGCTGCATGCTCGCTTCGAGGTGGCAGGGGTCACCGTCCTGCTGGGCGCCAGTGGCGAGGGCAAGTCGCTGCTGCTGCGCGCCATCGCCGGCCTGCTGCCGGCGCGCGGCGAACCGTTCGACGGCCTGCCGCCGCAGCGGCGCGCCGTGGGCTACCTGCCGCAGGGGCATGCCTTGTTCCCGCACCTGCGCGCCTGGGAGAACGTCGCCTTCGCCCTGCGCGGCCCGCGCCGCCGCGAAGCGGCGATGGCGTGGCTGGAGCGCGTGGGCATGGCGGCGCTGGCCGAGCGCTGGCCCGCCTCGCTGTCTGGCGGCCAGCAGCAGCGCGTGGCGCTGGCCCGCGCGCTGGCCCGGCGCCCACGCCTGCTGCTGCTGGACGAGCCCACCTCGGCCCTGGACCCGGCCACCCGCGACGAGGTGCTGGCCGAGCTGATCGCGGAAGTGCACGAGGCCGCCATCCCCACGCTGGCCGTCAGCCACGACCCCGCGCTGGCCGCGGTCGCCGACCGCCTGGTGCTGATGCACCGCCGGCGCATCGTGCAGTTGGGCACGCCGGAAGAAGTCCACGCGCGGCCGGCCAGCGGCGCGGTGGCGCGGCTGCTTGGGCTGCGCAACGTGCAGCGCGGGCGCATCGTCGGCGCGCCCGGGGCCCAGCGTCTGGCCTGGCTGCAGGCGGAAACGGCCGTGCCGGTGCACACGGATCTGCCCGACGGCACGCCGGTGGACTGGCACATCGCGCCCGCGGCGGTGCGGGTGCACGAGCCGGCGTCGGCGCCGGAGGGCGCCATCGCCGCGTCGTTCGAGCTGCGCCAGACCGGCGCGCACGGCAGCTACCTCGGCCTGCGCTGCGGGCAGGCGCGGCTGTGGGTGGAACCGCCGCCGGGCTTCGAACTGCCGGCGGCGCCCAGGCTGTCGCTGCCGCCGGACGCGATCCGCTGCTGGCCCATCGCATGAAGACGAGCCTATGATCGCCGGCATGCTCGATCACGTACGCATCGCGGTGGCCTCATGAGCGCAGCGCCTCTCGGCCTGGCGCGTCGCGGCGTCATCGTTCACCAGGGCGCAGGCCAGCAGCAGGGCGAGGACTGGCTGGCCGAGGAGGCGCCGGTCGAGCTGCGCTACAACGGCGAGGCCTTCGCGGTGATGATGGCCACGCCCGCCGACCTGGAGGATTTCGCCCACGGCTTCTCGCTGAGCGAGGGGCGCGTGGCGCAGGCGAGCGACATCCGCGGCGTGACCGTGCACGAGCAGCTGGAAGGCTACGTGGTGGACATCGACGCCGGCGGCGTAGAGGCCGTGGACGCCGGATCGGCCCGCCTGCTGCCGGGGCGCAGCGGCTGCGGACTCTGCGGCAGCCGTCACCTGGAAGACGTGCTGCGGCCCCTGCCGAAGGTGCCGGACGGGCCGGTGCTCGCCGCCGATGCGCTGGAGCGGGCCCTGGACGCGCTGGCGCAGCACCAGCCCCTCAACCGCCGCACGGGTGCCGTGCACGCGGCGGCGTGGGCGTCGCCCGAAGGCGGGATCCTCCACGTGCGCGAGGACGTGGGACGCCACAACGCCCTCGACAAGCTGCTGGGCGCGTTGAGCCGCGAAGGCGTGGACATGCGCGGCGGCTTCGTGCTGGTGACCAGCCGCGCCAGCTACGAGATGGTCACCAAGGCGGCCAGCCTGGGCGTCGGCCTGCTGGCCGCGATCTCCGCGCCCACGGCGCTGGCGGTGGGGCTGGCCCAGGCCAGCAACTTGACCCTGACCGGCTTCGTGCGCCCTGGCCGGCATGTGGTGTACAGCCATCCGCAGCGGCTGCGCGACGCGATTCCCTGAGCCTTCTCGGAGCCTGTTCACGATCCTGCCGGATGCGCTGGGGCCAATGGAGTGCGTTTTTTTGCGGTAGCCATGTGTGCGGACGCAGTGACTCCGCTCTTGCTCGTCGTTCCGGCGCAGGCCGGAGGCGCTTCACCACAGCGAAGCTGGTCACCCAGGGCCGCACATCTGGATTGAACTGAAGCGCTTGTCGCAATCGGGCCGGCCGAAAGCCGGCCAGCTTGCGACAGGGCTTCAACAGCACAGCAAGCCCTCCCTCGCGGACACCAGCAGGGAGATCGCGAACAGGCGCTTACCCCAGCCGGAACCGCGCCAGTTCCTCGCCGCTCAAGGCGTCGTGCGCGTGCACGGTGCAGACCAGGCAGGAGTCGAACGAGCGTGCCACGTGGCCCACTTCCACCGGGTCGGTGGGGTCGCGTACCGGGGTGCCGATCAGCGCCTCCTCGATCGGGCCGCGCACGCCCTCGGCGTCGCGCGGGCCCACGTTCCAGGTGGTGGGCGCCACGATCTGGTAGTTCTTGATCTTGCCGCCCTCGACCTCGATCCAGTGGCTGAGCGCGCCGCGTGCCGCCTCGGTGGCGCCCCAGCCGCGGCCGTCGCGATCGCGCGGCTTGATGTACCACGGGTCGTTGAGGCGGAACTCGCGCAGGATGCGTTCGGCCTGGCGGTAGAGCATCACCGTTTCGTGCAGGCGCGCCAGCACGCGCAGGTGGGCGCTGGCGCCGCCGAGCCGGCGCAGGCAGTCGCGGAGGAAGCCGTTGCGGTATTGCCAGGGTTCCGCGCCCGGCTGGGCCGCCATCAGCTGGCGCGCCAGCGGGCCCGCTTCCAGGCGGCCGAACTCGGCGTGGCGCACGGCGCTGGACCAGGTGTACTTGCCGGCGTAGTCGTGGGCGTTGTCCTGGGTGGGCCGCGTTTCGCGCTCGAACGGATGCACGTCTTCGCCGCCCTCGTCGTACCAGGCGTGCAGCAGGTTCTCGCGGGTGGCGTCCTGCTCCATCGGCAGGTAGCGGTCGAGCGCGGCGTCGTACACGCCGCCGCGGGCCACCAGCGTGGCGGCGCGGCCGGCGATGGTCGGGTGCTGGTAGCGGTCCTCGTGGGGCAGGTAGCCCCAGCTCACGTAGCGCTGGTGGCCGCGGCCGTAGCGGTGCAGGCCGATGTCCAGGCCCATGCGCCAGTAGAGGCCGAGGTCGGAGCCGGCGTGCGCCGGGTTTTCGTCCAGCCAGGCCTGGAAGTCGTCGTAGCTCTGGATTTCCTCGTAGCGTTCCAGCGAGCAGCCGAGCAGCGCCGGCTCCAGCCAGTTGCGGCGGAAGTATTCGAGGATCGACCAGGCGCGGGTGACGTCGGTCAGCGTCGGCGCGCTCATCACGCCGCCGGGCACCATGTAGCTCGAATGCGGCCACTGCCCGCCGAGCAGGGCGTAGATCTCCACCGGCTTGCCGGACACGCCGATGCCGCGCTCGTAGGCGCTGCCGGTGAACGGCGCGAAGCGCCGCAGTGCTTCCTCGTAATAGGCGCTGTGGCGGTAGTTCTTGTTGACGAGGTCCACGCCGTAGAAGCCGTAGAACGAGCGCGGGATGGATTGCAGCGTCTCCACGATCTGCCCCAGGTTGCGGGCCAGGATCGCGTTGCGCGGCACCTCCGTGCTCCAGGCGGTGTCCAGGGCCCAGGCCGCGCAGGTCAGGTGCGAGGCGCCGCAGATGCCGCAGGCGCGCGGGGTGACGATCAGGCCGGCCTGCGGGTCCTTGTCGCGCAGGATGATCTCGAAGCCGCGGAACAGCTCGGCCTGGGTCCAGGCGCTGGTGACGACGCCGTCCTCGATTTCCACGCGCACGTCGAGGTCGCCCTCGACCCGGCCCACCGGGGAGATGTCGAGTGTCTGGATGCGGGAACTCATGCGTAGGGAGGCACCGGTCGGTCAGATCACGAACAGGTCTTCTTCGGCCCACTGCGGCGCGGCGTGCTTGCCGGCGATGCTGAGCGCCCGGTAGCTCTGCGCGTCCACGCCCTGCGGCATGTCGCGCGGCACGCCCATCAGCGTCTGGGTGCGGAACACGGTGCCGGGCCGCAGCTCGAAGAAGGGGAACTCCGGCTCGGTGCAGCCGATGCACGGCATGCCGGCGCGGGTCTTGGAGGATTGCCGGTTCCACAGGATGCGGTTGCACGGCGAGTGGGTCATCGGCCCGCGGCAGCCCAGGTCGTAGAACAGGCAGCCCTTGCGCTGGCCGAACTCGGTGGCCGAGACCTTGTAGGAGAAGTGCATGTTGCGGGTGCAGCCGGTCTGGGTGAACGACTGGAAGAAGGTCTTGGGCCGTTGCAGCTCATCCAGCTGCAGGTCGTCGGCGCGGCCGGTGGCCAACGCCACCAGCACCTGGCTGATCCAGTCCGGGTGGGCCGGGCAGCCGGGAATGTTGATCACCGGCAGGCCGGCCTGCGAGCGGAAATCCGCGCCGAGGAAGCCGCCGTGCTCGCGCTTGAGGAATTGCAGCCCTTGCGACTCGGACGGGTTCGGGCTCATCGCCGGGATGCCGCCCCAGCTCGCGCAGTCGCCCACCGCCAGGACGTAGCGGGCGCGGGCGGCCAGCGCCTGCACCCACTCTTTCATCGGCCGGCCGGCGAAGCGGTTCCAGGTGCCGGTGCCGCCGGGCGCGTTGATCACCGAGCCCTCGAACACCAGGATGTCGACCGGCGTGCGCCCGTCGATGACCGCGTGCAGCAGCGCCTTCAGCGCATCGCCCAGCTCCACGCCCAGCGAGGGCTGCCACAGCACGCGGATGCCGAAGTCGGTGACCAGGTCGCACACGCTCGGCTCCTCGGCGTTGAGGAACGACATGGTGTTGCCGGAGCAGGCGCCGCCCTGGAGCCACAAGAGATTGGCCATCGTCCTTCATTCGTCCTGCTGCTTAGCCAAAGTCGCCGCGGCGCGCGGGCGGCCTGCGCCGCGCGTCGCGTACCGCGCGATTGTGCCCGCGATCGCGGGCCGGCACCAAACGATCCGGGGGCTTTGCGCGCAGATTGCAAACCTTGTTTGCACCCCCGGCCTTTCGGGCCCGGAGTGCTCACCTAGTTTCCGTTTTTGCGACGGGTGTTGATCGCGTTTTTTCGCGTTCTTAACCTCTTCATCCGCCGGGTGCCGCGGGCACCTGTCGCCGGCATGCCGCGTCCCCATCGCATCGCATCCGCGCCCATCCCCCCAACTCCTTCTTTTTTGCGGCAGCAGCTCTGCTCAGTCCCGAGGGCGAGTCCATGGAAACCTTTTACGAAGTCATGCGGCGCCAGGGCATTACCCGGCGCAGCTTCCTCAAGTACTGCGCGTTGACGACCACGTCGCTGGGCCTGGGCCCGGCGTTCATGCCCAGGATCGCCCACGCCATGGAGACCAAGCCGCGCACGCCGGTGCTGTGGCTGCACGGCCTCGAATGCACCTGCTGCTCGGAGTCGTTCATCCGCTCGGCGCACCCGCTGGTGAAAGACGTGGTGCTGTCGATGATCTCGCTCGACTACGACGACACCCTGATGGCCGCCGCCGGCCACCAGGCCGAGGCGATCCTCGAGGAGGTGATGGCCAAGTACAAGGGCAACTACATCCTGGCCGTGGAGGGCAATCCGCCGCTCAACCAGGACGGCATGAGCTGCATCATCGGCGGCCGCCCCTTCGTCGAGCAGCTCAAGCGCGTGTCGAAGGACGCCAAGGCGATCATCTCCTGGGGCTCGTGCGCCTCCTGGGGCTGCGTGCAGGCGGCGCGGCCCAACCCCACCCAGGCCACGCCGGTGCACAAGGTCATTACCGACAAGCCGATCATCAAGGTGCCCGGCTGCCCGCCGATCGCCGAGGTGATGACCGGCGTGATCACCTACATGCTCACCTTCGACCGCATCCCCGAGCTGGACCGCCAGGGGCGGCCGAAGATGTTCTATTCGCAGCGCATCCACGACAAGTGCTACCGCCGCCCGCACTTCGACGCCGGCCAGTTCGTGGAGAGCTTCGACGACGAAGGCGCGCGCCGCGGCTATTGCCTCTACAAGGTCGGCTGCAAGGGCCCCACCACCTACAACGCCTGCTCCACCGTGCGCTGGAACGGCGGCACCAGCTTCCCCATCCAGGCCGGCCACGGCTGCATCGGCTGCTCGGAGGAGGGCTTCTGGGACAAGGGCTCCTTCTACGACCGCCTCACCGACGTGCACGGCTTCGGCATCGAGGCCAACGCCGACCAGATCGGCGGCGCCATGGCCGGCGTGGTCGGCGCCGCGGCCGCCGCGCATGCGGCCGCCAGTGTGCTCAAGCGCGTCGCCGACAAGCGCGCCGCCGACCAGAACCAGACCGTCGCCTGAGCGCGGCCGCCCACAGCCAACGAGATAGCGAGCAATGCAATACCAGACCCAGGGCTTCAGCCTCGACAACAGCGGCCGGCGCATCGTGGTCGATCCGGTCACGCGCATCGAAGGCCACATGCGCATCGAGACCAACATCGACGAGCACAACGTCATCCGCAACGCGGTGTCCACCGGCACCATGTGGCGCGGGCTGGAGGTGATCCTCAAGGGCCGCGATCCGCGCGACGCCTGGGCCTTCGTCGAGCGCATCTGCGGCGTGTGCACCGGCTGCCACGCGCTGGCCTCGGTGCGGGCGGTGGAGGATGCGCTGCAGATCCAGATCCCGCCCAACGCGCACCTGATCCGCGAGCTGATGGCCAAGACGCTGCAGGTGCACGACCACGCCGTGCACTTCTACCACCTGCACGCGCTGGACTGGGTGGACATCGTCAACGCGCTCAAGGCCGACCCGAAGAAGACCTCCGAACTGCAGCAGATGGTGTCGCCGGCGCACCCGCTGTCCTCGCCGGGCTACTTCCGCGACGTGCAGAGCCGGATCAAGAAATTCGTGGACAGCGGCCAGCTCGGCCCGTTCATGAACGGCTACTGGGGCAACAAGGCCTACGCGCTGCCGCCGGAGGCCAACCTGATGGCGGTCACGCACTACCTGGAGGCGCTGGACCTGCAGAAGGAGTGGGTGAAGATCCACACCATCTTCGGCGGCAAGAACCCGCACCCGAACTACCTGGTGGGTGGCGTGCCCTGCGCCATCAACCTCGACGGCGACCTCGCCGCCGGCGCGCCGATCAACATGGAGCGGCTCAACTTCGTCAAGGCGCGCATCGACGAGATCATCGCCTTCAACAACAACGTCTACCTGCCGGACGTGCTGGCCATCGGCACCCTCTACAAGCAGGCCGGCTGGCTCTACGGCGGCGGCCTGGCCGCCACCAACCTGATGGACTACGGCGACTACCCGCACGTGCAGTACGACAAGTCCACCGACCAGCTGCCCGGCGGCGCCATCCTCGGCGGCAACTGGGACGAGATCCACCCGGTGGACCCGCGCGATCCCGAGCAGGTGCAGGAGTTCGTGGCGCACTCCTGGTACAAGTACGCCGACGAGAGCCGCGGCCTGCACCCCTGGGACGGCGTGACCGAGCCGCACTTCGAGCTGGGCCCCGGCACCAAGGGCAGCCGCACGGCGCTGGAGCAGGTCGACGAGTCGGCCAAGTACTCCTGGGTGAAGTCGCCGCGCTGGCGCGGGCATGCGATGGAGGTGGGGCCGCTGGCGCGCTACGTGCTCGGCTACGCGCACGCCCTCAAGGGCAACCGCTACGCGCTGCGCATGAAGGAGCAGGTGGACTACAGCGCCCGCATGATCAACCAGGACGTGCCCAAGCTGCTCGGCTTCGCGCCCACCGAACTCGGTCTCAAGCAGCTGCTGCCCACCACCATCGGCCGCACCCTGGCGCGCGCGATGGAGAGCCAGTACTGCGGTGAGATGATGCTCGCCGACTGGACCGAGCTGGTGGACAACATCAGGAACGGCGACACCAGCACCGCCAACGTCGAGAAGTGGGATCCCTCGACCTGGCCGGCCGAGGCCAAGGGCGCCGGCCCGGTGGCCGCGCCGCGCGGCGCCAACTGCCACTGGATCCGGATCAAGGACGGCCGCATCGAGAACTACCAGTGCATCGTGCCCAGCACCTGGAACGGCGGCCCGCGCGACGCCAAGGGGCAGATCGGCGCCTTCGAGGCGGCGCTGCTCGGCATGCCGGTGAGCGATCCCGAGCAGCCGCTGGAGATCCTGCGCACGCTGCACTCGTTCGACCCGTGCATGGCCTGCGCCACCCACGTGATGAGCCCGGACGGGCAGGAACTGGCGAAGGTGACGGTGCGCTGAGCGCACCGCCACCGGTCCGGCAGCCATCCAGCAAGCAGCACTGACGCGAAGGGCAGAACATGGCAATCGAAATCACGGCGAGCAAGCCGGCGGCCGCGCCGCAGGCCACGGCGGCAACAGCCGCGCGGCCGCGCTCGGTCTACGTCTACGAGGCGCCGGTGCGCATCTGGCACTGGGTCAACATGCTGGCGATCCTGGTGCTGTGCGTCACCGGCTACTTCATCGGCAAGCCGCTGCCCACGCAGCCGGGCGAGGCCAGCGCCAACTACCTGATGGGCACCCTCCGCTTCGTCCACTTCACCGCCGCCTACGTGTTCGCCATCGGCCTGCTGGGGCGCATCTACTGGGCGCTGGTCGGCAACGCCTTCTCGCGCGAGCTGTTCTACCTGCCGGTGTTCACCAGGAGCTTCTGGCAGGAAGTGGTGGCGATGCTCAAGTGGTACGCGCTGATCTCCAGGGAGGGGCACACCGGTGCCGGCCACAACCCGCTGGCGCGGATCGCGATGTTCGGCATGTTCCTGTTCGGTTCGCTGTTCATGGTCTTCACCGGCTTCGCGTTGTACGGCGAGGGCGAGCAGGCCGGCTCCTGGGCCGACCGCCTGTTCGGCTGGGTGGTGCCGCTGTTCGGCCAGCCGCAGGACGTGCACACCTGGCACCGCCTGGGCATGTGGTACCTGGTGGCCTTCATCGTCTTCCACATCTACGCCTCCATCCGCGAGGACATCATGGGCAGGGAGACGGTGATCAGCACCATGGTCAACGGCTACCGCAGCCCGAAGGAGTGAGCGATGGCGAACGCACCTTCCGCCACCGTGCTCGGCATCGGCAACCTGCTCTGGGCCGACGAGGGCTTCGGCGTGCGCTGCGTCGAGCGCCTTGATGGCGAGTACGAGTTCGGCCCCGGGCTCGATCTCGTCGACGGCGGCACGCAGGGCCTGTGCCTGCTCGGCTACGTGCAGGCGGCGCAGCGGCTGCTGATCTTCGACGCGGTGGATTTCGGCCTGCCGCCGGGCCAGCTGGTGCAGGTGCGCGACGACGACGTGCCGCGCTACCTCGGCGCAAGGAAGATGAGCCTGCACCAGACCGGCTTCCAGGAAGTACTGCAGCTGGCCGAGTTCACCGGCCGCTTCCCGCGGGAAGTGGTGCTGCTGGGCTGCCAGCCGGAGGAGCTGGAGGACTACGGCGGCAGCCTGCGCCCCTCGGTGCGCGCGGCGATCGGGCCGGCGCTGGAGCAGGCGCTGGCGATCCTCGCCCGCTGGGGTTTCGCCGCGCGCCGCCGCGCCGCGCCGCTGGACGGCGCCGCCGCGGTGACGCTGCCCACGCTGTCGATGCGGCGCTACGAACAGGACCGCCCCAGCGCCGAGGCGGCCTGCCGCATCGGCGACGAACGCTTCCTGCCGCGCGCCGCGCCGCAGGCGGCGACGGAGGGCTGAGCGATGTGCATGGGCCTGCCGATGACGGTGGTGGCGGTGCATCCCGGCCACGCCGATTGCGAGCGCGAGGGCCAGCGCCGCCGCGTGAACATCGCGCTGGTCGGGCCGGTGCGGCCGGGCGAGCGGCTGCTGGTGTTCCTCGACTCGGCGATCGAGCGGCTGAGCGCTGCGCGCGCCGCCGAGATCGACGCCGTGCTCGCCATGCTGGCGAGCGCGATGGAGGGCGACGCCGCCGGCGCCGGCGCGGTGCCCGGCTTCGCGCTCCCCTCGCAGATGCCTGCCGCCTCGCTGGCCGCGCTGACCGGCCTGCCGCCACCCACCGACCTGGAAAGCCCGCGATGAACGACGTCTCGATGTTCGCCTCCACCGCCGTGGCCGTGCCGCCGGCCGTGTCGCCGCTGATCGAGCGGCTGGCGGCCCTGCCCGGCAGCGGCTGGGTCGGGCAGGAGAGCCTGGAGGGCTGGCTGGCGCTCCCCGGCGATGCCGTGCTGTTCGTGTGGGGCGAGCCGGTGCGCTACCCCGAGTGCACCGACGTCGCCGTGGTGCTGCCCGAACTGCGCGCCGCGCTGGGGCAGGGCGGCGCGCCGCGCTTTCGCATCGGCGTGGTGCGCGCCGATAGCGAGCAGGCCGTCGCCGCGCGCTACGGCGTGGGGCGACGGCCCTCGCTGGTCTTCGTCCGCGACGGCCAGTACGTGGACACCGTGGCGGGCATGTGCGACTGGGAGGTGTATCTCGCGGACGCGGTCCGCATCCTGGCCGCGCCGACCCGGCGCCCGCCCGGCATCGGCATTCCCGTGCGCGTCGAGGGCGCCGCGTCCGGCTGCGGCGGCTAGCCGTCTGGACGTCCATTCGAGAAACGAGCGATGACTACGCCTTATTCCAAACTCAAGCCGCTGCCGATCCCGGTCGCGGTCGTCGGCCCCGGTAGCCAGTTCGAGGACGAGGCCCTGCAATACATGTCCATGCCGCAAGGCATGTCCACCTACCAGCCGCCCCGGCTCGGCGCATGGCACGAACTGCCGGCCGCCAGCTCGGCGCGCGAGCTGCTCGACCGGGTGTTCGAGGCCCTGGCCGCGGCGCGCGAGAGCGTGCTGGCCGGCCAGGCAGGGGCCGGCGTGCGGGTGGACCTGCGCGCCTGCGCCGCGGCGGACCGGCGGCTGCTCGACCAGTTGCTGGGCGAGGGCGAGGTGAGCGCGCGCATCGAGGGCCCGCGCACCGCCGACATCCAGGAGACGGTCTTCGCCGGGCTCTGGCGCGTGGCGGTGTTCGAGGACGGGCGGCTGGTCGAGGACTACGTGGAGGCCGCCTGCGTGCCGACCCTGCTGCGAGCGGTCGCCGCGCGGCCGCTGGAGCCGCCGGCCTCCCTCGACCTTACCGCGGCCGAGGTGCCGCCGTCGGTGATGAACGCGCCCTCGATCCTCACCGAACTGGCCGACGTGCTGCGGCTGCGCCGCGCCGACGGCCCCGCCCACGTCGTCAACCTGACCCTGCTGCCGCTTTCGCCCGAGGACATCGCCTGCCTCGAACAGCGCCTGGGGCGCGGCCCGCTCACCATCCTCTCGCGCGGCTACGGCAACTGCCGCGTGACCAGCACCGCCATCCCCCATTGCTGGCGGGTGGTGTACTACAACTCGCAGGACGCCATCATCCTCGACACCATCGAAGTCTCGGCCATGCCCGACGCCGTGTGCGCCGCGGCCGAGGACCTGGCCGATTCGGTCGGCCGCTTTGCCGAGGTGCTGGCGTCCTCCTTCGGCACGGACTGAACGCGATGGACGCCCCCTCCCGCTTCGAAGGCTCCTACCTGGGCGACGCCGGCCGCCTGCCGCCCGGCGCGCGGATGGAGTGCAAGATCTGCTGGTACGTCTACGACCCGGCCGAGGGCGACCCGGTGTGGCAAGTGCCGCCCGGCACGCCGTTCGACGCGCTGCCCGCGCACTGGCGCTGCCCGCAGTGCGACGGCGACGCCGAGCAGTTCATGGTGCTGGCCGATGGCTGAGCGGCGCTGCCCCGAGGCTTTCGCCGCCGCGCTGGCCGGCGCCTACCGGCGCGTGGCCGCGACGCGGATGGCGGGCCTGCCGGTGCTCAACCCGGCGCTGGCGGTGGAGGCGGTCGGTTTCGCGCGCCGCTCGGGCAGCGCGAGCCTGCCCGCCGACGGCGGCGTCTTCGGCGTGCTGCTCACGCCCTGGTGCATGAACCTGGTGTGGGCCGCCGACGAGCCCGCCGCGGCGGCGCCGGTGGGGCAGCCGCGCCGCTACGACTGGGGCGAGGGGCGCTACCTGTTCCTCGGCGCCTGCGAGCCGGACGCGGGGCCGTTCGAGCAGTGCTCGCTGTACTCGCCGATGGACGCCTTCGCCAGTCAGGAGGATGCCCGCGCGGTGGCGCTGGCGGTGCTGGCGCAACTGCGCCGCTGCGCGGAGGACGAGCCCGAGCACTACGCGCGCCGCGGCTTCTTCGGCCGCCTGGGCGGCCGCGCGCTGGCGGCGCGCTGAGGTCTTGCCGATGGCCGAGCTGCTGCCGCCGCTCCATCTGCGCCCCGGACGCTGGCCGGCCATCACCGGTGCGCGGCGGCTGCCGCTCGGGCAGCTGCTGCAAGGCCGCCCGGCCGCGGCGGTGCCGGCGCTGATGGGGCAGCTCTTCAGCCTTTGCGCCGGGGCCCAGTCCCAGGTGGCGCAGTGGGCGCTGGCCCTCGCGCAGGGGCAGGCGGCGGAGACGGTGTTCGATCTTGCCGCGCGGCACCGGCTGGTGGAGGCGGCGATGCGCGAGCACCTGCGGCACATCCTCCTGGACTGGCCGCGCTGCTTGGGCGCCGTGCTTGACGCACCGGCGGCGCAGGAACCCTTGCGCCGGCTGTGGCAGGCGCCGCCGGGCACGCCCGGCGACTGGCTGAAGACGCTGCAAGCCTGCCTCTACGGCGAGCCGCCGGAAACCTGGCTGGCGCGGCGCATGGCCGGCGCCGAGGCCATGCGCGACTGGCTGCACCGCGCCGGCACCGCGCCGGCGCGCACCCTGGCCGCCTGCGCGCCCGGGCTGCTCGCGCAACCACTGCCGGCGGCGGCCGGGGTGGAGAGCCTGCTGTTCGACGAGCGCATCGCGGAGCTGGCGCGGCAGGCCTGGCACGAGCCGGACTTCGCGGTCTACCCGCAATGGCACGGCACGCGGGAAACCGGCTGCTGGCAGCGCCTCGCACGCCGGCGCGCCATGCCCGGGCCGTCCACCGTGCTGGAGCGCCTGCTCGACCGGCTGGAGGAGGTGGCGCGCCTCGCCACCGGCGATGCCCGCCTGCACAGCGGCGGCGGTGCGCTGGAACCCGGCTGCGGCTACGCCTGGACCGAAACCGCCCGCGGCGTGCTGCTGCACGTGGCCGCCCAGGATGCCGCCGGCCGCGTGGCCGGCTACCGCGCGGTGGCGCCCACCGAGTGGAACTTCCACCCGCACGGCAGCCTGGCCGGGTGCATCGCCGCGCTGCCGGCCGGCGACGCGGCGCGTTGCGCCGCGCTGGCGGCGGCGTTCGATCCCTGCCTCGCCTTCACCGTCGCCCCTGCCTGCGAGGTCGCCGCACATGCATGAGACGAGCATCGCCGAGAGCGTGCTGGGGCTGGTCGAGCAGGCCGCGCGCCAGTCCGGCTTCGCGCGCGTGACGCGGCTGACGCTCGACATCGGCTGCCTGGCCGGCATCGAGGTCGAGTCGCTGCGCTTCGCGCTGGACGCGCTGGCACCCGGCACCCTGCTGGAGGGCGCACAATGGCAGCTTTGCGAGCACGCCGCGCAGGCGTGGTGCATGCAGTGCGCGGCGCCGGTTCCCATCCATACCCGGCTGGACGATTGCCCGCAGTGCGGCGGGCACCAGCTGCAACCGGTGTCCGGCACCGAACTGCGGGTGCGCGAGCTGCTGGTGGCCGACGCGCCGGCGCCGCCGGCCGCCCACACCCATTGAGGAGAATCACACCATGTGCACCATCTGCGGATGCAACGGCGACGACGGGCACGGCCTGCGCCTTTATCCCGCCGGCGCCCACGCCGTGCCGGCCGCGGCGCCGTGGGCGCCGGCCGGGGCGGCCGGCGTGCTGCGCCATGCCGGCGGTGACCTGCACTACGGCGCAGGCCCGGCCGGCGTCTCGGTGCCCGGCCTCAGCCAGACGCGCGCCATCCGCATCGAGCAGGACGTGCTCGGCGCCAACAATCGCGTGGCCGAACGCAACCGCGAGCATTTCTCCGCCGAGCGTATCCTGAGCTTCAACCTCGTCTCCAGCCCGGGCTCGGGCAAGACCACCCTGCTGTGCGCCACGCTGCAGCGGCTGCGCGAGCGCGAGCCGGCGACGAAGCTGGCGGTGATCGAGGGCGACCAGCAGACCAGCCACGACGCCGACCGCATCCGCGCCACCGGCGTGCCCGCCATCCAGGTCAATACCGGCAAGGGCTGCCACCTCGACGCCGAGATGGTCGCGCGCGCCAACGCCGGCCTGCCCATGGCGGGCGGTGGTATTCTCTTCATCGAGAACGTAGGCAATCTGGTCTGTCCCGCGATGTGGGACCTGGGGGAGGCGGCCAAGGTCGCGATCCTGTCGGTGACCGAGGGCGAGGACAAGCCGCTCAAGTACCCCGACATGTTCGCCGCGGCCCAGGTCATGCTGCTCAACAAGGTGGACCTGCTGCCCTATGTCTCGTTCGATGTGGAGCGTTGCATCGCCAATGCGCGGCGGGTCAACCCGCGCATCCTGGTGATGCAGGTGTCGGCGACCGTGGGAACTGGGCTGGATGAATGGGTGGGCTGGTTGTTGCACGCATACGATCACGTGTCGGGCCGCCCGCACAGCCATGCCGGCCACGCGGCGGCCGGCCCCGCGCATCGCTGACCCCGGCGCGGCCGCAGCCGCGCTGAGCGCGCACCGTCGTTGAACCGCCTGTCGGGTTGCTGCCGTGGCAAGGGGTGAGGACGAACGGTGCCGGCGCGAGATAAGCCGGCTGCTCGCCGATGGCCTGGCGACGCAGACCGAGCCGTTTCCCGAGACCGAGAAGGAATTCGCCGAGCTGCTCGACGCCCTGCGCGGGCGCAAGGGCGGCGGCCCGGACCTGCGCGCCAAGCTGGTGCTGTGCGGCCTGATCGACAAGCCCTACGGGGAGGACCGCATGCGCTGCCAGGAGTGCCTCTATTACCTGGTGCACCGGCGCTGGTGCGATCTGCCGGAGCTGGCCATTCCGGTGGACCCGGACTGGTGGTGCCGGCTCTGGCGCATCTGATCCAGGCGCCCGGCGGCCGTCCCGCCGCACGGGGCCGGCGATGCGCCGCATGCGCCGGCGCAGGCCGGCACGCATGCGGCGGCGCCGCTCAGCGCGGCGCGAAGCGGTTGTTGTCGCGGTGGCCGTCGGGGAGGACGTGGTCTGGGTCGATCACCGCCTCGCGCACGGCCTTGTCGCCGGGCACGCGCACGTCGAAGCTGCGGTGCTGCAGCCAGGTCTCCACCGGCACCCGCACGCGCCGGGTGCTGCCGTCGGCGTAGGTGAGCTGCAAGATGGCGGGCAGCACCAGCTTATCGAGGTTCTGCACCGTCACCAGGGCGCCCTTGCGGTAGTCGCCGTCGACGTAGCCCACGCCGGTCACGGCGAGGTCGAGCTTCCAGTTGTTGGCGTACCAGCCGCGCCAGAACCAGGAGAGATCCTCGCCGGCGGCGCTGTCCATGCTGCGGAAGAAGTCGGACGGCGAGGGATGCTTGTAGGCCCAGTCGTGGACGAAGGCGCGGAAGGCCGGGTCGAAGCGGTCGGGGCCGAGGATCTGCTCGCGCAGCAGCACCAGGCCCAGCGCGGACTTGAAGTAGGTCACCGGGTGGCGGTACTTCTCCTTGATCTGGTCGGCCGGGGTGAGCAGCGGCGGCGCCTCCGGGTCGTCCAGCACGGCCTGGATCTCGTCCACCGGGTTGCCGCCCTTGGGCGCGTATTCGGGATCGCGCTTGGGCGAGAACTCGCCGTGGTTGAAGGCGTCGGCGGCGTAGACGTCGATGAAGGTGTTGAAGCCTTCGTCGATCCACGCATCGCGGCGCTCGTTGGAGCCCACGATCATCGGGAACCAGGTGTGGCCGATCTCGTGCGCGGTCAGGGCGTAGAAGTCCTTGCCGGTGCTCTTGTAGGAGTCGAACACGATGCCCGGGTATTCCATGCCGCCCACCGTGCCGGCCTCGGCGATGGCGTTGGGGTAGGGGTATTCGAGGTAGCGCTGCGAGAAGTGCTCCACCGAGTGCTTGAGGTATTCGGTGGAGCGGCTCCAGCCTTGCTGGCCCACGCTCTCCACCGGGTAGGCCGACATCGCCATCGCGGTCTTGCCGCTGGGCAGGTTGATGCGCGCCGCGTCCCACACGTAGGCCTTGGAGGCACCGAAGGCGACGTCGCGCGTGTTGCGCATGCGGAAGCGCCAGGTCAGCGGGCCGCCGTGCGGGCGGCTGGCCGGGTCGGTGACCTCCGCCGGCGTGCGGATCAGCACCGTGGCGTCGCTGTGGCGGGCCTGTTCGAGGCGCGCCAGCTCGGTCTTGGTCAACACCTCCTGCGGGTTCACCAGTTCGCCCGAGCCCACCACGATCATGTCGGCGGGTACGGTGACGGCGTAGTCGATGTCGCCGTATTCCAGGTAGAACTCGCTGTTGAGGTAGGGCGCCGTGTCCCAGCCGCGCAGGTCGTCGTACACCGCCATGCGCGGGTACCACTGCGCCATCTCGAAGAGGTCGCCGTTCTTGGTCGCCAGCCAGTCGGTGCGGCCGGTGCGGGTGGGCGGCACGATGTAGCTGTAGCGGATGCGCAGCTTCACCGTGCCGTCCTTGGCGGCGAGCGGCTGGGGCAGGTCCAGCCGCATGCGGGTGTCGTCCACCACGTAGTGCGCGGGTTGGAAGCCGTGGCCGGTGTCCACCGCCACGTCGGCGAGCTGGTAGCCGCCGGTGTGCTCGATGGGGTGGTGGCCGCTGGTGAAGTTGGCGCGGGCGTCCTCGCGGTAGTGGTTCTCGTCCAACTGCAGCCACAGCGCGTCGAGCGCGTCGGGGCTATGGTTGGTGTAGGCGATGGTCACCTCGCCGCTGAGCTGGCGGCGCTGCGGGTCGAGCGTGGCCTTGATGCTGTAGTCGGCGCGGTTTTGCCAGTACGCGGGGCCGGGCCGGCCGCTGGCCGAGCGGTACACGTTCGCCGGCTGCGGCATGGCGAACGGGGCGAAGGTCTGCAGCGGGTCGAAGGCGGGCGGGGCGGCCTGGTCGGCCACGGCGGCGAGCGGCGCGGCGAAGGCCATGCAGGCCAGCGCCAGGGAGGGCAGCGACAACTTCATCGTGGGGGAGGCTCCGGAGTCGGGCGCGCGGCGGGGCGCGCCGGTGTGGCGTGTCGCTCCGCAGCATGACATGGCCCTCCGGCGAGGACACCGTGACTTCCGGCACGGGTGTCCGGGTGGCTGGACGGCCATCCGCAAAAGAGGGCTGCGGCAGATCGCCGCGCCTTGCGCCGACCTTGAGGCGGGCGAGGCGAATCGGCGAGCCGCGCGGGCTTTCAAGCCTGCGATTTGGGCGGTTCGGGCTTTTCCGCCGCCGTGGCATTGATACTTCCTGCATATCAAACGAGATATTCCGCGTTATCGACCGTCTCGATCTCGGCCCTTATCCTTGTCCACCGTCACCACTGCATCCCCGGCATGGGGCACGACGATGGACGGGTACTCCCCAGCCTCCACTTCCCCGGCGGCGGCCGATGCCTCGGCCAGCCACATCCGCCACGGCACGCCGGCGTTCCGGCGCACCAACCTCGCCATGTTCTCGGCCGGGCTGGCCACCTTCGGGCTGCTCTACTGCGTGCAGCCGCTGATGCCGGAGTTCAGCCGCGACTACGGCGTGAGCGCGGCGATGAGCGCGCTCTCGCTCTCCCTCACCACCGCCGTGCTGGCCGTGGCCATGCTGGTCGCCGGCGCGCTGTCCGACGCCATGGGGCGCAAGCGGGTGATGGTGATCTCGCTGCTGTCCTCCTCGGTGCTGGTGCTGGCGACGTCGCTGGCGCCCAACTGGCAGGCGCTGCTGGTGCTGCGCACCCTGCTCGGCCTGACCTTAAGCGGCCTGCCCGCGGTGGCGATGACCTACCTCAGCGAGGAGATGCACGCCGAGTCGCTCGGCCTCGGCATGGGCCTGTACATCAGCGGCAACGCGATCGGCGGCATGGGCGGGCGGCTGGTGGCCGGCATTCTGGCCGACTACTTCGGCTGGCGCGCGGGCGTGGGCGTGGTCGGCGCCATCGGCCTGGTCTCGGCGCTGATGTTCTGGCGCTCGCTGCCGCCCTCGCGCCACTTCGAGCCGCGCCGGCTGCACCTGGGGCGCCTGCTCGGCACCTTCGGCGGCCTGTTCCACGATGCCGCCCTGCCGTGGCTGTTCGGGGTGGGCTTCCTGTTCCTGGGCGCCTTCGTCACCGTCTACAACTACCTCGGCTACCGCCTGCTGGCCCCGCCGTTCGGCCTCAGCCAGACCGTGGTGGGGCTGATCTTCGGCGTCTACCTGGTGGGCACCTTCAGCTCGGCGTGGATGGGGCACCTCGCCAGCCGGCTGGGGCGCCGCAAGGTGCTGTGGACCGCGCTCGCGCTGATGCTGGCGGGCGTGCTGCTCACCGTCTCCCATTCGCTGGTGCTGATCGCGCTGGGCGTGGTGGCGGTGACCTTCGGCTTCTTCGGCGGCCACTCGGTCGCCAGCAGCTGGGTCGGCCGCCGCGGCGGTGCGGCCAAGGCGCAGGCCGCGTCGATGTACCTGTTCTGCTACTACCTCGGCTCCAGCGTGGCCGGTGCCGCCGGCGGCGTGTTCTACAGCGCCCACGGCTGGAACGGCGTGGCGGCCTTCGTGGGGCTGCTGCTGCTGGTGGGCCTCTTGAGCGCCTGGCGGCTGTACCACGTGGCGCCGCTGCCGGGCGCCAAGTCGCCGTAGGCGAGGGCGCCGTCCTGCGCCGGTGCAGGACGGGCCGGCGCTCAGTGCGCGCTCTTCAGCAATAGCTGGACGAATTGCGCCACCAGCGGCGAATGCTCGTCGCGCCGGTGCGCCACGTGTACTTCCGATATCGCCAACGGATCGGCCAGCGGCACGAAGCGGACGCCGTCCACCTGGATGTGGCTGCAGGTGGCGGGCAGGATCGACACGCCCATGCCGGCCGCGACCAGGCCGATGATGGTGGAGGCCTCGCGCGCTTCCTGCGCCACGCGCGGCATGAAGCCGGCGTCGTTGCACAGCGCAATCACGTGGTCGTGGATGCCGGTGCCGGCGCTGCGCGCGAAGAGCACGAACGGCTCGCGCGCCAGCGCCTCGGTATGCAGCTTGCGGCGCGCGCCGGCACCCTTGAGCAGCGGGTGGTCCGCGCGCATCACGGCCAGCAGTGGATCGCGGAACAGCCGCCGGGACACCAGCGCCTCGGGCAGCTTGCGTCCGCGCAGGATGCCCACCTGCAAGCGGCGTTCGAGCAGGGCATCGATCTGCCGCAGCGAGTTCATTTCCTCCAGCAGCAGCTGCACGCCGGGCAGGCGCTGGCGGAAGGCGTGGATGGCGTTGGGGATGTAGCCCGACAGCGGCGTGGCGCGGGTAAAGCCGATGCGCAGCTCGCCGGTCTCGCCGCGCTGCGCACGCTGGGCCAGGTCGATCGCCCGCTCCACCCGCGCCAGGATCGCGCGCGTCTCCTCGAGAAACGCCTCGCCGGCCTCGGTGAGCGCCACGCGCCGGTTGCTGCGGGTGAACAGCCGCGCGCCGACGAGTTGTTCGAGCTGGCGGATCTGCTGGCTGAGCGGCGGCTGCGACATGCCCAGCCGCTCGGCCGCGCGGCCGAAGTGCAGTTCGTCGGCTACGGCGAGGAAGTAGCGCAGGTGGCGCAGTTCGATGTCCATGGGGGAACGGTGGCGGGTCGAGGGGGCGGGGGCAAGTGTTTCGTGGTGGGTGCGTTGATTGGGTGAGTGGGTGTCGTGAGCTGGCCGGCCTTTGGCCGGGGTTTCGCCCTCCTGCCGGAGGGCGAGTTACTTTCTCTTGCTTGTCCAAGAGAAAGTAACCAAAGAGAAGGACACCCCGAGGGCGCGCCTTCC
>NZ_LFQR01000258.1 GCF_001182895.1 Frateuria defendens | reverse complement strand
CGGCCATGCGCCGGGCGCGGCGGCGCAGTACAACCTGGGCAACGCGCTGGCCAAGGCCGGGCGCTACCGCGAGGCGCTGGATGCCTACGACCGCGCGCTCAAGCTCGATCCCCATGACGCCGACGCCGGCGCCAACCGCCAGGCGGTGGCCGACTGGCTGAAGCGGCAGCCGCCGAAGCCCTCGCCCGCGCCGAAGCAGGGCGGCGGCAAGGGCCAGCCCTCGCAGGGCAAGGACGGCGCCGGGCAGGACGCGCAGCAGGACGGCACGCCGGGTCACGGGCAGGAAGGCAAGTCGGGCGATGCGCCGCCGTCGCAGAATCCGAACGGCGAGCCGGGCCACCCGCAGGGCGGCGATGCCGCCAAGCAGGACGGCGCGCCCGGAAACGGCTCGCCGCACGAGGCCGGCATGCGCCCTCCGAGCGCCGAGGAACAGGCCGCGCAGCAGGCCCGCGCCGCGCAGGCGCAGCAGGCGCTCAAGCAGCAGATGGACCGCTCGCTGGCTGCCGACGGCAAGGCGCCGCCGGCGGAGGCGGTGCACCAGCTCGGCCTGCCGGGCAAGGACGACCCGCAGGCGAAGCTGCCCGCCGACGTGCGCCAGGCCCTGCAGCGCGTGCCGGACGACCCCGGCGGCCTGCTGCGCCGCAAGTTCGAGCTCGAATACCGCCAGCGCCACGGCGAGGTGCCGGCGGAGGACGAGTCGCCATGAAGCCCGTGCGCCGCCTCGCCATGCTGTTCGCGCTGCTGCTGTGCCTGCCGTGCCTGGGCCGTGCGGCGGGCGTGCGGGCCGCGCTCGACCGCGACCATGTCCAGCTCGGCGAGACGGTGACGCTCAACCTGCAGGTGGACGGCAGCGGCCTGCTGGCCGTGCCGGATCTCACGCCGCTGGATCGGGATTTCGCCGTGCTCGGCACCTCCAGCAACACCAGCGTCAGCATCGTCAACGGCCGGCGCAGCGCCACCGTGACCATCGGCATCGCGCTGCGGCCCAAGCGCAGCGGGGCGCTGGAGGTGCCCGCGCTCGACCTCGCCGGCTCGCGCACCGCGCCGCTGCGGCTGGCGGTGGCGCCGGCGTCGCCGGCCGGCGGCGCGGCGGCCGGGCGGCCGGTGTTCCTGGAGGCCGAGGCGCAGCCGGCGCGGGCCTCCGTGGGCCAGCAGCTGGTCTACACCGTGCGGCTCTATGTCGCCGCCAGCCTCGCCAGCGGCGCGCTGGACGATCCGCAGCTGCCGGGCACGGACGTGCGGCGCCTGGGCAACGACATCGACTACGACACCGAGCGCGAGGGCCGCCATTACCGCGTGATCGAACGCCGCTACGCGCTGATCCCGCAGCACCCCGGCACGCTGCGGATTCCGCCGCTGGCGTTCCAGGGCGAGCTGGTCGACCCCGGCGACCCGGACACCTTCTTCGGCATGGGCTCGCCGGTCAGCGCGGCCACGCCGGAGACGAGCGTGGCGGTGCAGCCGATCCCGCCCAGCTGGGGCAAATCGGCGTGGCTGCCGGCGCGCGCCCTCGCGCTCATGCTCGAGGGCGTGCCGGCGGACGGGCAGGTGCGGGCGGGGCAGCCGCTCGAACTGGTGATGACCGAGCAGGCCACCGGCCTCGCGTACGAAGTCCTGCCCGCGCTCAGCCTGCCCACGCTCGACGGCGCCACGGTCTACCCGGACAAGCCGGTCACCGGCACCCGCCTCGACGGCACCTGGCTGGTCGGCCGGCGGCAGCAGGCGTTCACCGTGGTGCCCGACCGTCCCGGCCGCCTGAGCCTGCCGGCGATCACGCTGCAATGGTGGAACGTGCAGACCGGCCGCGCCGAGACGGCGAGCCTGCCGGCGCGGACGCTGACCGTGCTGCCGGCGGCGGGCGCGACGCCGCCGGCACCCGCGGCCAGCGCCAGCA
>NZ_LFQR01000257.1 GCF_001182895.1 Frateuria defendens | reverse complement strand
GCCTACGCCGCCGACGCCCGCCAGCGCATGATCTACCTGCGCAACGTGCTGGCCCAGTTCGAGGTCAACGTGGCCGAGTTCTACCTGCGCAACAAGGCCTACGTGGCCTCGGCCGACCGCGCGCAGTACGTGGTGGAGCACTACCAGCAGTCGCCGCAGACCGGCGACGCGCTGGCCATCCTCGTGCGCAGCTACCAGGCGATGGACCACAAGGACCTGGCCGACCAGGTGCGCAAGGTGCTGGCGGCGAACTACCCGGACCACCCGTTCCTGACCGATCCGAAGTGGCCGCACGCGCCCTCCACCCTGCGCAAGATGGTGCCGTTCTCCGGCCACCACTGAGCGCCCGCCCCGCGCGGACACGAAAAAGCCGGCGGTCTCCCGCCGGCTTTTTCTTTTTTTCAGGGCCGACGGAGGACGTTCTCCTCCTGCAGGCGATGCTTTCGCTCGGGACCGATACATGACCGGTTTCGGCGAGGCCACCCGCCTACTTGTCCAGCCGT
>NZ_LFQR01000256.1 GCF_001182895.1 Frateuria defendens | reverse complement strand
CGCAAAAAGTGGAACGGCCGGTTCGAGTAACGGATTTAGCACTTAGATACGCATCGAGTGTTCCACTTATCGCAACACAGCTCGTCGCGGAGTGCTACTACCGTGTCAAAAACGAGGCCGGCACAATGTTGCTTTCAAAGGTGCGTCGTAGATCGTCGTAGCACGCAGCAGTGCAATTAGGACGAGAAGATGTCAGCCAAAAACCTGTAGCCATCGCGACCGGCGCCTCGTCCGGAATCGGTGCTGTATTCGCCGAGAGCTTGGCCAAAAGAGGCTACGACCTTGTGGTGGTGGCCGCCTGAGCCAATTCGGCGCAACCCTCTACTAATACACGATTGAAGGAATCCAGGCATGACGATGATGACCACGCAAGACGGCACCCGCATCTTCTATAAGGATTGGGGGGCGAAGGATGCACAGTCCATCATGTTTCATCACGGCTGGCCACTGAGCGCAGACGATTGGGACAATCAGATGTTGTTCTTCCTCAATAAAGGCTATCGCGTCGTCGCCCATGACCGGCGTGGCCACGGGCGTTCCGACCAGACCGATACCGGCAACGAAATGGATACGTATGCGGCCGACGTCGCGGAGTTGGTGCGAAGACTCGATCTGAAAAACGTGGTTCATGTCGGACACTCGACCGGCGGCGGCGAAGTTATTCGCTATGTTGCACGTAGCGAGCCCGGCCGCGTGTCGAAGGCCGTGCTGATTGGCGCGGTGCCGCCGATCATGCTGAAGACACCCCAATATCCTGATGGCCTGCCCATGGAGGTATTCGACGGATTTCGCGAAGCGCTCCTGCGCAACCGCGCGCAGTTCTTCCTCGATGTACCGACCGGTCCCTTCTATGGATTCAACCGTGAAGGTGCCGAAGTAAGTGATGGACTCATCCGCAACTGGTGGAGGCAGGGCATGATGGGCGGTGTCAAGGCCCATTACGACTGCATTACCGCCTTCTCGGAAACAGACTTCACCGAGGATCTGCAGGCTGTTTCCTTGCCTGTGCTGCTGATGCATGGTGAGGACGATCAAGTGGTGCCGATCGACGCCTCGGC
>NZ_LFQR01000255.1 GCF_001182895.1 Frateuria defendens | reverse complement strand
CGTCCCGCTCAACAAGGTGGTCTGGTGCGCGCAGGCACGGCACTGGTAGTACGGCTGACCACCACGGCGGAACGTCGAACGTCGTCGATCGCCGCACGCCGGACAGCGGAACCCCTTCGGCCAGCGCGACCGGTACAGTGCCCGGCGGCACTTCGCTTCGGTCCCGTACTGCGCTTGGAAATCGGCCATCGACAGGCCCTTCTGAAAC
>NZ_LFQR01000254.1 GCF_001182895.1 Frateuria defendens | reverse complement strand
CAGTCTACCGCGACCTGCGGCCGCGGCAGGCCCATGCTCGCGATACGCGCGGTCACCGAGTCGGCGGTGTCCACGTCGGCCAGCGGGCCCACGCGCACGCGGCGCACATTACGGCCGTTCACCTGTACATCGACCGTCTGCACCGGCGCGAAGTTGGCCTGGCGCAGCTGCGCGGCCACGCGCTCGGCGTTGGCGGCGTCGGAGAAGGCGCCCACCTGGAGGAAAATGCCCGGCCGCGCGCCGCCGGCCGCCACGGCCACCGGCGGCGGCGGGGGGTCGCGCACCGGCTCGCCCGGGTCGATGCCGCGCACCTCCACCAGCCCGGTGCCCTTGGGCCACACGCCGATGCGCACCGCCGCCGCGTAGGAGAGGTCGATCAGGCGGTTGTCGTGGAACGGGCCGCGGTCGTTGATGCGCACGATCACGCTCTTGCCGTTCTCCAGGTTGGTCACCCGCGCGTAGCTCGGCAGCGGCAGCGTCTTGTGCGCGGCGGTGAACTGGTACATGTCGTAGTCCTCGAGGCTCGAAGTCTTGTAGCCGTGGAACTTGTTGCCGTAGAACGAGGCGATGCCGCGCTCCACGTAGCCGCCGGCGCTGGGCAGCACGCGGTAGCTCTCGCCCAGCACGCTGTAGGGCGACTTGTTGCCGTACAGGGCGCGCGGCTCCGCCTTGGGCACCGGCTCGGGCAGTTTGGCGATGGCTTCCGGCGGCGGGCCCGCCG
>NZ_LFQR01000253.1 GCF_001182895.1 Frateuria defendens | reverse complement strand
TCGTAGGGAAAGCCGAGGTTCTTGCGCATCTCGCGATAGTGCTGCGGCATAGGCGGGCGCAGGTAGCCGTGTTGCAACAGCCATTGCTGACATTTGCGCTGCCAGGCCGGGTTGCTCGGATTGCCGGGATGCCAGTAAATGGCTTCGATGACGGGATAGGAGAGTGCCCGAGGCACCGACGGCTGTTTGGGCAGCCGCCCTTCCGTCGGGTCCGCGCCATGCTGCAACAGCCAGTAGGTCTGCTC
>NZ_LFQR01000252.1 GCF_001182895.1 Frateuria defendens | reverse complement strand
AACAGCCAGTAGGTCTGCTCAAATCCACCTTCAGCTGCATAATCCGACAACAAGGACCAGCCCGTGCTCTTGGCGTTCACGTCCGCCCCGCGCTCCACCAGCAACCGCACGTTCTGCCACTGGTTATGCCAAATGAAGGCCTGGAACGTCAGGGTCTCGCCGTTGCCATTGCGGGTATTGGGATCGCCCCCGTGGTCGAGCAGCAGCTTCAGGTAGATCGGATCGTCCTGCTTGGCCGCCCAGACCATCGCGTTGTCGTAGTCGAAATGGTCACTGACGCTGCCGTCCGCGAACTTCCTGACGGTGTGCCCCGGCTTGCGCGCATTCGGATCCGCCCCGTTGTCCAGCATGGCCTTCAGACCTGCCGGGTTGAGCGTGAACAC
>NZ_LFQR01000251.1 GCF_001182895.1 Frateuria defendens | reverse complement strand
GGCCAAGGCATTCTATGGGGCCCAGGAGTATGGGGTGAACCTGCGCGGAAGCACCAGTAATGACGACGCTCAAGCGGCTCAGCTGTCGCATTGGGCAAACCAGGATGTGCTGAAGAACTACTTGGCGAACAACATCATCAAGCAGTCGGACAACGATTTCTATGCCTTCTATGGAAGGACGGTGGTTTACGGGGCCACAGCGGGACTTTCGGCTGGCGTGCCTTTCCTGGAGGCTGCGAATGCAGCGCGTGAAGGAACAACTACTGGTTCGATATTGACGTATCTTCTGGCTAGTCGTGCCGGTGCTGGTGTCTCTGCCGGGGCCGTTAATGCGACCTCCCAGCTAATACAGGATGGCAAAGTTCGTTGGGTTAATGTGGGCGTGGCAGCTACTACTGGTTCCTTGGGTGTAGGGGGTGGTTTAGTTTGGAATACGGCAATTGGTGCGGCAGGAGGGGCTGTGCAGACAGATTTGAATAATTGGATATATAATGAAAATAAGAATATGTTTTTGAGCGCGATTGTGGCTGGTGCATCGGGTGGGGCGGGGTTTTGGGTTGGAGATAAAACTACAAAGTTGCTAAGTAATAAAATCCCTGGGTCGTTGATTCCAACTAATGCGGGAAATGTGGCTGGCCCAAGTGTTAGTGAGGGTGTTAGTCCATTCTTTGAGCAGTTGATTGGAACTCAGGATGACCAAAAGAAGCAGTCAGATGAGGCTAGGCATAAGTGAAGCGAATTATAAAATCCATGTTATTTGGTGCAGTCATGTACTCGCTTGTTTTCTCGCTTATTATTGCATGGTCGTTAATAATATGTTTGATAAGAGGTGTGGAAATTAATCATACTTTGTTCTTGGTGATTTTAATTAGAGGTTTGAAGGGGGGGGTAGTTCCAGGGGTTGCTCTGGCTATAATTTTTTATGTGGGGTCACCTCGTCCTCGTATTTCAAAGTAGTAGTTGTCTCCGTTCACAATGTCCGCAACTATTTTCGGTGAGATTTTGGGTGATTTTTATGCGCGGCATCCTACAAATCGAGTCGCCCAAATCGCCGTAAAGCTATAGTGGCGTGTCGTAATCAGTGCTTATCGTGTTAATTACAGTGTCCCGTCCACAATGTCCAAAGTCCTTTTTGGCGAAATTTCGGATGATTTTTGAGGCGGTTTCCAGCAAGCGGGGGCATTCGCATCGCCGTCAAACCGTCTTTATGCGCCGTCATCGTCGTCGAGCAGACGCACGCGGAGGCGCACAGCCAGTCGGTCAGCCAGAGCCGCTTCTTCAACACCAGCGCCACGCGCTTCGGCGCGGTGGATCCGGAAGCGAGCCGCCGCGATGACAGCCACGGCCTGGCGCAGACGTGGAGC
>NZ_LFQR01000250.1 GCF_001182895.1 Frateuria defendens | reverse complement strand
GAATAGATCAGAGCATCCCTGGCTGGCCAGACTTCTATCTCCACGACGGGCGCATCATGTACGACTTCCAACGGGATTGGCGCGGCACATTTCCCGGCACTCCCGGGCGGACCGAACGTTATTTCCTGGTTGGCGTAGTCGATGCTCACTGCGCCATATTTGAAGGCGGGCGCACCGAGCAGCACATCGACAGGAAACTGCGCCGACGATGACAGCTGACCAAGATCCAGGGCGTAGCCGGCGACATTTGCAAACGCCCACGGACCAGCCACCAGATTGGCTATTGTTACAGGCAGAAGCTGCTTGGCCTCGGGGCCGGCACCCGCTGCATCGCCAATCGAGCCAGCCTCCTGGAGACCGAGTTTTCCGCTGACCTCTCGATCGATGAGAATTGCGCCGGCTCCGCTGTCCAGAACACCACTGTGCTTCCGCCCGTTCACTTCCACCTCGATGCGGACGAGGTTGTCCTTGAGTTCGAATGGAATGGCTTGCGGGTCCGATGGCATATGCACGGGCTTATCCGATTCGGGCGGAGAAGCTGCCGGGACCTGCTGCGCGGAAGTATCCTGTGCTTGTTGATCCCCCCGGCGTCATTGCGTGCGTCCGGGGACAGATAGCGCCGGTCAGGACGATCGACGCAATCATCAAAGCTTTGGAAAATGTTCTCAAACTCGACGTGATCACCGGGGAGGCTTCCGTTATGGCATAAGACGATTAGCCCTGTTCCTCAGCTGCCACAAATGCCAGTAGATCAGCATTGATGAGGTCCGGATGCGTGGCGAACAAGCCATGCGACAGCCCTGGATAGGTCTTCAGCGTACCGTTCGACAACAGCTCGATCGCCTTGCGCGCCGAGGCGTCGATCGGCA
>NZ_LFQR01000249.1 GCF_001182895.1 Frateuria defendens | reverse complement strand
CCTTCACCAGCACCTCGATCACCGGCACGTTGTCGTGGCCGCCGATGTCGGGGACCTTCACTTCGATGGTGTTTGCCATGGGGGAATCCTTGAGTATTGCTTGTTCGCCACGCGGGCGCGTCGCCAGCACCCGCCTCTCACCCTGCCCTCTCCCGGCGGGGAGAGGGCGAGACGGGTCAGAGCAGCAGGCGGCGGATGTCGCCGAGCTGGTTGGCGAGGAAGACCGCGAAGCGCGCCGCGAGCGCGCCGTCGATCACGCGATGGTCGTAGGAGAGCGACAGCGGCAGCAGCAGCCGCGGCGCGAACTCCTTGCCGTTCCACACCGGCTTGATGGCCGCCTTGGAGACGCCGAGGATGGCCACCTCCGGCGCGTTGACGATCGGCGTGAACGCCGTGCCGCCGATGCCGCCCAGCGAGGAGATGGAGAAGCAGCCGCCGGACATCTCGTTCGGGCCGAGCTTCTTCTCGCGCGCCTTCCTGGAGATCTCGCCCAGCTCGCGGGCGAGATCCAGCAGGCCCTTCTTGTCCACGTCGCGGATCACCGGCACCACCAGGCCGTCGGGCGTGTCCACCGCGATGCCGATGTGGAAGTACTTCTTGAGGATCAGCTTCTCGCCCGAGGCGTCGAGCGAGGCGTTGAACTGCGGGAACGCCTTCAGCGCCGCCACCACCGCCTTCATCTGGAACACCAGCGGGGTGAGCTTGAGCTCCTTGTTCTCCGCGCCGAGCTGCTTGCGGAACGCCTCCAGCTCGGTGATGTCGGCCTCCTCGTGCTGGGTGACGTGCGGGATCATCGCCCAGTTGCGCGCCAAGTTAGCGCCGGAGATCTTCTGGATGCGCGAGAGCGGCTTCTCCTCGATCTCGCCGAACTTGGCGAAATCCACCTTCGGCCACGGCAGCAGGTTGAGCCCGCCGCCCGCCGGCACCGGCGCGCCGCCGACCGGGCGCGCGCCCGAGGCCAGTGCGTGCTTGACGTAGGCGGCCACGTCCTCGCGCACGATGCGCCCGCCGCGGGCGCTGCCCTTGACCTGCTGGATGTCCACGCCCAGCTCGCGCGCGAAGGCGCGCACCGCGGGGCTGGCGTAGGGCACGTCGCCCGGCATCACGATCTTGGCGTCGAAGGGCGGGCGCGCCGTCGGCGGCACGTCGCCCTCGGGCGCGTTGCCCGGCAGCACGCCGCGGGCGGCGATCGGCGCAGGCTTCTCGGCCACCGGCGGCGCGGCCGGGGCGGCGGCGGGAGCCGGCGCAGGCGCCGGGGCGGCGGCCTCGCCGGCGGCGTCCACGATGGCGATCACGTCGCCCTCGGAAAGCTCGTCGCCTACCTTGACCTTGAGTTCGCGGATCACGCCGGCGAAGGGCGCCGGCACTTCCATGGTGGCCTTGTCCGACTCCAGCGTGACCAGGCTCTGGTCCTTGGCAATGGTGTCGCCCACCTTCACCAGCACCTCGATC
>NZ_LFQR01000025.1 GCF_001182895.1 Frateuria defendens | reverse complement strand
GCAACCTTGGATGCGTGATGGGGGGAATCAGGAGAGAAATAGCTTCCACCATGTCCTTTTAGGTCGATACATCCAGATACGATACCCGATCGCTCAATCCACCCGACAGAACACCGCCTTCAAGTAGCGCCCCTCCGGCACGTCGCCGCGCACCGGGTGATCCGGCCCCGCGCCGGCCACGTGCAGCAGCTGAATCTCGCGGCCGGCGTTGAGCGCCACCCGGCGCAGCATCTCCAGGAAATCCGCCTCGCTCACCAGGCCGGTGCACGAGCAGGTGAGCAGCAGGCCGCCGGGCGGGATCACGTCGAGCGCGAGGCGGTTCATGGCGAAGTATTTCTTCAGCGCGTCGAACACCTTGTTGCGGTCGCGGGTGAGCTTGGCGGGGTCGAGGATCACCGCGTCGTAGGTTTCCCCGCGCGCCACCGCGCCGCGCAGCCAGTCGAAGATGTCGGCCTGCTGGAAGTCCACCGCCACGCCGTTGGCGGCGGCGTTGGCGCGGGCGATCTCGAGGATGCCCGCGTCCATGTCCACGCCCGTCGCCTCGCGCGCACCCGCCGCCATCGCGTGCACGGCGAAGCCGCCGGCGTTGCAGCACAGGTCGAGCACGCGGCGGCCGCGGGCCAGCTCGGCGAAGCGGCGGCGGTTGTCGCGCTGGTCGGCGAAGAAGCCGGTCTTGTGGCCCAGGCCCGGCGCGGCATGGAAGGCGAGGCCGTGCTCGTGCACCTGGACCGGCTCGGGCGGCTCGGCGCCGCGGCAGTCGAAGGATTCCTGCTTCTGCACGTGGTTCTCGGCGAACCAGTACAGCCGCGCGCCGGGGAAGTGCCCGAGCAGGGCGGCGTGGATCGCCTCGCGGAATTTCCACATGCCGGCGGCGAAGTACTCCACCACCAGGATGTCGGCGTAGCGGTCCACGATCAGGCCGGAGAGGCCGTCGCCCTCGCTGTGCACCACGCGCCAGGCGTCGCTGTCGCGGTCCAGTTGCAGCAGCTCGCGGCGCAGCGCGACGGCGCGGGCGATGCGCGCGGCGATCCAGCCGGCGTCGATGCTCTCGGCCGGGTCGGCGCTCAGCAGGCGCAGGGCGATGCGCGCGTGGCCGTTCCAGAAGCCGCGGCCGACGAAGCGGCCTTTGGCATCCACCACCTCCACCACGCTGCCGGGCGGCACGCGCTCGGCGGGTTTCTCCACCTGTGCGGACCACACCCACGGGTGGCCGGGCGTGCGGTCGGACTTGAGGCGGATGACGGGGAGCGCGGCGGGCTGGGCATTCATCCGCCCATGATAGCGTGCGCGGCGGCCGCGCCCGGCCGCCGCGACGTCATGCGTCGGCGGCGGAAAGCGCCGAGTCGGTGCGCCCGTGCGGCGCGGGCACGCCGTCGACGCCCATGTTGACGAACACGATCTTCTCGATGGTGAGGATGCTCTTGCGCGTGATCACGTTGCGCACCTCGCAGCGCAGGGTGATCGAGGTGCGCCCGAAACCGGTGGCGCCGATGCCCAGCTCGATGATGTCGCCCTGCCGCGCGGAGCTGACGAAGTTGATCTCCGACATGTACTTGGTGACCACGTTGGAGTTGCCCAGCTGGTCGATCACGTAGACCGCCGCCTCCTCGTCGATCCAGCGCAGCAGGCTGCCGCCGAACAGGGTGCCGTTGGGGTTGAGGTCCTCGGGCTTGACCCATTTGCGGGTGCGGAAATCCAGCGGCGGCAGGCTCATGGCGGCTCGGGGATCGGGAGCGGGGTCTTCAGTCTAGCCGCAGGCGGCGGTGCCCGCTGCGATGCAGCATGAACGCCGCGCGCTCAGCGCAGGCGCAGGATCAGCCACGACAGCAGCGCCAGCAGGTTGAGCCCGAAGCGCGCCACCGACGGCCCGGCCACCGCGAGGCCGAAGCCCTGGGTGCCGAAGCTCCAGTCCAGCCACGGCCGCGCCAGGTGCGCGGTGGTGTAGATGTTGAGGTAGGCGCCGCAGTGCAGGGCGTAGCTGAACACCGGCGTGGCGATCAGCGGCAGCTGCAGCAGCTGCGCCCAGCGCGACAGCGCCACGCCGCGCTCGCTGCCTTCCACCAGCAGGATGCCGGCCACCAGCACGAAGGCGAACAGCACCAGGCCGATCAGGGCGTGCAGGCTGTCCAGGGTGGAGCCCAGCGGCAGCAGCCGGCGCAACATGGCGCCGACGCCGTAGAGGCCGCCGGCGATTTCGAGGATGCCGATCAGGCGGAAGAGGAATTGGCGCATTCGGTACTCCGGGGGATTCGTGGGTGCGTGCGGACGTGGTGGGACCGCACGGGTTCATGCGAGTTCGTCGGCCAGCTCGTGCAGGTCGGTGATGTGCTGTTCCCACCACGCGGCCTCGGCGGCGAACGGGAAGGCGGCGGGAAAGGCCGGGTCGTGCCAGCGCGCGGCGATCCAGCCGGCGTGGTGCAGCTGGCGCATCGCGCGCAGCGCGGGCACCAGCGCGAGTTCGGCGTAATCGAAATCGCGCATGGACGTATAGCCGTCCAGCAGCGACTGCATGGCCGCCTCGTCGTGGGCGAGCATCCACAGGTCCTGCACCGCCGGGCCCATGCGCGCGTCGTCGAGGTCGACGAAGTGCGGGCCCTCGTCGGTCCATAGCAGGTTGCCGGGGTGGCAATCGCCATGCAGACGCAGCCGGCGCACCGGGCCCACCGCTTCGAGCCGCGCGGCGATGGCCGCGTCCAGGCGGGATGCCGCGGCGCGGTAGCGCTCCCGCTGCGTGCCGGGCAACAGGGCCGAGTCCAGCACCGCCTGCATCGGCCGCTCGATCATGCTGGCGCGGTCGAGCGCGCCGCGGTAGGCGAAGGGCTCGCGCGCGCCCACCGCGTGCAGGCGCGCGATCAGCCGCCCCAGCCATTCCAGCTGCGTGGCCGATTCCAGCGACGGCGCGCGGCCGCCGCGGCGCGGCCACAGCGCATAGCGGTAGCCGCCGTGGTGCAGCAGGGTGCGCCCGCCGACGATGCGCGGCGCTACCACCGGCAGTTCCGCCGCGGCCAGCTCCTGCGCGAAGGCGTGCTCCTCCAGGATGGCCGCGTCGCTCCAGCGGCCGGGCCGGTAGAACTTGGCGATCACCGGCGCCTCGTCCTCGATGCCCACCTGCCACACGCGGTTCTCGTAGCTGTTGAGCGCCAGCAGGCGGCCGTCCGGCCACAGGCCGCAGGCGGCCACGGCGTCGAGCACGAGGTCGGGGGTGAGGTTGGCGTAGGGGGTGTCAATCATCAAAACCTTTTCCAGGCGGGTGCTCGCGGGAGGGCTCGCTCGAAGAAGGAGTGAGGCAACCGTGGCCCCTCACCCCTGCCCTCTCCCCAGCGGGGAGAGGGAGCCGTCTTCGGTAACCCTGCAAGGCCCTCACAGCACGCCCGATCAACGCGGCTTCACCACGTCCGCCGGCACCACCGCCATGGTCAGGCGCGCGATGCACACCAGCGCGCCCTCCTCGTTCTCGATGCGGATCTCCCACACCTGCGTGCTGCGCCCGCGGTGCAGCGGCCGCGCCGTGCCGGTGACGGTGCCGGCGCGCACGCCGCGCACGTGGTTGGCGTTGATGTCCAGGCCCACGGCCCGCTCCTGCTCCGGGTCGAGCGTGAGCATGGCGCCCATGCTGCCCAGCGTCTCGGCCAGCGCCACCGAGGCGCCGCCGTGCAGCAGGCCGTAGGGCTGGTGCGTGCGGTGGTCCACCGGCATGGTGCCGCGCAGCCAGTCCTCGCCGACCTCGGTGATGCGAATGCCGAGCACTTCCAGCATGGTATTGGCGCGCCAGCCGTCGAGCCTGGCCAGATCGGTCGCCTGTTTCCAGATGGTCATCGTTGATTCCTGCGGCATGGACCCGCATTGTCGGTCGACTGCCGCCACATCGACAATGCACCCGTGTTCAACGTCACCCTGAAAGGCTCCGGTCGCCGCTTTGCGGTCGCCGCCGGCGAAACCGTGCTCGAGGCGGCCCAGCGCGAGGGCATCGCGCTGCCGTATTCGTGCCGGGCGGGCGTGTGCGGCAGCTGCAAGGCGATCCTGCTGGACGGCGACTGCGGCTACCCGCGCAACCCGCCGGTGGCGCTCGACGCCAGCGCCCGCGCGCACCACGCGGTGCTGCTGTGCCAGGCGGTGCCGGCCAGCGACATCCTGATCGAGGCGCGCGAAGTGACCTCGGTGGAGGACGTCGCCCGCCGCCGGCTGGCGGTGACGGTGGCGCGCAAGTGGGCCTTGGCGCCGGACGTGGTCGGGCTGCATCTCGTGCCTGCGCCGGGCGAGGCGCGCCTGCGCTGGCTGCCGGGGCAATACCTCGACGTGCTGCTGGCGGACGGCAAGCGCCGGCCGTTCTCCATCGCCAACGGCCCGGGGCCGGACGGCATCATCGAGCTGCACGTGCGCCACGTCGCCGGCGGCGGCTTCACCTCGTGGGTGGCCCAGTCGCTGCGCGAGGGCGACACCCTGCACATCGAGGCGCCGCTGGGCACCTTCGTGCCGCGCGAGGATTCGGAGCGGCCGATGCTGTTCATGGCCGGCGGCACCGGCTTCGCGCCGGTGAAGGCGATCGTGGAGCACTTCCTCGCGCTCGGCACGCGCCGGCGCATCGACGTGTACTGGGGCGCGCGCAGCGCGGCGGACCTCTACCTGCGCGAGCAGGCCGGGGGCTGGACACGCGCGGCGCACGACCTGCACTTCCACCCGGTATTGTCCGACCCCGAGCAGGCCGCGGCCTCGGGCCTGCGCGAGGGCTTCGTGCACGAGGCGCTGCTGGAGGACTGGCCCGACCTCTCCGGCCACGACGTCTACATGAGCGGCCCGCCGGCGATGATCGACGCCGGCCGCCAGCTGTTCGCCGAGGCGGGGCTGCCGGAAGGACAGCTCTACTACGATTCGTTCGACTACGCGCCCGACGTGCTGGCGCAGATTCTCGGCGGCCGCGCGGGCATCCACGACGCCTAGCGGCGGTGTCGAGCCCCGTTCGCGCTTCCGGAGTCTGTTTATGGTCTTGCCGCCGATGGGCGGTCGCATCTTGCGATAGCCGTGTGGGCTTGGAAATGTGGCGACTTCGCTTTTGCGCTCTCTCTTGCTCGTCGTTCCGTCGTAGGTCGAAGGCGCTTCACCACAGCGAAGCTGGTCACCCAGCGCTATGCGGCTAGGTTGAATCGAAACGCTTATCACGGTCTGGCCGGCCTTTGGCCGGGGTTTCGCTCATCTGCCGATGAGCGAGTTACTTTTCTTTGCTTGCCCAAGAGAAAGTAAC
>NZ_LFQR01000248.1 GCF_001182895.1 Frateuria defendens | reverse complement strand
CGGTGGCGGTGGTGGATGCCAATGGCGGTACGGCCACGATCGGCTATGTGCATGCGGATGGGCTCAACACCCCGCGCGCGGTCACGGACGGCAGCGGGGCGACGGTGTGGCAGTGGAGCTACCAGGGCAATCCGTTTGGGGAGCAGGCGCCGACTTTGACGAACGGATACGCCTTCAATTTCCGCTTCCCCGGCCAGTATTACGATGCGGAAAACGGGCTGAACTACAACATTAATCGCTACTACGAGTCCGCTATCGGTGGGTACGGTCAGCCTGATCCAATAGGTCTAGCTGCGGGACCGAGCTTGTACGCTTATGTCAATTCGGGCCCTCTGGCTGGGGCGGACCCGCTTGGATTGCAAACAACGGCTCTTTGTGCGAATCCCGTGAATGCCGCTGCTTGTGCGGCAGCAGGAATTGGAGCAGGTTCAGCAGGTTCTGGCGTTAGTGCAGGAACAGCGACAGCTATTGGAGCAGGTATTGCCACCGGTGTGGGAGCGGGTGTTACCTCACAAAAACAATGCCCCGATAACTCATGCCAGAGATTTTATGACGAGATAATAAGTCTCCGGAACGAAATTAAGGCGCGTTATATGGCTATGCGAGGAGATAAGTTTGATCTGTATAACACTAGATATGCTGGCCGGATGTCCTGGCTGGGGCATATTCAGCAGTTTGAGCAGAGACAGGCAGAGCTTAGAGAGGTTATCGCAGAGGCCAATGGAGCGGGATGCCTTGACTATCCGGATGATGCTTGGTACTGGGCTACGATTCAGCCCCCGACTCAGCCTGCTCCAAAATAAGGGTGAATAAAATGACTAGAGAAGCCTTGGTAAATGGTTGGATTGAATTGCAGTATGCGCACCAAAGGAGTGAAGTGACTCGTGACTTGATTAATGTGGGGCGGGAAATTGGGAGGATGGTGCATGAAGATCCACTTGAATGTTTAAGGATCGTTGTCGAAATAATTAATAAAGATGACAGCGATCTGATTATTTCAAATGTGGCGGCGGGGCCCCTGGAAAATTTAATTGTTATGTGTGGGGATGTCGTTATAGATGAGATTGAATGCATATCTCGTGTAAATGATAAGTTTAAAAGGACGCTGGGTATGGTCTGGCAAGGTGGCACTCCAGACAATATCTGGATACGTGTTGAAAATAGTTCAAAATGATGGGCGGGGTGAGTTCCATTAAGACGGCCGCGATGCCAGCGGCAGCATCGGAGGCGTCAGCGTATAGCCGATCGGTGTCAGGGGCGGGTAGTGTGGTCGTGGCTATTAGCTATTGCTGGGCCCCATCGCCAGCTACACGCTGGGCAACGGCCAGACGGTGAGCCGCAGCTACGACGCCAACTACGCCCTCACCGACGTGGTGAGTCCGGCGCTCAGCCTGCATGTCGCGCGCGACGCGATGGGCCACATCGCGGCCCTGGGCAATACGCCAGGTGCCAACCCCGCCACGGAAACCTATAACTACGACCCGCTGTACCGCCTCACCGCCGTGAACGACCCCAACGGCAACGCCCTCGAGGCCTACACCTACAGCAAGACCGGCGACCGCCTGAGCAAGAGCGGGAGCGGCCTGGCCACCGGCAGCTACAGCTATGCGCCGGGCACCCACCACCTGAGCAGCATCGGCAACGCCGCCCGCAGCTATGACGCCAACGGCAACACCAC
>NZ_LFQR01000247.1 GCF_001182895.1 Frateuria defendens | reverse complement strand
CGCGGCGCGGTGAGGCGCAGGCCGCAGGCGCGGCGGCGCGCGGCCCAGTCGGCTTCAGTCATCGTGCGGCTTCCTCGCGATCTCGCCGGCGGCGCGTTCGAGGATCGCCGCCACGCGCTGCGCCTCGGCCTTGCTCCACTCCCCGCCGCGCATCAGCAGCGCATGCTTGAGCGCGTGCATCGCCTTGCGCACCGCCATCGGCGCCGCCATCTTGGCGGCCATGCGCGCGTTGTGCTCGGTGCGCGCGGTGGCCGCTTCCACCGCGTCGCGGTTCTCGTCCAGGAAGGCGCGGCCGGCGTCGGTGATGGCGTAGAGCTTGCGGCCGCCCTGCTCGCTGCGCACTTCGGCGTGGCCGAGTTCCTC
>NZ_LFQR01000246.1 GCF_001182895.1 Frateuria defendens | reverse complement strand
CCACCAACCGGTCGACGGTCAACCAGCAGTACGGGCGCGTGCTGAACTACAGCGATCCGCGTTCGGTGCGTCTGACGGCCCGTTACGACTTCTGATCGAAAATTATTCCAACAATAAGTCCGCTCTTGCCGATGGCAGGGCGGACAAACCTCCCCAGATCTGACCGCCGAATATTCGGCGGTTTTTTTTGCGTTTTGTAGCTAGACAGTGCCGTCATGAA
>NZ_LFQR01000245.1 GCF_001182895.1 Frateuria defendens | reverse complement strand
CTGGCGCTTGAGGCGGTCGGTGACGCGCTCGGCGGCGGCCTTGGTGTTGACGAACACGATGCTGCGGGTGGGCTGGCTGCGCTCGATCAGGTTGAGCAGCAACGGCAGCTTCTCTTCCTTGGCGGGGAAATAGACCACCTGGCGCACGCGGTCGGCGGTGACGTTGTCGGTCTCCACCACCAGCTTCTCGGCTTCGTGCATGTGCTCGTAGGCCAGCTCCAGCACGCGGTGGCTGAGCGTGGCCGAGAACAGCAGCACCTGGCGCTGCTCGCGCGAGGGCAGGCGGCGGAAGATGAAGCGCACGTCCTTGATGAAGCCGAGGTCGAACATGCGGTCGGCCTCGTCGA
>NZ_LFQR01000244.1 GCF_001182895.1 Frateuria defendens | reverse complement strand
AGGCGCTCGGCCGCGCCGCCCAGCCACCCGCCTGGCGCGCCGTGCGCGGCCAGCAGGCGCACCACCTCGTCCACGATCAGCTTGCCGACGTAGAGCGTGGCGACCGGCAGCAGCGCCCGCACCAGCCGGAGCGCGATGCTGCCCACGCAGAGCAGCGGGCTGGTCTGCCACACGCTGCGCAAGAATGGCGGCAAGTTGCGCAGCGCGGCGAAGCGCTCGCGCAGGTTCTGCTTCGGCGGCGGCTCGCCGTGCCAGCCCGGCCCCGGCGCGGCGCGT
>NZ_LFQR01000243.1 GCF_001182895.1 Frateuria defendens | reverse complement strand
GTGCGTCTCCGACCCGCTCAGGAGGTTCACGTCGTGGCCCGCCTGCACTGCCGCCAGGCCCGACTGGGTGGCGAGGGTGGCGGCGGTGAGGGTGGCGTCGTGACCGGCCACGAGCGCCAGGCCGGTGCCGGCGTTCACCGTCACCCCGTGCAGCGTCTCGTCGGTGGTGGTCTGGGTGATGCGCTTCTTGCCCTCCTTCCAGCTCGCCGTCTGCGTGGCGAGGTCGGTCACCGTGGTGAGGTTGAGGTCGTTGCCCGCGCTCAGCACCGCCGCGTGGCCCGCGCTCAGCTGGGTGGCTTCCAGGTCGAGGTTGTTGCCCGCGCCCA
>NZ_LFQR01000242.1 GCF_001182895.1 Frateuria defendens | reverse complement strand
CGGCCGGCGCCCGCCCGCCGACGACATCGACGCCGACGACGCGGTGTTCGCCTCCGGCTCCGAGCGCATGCAGGACACCGCCACGCCCGAGCGCGAACTGCTGCGCCAGGAAATTGAACAAACCGTCTTCAGCACTGTCCAAGCTCTGCCGGAGGAGCTGCGGGTTGCCATCACGCTGCGCGAGGTGGAGGGCCTGAGCTACGAGGAGATCGCCGAGGCGATGGGCTGTCCCATCGGCACGGTGCGCTCGCGCATCTTCCGCGCGCGCGAGGCGATCGACGAGAAATTGCGGCCACTGTTGTCGGACCGCGAGGATTAGCCATGACCGAACAACATCCCGAACATCTTTCCGCCGGCATGGACGGCGAGCTTTCCCGCGAGGAGCTGCGCTTCCTGCTGCGGCGGGTCGAGCACGACGCGGCGCTGGGCCAGACCTGGGCGCGCTACCACGTGGCACGCGAGGTGCTGCGCCGGCAGTCGCCGGCGACGCTGGCCGCGGAGGATTTCTCGCTGCGCGTGCTGCGGGCGATCGAGCGGCCGCTTGCCGCCGTGCCGGCGTCGTCGCGTTCGGCGCGCCACCGGCACTGGCTGCGCTGGTCGACCGGCGGCGCGATCGCCGCCGGCGTCGCCGTG
>NZ_LFQR01000241.1 GCF_001182895.1 Frateuria defendens | reverse complement strand
GAAGCGCTTGAGCGCCTCGGCCGCCGCTTTCACGAAGAAGCTCATGAAGCCGAGCTTGACCCCGTGGGTCTTCTGGAAGTCCTCGCCCAGCGCCTTGCGCAGCTTGCTGACCTGGGCCAGGTTCACCTCGTTGAAGGAGGTGAGCATGGCGGTGGAGTTCTTCGACTGCATCAGGCGCTCGGCGATGCGGGCGCGGATGCGGGTCATCGGCACGCGCTCTTCCGGGCGGGCGCCCGGCGTCGGCTTCGCCGGGGCCGGGGCCGGTGCGGCCCTGGCGGGGGCGCCGCCCTTGCCGTAGTTGACCAGGTCTTCCTTGGTCACGCGGCCG
>NZ_LFQR01000240.1 GCF_001182895.1 Frateuria defendens | reverse complement strand
GGACCGGCGCTACCATCGCCATATGACTGCCTAGGGACGGCGCATGCCAAAACGGTTTCTATCGCTTGCCTGCCTGCTGCTGGTCTTCGCGCTGGATGGCTGCGATATCTCGCCGCCTTCGCCCGCGCAGCAGTCGAAATACTCGCTCGACCGAGTCTTCAAGGATCCCCGGGCGCAGGCCCTGGCGTTGGCGGCGGAGCAGGGTAATGCACAGGAAGTGCAGCGGCTGATGAAGCAGGAGCACGTCGATCCGGACGTGATCTTCAGCGACGACGACAGCGGCATGCCGCTGGTCGCCTGGCCCGTGTTCACGCTCAACCCGGC
>NZ_LFQR01000239.1 GCF_001182895.1 Frateuria defendens | reverse complement strand
CTCCCCTCGGGGGAGCGCGATGCCTTGCGCCCTCTCCCCATCGGGGCACGCGGGGAGGCGCCATGGGTGGCGCCGGCTTTGAGGAGCGAGGAGAGGGTAGGGGTGAGGGGCGGGTGCTTGCGGGAACGCATCTATCTCGCTCGTGGCTCTCGCTCGTCGTTCCGGCGCAGGTCGGGCAAGCGCGCAGTGCGCGGAATGTTCGAAGGACGGCTCCGCAAGGGCGAGCGG
>NZ_LFQR01000024.1 GCF_001182895.1 Frateuria defendens | reverse complement strand
TGGGAAATTGCGCACGCCGACATACGATGGGCTCCAGTTTTCATGGAAATGGTTCGGAGGCGATCCGGATGGCTTGTCCTCGAACTCGCGGGTGAACTGGTAGTTGTCGTACACGATGCTGCACTTGAGCGTGTTGAAGCAGAAGGCATCGAAGTCGTGCTGGGCAAACCGCAACGGCACCTCGAAGGTCTGCGGCGGTGGCGGGAGGTGGTCCTGGGAGGTGGCGGGCATGGCGTGCATGGGGCCTGTCGCAAGAGTGGCCAGCAAAACGGCGGACAGCGCGATGAGGTGTGGAAGCCTGGGATTTCCGGTATGGGGCCGTGGGCGCATCGCTGATGCCCGATCGGTGCGCGGGGTTTCTTCGGGCATGGCGCTTGGCGCCGAATCCCCGGGGCCATGACATGGCCGGTCACTCCACCGCCAGGGTGGCATCCCGGCAATGCTGGTGAAACGAATCCTCGGCATGGGGTTTTCTCGCATGGCCTGGCTGCGGTGTCGTGCGCGCCTGATTGGCCGACCTTAAAAGAAAGCCGTCCCGATGCGTGTAGGGTTTTTCCCACGCCAACCGCACCACGGTGGATTTGTGCCCGTGTTTTGCGATGCATTTGGCATCAATGTAGGGCCTGCGCGTTATGCGGGGCCGCAAGAGGCCAATCATGCATCGCGTCGGTATCGACGGCTCGGCGCATGGGTGGCGACGGGCATTCAAGGGCCGGTCCGTACCGGCAGTACCACGGTGGCCCGCAGGCCGTGCGGCTGGCGGTTTTCCAAGGTGAGTTCGCCGCCGTGGCTGCGGATGATCGACCAGGCCGAAGCCAGGCCCAGGCCGAAGCCGCCTGTTGCGCGGTTGCGCGAGGGTTCGACGCGGAAGAAGGGCTGGCACAGCCTGGGGATCAGGCCGGTCGGCACGCCGGGGCCGGCGTCGTCGATGGTGATGACGACCCGGCGCTCCTGCGTGCTCAGCGTCACCGCCGCCGCCGTGCCGTACTTCACTGCGTTGTCGACGAGGTTGGTCAGCGCGCGCTTGAGCGCAAGGGGACGGCCCAGGTAGACCAGCTGCCGCAGCCCGGCGGAGCGCACCGGCTGGCCCAGGTCGCGGAAGTCGTCCAGCACGGTGTGGAGCAGTTCGCCCAGCTCGAAGCGGGTCGGCTCCTCGTCCCGCCCGTCGAGGCGGAAGAAGGCCAGGCTGGCCTCGACCATCGCCTGCATCTCGTCGACGTCGCGGAACAGCTTGCGCTGCTGCTCCGGGTCGTCCACGAACTCGCCGCGCAGGCGCATGCGCGTCAGCGGCGCACGCAGGTCGTGGGAGATCGCGGTGAACATTTCGGTGCGGCTGTCCATCAGGCGCTGGATACGCTCCTGCATGGCGTTGAAGGCGGCGGCCGCCTCGCGGATCTCGCGCGGGCCGGCCAGCTTCAGCGGCTCCGCCCGCGCGTCGGTGCCGAACTGCTCGGCGGCCCGGGCGAAGCGCTGCACCGGCCGGGCCAGGCGCTGGCTGGCCAGGTTGGCGATCACGGCGCTGGAGAGCAGCACGAACAGCAGGATCAGCAGCTTCCGCGCGCCGCGGCCGATGCCCCAGCTGCGCTGCGGGGTGTCGAAGACGATCCAGCTGCGGTCGGATAGCTCGATGGCCAACACGTACTTGTCCGGCGCGGGCGCGGCGTGACGGTCGGCTTCGTCGGGGGCGAACGCCAGGACCGCGGCGTCGGTCCGGTTGAGCATGCCTGCGAGCTTGGCCCAGAACGGACCGTGCTCGTTCTTGCCGAGGCCGGGCGGGATGGGCACCTGCTCGCGGCGCGGATACCAGTGGACGCTGAAGGCGGGCGAGACCAGCTTGCCGGCCAGCGCCGCGCGTTCGCCGGCGGGGATCTGGTCGATGGTGCGGGTGATGCCGGCAGCCTGGGCGATGAGGGCGTTGTCTTCCAGCGGCGGTTGCGCCCACACGCCGGCGAATTGCGCGAAGGCCAGGCCCATCAGCACCGCGACAAGGATGGCGGCCGCCAGGTTGAGGGCGAACCAGCTGGCGATGCTGTCCAGCAGGGGAGGGCGCTTCACGGCACCCGCTCCACCGGCATGGTGAAGATGTAGCCGGCGTTGCGCACGGTGCGGATCATCTCCGGGCTGCGCACGTTGGCTTCGATCTTGCGCCGGATGCGGCTGATCTGCACGTCGATGCTGCGGTCGTAGGCCTCGTGGCCGGAGCCGCGCGCGTAGTCCAGCAGTTGCTCGCGGGTCAGCAGCCGTTGCGGATGTTCGAGGAACACCAGCAGCAACTCGAACTCGCCGCTGGACAGGGGCACCAGCGTCATGTCCGCCGAGCGCAGCTCGCGCCGGGCGAGGTCCAGGCGCCAGTTGCCGAAGCGCAGGCCGGGGTGATGCTCGCCCGCGGCGGGCAGGTGGCGCGCGGCACGGCGCAGCAGCGCGCGGACGCGGGCCAGCAGTTCGCGGGCGTCGAACGGCTTGGCGAGGTAGTCGTCCGCGCCCAGTTCGAGGCCGACGATGCGGTCGGTGGTCTCGGTCACGGCGGTCAGCATGATGATGGGGATGCTGGAGGCCGCGCGCACCCGCTTGCACAGGCTCAGCCCGTCTTCGCCGGGCAGCATCACGTCGAGGATCAGCGCATCGAAGCGCTTGCTCGCCATCAGGGCGTCCATCTGCGTGCCCGAGTCCGCCACGTCCACGGCATAGTCGTAGCGCTCCAGGAATTTCTTGAGCAGGGCGAGCAGATCTTCGTCGTCGTCCACGACAAGGATGCTGGACATGGCGGTCACCAGGGGGGAACGGGAACGCGGGACGCGATGGCCGCTGTTATACGGCAACGCCCGCGCGCAAGCACATATTTCGGCGGTGAAACATTGTTGCGGGCAGGCAGCGATCGGGACAAACCCGGGACATATCGCCTTGCCAGCATGCCTCGTCCCCCGAGCGCAAGGGTCGAGCCGCCATGTCAGCGATTTTCACCCGCAACTGGTTGCACCGCTGGCTGTTGCCTGGCGTCGACGAGGCGGTGCCGGACGAAGCCTGCCCGCCGTCCGGCGGGCGCGACCGCGAGCGGGTGCTGGCGGCCGCGCAGGCGGTCGAGCCGGACATCGGCAAGGCGATGCACTGGTTCGTCAGCGTGCCGATCCGGGAACTGGGCGACAAGACGGCCCGGCAACTGGTGGATGAAGGCGCCACGGCGGAACTGCTGGCGATGATCGCGGCGATCCGCAGCGGCCGCCGCGGTCGTTGAGGCACACATGGGTGCGTAGGCGGCACCGTCTCCTGATCCGTTACCGAGGAAAGCCGAGTGATGAAGAAACTATGTTGTGGCCTGCTGGCCGCCACGCTGCCGGTGTGTGCGTGGGCGCAATCGACGACTGCATCGCAGGACGCGACCGATGCCTCGCCGCCGTCGCGCTGGCGGCTGGGCGTCGGCGTGGTGGCGGTCGACAACTCCTATGTGGGCGTGGGCACCCGGTTGACGCCCTTTCCGCTGGTCAGCTTCGAGGGCGAGCGCTTTTTCTTCCGCGGCATTTCCGGCGGCGCGCATCTGTGGAAGGCCGGCGGCTTCACACTTGACGCCATCGTCGGCACCGGCTTCAACAACGTCAGCGCCAGCGATTTCAGCCGCTCGGCGCTGGCCCGCCGCGGCATCGACCGCAGCGACCTCGATAACCGCAACCGCAGCATCGACGTCGGCTTCGCCGGCAGTTGGCGCGGCGAGGCCGGGCAGTTCAGGCTGGAGGCCAAGACGGACGTCTCGGGCCAAAGCAAGGGGCAGGAATACGCCGCGCGCTACAGTTACCCGCTGCACTGGGGACGTTTCACGATCACGCCGAACGCGGGCGCCACCTACCTCTCCAGCAAGGTCGCCAACTATTACTACGGCATCCACCCGGAGGAGGAGCGGCGCGGCGTGCCAGGCTACCGGCCAAACGGGGCACTGATCCCGGATGTGGGCGTCAACGTGGCTCGCCCGCTGGGTGGCCGCTGGATGCTGATGCTCAATGCGAAGTACAGCGCCTTGCCCAGCAAGATCAGCGATAGCCCGTTGATCGACGGCAGCAGGGCGACCTCGGTGTTCGTGGCGATCAGCCGGGCGCTTTGAGCCGGGCAGGCCCGGCCATGCCATCAGCCGGGCAGCGCGGCGGATCGCGTCCGGCACGGCCGTCTCGCGATGAAGCGCCCTAAGAAAAAGCCGCCCGAGGGCGGCTTTTTCCGTGCGGCACCGGCGGGCGATCAGCCGCCGCGCGAGGCGCGCTTGCGATCGTTCTCGGTGAGGTGCTTCTTGCGCAGGCGGATTTCCCTCGGCGTGACCTCGACCAGCTCGTCGTCGTCGATGAAGTCCAGCGCCTGTTCCAGCGTGAACTTGATCGCCGGGGTCAGCTGGATGGCGTCGTCCTTGCCCGAGGCGCGCATGTTGGTCAGCGGCTTGGGCTTGATGGCGTTGACGGTGAGGTCGTTGTCCTTCGAGTGGATACCGACCAGCTGGCCCTCGTACACCGAGTCGCCTTCCGCAGCAAACAGCTTGCCACGCTCCTGCAGCGGCCCCAGCGAGTAGGCGGGGGTGGTGCCGGCGGCGTTGGCGATCATCACGCCGTTGGGGCGCTTGGCGATCTGGCCTTCTTCCTTCGGGCCGTAGTGGTCGAACACGTGGAACAGCAGGCCCGAGCCCTGGGTGAGGGTCTTGAACTGGTTCTGGAAGCCGATCAGGCCGCGTGCCGGGATCAGGTACTCCAGGCGCACGCGGCCCTTGCCGTCGGGCTCCATGTTCTTCAGCTGGCCCTTGCGCACGCCCAGGCGCTCCATCACCGGACCCTGGTGGATCTCCTCCACGTCGATCACCAGCTGCTCGAACGGCTCCATCTTCTGGCCGTCGATCTCCTTGATGATCACTTCCGGACGCGACACGGCCAGCTCATAGCCCTCGCGGCGCATGTTCTCGATCAGCACCGACAGGTGCAGCTCGCCGCGGCCGGAGACCAGGAACTTGTCGGCGTCGGAGCCGTCCTCCACGCGCAGGGCCACGTTGTGCACCTTCTCGCGGTCGAGGCGCTCGCGGATCTGGCGGCTGGTGAGGAACTTGCCGCCGCTGAGGTCCTTGTTGCCGACGAACGGCGAGTTGTTGACCTGGAAGGTCATCGAGATGGTCGGCTCGTCCACGGTCAGCGCCGGCAGCGCCTCGGGCGCGTCCAGCGCGGTGACGGTGTCGGAGATGGTCAGCTCGGGGATGCCCGAGATGGCCACGATGTCGCCGGCCTCGGCGGAATCCTGCTCGATGCGCTCCAAGCCCATGAAGCCCAGCACCTGGCCGATCTTGCCCTGGCGCTTCTTGCCCTCGCGGTCGATCACCGCCACCGGCATGCCCTTCTTCAGCGTGCCGCGCTGGATGCGGCCGATGCCGATCACGCCGACGAAGTTGCTGTAGTCGAGCTGGCTGATGCGCATCTGGAACGGGCCTTCCGGGTCCACGTCGGGCTTGGGCGCGTGCTCCATGATGGCCTGGTAGAGCGGGGTCATGTCGCCTTCGCGGGCGTTCTCGTCCAGCGAGGCGTAGCCGTTCAGCGCCGAGGCGTAGACGATGGGGAACTCCATCTGCTCGGGCGTGGCACCCAGGCGGTCGAACAGGTCCCACACCTGCTCCACCACCCACTCCGGGCGGGCGCCGGGGCGGTCGATCTTGTTCACCACCACGATCGGCTTGAAGCCCATCGCGAAGGCCTTCTGGGTCACGAAGCGGGTCTGCGGCATCGGGCCGTCCATCGCGTCCACCAGGATCAGCACGGTGTCCACCATCGACAGCACGCGCTCCACCTCGCCGCCGAAGTCGGCGTGCCCGGGGGTGTCGACGATGTTGATGCGGTTGCCCTGCCAGGTGATGGCGGTGTTCTTGGCCAGGATGGTGATGCCGCGTTCCTTTTCCTGGTCGTTGGAATCCATCACGCGCTCGGCCAGCACGGTGCGCTCGGCGAGGGTGCCGGACTGCTTGAGCAGCTGGTCGACGAGGGTGGTCTTGCCGTGGTCGACGTGGGCGACGATGGCGATGTTGCGCAGGTTTTCGATGGACATAGGAGACTCGGGCAGCTGGATGGCCGCCTGCATGGCTATGGAAAGGGAATAACTCTGTAATTATACGGGCTTGTGCGGCGCAGTGCTCGTGGGGGCGGAATCGGCGCCGGAAAGGGCCTGCGGCCGGTTGTGCCCTGCGGGGGGCGGCCTGGCGCCGCGGCTTGGCCGGCGGCGGGGCGCCGCAGCCCGGGCGGGGCCCCGCCC
>NZ_LFQR01000238.1 GCF_001182895.1 Frateuria defendens | reverse complement strand
CGCCTGCGCCACGAGGTCGTTGCCCGCCGCCACCTTCACCGTGTCGCCCGTGAGCGTGGTGCCGAGTGCCTGCGTGTCCGACACGTCGTCGTGCGTGGTGGTGGTCTTGCTGGACAGGAAGCCGCTCTTTTTCTTCTTCGTGTCCGTCTCGACCGTGTGCGTCTCCGACCCGCTCAAGAGGTTCACGTCGTGGCCCGCCTGCACCGCCGCCAGGCCCGACTGGGTGACGAGGGTGGCGGCGGTGAGGGTGGCGTCGTGGCCGGCCACCAGCGCGAGGCCGGTGCCGGCGTTCACCGTCACCCCGTGCAGCGTCTCGTCGGTGGTGGTCTGGGTGATGCGCTTCTTGCCCTCCTTCCAGCTCGCCGTCTGCGTGGCGAGGTCGGTCACCGTGGTGAGGTTGAGGTCGTTGCCCGCACTCAGCACCGCCGTGTGGCCCGCGCTCAGCTGGGTGGCCTCCAGGTTGAGGTTGTTGCCCGCGCCCA
>NZ_LFQR01000237.1 GCF_001182895.1 Frateuria defendens | reverse complement strand
GTGCGTCTCCGACCCGCTCAAGAGGTTCACGTCGTGGCCCGCCTGCACTGCCGCCAGGCCCGACTGGGTGGCGAGGGTGGCGGCGGTGAGGTTGGCGTCGTGACCGGCCACCAGCGCCAGGCCGGTGCCGGCGTTCACCGTCACCCCGTGCAGCGTCTCGTCGGTGGTGGTCTGGGTGATGCGCTTCTTGCCCTCCTTCCAGCTCGCCGTCTGCGTGGCGAGGTCGGTCACCGTGGTGAGGTTGAGGTCGTGGCCCGCGCTCAGCACCGCCGCGTGGCCCGCGCTCAGCTGGGTGGCCGCCAGGTCGAGGTTGTTGCCCGCGCCCAGCGCCAGGTTGCCGCCCGCGTTCAGCGTGGCGACCTGGTGGGTGACGTGGCTGGCCGTGCCGGTGGTGGTGGCGGCCAGGCTGAGGTCGTGCCCGGCCCAGGCGCTTAAGGCACCGCCGCTGGTGAGCGTGGCGGCCGGGGCCGTCAGGTCGTGGCCGGCCACCAGCGACAGGTTGCCGCCGGCGCTGACCGTGCTGGCCGCCGTCTGCGTGGTCCAGCGCGTGCCGGTGGCCAGCGCCGACAGGTTGAGGTCGTTGCCCGCGCTCAGCGCCGCGTTGCCGCCGGCCTTGAGCGTGACCGCCTGCGCGTTGAGATCGTGGCCGGCGCTGAGGCTCAGGTCCTGGCCCGCGCTCAGGGTGAGGCCCTGCACGCTGGTCTGGGTGAGGGTGCCGCCGAAGCGCCGGGTGGTCGTGGTGGCGGCGGCCAGGCTGAGGTCGTGGCCGGCGGACAGCCCCAGGC
>NZ_LFQR01000236.1 GCF_001182895.1 Frateuria defendens | reverse complement strand
CCCTGCGCGCTGGCGATGCCGGTGCGCACGGTGCTCTGCTGGGTCTGGCTGCCCGTGGTCTGGTGCTGCTCGCTGCGCTCGCCCGTGGTGCCCGAGTAGCCGCTGCCGCCCAGGTCGCCGAACTGGTGGCTGCTCTGGCGCGACTGCCAGGCCTGGCTGTTCTCGCCGTTGCCGAGGGTGATCCCGCCCTGCTGCGCCAGCGCCGTGATGTCGTGCTGCGCGTTGAGCTGCGCCCCCTGCGCGGTGATGTCGCCCTGCCGGCTGACCAGGTCGATGCGGTCCGCATCGATCGTGGTCGCCGTCTGCGTGGTCGCCGTCTGCGCGCTCTGCCCGTTGCTGCCCAGCAGGTTGTACGGCGACATGCTCACGCCGCTGCTGTTGGACCCGCCCTGGATCTGCCGGAACATGTCGCCCAGGCCCACCGGCGCCGCGACGATGCTGCGGTGGTGGCTGTGGTTGGTGTCGCCGCTGGCCAGGCTGTCCGTGCTCGCCAGCAGGTTGAGGTCGCGCTGCGCGTCCAGCGTGGCCGTGCCGCCGGCGCTCAGCGCGCTGCCGATCACGCTGAGGTCGCCGCCGCTGTTATGGGCACCCGTCGCCGTAAGCGAGAGGTCCCCCGCCGCGCGCAGGCTGCTGCCCTGCTGGGTCACGCTGTCGTAGGTGCCCGCGTGGCTGGCGCTGTGGCTGCCGTAGCCGATCGCCACGCCCGGCGCGTCCAGGCCGGTGTTGCCCACGGCCTGCGCCACGCTGTCCCATCGCTTGACCTGGTTGCCGTTCCCCGAATGGCTGTTCTGCTGGATGTTGCGGAACCCGTCCAGCGGCGTGTTCACCATCGCCACCGTCACGCCGTGCTGGCTCTGCTTCTGCTGGTTGGTCTCGTGGTCGGTCTGCGCGGCCGGCGCGATGGTGATGTTCTGGCCCTGCACGGCGATGTTGCCGCCGCTGGTGGCCCCCGCTGCGCGGCCCGCGATCAGGTCGCTGCCGGTGATCGCCACGTCGCCGCCGGCCACCACCGTCACGTTGCCCTCGGTGCTGCCCACCAGGCTGCCGGTGGTGGTGTGCTGCTCCACCGTGCTGCTGGCCTTGCCCGACGCGCTGCCCACGGTGAAGCCGATGCCGCCCAGGCCGCTGGCGCCGCCGCCGCCGAACACGCCGCTCTTCTTCACGCTGCTGCTGTGTGCCTCCACGTGCGTGTCGGCGCCGGTGCCGAGGCTGATGTCGTGGCCGGCGGACAGGGTCACGTCGTGCGTGCCCGCGAGCTGCGCCGCCTGCGCCAC
>NZ_LFQR01000235.1 GCF_001182895.1 Frateuria defendens | reverse complement strand
TAGATCAGAGCATCCCTAGCCGACATGGGCTATGACGGGAAGACTTACTATCAAATTTCAACAAATACGGACGCCTCTGGCGTGACATCAACGGTAGCCGTTCTTTCGAACGGTCTCGTCTCAATACCGAATGCAAGCGTGGTTGTTGAGAGTGGTGTGACCGGGCAGGTTGCTGGAGACGCAGATACCATCAAGCTAACCGATAACTCCAGCACTGTCCTTGGCGTGTCAGGCCAGAGTGACTTCATCGCATCGAATGGAAACGAAATTCACATACTTGGCGATGGCTCCTCTGTAAGCATCAATGGTGCGAGTAACAGCATTTCACTTGAGTCCAGCAATCAAACACTCGCGCTTGTGTCGGGCAATAACAAGGTCAATATACTGAGCAATCTTTCCGCAGAGACCATTACTGGGCCAGCCGCCGCTTCGATGTCAATTACAGCGGGGGATAGCAACGAAGTCACCTTGAATGGTGGAGTACAAGGTGACTTTACGGGCGGTGCGAACACGAAACTTAACGCTTCCGATGTCAGCTTCATGCAGGTCAGTGTCGGGGAAAGCAGCACTGTAAGCATTGGTGACAATGCTTACGCGTACATTAGGCAGATGTCCAAGGGAACATTGAACCTTGGCAATGGCGACACGTTCAATCTGACAGGTTCAGGTAACACCATCAATGCAGGAAACCTAGGGAAATGGGATGGAC
>NZ_LFQR01000234.1 GCF_001182895.1 Frateuria defendens | reverse complement strand
CACGGCCGGAAACCGCGTCGCCGCAGGTTGCGGCCAATGCGATGCCGGCGCCCGGAGACGACGTGGAGGCCGAGGCCATGGCGCCGGTGCCGGACGCGCCGCCGTCACCCGAGCCGGCCTCCGCGTTCACCGGGGCGCTCGATCCCGCCGCCGCGCCGGATGCGCTCGACGCGTTCGACGCCGGCGAGCCGGAATCCTGGCAGGCCGAGCCCGCCGATTCCGACACGCTGGAAGCCGAGCTGGCCGCCCTGCTGGCCGCGGGCGAGCCGGCGGCGGAAGGCGAGAGCGAATTCGGCAGCGGCCTCAACTACCAGGCCGGCGAAGGCCAG
>NZ_LFQR01000233.1 GCF_001182895.1 Frateuria defendens | reverse complement strand
ATAGATCAGAGCATCCCTAATGGCTGCATCACTGAGGAATATCTGCGATACGCGGATCTTCCGCATTGCGAAACCTTATAAAAATCGCTCTTGTGATAAGAAAAAACAATCTAACCATAGAAGCCAGCTTCCCTATACCCGCATCGTTATGGCGACAAAGATGCAACAAACGCATTTGACTAAGTATTAGGCCATGTTCAGCACCCGCCTTGTAATAAGGTAATGCCATTTCTTCATCCTTCGGAACCCCTATACCAAAGGCGTAGATTTCGCCGATTAGCTGACTGGCCCGTGCACTACCCTGCATAGCCGCCCTCTTGAGAAATTCTAGTGCGTTCCGCGGCTCATTTTTAGACAGGTAGAGTCTACCGACATAAAGGATGTCATCTGAACTACCATGCTCAGCCAATCTAAGGCACCACTGCAACGTGGCATCCACATCTCCTTTCTCAAAGAAAGCTTTAGCGAGGTAACGCTGGCAATTCACATGCGCGGAAAACGGAGCTATTTGACATAGTTCAATCGCTTTTTGTTTATTGCCCCGAGCATCAATCATAAGGACGCATTTCCAGTATTCCTCGATTGCCTCGGCACTACCTTGCATCGCGGCCTTTCGATACCAATCGCAAGCCCGCTCCGGGTTCCCATTATTTGCATAGAACCATCCTAGATACCGCTGGCAATCGACGTTTTCAGAGCACAGCTCAGACTCACATAGCTCCACTGCCCGAGAAATCTCTCCTCGGGCATCGAGTTCATGCAACCGGCTAGTACAGCTCTGCGCATCATCCATAGGGATTCACCGCCTCCAATACTCTCCGATCATACAACTAAGCCACGCCGGGCTGCTGGCTCGTCACGCTTTGTTGAAACCCTGGAGGCAAGATAAAGAACCAAGGAGATGATGGTGGCACGGCTGGCACGGGCGGAGGCACAGGTGGAGGTATTGGCGGTTCCATATTCGGGGGAGTTGAAGATCCAGGACCGGGCTGCCCACTCGGTGGACATATATCCGGTGGAGGTTTTGGCGCTTGAGGCCGTTGTGGCGGTCCTTTGAGAGGATTTCCAGGGGGCTCTGCTGGCGTCTCGTACCCAGGAGGCGGATTGCCAGGTGGGCGCTGAGTTATGTTCGGATTCTGATTGCAAGCCAGAAAATAAACGAAGCAAAAAATCTTCCAGTTTCTGTCATTTGGTGCAAGCCCATACGGATCAATGTAACTCAGCGGATTACTGATTACATAGGCATAAGTACTCGGCTGGCCACCAAACATTCCCAACGGATCGCTTTGTGGCGATCTGCCGGTCCCTGCTTCATATGTCCGGAAACCCCAGTTCGACAGTCTCGACTCGGTGTCAGAGTACTGACCGGGATATCTTGGGTTATAGATGAACCCCATTGTAGAAGTCGGCGCCAGCTCCCCAAACGGATTGCCCTGGTAGCTCCACTGCCACACCGTCGCCCCGCTGCCGTCCGTGACCGCGCGCGGGGTGTTGAGCCCATCCGCATGCACATAGCCGATCGTGGCCGTACCGCCATTGGCATCCACCACCGCCACCGGCAGGCCATCCAGCCAGACGTAATCCCGGTTCGTGCTGCCGTACTCGGCCAGTAGCTGGCTGCCCTCGTCGTAGGCGTAGCGCTCGTTCACCGCCTGCGGCAGCGTCGCCGTCTTGGCGATGCGCTCGCCGAAGGCGTTGTAGGTGTAGGTGCCCACCGTGGCGCCGTTGCGCACCACGCTGAGCAGCCGGTTGCGGTCGCCGTAGCCGAAGCCGAACGTCTCCCCGCCCACCACGCTGCCGGTGGTGTTGCCGTTGGCGTC
>NZ_LFQR01000232.1 GCF_001182895.1 Frateuria defendens | reverse complement strand
CAGCCGTCAGGTGTACTACGGCCTGGGCGTGGGCCGCTTCGTCTCGCCGAACGCCTCGATCGACATCTTCGCCGACCGCACCAAGCGCGACGTGGACGGCGGCGGCAACTGGTCCAGCAACAACCTGGGCGTGGCGGCGCGCTTCTACGCCGGCGCGTGGGACGCCTGGCGTCCGTACCTGCTGGCGGGCGTGCTGGGCAGCCACCACAACAGCCGCGCCGACAGCGGCTGGTCGCCGGCGGCCGAACTGGGCGTGGGCGTGTCCAAGACCATCACCGACAGCTCGGACATCCGCATCGAGGCCGGCTACCGCTACGACTGGGACGACAAGACCCAGCCGAAGGAAAACGGCTACGGCGACTGGTTCCTGGGCTTCAGCGTGGTTTCGCGCTTCGGCCAGCCGGCCGCTGCGCCGACCCCGCCGCCGCCGGCCCCAGTGGAGGATTGCTCCACCAAGGACAGCGATGGCGACGGCGTGAACGACTGCGACGACAAGTGCCCGGCGACGCCGGCCGGTACCCTGGTGGGTCCGGATGGCTGCCCGCAGAAGGTGGTGATCGACCTGCGCGGCGTGAACTTCAAGTTCGACCGTCCGAAGAAGGGCGAGACGAACATCGCCAAGGCGTTGGCCGAGCCGAGCTCGGATTCGGTGGCGATCCTCGACCAGGCGGTGGACACCCTCAAGCGTTATCCGGACGTGCACGTGACGGTGGCCGGCTACACCGACTCGGTGGGTAAGGACGCCTATAACCAGGCCTTGTCGGAGCGTCGCGCGAAGATCGTGTACGACTACCTGACCGCCCACGGCGTGGACGCGAGCCGCCTGGAAGGCCCGATCGGCCATGGCGAGAACGACCCGATCGACAGCAACGACACCGATGCCGGTCGTGCGCGCAACCGCCGCACGGAGCTGCAGGTGCAGCAGTAATCGGTCCTTCGGTCCGATGGAAAAGCCCGGCTTCGGCCGGGCTTTTC
>NZ_LFQR01000231.1 GCF_001182895.1 Frateuria defendens | reverse complement strand
CAGCGTGGCGGCGGCGGTGCGGCGGAAGTCCTCGAGCGACTGGGCGGCCGTGCGCTGCGAAACGGCTGCGGCATCCTGCACCACCTGGTGGATGGACTGCGCCGCCTGCAGGGTCTGCTGGGTGGCCTTCTCGCCGCGGGTTTCGAGGCTGTCGATGAGCACGGCCAGCCGCACGGCCATTTTCTTGATGTCGTCGGTGCTCGCCTCCATGGATGCTTTCCTAGCGGCTCATGACGGGGCCGGCGGGCGTGGCCGGCTGGGCGTGCGCCTGCTGCTGGGCTTCGAGCAGGGCCTGCTGCGCGCTGGCCTGCGCCTGGTGGTTGACCTCGCGGCCCTGCGCGAGGAAGGCTTGGCCCGCGTCCGACTGCGCGTAAGCCTGGGCGATCTGCCGCGAGGCGGCGTCGTTGCGGCTGGCGGCGGCTGCGTACAGCGCGTCGAACGCCTCGTCGAGCGA
>NZ_LFQR01000230.1 GCF_001182895.1 Frateuria defendens | reverse complement strand
GAGTGCAGGTCCAGCACCACCGCCAGATACAGCCAGCCCTCGTCGGTGCCGAGGTAGGTTATGTCGCAGACCCACACCTGGTTCGGACGCTGCGCCCTGAAGTCCTGTTGCAGCAGGTTGTCGGCCACCGGCAGCGCATGGTTCGAGTTCGTCGTCGCCTTGAACTTGCGCGCCGCCTTCGCGCGCAAGCCCTGTCGGCGCAGGCTCTCGGCCACTTGCCGGCGGCCGAGACCCAGTCGC
>NZ_LFQR01000229.1 GCF_001182895.1 Frateuria defendens | reverse complement strand
GGCCAAGGCATTCTATGGGGTCCAGGAGTATGGGGTGAACCTGCGCGGAAGCACCAGTAATGACGACGCTCAAGCGGCTCAGCTGTCGCATTGGGCAAACCAGGATGTGCTGAAGAACTACTTGGCGAACGACATCATCAAGCAGTCGGACAACGATTTCTATGCCTTCTATGGAAGGACGGTGGTTTACGGGGCCACAGCGGGACTTTCGGCTGGCGTACCTTTCCTGGAGGCTGCGAATGCGGTGCGGGAGGGAGGCATTTCGGGAACAGTATTGGGCTTCATGCTCTCCTCGCGGGTGGGAGCGGGCATGCTGGCGGGGACCGTTAATGCAGGAGCGCAGCTTGCTCAAGATGGGAAGATACGTCTGACGAATGTTGGAGTGGCGACTGCTACAGGAATGCTGGGGGTTGGTGGTGGTCTTTGGTGGAATACAGCAGTTAGCGCAAGTGGTGGATTTTTACAGACGGATATTAATAATATGGTTTATGATGAGAGTAAGAATCCATATATAGGGGCCGCCAAGTCAGGTGTGACAGGTGGCTTTGGGTACTATGTCGGTGATAAAACAACAAGGGGGCTTGGTGGAGTGGCAGGGGAGACGTTACTTCCGGCCATTTTTGGAAATACATCTGGCCCGATTTCATCGGAATCGTCGAGTGCGATTATTGACCGCTTGGGTGATTCGCCTGATAGTAAGGAAAAAAAATGAGGCGATTGTTTGTGATTTTAAGGGTTGGTGTCATTTATTTTTTTTGTTCTTTATTCGCTATTTTGGCCTTGTCGTGGGTGGGGGCGTTGCTCTATGGGAAAATTTTTGAACTTGCCGTAGCTATGCCTTTGGCACTAAGGGGGGCTGGTATGTCGTCAGTTGTAATGATGATTCTATTTTCTATTAACTGGCCGCGATTGCGTCCGCCAAAGTGAGTCCTGATTAGCGTCGAACCTCAGTGGCAAGTCGCGTGATTTGCGACGGCCGCGGAGGATGCTGAAGCCATGTTCACGACGGGAGTGTGAGTCATGGCGATGAATCGTGTGCCGTTTCAGAAGGGCCCCTCGACCAAGACCAATCTG
>NZ_LFQR01000023.1 GCF_001182895.1 Frateuria defendens | reverse complement strand
GCCCAGCAGCACCGCGGCGGCGCCGTCGGAGAGGCCGGTGGAGTTGCCGGCGGTGAGCGTGCCGAAGCCGGAGAGCTTGTCGAAGGCGGGCTTGAGCGAGGCCAGCTTCTCCAGCGAGGTGTCCGGACGCAGGAAGCCGTCGCGCCTCAAGCCGCGGAACGGGATCACCAGGTCCTCGAAGAAGCCGGCGTCGTAGGCCGCGGCGAGCTTCCGGTGGCTGTCCAGCGCCAGCTGGTCCTGGGCGGTGCGTTCGATGTGCCACTCCTTGGCCATCTTCTCGCAGTGCTCGCCCATCGACATGCCGGTGCGCGGCTCGGCCACGCCGGGGAAGGAGGGCTTGAGCTCGGCCAGCGAGAAGCCGCGGGTGGCGGCGGCCAGCTTGTCCTGCCAGCCCTTGGCGCGGTTGATCGCCAGGAGGCGCCGGCGCAGGCGCGGGCTGTAGACGATCGGCACGTCGCTGGTGGTGTCCGAGCCGCCGGCGATGCCGGCCTCGATCTGCCCCATGGCGATCTTGTTGGCAACGAGGATGGCGTTGTCCAGCGAGGTGCCGCAGGCGCGCGCGGTGGTGATGCCGGGCGTGGTCGGCGCGAGGCCGGAGGAGAGCACCGCTTCGCGCGCGATGTTCCAGTCCGAGGAGTGCTTGAGCACCGCGCCCATCGCCACCTCGCCCAGCTCCACGCCGTGCAGGCCGAAGCGCTCGACCAGGCTGCCGAGCACCTTCACCGACATGCCGAAGTTGCCCACGTCCGCGTAAGCGGTGTTGTTGCGGCAGAACGGGATGCGCACGCCGCCGATCACGCCGACCCGCTTTTGCACCTTGTCCATGTCTGGAACGACCTTGAGCCACCGAAGTCCGTCAAGGCTAACCCGCGCGCTGGTGCGGCGAAAGCCCGCAGGGGCGGATGCTAGAATCGCGGTTTCCTGTCGTTCGGATTCCTCGCAAGTGGAAGCGCAAACGCTGACCGCCCTGCCGGTGGTGCTGGCCCTGGAACTTGCCCCCGGCGAGCCGCCGCAGCGCCTGCGCCTGACCCGCGACGAGGCCGCCGAGCTCGCCGCCCTGGTCGCCGCCGACCTCAACGCCCTGCTGCCCGCGGTGGACCGCGCGCGCCTCGCCCTGGCCGGCGCGCTGTTCGACACGGTGGAACTGCTGCGCCCGGGCTTTCCCGTGTGGGCCACGCTGGACGAGCTGGCCCGCCGCGTGCCGCGCGGGCACCTGGAGAACGTGGTGGCCTTCGGCACCCACGAGGGCCGCATGCCGGCGCAGCCGCTCGAGCCCGACGCCGCCTACGCCGACGGCCCGATGCGCCTGCTGCCGCTGAGCGTGCTGGCGCCCGAGCCGCTCGCCGCCGAACTGGCCGAGCAACTGGAGGTGGAACTGGTCGGCCGCGGCGAGGCCGGCCCGCGCACCGCCGACTGGCTGATGCGCACGCTCGGCGTGCGGCTGGAACACGCGCGCTACCTGAGCCGCAACGACCTGCTCGCACTCACCTGCGTGCAGTACGAGCACGTCAACCTGGCGCCGCTGTGGTCGCTGCTGGAAGCCGCCCTGCTCACGCCCTACCGCGACGAGGCCACGCTGAGCGCGCGCGGCCTGCCGCTGCGCTATCACGCCGGCCGGGTGCTGGCGCAGTCGCCCGCCGCCTGGCTCGCCGGCCAGCCGGGCGAGGCGGCGCAGCGCGCGCACGAGGTCGCCGGCATCGTGTTCGAGCTGCGCCAGTACGCCGCGCTGCTCGGCGCGCACCGCGTGCCGCTAGCGCTGGACGCCCCGGGCGACGGCGCGCCGTCCGGCAGCCTGCTCGAAGCGCTGGCCGAGCCCGCGGCCGGCGAAGCGCCAACGCTGTACGCCCACGAGGCACCCGGCCTGGGCGTGGTCGCGGTGACGGTGGCCGAACGCGGCGACGGCGGCCGCGCCCGCGTGCTGGCGCACGCCTACCCGCTCGCGCCCGCGGCGCTCGGCCCCCTGCTGGGCGCGCTCAGTGCGCGCTACGGCACCTCGGCCGAGTTGCATGCGCTGGGCCGCATCCTGCTCGACGGGCATGGGCGGTTCGGCGCACCGGACACCCCCCTGCACTGAAACCTATCGGGCCCCTGTAGGAGCGCGCCTTGCGCGCGACCGTTCCGTGCGGGGGGACATTGCGTTCCCGAAGAGCGTCGCGCGCGAGGCGCGCTCCTACAGGCACCGCCGCGCGCCGCTCAGCCCAGCGGCGTGCGCTCGTACATGAAGTAGTGGCAGCGCTCCATGCCGAGCCCCTCGTAGGTGGCCTGGGCGCGCCGGTTCTCGGTCTCCACATAGAGCCGCAGGCCCACCGCGCCGGCGGCGCGGGCGCGTGCCGCGACCTCGGCGTACAGCGTGCGGAACACGCCGCCGCGGCGCGCCTCGGGCACCACGTACACGCTCTGGATCCACCAGAAGTCGCCGCAGCGCCAGTCGCTCCATTCGTAGGTGACGAGCAGGCTGCCCACCGCCGCGCCGCCGCGCTCGGCCACCAGGTAGAAGCCGCGGCGCGGCTCGTCGAACACCGCGGCCACGCCGCGTTCGAGCACGGCGCCGTCGAGCCGCTTGGCTTCGGTCTCCCACGCCATCGCGGCGTTCCAGGCAACCAGGTGGGCGAGGTCCCCGCGGCGGGCGGGACGGACGGACAAAGGCATGGGTGGCTCCGGATCAGTGCTTGTTCGGGCGCCGCGTGCGCGAGGCGCCCAGCTTACGGGTGAGCGTGTTGCGGCCCACGCCCAGCGCGGCGGCGGCGTGCTGGCGATGGCCGCCGTGGGCCTCCAGCGCGGCCTGCAGCAGGGCGCGGTCCAGCGCCTCGCGGGCACGGGCGTGGATGTCGGTCTCGCCGGCGGCCAGCTCGCGCGCGGCCCAGTCGCGCAGCGCGTCGGTCCAGTCGCCACCGGCCGCGGCGTGGTTGGCGTGGCCGAGGTCGGCGCCATGGATCTCCGCGCCGGGCGCGATCACCGCCAGGCGCCGGCACAGGTTCTCCAGCTCGCGCACGTTGCCGGGGAAGTCGCGCAGCTCCAGCGCCTTGAGCGCGCTCTTGGCGAAGCGCTTGGGCGGCAGCTTCAGCTCCTGCGCGGCGGCGGCGAGAAAGTGGCGCGCCAGCAGCGGGATGTCGCTGCGGCGCGAGCGCAGCGGCGGCAGCTCGATGCGCACCACGTCCAGGCGATGCTTGAGGTCGGCGCGGAACTGCCCGGCCGCGACGCGCGCGTCGAGGTCCTGGTGGGTGGCGGCGATGATGCGCACGTTGCAGCGGATCAGCTCGCGCCCGCCCACGCGGTAGAACTCGCCGCCGGCCAGCACGCGCAAGAGGCGCGTCTGCAGGATCAGCGGCATGTCGCCGATCTCGTCGAGGAACAGCGTGCCGCCCTCGGCCTGCTCGAAGCGCCCGGCCACGCGGCGGGTGGCGCCGGTGAAGGCGCCGGCCTCGTGGCCGAACAGCTCGCTCTCCAGCAGTTCGCTCGGGATGGCCGCGGTGTTGAGCGCCACGAAGGGCTTGCCGCGCCGCGCGCTTTCCTCGTGCAGGGCGCGCGCCACCAGCTCCTTGCCGGTGCCGGTCTCGCCGGTGATCAGCACGTTGAGTTCGCTGGCGGCCACGCGGCCGATCAGCCGGAACACCTCGCGCATCGGCGCGCTCTCGCCGAGCAGGGCGTGACTGGCGGCGGCCGCCTGCGGCGCCGGCGCCGGCGCGGCGGCGGCCGGCACCTCGGCCAGCGCGCGGCCCACTGCCGCCACCGCCTGGTCGAGGTCGAACGGCTTGGCGAGGTAGTCCACCGCACCGGCGCGGTAGGCGGCGGCGGTGGTGGCGACGTCGGTGTAGGCGCTCATCACGATCACCGGCCCCACGCCCTCGGCCTTGAGCGCGTCGAGCAGGCGCAGGCCGTCCTCGCCGGGCATGCGCACGTCGGTGAGCAGCAGCGCGGGCGAGGCCGTGCGCAGCGCCTCGCGCACCGCCGCCGCCTCGCCGAACTCGCGCACCGCGTGGCCGGCGTCGCGCAGCGCCTCGGCCAGCACGAAGCGCACCGCGCGGTCGTCGTCGACGATCCAGACTTCCCGCTTCGAATCAGCCATGCGTCGCGCCCATCGGCAAGTAGAGGGAGAACACCGTCTCGCCTGGGCGGCTGACGTAGCGCAGCTCGCCGCCGTGCTCGCGGGCGATCTCGCGCGCCAGCGCCAGGCCCAGGCCGCTGCCGTCGGCGCGGCCGGAGACCAGCGGCTCGAACAGCGTATCGCGCAGCGCGGGCGGGATGCCGGCGCCGTCGTCGATCACTTCCACCCGCAGGGCGCTGCGCAGCAGGCGCTCACCCAGCCGCACGGCGTGCTCGACGCGGGTGCGGAACACCAGGTTGCGCGCGCCCGCCTCGATCGCGTTGCGGGCGAGGTTGAGCAGCAGTTGCAGCACGCGGTCGCTGTCGCCCTGCACGTCGGGCAAGCTCGGGTCGTAGTCGTGCAGCACGCGCGGCGCGGCCGGCTCGGCGTGCAGCAACGCGTCCAGCCGCTCCAGCACCTCGTGGATGTTGAGCGGACCCAGCCGCGGCGCGCCGTCGTGGCGCAGCAGGCGGTTGGCCAGCGTGGTCAGGCGGTCGGCCTCGGCGATCACCAGGCCGGCCAGGGCCTTGAGGTCCTCGTCGGCCAGGCGGCGCTCCAGCAGCTGCGCCGCCCCGCGCAGCCCGGCCAGCGGGTTCTTCACCTCGTGCGCGAAGCCGCGCAGCGTGGCCGAGAGCGGCGAGGAAGCCGTGCTGGCCTCGGCCAGCGGATGCACCTCCAACAGCAGCGTGCCGGCATCGAGCGCCTGCAGGGCCGCGTCCACCCGCAGCGCGCGCCCGTCGGCCGCCACCAGCGCCAGCCCGCGCCACTGCAGCGAGCGCTGCTCGGCCAGCACCCGCGCCGCCTGCGTGAGCAGGGAAGGATCGTGCAGCAGCGCCCCCAGCGGCTGGCCCACCGCGCTGCGCGGCCCCAGCGCCAGCCACTCGGCCAGCGCGGGGTTGATCCAGCGCAGGCGCAGCTCGGCATCGACCAGGGCCAGCCCGGTCGACATCTGCTCCGCCCACGCGCGCCAGCCGACTTCACTCATTGCACCAATGATGGACAACGCGCCCGGGTGGTGCAAATGCGTCCGGGTGACGCGGCGTTTTCCGCATTTACTTGTGTTCACAGGCGTATAGTTTGTGCGGCTTGCACAAACTATGGCGTTCGAACCCCGAACAAACTATGCCTCTCGGCTTTTCGCCTAAAAGAGCCGTATATCAGCGAGTTGCCGATCTTCACTGATATGGAATTCAAGGCGAGAGAGCCACAAGACCCTGAGAGACCAGACTCCTGTCATTTTCAGGAGTCGATTCGCCTTGAACTTGGTCACGTAGCTTCTGCGCCCTGCTCAAGGAGCGAGCTATCAACTGTTCTCTCGAACAGCGCATGGCAACCGATCAGGTACGGCACAACTCTTTCTTTGGACGCTCGTACCAATCTTTCGAGCCGTTCACGACACGGACAACCGAGAGCATCACAGGCACTTCGACGAGTACGCCGACCACCGTGGCCAAGGCGGCGCCCGAGCTCAAGCCAAACAGGCTAACAGCCGCAGCCACTGCCAACTCGAAGAAGTTGCTGGCACCGATCAACGCCGAGGGGCCTGCCACGCAATGCTCCACACCAAGCCAGCGGTTCAACAAATAAGCCAACCCGGAGGTGAAATACACCTGCACCAGGATCGGCACCGCGAGCATGGCAATGATCAGAGGTTGAGCCAGGATCTGTTTACCCTGGAACCCGAACAGCAGCGTCAAGGTGATCAGCAATGCGCCGAGCGACATAGAGCCCAGCGGGCGTAACCATTCCGCCAACGCCGCCTCCCCTCCACGCGCCATGATCCATCGGCGTAACACAGTGGCCCCAATCACAGGCACCACGATGTAGAGCGCTACTGACAGAACCAAGGTGGCCCAGGGCACCGTGATGGCTGACACGCCCAGCAGCAGCGCAACCAAGGGTGCAAAGGCCACCACCATGATGCCGTCATTGATGGCAACCTGACTGAGCGTGAAGTTCGGCTCGCCCCGGCAGAGGTTGCTCCACACAAACACCATCGCGGTACACGGCGCGGCGGCCAGTAGGATCAGGCCCGCCACATAGCTGTCGATCCGTTCCGTCGGCAGGTGCCCAGCAAAGACGTGGCGCAGGAAAAGCCATGCCAGCAGGGCCATCGAGAAGGGCTTTACGGCCCAGTTGATGAAGAGCGTGACGCCGATGCCTTTCCAGTGTCGCCCCACCTGGCGCATGGCGCCCAGATCAATCCGCAGCAACATCGGCACGATCATCAGCCAGATGAGCAGGGCGATCGGTAGATTCACCTTGACCACTTCCATGGCGCCCAGGACAGCAAACGGCTCTGGCAACCAGTGACCCAACGCCGTACCCAGCACGATGCAGGCCCCCACCCATAGTGTCAGGTAGCGCTCGAACAATCCTATGGCCGGGCGTGCGACACCAGGCTCAGACATGGGTGGCGTCCTCGGACTGGATAAACCCGATGCGATCCAAGGCCAACTTCAGCGCCTCACGATCTGCCCAAGTTTCCGGCGACAAGGTAAGGAAGGCCATGAGGCGCGCCTTGATGATGGCGTGCGCCCGCGCAAAGGCCGCCCGCTTTTCGGCATCACCACCCTCTACGGCAGCCGGATCGGGCAGCCCCCAATGGGTGCGCATAAAATCACCGAAGAACACCGGACACGGTTCCGATGCCGCGCTGTCGCAGACCGTTACCACCAGGTCGATAGGCTGCGCTCCATTTCCCGAGAACTCGTCCCAGGATTTGCTGCGCAGTCCGGCCGTCGACATGCCTGCCTCCGCGAGCGTGTCGAGCGCGTAAGGGTTGATCCTACCGGTGGGTTGGCTGCCGGCACTGAACGCCTCGAACCTGGCGCCGCCCCAGGCGCGCAAGGTCGCTTCGGCCAAGACGCTGCGAGCAGAGTTGCCCGTGCAAACGAACAGAACGCGATGGGTCACGTGCAATCCTCAGAGGGTCAGCAGCAGGCGTCGCCGGGCAAGCACGCCGTAGACATCGGGGCGCACTCGGCTTGCGGACTGCCCGCGCAACAGTTGTGGGTCAGGTAGGCAATCAGGCCGTTCATGGCCTCGAAGGCGGCGCGATAGCAAACGAAGCGCCCCTGCGGCTCGGCCGTGATCAACCTGGCCTGCACCAGTTCTTTCAGGTGAAAGGACAACGTGGCGCCGGGCACACCCAGCTCGTCGCCGATGTCACCGGCCATGCGTCCCATCGGGCCGGCCACTACCAGCAAACGGAAAATAGCCAGGCGCTTGGCATGGCCCAGCGCGGTCAAGGCGGCGATTGCTTCGTTTGTTTCCATAAAACTAGAATAGTCGAAACATTGGATTCCGAACAAGCCCATGAACATCGATCTACCGCATCTCCAAGCAGACCTCCTGCCCGCCACCGACGCGCTCCGGCTTCGCGCCAGCGAAGACGCCGGTCATCCGCCCCGCGTCCTGATCCTCTTACGGCTCCCTGCGCCCCCAGTCCTTCTCCCGGAAGCTCGCACTGGAGGCCGAACGGATCCTGCGGCACCTGGGGGCTGAAACCCGAGTGTTCGATCCTCACCAGCTGCCACTGCTGGACAGTGTGCCGGCCACGCATTCCGAGGTGCAGCGGCTGCGGGAATGGTCTAACTGGTCTGAGGGTCAGGTGTGGGTGAGCCCAGAGCGCCACGGCACGATCACCGGCGTCTTCAAGAACCAGATTGATTGGTTGCCTCTCGAAGACGGCAGCGTGCGCCCAACACAGGGCCGCACCTTGGCGGTGATGCAGGTCTGCGGCGGCTCCCAATCCTTCAACGTGGTGAACTCGCTGCGAGTGCTTGGCAGATGGATGCGCATGGTGACCATTCCGAACCAATCGTCGGTGGCCAAGGCCTGGCAGGAATTCGACGAAGAGGGCCGCATGAAGCCCTCGGCGTTCTACGACCGAGTCGTGGACGTCATGGAGGAACTCATGAAGTTCACCTTTATGGTGCGTGGTCACAGTGACTACTTGGTCAGCCGTTACAGTGAGCGCAAAGGTGATGCTATCCAACGGGCCTTGGCGCAAGCCGCCGGCGCCGTGGAGAAGGCCTAATCCGTCGCTTCTCGCCAACGCGTCAAGGAATAATCGCTGTGAACCCAGTAGAACAAGCGAAGCCGGAGTGAACCGCCCCGGGAATCCCGGAGGCTGTTTGGTTTGAGTCACGCCGCCTTGGGCAGCGCAGCCTGTTGCCGATAGTAAGCCGCCTCGGCTTCCGCTGGCGGGATGTTCCCGATCGGCCCCAGCAACCGCTGGTGGTTGAACCCGTCCACCCACTCCAGCGTGGCCCATTCCACCGCCGGGCGGTTCGGCCAGGACCGCCGATGGATCACCTCGGCCTTGTACAGGCCATTGATCGTCTCGGCCAGGGCGTTGTCGTAGGAATCGCCGACGCTGCCGACCGAGGCTTCGATACCGGCCTCGGCCAGGCGCTCGGTGTAGCGGATGGACACGTACTGCGATCCGCGGTCGCTGTGATGGATCAGGCCGCCTTCGTCGAAGGGCCTACGGGCATGCAGCGCCTGCTCCAGGGCGTCGAGCACGAAGTCGGTGCGCATCGTGCTCGATACCTTCCAGCCGACGATGCGGCGAGCGTACACGTCGATGACGAAGGCCACGAACAGGTGTCCCTGCCAGGTCGACACGTACGTGAAGTCGGCGACCCACAGCGCATTCGGACGCTCGGCCCGGAACTGCCGGTTCACCCGGTCCCGCGGACAGGGCGCCGCCGTGTCGCTGACCGTCGTCTTCACGCCCTTGCCCCGGATCACACCGCGTAACCCGCGTCGCTTCATCAACCGCGCCACCGTGCAGCGGGCGACGTCGACCGATTCGCGCCGCAGCTGTCGCCAGACCTTGCGCACCCCGTAGACCCGGCGGTTCTCGTCCCACACCCGCTGGATGGCGGTGCCCAGCTGCGCGTCCCGCTGCACGCGCGCCGGTGCCTTGGCCGGATCGGCCCGCCGGGCGGCATGCAGGTAGTACGTCGACGGGGCGATCGGCAGCACCTTGCAGATCGGCTCGACCCCATAGACGTCCCGGTGGTCGTCGATGAACGTCGTCATGGCTTGAACCGGCGGTCGAGCTCCGCCTGGGCAAAATACGCCGACGCCTTGCGCAGGATCTCGTTGGCCTGGCGCAGCTCACGCACCTCGCGCTCCAAGGCCTTCATCTTCTCGCGCTCAGAGGTGCTCAGGCCCTCGCGCAAGCCCTGGTCACGCTCGGCCTGGCGCACCCAGTTGCACAGCGTCTGCGCCGTGCAGCCGATCTTGCCCGCGATCGACTCGATCGTCGCCCACTGCGAGGTGTGATCCTTCTGGTGTTCGAACACCATCCGCACCGCTCGCTCCCGGACCTCCGGGGAATACGTCGGCGACTTCTTCTTCGGGGTTTCCATCGCTCCATCCTCTCAAGAGTTGGAGCCTCCGGGAATCCCGGGGCGGTTCAGAGGACCATGAAGCCATCCTGCACCTGCTGACCGAAGCCGATCTGCCCACGTCCGATCTCTTAGACGCCAATGCCGTGGAGCTCTTTGTTATTCGAGACGCCAACCAGATAGTCGGCGTGATCGGCCTCGAATTGACCGGCGATCATTCACTACTGCGCTCGTTAGCAGTCCATCCAATGATGCAAGGGCATGGTCTGGGACAGCAACTGGTGGACGCCGTCCATCAGCACGCCATAGGCAAGGGCGTCGATGCGCTATTCCTGCTGACCACCTCCGCCGAGGATTATTTCGGCCTTCGCGGCTATCGGCGCCTTGATCGAAAAGAGGTACCCGCCGACATCCAAAGCACACAACAGTTCGCCAAACTGTGTCCGGCGAGCGCAGTAGTCATGATGAGAGAACTAGGAAGTAAGCCCTCCCACATCACACGTGACTAACAGCGCAGCCTCTATGTCGCGGCTAGGGGCGATGCCGGTGAGGGAGCGGATTCAATCCAGCGGTTACTGTTCGTGACCATGGACAGCCGCTCTGAATGCTTCAATGCCCTAGCCAGGAGGCGTACGTATCTCATGGCCGCATAGAACGCCACATCCGCATCGCTCCTATCCACGTGGGACTTCTTCTCAATCTCCGCAGGCAGCCACCAAAAATAGTGGTGTGAACGCCCGGATATATCTAAGTTCTCCAAGCATTTTAGGGCGACAAGAAAAGCACGTTCCCTTGCTTGCCGGAGACTTGGCCCACATTGTCTTTTATATGCGTGGACATACCACGCATATACCTCCGGATCGAACTCTCTCAGCTTGATCAACGATACGCGTGAGTCCTTTGCCAGAATGCTTATAGGCGGAATGTACCGTAGCGATCTGTCGTCAAGGAGCCGTCTCGCCAACCAACGCGCATGTTTCACGGGGTCTTCGTTCCTCGCAAAAGGGCTAGCTATCCAATGCGAGCCGCTCCATAGGTCAAGAAGCGGGGCTTCCATAGCTTCTCTCGGCCTCATTATCAAATCTACAACCGGCACTCCCTGGAATGCGCTCAAGTTGACAAGTGCCCGAATGCTCAAAGGACTTGGCGCATTACCTGGGTCGCTCCAACTGACAGCTGTACCGAGCAGATCAATGCGGTTTCGACCATTGGCCTTGGCTTTGAGTCCAGACATCAACTCCGATAGAACGTCGGCGGACAATACTTGCTGGCTTGGTTCCGCACAGAAATTCACAAGGCTGAGTACTTGCGTATCAACCCAAGCGTGCAACTTGGATTGCTTCGCAAACGAGCCGTCAGCACCCAAAGAAGCCTTGCATTTGCGGCATAGGCAGCGTGTGGCGATAGCCCTATCACCGGGTTGTTTGGCACCGCACCGGGGGCATTTATCTGAAAACAAACAGCGATGGATTGGACATCGACTGATATGGGGTATTGACCAGACCAAGGGTTCCCAATCCGTGGTTGCATCCCATCGCTTATAGCAAAGGGGACACCACCGACGAGGTGTCCCACGCCAACCACTTACCGCTTTTCGGCCAATGATGTCCTTCAATGGCAAGAGAGTTCCACACCTTAAATGTGGAACTCCGGCTAACTTCTCCATAGACAAAACGAGCCTTTCAGCTTCTTCGTCCGTGCGATAACAGCGAAGTCGCTGACCAGATCCGGACCGACCATTGCTGCTTGCTAGTAGGCCCATGATCTGAGACAGCGACCAGCCCGTCGTCCAGGACATCCGCAATACGTAGTAGTCGATTGATTCGACCAATTCCGATGCAAGCCCACGTAAAGGCAGCGGTGGAAGTGCTGTCCAGACGAACTTTCCCTCACCCATCGCAATTAACCTTTGACGCAGGCTTGGGATCATCCTCGGTGGCCGTGGAGGCTCTTTTCTTTAGCCCCCAGGCGCTAGCAACCATCACCGCCCTCGCCTTTGTATTTGCCGATTTCATGACCGCCTCAAAGAACTTTACGTCCTCCCACATTTTTTCGTAGTCCCGATCGCCGTAATACGAACCGGTGATGTCGTTCTTCGTGATCGCATGGCGGCCCGCACTGTCAGCCCGCTCTTTGGCGTCTGCCAAGATTTTTCTCAGAACACCAAAGATCCCAGCGGAAGCCGCCATTAGCTCGGCAGCCATCTCAAACAAAAGCGCAGGTCTGGAGAAGGAATACTCATGACCCAAGGTTCGCAGAAGTGTTAGAAATGGGTCGCGATCCTCTCTGCGCTCGTAGCTATATGGACGCATCCAGATCAAGGTCGAGCGTCGCCGAACCTCTGGACGCTGCGCCCATAGGTCAGCGGCACCATGGACGCCACTTAGCAGAAAGTTCAGATCGCCGCTGTCCAAAATGGACATCAAATTGAGAATGTGGTCGGCGGGATCTTTGTTGCGATGGTTGGTGCAGAGGGCATGGGCCTGATCAATAGCCGCTAGCCACATGCCTCGCGAGGCAGCAAGTTGCTGGAATAATCGCCACATGGACTCCTCCGTCACGTTAGGACGTGGCATGCCAAGGAGCTCACGGTGCGCCCGTTCGATCTCCGCCTTTACCATTGCATACGTTGGGTTATCTGGGTCATCGCTGTCCCGCAACCATCGAGGGTTGGGCGCAATCAGTTCATAGACCAAAGATTCTGCGAGGGAGCGCGGATTGAAGTACGCCCTCTGAGCTAGAAGCGCAAATACTTCAATGACTGGGATGCGTCCTGCACCCCAGTAAGCCGGCTTGCCGCATATTGTGCGTAGTATGGCCTGACGAACAGTCGTTTTTCCGATACCAGAGGGGCCAATAACAAAGATGAACCGACCGCGCTTGGGGTTTTCGAGTGCTCGCTTGAGCTCGACGCGTGCTTCAACGAATTGCGCATGAGGAAAGACTCTGTTCATCGCGCTACTCCGCTGAAAGTGGTGAGTAGTTGTCCCAGCACACCGCGGGGATGGCGTCACTGTCACTGACTTCTGCAGTAGCAACTTCTGCGTCCTTACCCTGCTTCTCAGGCGATGACTGTTCCGGTTCCACAGCGACCGCGTGAGCCTGGTTGCGGTGATATCGAGGGCGATCGACATCAAGCTTCCGCAGCCGCCGGCCACGCCGTGCGTGGGGAGACCAAAGGAATTCAAACAGCTTTTCCAGGGGACGCAGGGACGCGGTCGAGAAGATGCCGCTGTGATAGGCCTTCAACCACTGCGATCGCACCCTGACAAAAAGCAGCATCGAATCTTCACAATCCTGCCTCACCTCATCAGGTTGCGATGTCCTCAACAAAAACCGAAGTTCTTCACTGGTGAAGATGCCACGGCCGGTTCGGATGCCTCGCTTTTCTGTAGCCTTGCCTTTGAAATCGACGGGAACGGACGTCTTGATTTGAAAATCATCGTCAAGCTGTTGTGGCGTGCCCATGACACCAAAGCGCCCGACAACCTCATCTCTGCGTTCGATGGGCGTACAATCACCCTCTCCAGGTGTGTTGGGCAGATCGCCGTACAGATACTCTTCGAACGCTCTACAAATAGTCATAAATGCCAGCTTCGCTGTTTTGCGGCTCTTGAATTTGCCGTCGACCTTCCGACCTCTCATGTCTGGCTCGGTCGAGCCTGGCAAGTCATGAGCGACATTTATGTTGACTTGCTTGATGGCGCACTCGGCTTGGCCGTTGTAGCGACTACCCCCAGTGGGTGCCCAGAGAAGCGTGATACCGTTCTCTAGGCAGAATGCTTTGAGCCAGAGGGAGTCATTTTCTGAGCCGCGATCGAGGACGATGACCGAGGGAAGAAATCCGTGCCTTCGAACGAAGTCGCGCAGCAGAAGCGCCAACCCATTGGTGCATGCCTTTCCGAAATAGAGCGAGTGGGCCATTGGCATGCCCGTCGCTTCGTCGATACCGATATAGAACCATGGCTTGTCACCGCAGAAATCGATCTCGACAACAGGTTCGCATCGATTGTCGAATTGCGATGAGTCGATGTGCAGCGTATGGCCGAAGCCGATGGCTTTTCCCGACCGCATAGTGGGATCGGAGATGGGTCGAGCGGCTTGATAAGCACGCATGCCGCCTGTAGCCAACGCCCTTTTGGTTGAGTCTTCTTGCCGCACGTATCGGTATAGCGTTTCTATGGATGGGGTGGTTGCGCGGTGAAGGTTGCAGACCTTCTCCAATTCAAACCACAGATTCTTTAGTGTTCTGACTTTTCCGCGATTCCAAAGCACGCGAATGACCCATTCCAAACATTGCTGCTGGGTAGGGTCAAGGCGTGCTTGGCGGTTGCCACTCTTTGCGTAGTTCGTCAGGCAAGCCGACAGGGGTGATAAGCCTTCCGATACCGCATTCTTAACGCTGGAAGCTAGTTGCTTCATGCGTACTGTAGGTTTTTCGACACCACGTTCGATGCGCTCAAGCCGTGCCAGCCGTCTCTTCGCAGCGTTGTAATCCGTCGTGGTCGCGAGCCCGATGGCATCGTGAACAGCGGGTTGACTCGTCGCTCGAACTAGCGCCTGAAAAGCTAAGGCATCGACCTGCCGTGCTTGCTCCCATGTCGAGTACAAATAGAAGTGTTGAGGCAAGGTAATCGGCGTGCTCGTAACCAGGCCATAACACCGCCGATCCGCCAGAAGAGCCAAAGCAATACGCTCACGAAATCCCGGTACCGCATCGCCAAGTTCTTCGATGGAGTACGGTCTAGCTGCCAGAAGATCCAGTGACCGCTCGGCAATTCGCATCTCGTCTGGCCCGAGAGGTAGCTGCTTCAAGGCATACATCGCCTCCAGGTTGCGCAGGTAATTCGCGACGGGCTCGGGTGGCATCCACACGCGAAAGAGGAAATCTCTCTCGTTCGCCCATCGCTCATAAGGTCTGCAAGTCCAGTCCTCGCCGTTCTTCTCCCACTCGCCCGGATGTTGATGCTTTTCCAGCCACCTTTCTGGCTTGCACTCAACTAGTTCGACTCGATCCTGATGAAAGACAAGGAAATCGAGTGTTGCGTTGGAAACGTGCTTCGCACCTCCCTCGCTAGTTCGGAGGACGTGGCGACAAGGAAATTGCGAGTAGTAGCCCTGTACGGTGCCATCCATCTCGAGCTCGTAGGCGAATGGACGTTCACACGTGTGGCTTTCAAGAATCCGAATAGCGCCGCACTTGGCCGAGGCGAGTTGGACCTTGACGTTCTGCAGGGCGCCCTTGCCTACGGGGCGTTGACCGCTTTCGGCAACCATCCACTCCAGTTGCGTGATCTGGAAGGGGTTGTATCCAGCACGTTCATAGACCTCGTACCGCTCTCGTTCGCTGAGCCCACCAAGGCGTTGTTCGTCGACAACCGGCCGTTTGATTTGTAGCGCGCTTGTTGCCATGTTTTTTCTCCTCTAGGTGCGCACTTCCCTGCCGGCAAGCCACAGGGTTACCGTTAGGTCGAGCGCAGCCATCTAGGCCTCCACAGAGGCCTATTGACTTTTCATAAGGGGCGCAGGAACCTAGAGGTGCTGACCAGCCAGTCATGCACCTACTAAAGCCTACGCGAGCCGCAAACTCGGTAGGCTTTTTAGTTTCCCGCTGGTTGGCCTACGTAGTTTTTCTCTGCCCTCCTGAAGCGCTGACTGCTTCTCTGCCTGAAAAACGTTAAAGCCGCCGCTCTCGCGAGCAGCGGCTTTGTTTTATCGGCTGTGCGGCCTTGCTTGTTGCATCGATCGCCGCCTACTGCCGTTTAGGCGCCGCTGACCCAGGCGGATATACGCAATCGCTCGCTGTCCGAACCCACCGTCACTTCGCTTTGGTGGACGCGATCCAGCTTCGGCGAAGGAGCGCCTCAAGTCTTTCATGGTAAGTGCCCGCTCTTGACCAATGCGGGCCGCTCGGCGCGTTGAACCGCATCCGAAAGCCATGCCGCCACATCAAGGCTTAGCAGAAATGTTCCTCGGCGCCCGGGCAAGGAAACACAAGGAATCGGTAGCAAGCCACGTGAAGCAGCTTTGCGTGCGGCGTCTAGGCTTGGATAAGAGAGCTTCCGCCAAACGCGGGAGAGCGGGACATAAGGTCCGAACTCGTCATACAACTCTCGACGGAATAGCTCGTACTGCTCTTGCATAGGATCACCTGATCCTTCGACAAAACAGTGGATGCTTGGAAATAGACCACTTCGTCCGGACTATTGCAAGGTGCGTTTGGACGTCTATTAGTCAACTTCTTGTCGTCCAACAATTCTCACAAAGCCGTATTTTTCGATGGGAAAAAGCCATGCTTCGGCATGGCCATGCACGTGCGATGAAGCGACATGAAGGGCCACTTCGGGGATCTCTTTTCGCGTTAGCGAGATGGTCTGCGATTCGTCGGCGTAGAATGCTTATGGCGATTCGGAGAGCGGCACCGTAACCATGCGTGCACCAGGTAATTCGTCGGTGCATGAGGCGAAGCCGAGGTCTCCATGCGCGATATTCGGGGCACTCGTCATGGCAAATGAGCTCACTTCGCCAAGATTTCTTGAAGGCGGCTGGCACATCAGTTATCTGGTCTGGCACGCGACAGGGGAAGGCGTGCGGGTATGTGTTGCTGTGGCGGGCAGCCAGGCAGATGCGGAGAAGACCCTCAGAAGCAAGATCGAGGAGGACTTCTATCCCGCCATTAAGTCATCGCCAATTACTGACGACAGCAACGACGAAGTCATGCGACTGCTTCAATGGATTCCTGATGCCGTCAAAGAAACCCTGAAACAGGTGCCGCTGGGCATGGGCGAGTACTATGCAGAGCTGTTCTACGACTTAGGCTAGTACGATCAGCGCGTGGCGCATGCATGAAGGGAGATGCCGTGGACCTGTACCTAGACTGCGAGTGGGCTGATGTACTCGCGTCGGAACTGGTTTCTATCGCATTGGTATCTGCCGACGAGCAACATAGCTTTTATGCGGAGCGCGATCCTCTTCCTACCGATCCGGCGCCATGGGTTCGATCAGTTGTATATCCACTACTGGAGCGTGGCGACGCCGCACTGGATGACAACACCCTGACGCATCGGTTGCGTGACTTTCTGGCAGGCTTATCGAACCCCCGCATCCACTATGACTCCGGCCACGATCGGGCTCTTTGCCAGTATGTGATCGATGGGCTAGATGCACCTGAGCCGGAAGGTCCTACGCCCACGGTGTCATGGGTGCGTCTTGATGGACTGCATTCGGAGCTTGAACGCTGGTGGCAAACACATCCAGAGCAGCAATCTCGGCGTCATCACGCACTTGTCGATGCGATGGCATTGCGAGGCGCGGCACTAAGGGGGTGCTAGCTAGCCCAGGCTTGGGGCTATCCTTCATTCTCAGGTGCGGCCTTGCCCATCCAGTCATCCGCGACCGAATTCCAGTCGATCTTGCGCTCTTCTGAACCAGTCCAGACCTCCCAGAAATCAGGATCAGCCGATTGGGGCCGATGATCTTCATGCAGCTCCGTCATCTCTACTAGGATTGGCATAGGCGTGGCCCACCCAAGAAGGACTGCTTGCCGCGATGGTAGAGAGGGGAGGTCTCTCAGCAGTCCGCCCACGTTGTCGGGCACTAGCCGACGGATAAGGTCTTGGTCAACGTCGTTGACGATGCGGTGAAGCAAGAACGTGTTGCATTGAGCCAAGACCGTCGCAGACAGCTCACTGGGCCTTTGCGAAGAAAGAACCATGCCGAGACCGAACTTGCGGCCCTCTCTAGCGATGCGCTCGAATGTCTCCCGACACAGGGCGGCGGCACTGGAAAGATCATCGTCGCGGCCCTTGCGAATGAACGAGTGGGCCTCCTCCAGGACGATCGCAGTGGGCAGCGAGCGCCCTTCTGGATGAAGTCGTCGATAGCGTTGCAGGGCCTCGAAGACCAATCGGCCCAGGACCGCGACTACGGTGTGAATGATCTCCGTGGGAACGAGGGAAAGATCAATAACGGCGACCGATCCGGTTTTGGCCTGGTCGGCTCCAACGTAATCAGCTAGCCAGTCGGAGAACGAGAGCTTGTCATCGTCTCCAATCACCGATCCAAGCCGCGCGTCGGCCACCATGGATCGGATACGCAAACCAAGCGTTGAGATGAAGCCAGCGACATTGCCGCCTTGATCCTGGGCGATCTGATCTAGATGGTCAGCTAACAAGTGAACATCGAACCAATTCGGTGCGTCCTCACCAACCGGTGGAGGCGGAGGCGCCTCCGGAAGCATTTTCAATAACTCGCTCGATGCTTCGAGGAGATCCTGGATATCCTTGACCGTGAAGTCTATGGGATACCCGCCTTTGTTCGTTCGGCGCTGGATTGTTTCTCCAGCACGGACGGATATTGAATTGAGGGCGGCTTGCACGTTCTCATCTTTTACACGGTCGCTGAAGTCTCTAAAGTCCTCGGCCATCTTGTTGAGAAAATCTACGCATGCATATCTCTGCTTAGGGATGCTCTGATCTATCGAGAATGAAGCAGACGTCCATACGTCCGCAACCTCTATCGCGACA
>NZ_LFQR01000228.1 GCF_001182895.1 Frateuria defendens | reverse complement strand
ATTTCTCACTGATCTGTCCGAAGAATCGCTCGACCAGGTTGAGCCAGGACGCCGAGGTCGGCGTGAAGTGCACGTGGTAGCGCGGGTGCTTCGCAAACCACGCACGCACCTTTTCGGTCTTGTGCGTGCCGTAGTTGTCCATGATCAGGTGGACCTCTTGGTCCTTCGGCACCGCGGCATCGATCGCCTTGAGGAACTGCAGGAACTCCGCACTGCGGTGGCG
>NZ_LFQR01000227.1 GCF_001182895.1 Frateuria defendens | reverse complement strand
ATTTCTCACTGATCTGTCCGTAGAATCGCTCGACCAGGTTGAGCCAGGACGCCGAGGTCGGCGTGAAGTGCACGTGGTAGCGCGGGTGCTTGGCAAACCACGCACGCACCTTTTCGGTCTTGTGCGTGCCGTAGTTGTCCATGATCAGGTGGACCTCTTGGTCCTTCGGCACCGCGGCATCGATCGCCTTGAGGAACTGCAGAAACTCCGCACTGCGGTGGCG
>NZ_LFQR01000226.1 GCF_001182895.1 Frateuria defendens | reverse complement strand
GTTTCGCCAGGTTCACTTGGCCGAGTTCTCGGCGCTGTTCGTGCAGGTGGTGCAGTTGGCGCGCGAGGCCGGGCTGGTGAAGCTGGGCCGGATCGGCATTGACGGGACCAAGGTCAAGGCCAACGCGAGCAAGCGCAAGGCGATGAGCTATGGGCGCATGCGCGAGCGCGAGCAGCAGCTGAAGGCCCAGATCGAAGGGTTGACCCGGCAGGCCGAGCAGCAGGATGCGGCCGAGGATCGCGAGTATGGCGATCGCCGTGGCGACGAGTTACCGCAGGAGCTGGCGCGGCGCGACAAGCGCCTGAAGGCGATCCAGGCGGCCAAGGCGCGACTGGAAGAACGCCAGCGCGAACAGGACCGGCAGGCCGGTCGCCACGAGGACGGCGATGGCAACACGCGCGGTCCGGGCGGCGGGGTGTGCAAGCGGGCCTTCGGAGAGCCCGAGGCCAAGGCGCAGGACAATTTCACCGACCCGCAGTCACGGATCATGAAGACCGGCAACGGCTTCGATCAGTGCTACAACGCGCAGGCGGCGGTGGACGAGAG
>NZ_LFQR01000225.1 GCF_001182895.1 Frateuria defendens | reverse complement strand
GCGGCAGCAGCAGGAGTTGGTCGGGGGCGTAGGGGCGGTAGGTCGTCGGCATGACGGCAACTTTACCGATGTTCCGTTCCTGCCGCCCACGCTCCTAGGGAAGCCTCATTGCCGAGGCGAAGATTCGATGAGTGTGTGGAGCATCCCGCCAGTGAGAGGGCGAGAGCTAGACACGAGAATGCGCGCATCCGTGAGGCGCTAGTGGTCATTCGAGGGTTCCCCTGTTACTGAAACGGGGAAACTACATGCCCGCATGCGTTCGCTCAAGTCAGTATCGGCGGCCTTGGTCGCATCAAGAGAACGAGACAGGTTCAAAGGACGGATTTTCGTCCTTTAACTCCGTGACCAGTTCCTGCGTGGACATCTCCACCGGCTTATTCGCCACATCTGGGCAATTAGAAATCTCGGCCACTATCTCCGGACTGGACTCCAGGTGCATGAACCTGTCCGGCCCATGCTTCGGCTCCCCGCCGGCCGCCTGGTGGAGATCATTGAGGCAGTAGCGGCC
>NZ_LFQR01000224.1 GCF_001182895.1 Frateuria defendens | reverse complement strand
CCGGGCAGCATCACGTCGAGCAGGATGCCCTGCGGACGGTAACGCCGCGCCAGCTCCAGACCCTGTTCGCCGTCGGCCGCGTGCAGCACGCGCTGGCCCTTCTGGCGCACCATCTCGGCCAGGATGCGGGCGAAGGCGAGGTCATCCTCGACGATCAGGATAGTGGTCTCGCCGGTGCCGAGGCGGTCGCGGTCGTCGACCAGGCCGGCGCCCGGCCGCACGGCCGGCAGGGCGGGGCGCGCCGCCGGCGCGG
>NZ_LFQR01000223.1 GCF_001182895.1 Frateuria defendens | reverse complement strand
GAGGATCTGCAGGCCCTGGCTCGCGCTGAGGCTCGCCGCTGGCAGGCCGCTGTGGGCGAGGCCGCCCAGCGAAGTCGAGCGGATGTCGCCGCCCGCCACCAGGCTCACCACGCCGCCGCTGATGCGGCCGTTGGTGTTGAGAATGTCGCCGCCGGCGCTCAGCGCGGTCAGGCCCTGGCTGGCGATGCGCCCGCTGTTGAGCAGCTGCTGCGCGGTGAGCAC
>NZ_LFQR01000222.1 GCF_001182895.1 Frateuria defendens | reverse complement strand
GGCCGAGACGGTGCACAACGCGTCGAAGTACTCGGCCAGCCAGGTGAGCGTGAGCGGCGGCAGCTCGATGGGGAGCAACATCGCCGGGGGCATCGGCGCGGCGTTGAGCCTGGCGACGCCGCAGCATGGCAACGCCAGCAGCGACACGCGCTCGGGCGTGGCGGCGGGCACGGTGATCGTGCGCGACGGCGCGGTGCAGGGTGACCTCAGCCGCGACCAGACCTCGTTGGAGGGCAACGGTATCCGCAACACCTTCGATGCGCAGAAGGTGGCGGAGCGGCAGGAGCTGGGGAGTGTGGCCGGGCAGGTGGGGATGCGGGCGGCGGGCGATATCGCCAGCTATATGCAGCACCAGGCGCTTAATCAGGGCGATGAA
>NZ_LFQR01000221.1 GCF_001182895.1 Frateuria defendens | reverse complement strand
CATGACTCACACTCCCGTCGAGAACATGGCTTCAGCATCCTCCGCGGCCGTCGCAAATCACGCGACTTGCCACTGAGGTTCGACGCTAATCAGGACATACTTTGCTTCGACAGCAGTCGACCTACCGTTGACAACCGTAACATCGTCTGCAACGCCCTCTACCCACTGACCATTGACCAGTGCCGTATAACCGCGCTCTCCAAATGTGGCATTGCCATACATCCCGCGCACTGCAGTTTCATAGCTTTGGCCGAGATCAATTGGACGGACTCCAATGATAGTAACTGGGTCCGTTCTCGGTAACTCAGACACGAGATTAGAAGCATTTGCTTGACTGCCACCGGGAAGATCGACGTTGCTCGCGCTGGCACCCGCCGACGCCCACCTGCAGGTTAATGCCATGCGAATTATAACGATTTTGAACATCAAGCCCTTCGAATAAAAGACTTAACCTAGATCCGTTTTACGCATTTCCGCAATAATTCGATTCCAATACTTCACTGCATCAATATGCTGACGCCTAGTTAGCCATGCCTTATTTTTTGGATCATGGGGATCGCCACCAACCAATACCGGCTTTACGTCAAATAGCTCCATCCCAACCGGACGCGATTTGGTACGTTGACCGTCAACACTCATACGTCATCCTCCAGCCTGCGAAGGAAATCGGCAAAGCTCGGCGCGATAGGACGCGCATAGCGCAGGGACATTCCAATGAATGGGACCATCACGACAGGAGCATCTTGCTCACGCATGTCGAAGCCATACCCTTCACCGCCACCATCCGACCCGAATAAGAAAAGCCCGGGCGCATATTTTTCAACCTCGTATTCACGGTTAAATTCAATAAGCTCTTCTGCCCTCCAAAGAATCACGTAGTTATCCGAGATAAAGCCCTCCCCCCCGTCATTCTTTTGCAGAAAATCCCTGTAGCCATGGGGTAAATGTCTACCGAGAGCAGACTCCACACTCCTAAGCGATTCGACGGCTACAGGACCATTTAACGCCCAGTTACTCCAGTGTTCTCGATTGCTCAATGTCGTCTCTCCACACAAGGCCCTACCCACCAATATCACGTTGGAATTGGTTCCACCAAGGCGTTACCTGCTGACGGTGGATATCACGAGGAAGGATGATTTTGTTTACTGGATTGGAAGGATCACCACCGAACTTAACTGGCTGGATTCCATGTACATCGACGGGTTGACCGATCAAACCTCCTGATTAGCGTCGAACC
>NZ_LFQR01000220.1 GCF_001182895.1 Frateuria defendens | reverse complement strand
CGCTGGCCGGCAAGCCGGTGCGCACCGCGCCGCCGTCCAAGCCCGCCAGCGGCCAGCCCGAGCAGCTCAAGGGCGTGCGCCGCAACATGGCTCGCGTGATGGCCGACGCCCACGCCCAGGTGGTGCCCACCACCCTGGTGGACGACGCCGACCTGCACGCCTGGATCGGCAAGCAGGACATCACCGCGCGCCTGATCCGCGCCATCGTGGCTGCCTGCAAGGCGGTGCCCGCGCTCAACGCCTGGTTCGACGGCAAAGAGCTCACCCGCACGCTGCACCCGCACGTGGACATCGGCATCGCCGTGGATACCGAGGACGGCCTGTTCGTGCCCGCCCTGCGCAACGCCGACGTGC
>NZ_LFQR01000219.1 GCF_001182895.1 Frateuria defendens | reverse complement strand
CGCTGGCGGCGTCCGTCGCCTCGCCGGCCGCCGTACCGGCCGCGGCGCCGGCTGTCGAGGCGGGCGGCGGCATGGCCTCGGCCTCGTTGTCCATCGGCGGCATGAACAGCCGGTTGCGTCCGCTGCCGAGCGCCGCCGCCACGTCGAAGCGCTTGGCCATCTGCCCGGAGCCGGACCAGCTTGCGCCATCCAGCGCGTAGCCGTCGGGCGTGATGCGTGCATACGGCGCCTCGCCCAGCTGGTTGAGCC
>NZ_LFQR01000022.1 GCF_001182895.1 Frateuria defendens | reverse complement strand
GGTTCGACGCTAATCAGGAGACATCATGGCCATGCCTATGGGATACCAGAGCCTGGTGGGAGACATGGGTTCCAGTCTCTCGGGCGGGCAAAGGCAAAGAATAATACTTGCCCGCGCACTTTATAGAAAACCGAGATTCTTGGTGCTAGATGAAGCCACCAGCCATCTGGATGCAGAACGGGCGAGGCTGGTGCATTCCTCTATACAAGGAATGGGCATTTCAAGATTGATAATAACTCATAGCGAAGAGGCTGCTTCGCATGCCGCAAAGATTGGCTTCTTTGCCGACTTTGGAGCACTAACCGTCAAGTAGCACGGATTGTCATGCCGAATCCGGATCGGCTGAATATCCGGAAGCCAGAGGAGATGTGAGATGCGTGATGTCACTAATGATGAATTGAGTTCGATCTCGGGCGGCATGTTTCCCAGCGCTCATTTTTGGGGTGGCGTCCTGGAGACTGGCGGCGGGGCTGTGGGTGCCTATGATGGGGCCGTGATTGGAGCTGAGTTTGGGGCAATAGGAGGGCCTATAGGAGGGGTGGTCGGAGCTGTGGCTGGGTTCGCCGCAGGCTATTTGGCAGCCACCACCTTCGGCGGCGAGTAGGCTTTAATAAACCAAAAATCCTGTCCGTTCTCCGATGGGCGGACAGGATTGCGTCATGACGAGATACTCTTCATGCACCATGACACCAAAGTAAGGCGACTCCCCATATCCCTTAATTTCAAGGATAATTACAAGAATTTGTTTTACCTCACGTGCATTGCTCTTATTTTCGCTGCCGGCAACTTTCTTTCGAGGCATGCCGCGGGAGCGGTTACTGGCGGACTGTCGGGACTGATGGTCCATTGGTTCATGACAATGATTGGCTCTGTGCGCCTATATGGCACGGAGGCACAGGACGTAGTTGAGGGCGTTATTTTCAGGTCAGGCTATGTCGAGTGTGCGAATGGCAAATATCGTCATCGCCTGCCCCGCATTTTTAGGTTCGACTCCCAGGATATTTACATTGATAAAAACGGATCCTCGATTAACGTGATTGGCCCCGTATATATACTCAACCATATCAACAGACTGATTGGCCGACATTGATCGACGGGGGGAATGCCGTCAGGAGCCGGGCGACAACGGCCTAGGCCAAGCCACCAGCCCGCGATGGCCTGACGTCGCGCGCTGCGGCGTCCATCACCAGCACGGCCCCACAAACCCCCGCAACCGCGCCACCAGCGCCGCCTGGCTGTGCAGGGCGGTCTTCTCGAACACGTGCTTGAGGTGGTTGCGGGCGGTGCCGTCGCTGATCGCCAGGCGTTGGGCGCAATCATGCAGGTCGCGGCCGTCGGAGAGCAGGATGACCAGGACGGCTTCGCGCCGGGTGAGGTGAAGGTGTCGACTCCCCCGTAATCTTGATCCAGGCATAATTGGAGGTTTTCCGGGCAAACTAGTTCCAAGAAGACCGACGATGCGCAAGAGCAAGTTTACCGAGAGCCAGATCGTCGCGACGCTGAAACTCTACTTCTGACTGGCTCGAATCAACGAGGACGCTTCATCCCCTATGGCAAGGGAAGAGTCATGGCTGTTCTGAGTGCGGTTATTGTTTCGGGTATGGCGCTGGTGCCGGCCTGGAGCCTATTTTTGTACTTCAAGAAAAAAGGTCCGGGTGGCGCAGATTAAGAATGCGGCGGGCACCGTCCCGCGTCTTGTCCGCCTTTTAGAGGCGTCGTCACACTCAATGCCCTCCACAAGGACAGCAGAATGAAGAAACAAGCCTTGCGGCTGGCCGCCGCGATCTACATGGCCCTGGCCGCTGGCGGCGCGATGGCCGCGGCGCCCGACGCGGGCGTCATCCGCGCCACCCTTCCCAACGGCCTGCGCGTGGTGATCGTGCGCGATGCGCTGGCGCCGGTGGTGACCACCGAGGTGAACTATCTGGCCGGGTCGGACGAGGCGCCGGCGGGGTTCCCCGGCACCGCGCACGCGATGGAGCACATGATGTTCCGCGGCAGTCCGGGCCTGTCCAAGGACCAGCTCGCGGCGGTGGCGGCCAACCTGGGCGGGGCGTTCAACGCGGACACCACGCAGGGCGTGACGCAGTATTACTTCGTCACGCCGGCGCAGGACCTGGGCGTTGCGCTGCACACCGAAGCGCTGCGCATGCACGGCGTGGATGTGGCGGAAGGGGAGTGGGCCAAGGAGCGCGGCGCGATCGAGCAGGAGGTCTCGCGCGACCTCTCCAACCCCACCTACAAGTTCTACGAGCAACTGCAGGCGCAGCTGTTCGACGGCACGCCGTATGCGCACACGCCGCTGGGCACGCGCGATTCCTTCGACAAGACCTCCGCGCCGATGCTCAAGGCCTTCCACGACAGCTGGTACGCGCCCAACAACGCGATCCTGGTGGTGGCCGGCGATGTCGATCCGGCCGCCACGCTGGCCGAGATCAAGGCGCAGTTCGGCGACATCCCGCGCCGCGCGCTGCCGGCCAAGCCCTCGTTCGCGTTCAAGCCGGTGCAGGCGAAGACGGTGCGCCTGCCCACCGACAACCCCTACGGCTCGGTCTACGTGGTCTACCGCCTGCCCGGCCTGGCGGCGAAGGAGCACGCCACGGCCGCGGTGCTCGGCGCGGCCATGGGTTCGCAGCGCGCGGCGCTGTTTGGCATGGGCATGGACGGCACTGCGCTGTACGGCGGCTTCGGCGCGCAGCTGATGCCGGCGGCCGGTTTCGGCATGGCGGTGGGCATCTTCCCGCGTGGGGGCGACCCGCAGCCGGTGCTGGCGAAGATGCAGGCGATCCTGGCCGAGGCGGCGGCCAAGGGCATCGACCCGGCGCTGGTGGAGGCGGCCAAGCGCAAGGCCGTCGCGGAGCTGGAGTTCAAGAAGAACTCGGTGGATGGTCTGGCCGATGCCTGGTCGCGCGCGCTGGCGTTCGAAGGCATGGACTCGCCCGACGCCATCCGCGCCCAGGTCGAGGCGGTGACGCCGGCCGAGGTGAACGCGCTGGCCAGGCGGGTGTTCGATCCCGCGCACGCGGTCACCGCTATCCTCACCCCGCAGAGTTCCGGCAAGCCGGTGGCCGGCAAGGGCTTCGGCGGCGCGGAGAGTTTCGCCGCCAGCCCGGACAAGCCGGTGCAGCTGCCGGCCTGGGCCGAGCAGGCCTTCGCCACGCTGGCGCTGCCGCGCTCCTCGCTCAAGCCAACCACCTACACCTTGCCCAATGGCCTCACCCTGATCGTGCAGCCCGAATCGGTGAGCGACACGGTGGAGGTCTACGGCAAGGTCAAGGCCAACCCCGACGTGCAGACGCCCCAGGGCGAGGAGGGTGTCAGCGAGCTGCTGGACGGGCTGTTCGCCTATGGCACCACGCACCTGGACCGCCTGCGCTTTCAGCAGGCGCTGGATACGCTCGGCGCAAAAGCCAGTGCCGGCTCCAGCTTCTCGCTGGCTGTGCCGGCGACGCATTTCGCCGACGGCCTCAAGCTGCTCGCCGACAGCCAGTTGAACCCGGCGCTGCCGCCGCAGGCGTTTGCGGTGGTGCAGCGGCAGCTGGCGGGCTACGTGACCGGCGAGTTGCAGTCGCCGGATTTCCTCGCGCAACTAGGGCTGGGCAAGGCACTGCTGCCGGCGAGCGATCCCGAGCTGCGCCACGCCACGCCGCAGTCGGTGCTGGGTGTCACGCTAGACAAGGTGAAGTCGTACTACGCGCAGGTCTTCCGCCCCGACATGACCACCTTGGTGGTGGTCGGCAAGGTCGATCCGGCGCAGGCCCGGCAGTTGGTGGAGCAGGCCTTCGGTGAATGGAAGGCCGTGGGTGCGAAGCCCGACGTGGACTACCCGGCCGTGCCGCCGAGCAAGCCCGGTGAATTCCACGTGCCCGATGCCAGCGCGCAGCAGGACAGCGTGCAGCTGGCCGAGACGGTGGACGTGAGCCGCGACGATCCCGCGCGCTACGCGCTCTACCTCGGCAACGAGGTACTTGGCGGCGGCTTCTACGCCTCGCGGCTGTACCGCGACCTGCGCGATGCCTCCGGCCTGGTCTACACCGTCGACACCGCCTACGACCTCGGCAAGCACCGCAGCACCTTCACCGTGAGCTACGGCAGCGACCCGGACAAGGTTGGCCCGGCACGGGCGATGGTGGTGCGCGACCTGGAGGCCATGCAGAAGGCGCCGGTGGGCCAGGCCGACCTCGACCGTGCCAAGGGCATCCTGCTGCGGCAGATCCCGCTGGGCGAGTCGAGCTTCGCCGCCATCGGCAACCAGCTGCTGACGCTGTCGCAGGAAGGCCGCCCGCTCGATGCCATGACCGTGGCCGGCCAGCACTACCTCATGCTCACTGCCGAGCAGGTGCGCCAGGCCTATGCGGCGCACCTGCGTCCGCAGGCGCTGGTGACGGCGGTGAAGGGGCCGGCGCCGAAGGGGTGAATCCGTGTGCGGCATGTGCGGCCGGAGCACCAGTTTGCCGGTATTTGGCAGCGCCTGGACAAGGAGAACGCTGGAAATGCGGGAAAGTGACAGGCAGGCACTCTACCCGATACGTGTGGCTGGGCTTCGCGAGCAGCTTCGCGACACCTATCGCGTGTGTTTCCTCACCGGGGCGCACTTACTGCTTGCGCTCTTGTATATCTATGGCCGGGGCGTGTGGCAGGTCGCTGCGGTGGGAGCGTTCTTCGGCATGTTGCCCTCCACGGTGCTCGGCCAGCCCGCGCGCCTGCGCCTGCGCGGGGAGGATGACCGGCGTCGCCTCGATGCCTATATTGGGCGTCGCTTTCGCCGGTATCGGCGCGGCGCGCAGGGCTGGGCGCCGCAGTGGTCGCGCTGGTCCCGTTGGTGCTACTTCGACGGGCAGATCGTGCGCTACGAAGGCGAGGAGGTGTCGGCCTCGCTGGTGATCCTGCGGCAGCTGCGCAAGGTGTTGTGCGAGTCCTGAGCCTGCGTGCCGCATTGCGGGGAGAATCGGGCACGGCGGTGTCGGTCATCGGCGGGGGCGTCGGCAGCCGTATTGATCCATGAGGCGCTCGATGTCCTGCCTGGAGACGCGGTGGGCGACGCGTTCAGCGTCCGTCATGCCCTGCCAGGCGTCGGCGTCGAGGCAGTGCGGGTCGACGGCGCCGGCCAGCGTGCCGATGAGATGCACGAGGCCGCTCAGCCCCTGCGATTGCGGGTCCACCATGCGGAAGCGCGGGGCATGGGCAATGAACGTGCTGCCCGGCAAACGCGGTGCTGCGGCCGTTGGTGCCGGGCCGGCCAGCCGGCCGCCGCCCGGTATATATCCGGGCGTGCCGATGGGCACCGCTGGCGGAGACGGCTCCGGCACGGGGGCGGCAGGCTGGTGCGCAGTCGGGAGAGTGGCCGTGGACGGCGGCGTGCGGTTCGCCGGTTCGTGGCGTGTCGATCCGCGAAGTGCCGTTACCTGAGATGCCGGCTCGCCATGCATCGGGCCGGCTTCCTCCGGCCTGCCGGTCCGGCGATGAGGCTGCCCGATGAGCGGTCGAGGCAGGTCGATTGCCGCGGGTGCCGGTTGTGATCGGGGCAACAGGCGCACCTGCATGGCCTCGTGCCGGCCCGCCTCGGCGAAGGCGGGCACATCGGCCGGCGCGCGCGGGCGGAGCAGGGCCAGTAGCAGGGCGAGGTGGCCCAGCATGACCAGCGCCAACCGCACCGACCTGCCCAGCCGCGTGGGGAATCGCGACATCCTTGTCCTTGCCGTCATGCTGATCCCTATGTTTCGATGTGCGCCACGCGAGGAAGGCGGTACTTGCGGCACCACTCGGACTGCGGCGGCCTGGACGACGGTGTCGGCCCCGGCATGAGGGGGCGACCGGGCCTGGATCTCGCCAATTTCTGCCGAGGGCGCTGCATGGCTTCCCTGTTTTGCAGAGGGGCCGGGCGGTGAAGCCTTGCTCGAGACACGTCGCCACGCCTCCACGCCTCCCAACCAGGGGGACGCATGGCAGAGGTCGAGCGGCTGTTAGGGCACCGACGCCGGCAGAAGTTCCGCCCCGGCATGGCAATGGGGCGTTCCTTGTAGAAAACGGGGCTTCACGCGCCATCCGGACAGGGGCGCCATCGCGTGCCTCACCGCCGGCACGCTTCCCCAAACCCCCGCAACTGCGCCACCAGCGCCGTCTGGCTGTGCAGGGAGGTCTTCTCGAACACGTGCTTGAGGTGGTTGCGGGCGGTGCCGTCGCTGATCGCGAGGCGGCGGGCGCAGTCGTGCAGGTCGTGGCCGTCGGCGAGCAGGGTGGCCAGGGCGGCTTCGCGGGGGGTGAGGTGGAGGGCTTCGGCGATGGCGTCGCGGTCGAGCGGCGGCAGGCGCTCGGGGGCGGTGATGTAGAGCGCCGCGCAGCCGGCCGGGGTGGGCAGCGGATAGAGCGTAAGCAGTAGCGGCAGCCGCGGCGCGGGGCGCGGCAGCGACAGGCGAATGCCCTCGCGCCGGCTTGCCGGCGTGCCGCCCTGGGTGGCGACCAGGGCGATGGCCTGCCGCAGCCGCTGCGTGGAGGCGGCGGCGAGGGCGGCCAGGGTGCCGGCGCAGGTGCGCAGGCCGTCGGCCTCGGCCAGGATGCGGCAGGCCTCGGCGTTGGCGTAGCACGGTTGCGCGGCCGCGTCGGCGAGGATGACGCCGGCCGCCAGCCGGTCGAGCAGGGCGCACAGTGCGGCGGCCGGCACCTCCGGCGCAGCGGGCACGGCCTCGGCGACGGGTCGGCTACCGCGCGATGGCTGCATGGCGGGCTGCATTGGCGGCCTCTTGCGCCCGGTTCCTCGTCCCTTCGGCCTGTCCGGTTTGGGACAGGCGGACGACGCGGCGGGCGCCTACAAAGGGGCTTCATCTTACCCTCGTTGCGCAGGAGCCGGTGTCATGGCCGTCAATGAAGAGCGTTTGCAGGCATTCCTGGGCAAGGCGGTGGCGGACATGGGGGCAGCGATCAGCGCCACCCTGGTGCAGATCGGCGACGCGCTCGGCCTCTACAAGGCGCTGGCGGGCGAGCGGCTGACGCCGGCCGAGCTGGCCGAGCGCACCGGCACCAGCGAGCGCTACGTGCGCGAGTGGCTCAACAACCAGGCGGCGGGCGGCTACGTGGAGTTCGACGCGGCCAGCGGCCGCTACGGGCTCAACGAGGAGCAGGCGCTGTGCCTGGCCGACCCGTCGGGGCCGGTGGACCTGCCGGGCGCCTACGACGTGATCGAGGCCACCTACCACGCCAAGGACCGCACCCTGGCGCACTTCCGCGACGGCGAGGGCATGGAGTGGGGCGAGCATCACCCGTGCCTGTTCAAGGGCACCGAGCGCTTCTTCCGCGCCGGCTACAACGCCAACCTGCTGGGCAGCTGGCTGCCGGCGCTGGACGGCGTGGTGGAGAAGCTCGCCCACGGCGGCCGCGCCGCGGACGTGGGCTGCGGCCACGGCGCCAGCACGCTGCTGATGGCCAAGGCGTATCCGAACTCCGAGTTCATCGGCTACGACTACCACGCGCCCTCGATCGAGGTGGCGCGCCAGCACGCGCGCGAGAGCGGCATCAAGAACGCCTTCTTCGAGGTGGCCGACGCCGGCGGCTACGGCGAGAAGGGCTTCGACCTCATCACCTTCTTCGACTGCCTGCACGACATGGGCGACCCGGTGGGCGCGGCGCGCCACGCGCACGATGCACTGAAGGACGACGGCAGCTGCATGGTGGTCGAGCCGATGGCGGGCGACCGCGTGCAGGACAACCTGAACCCGATCGGGCGGATCTACTACGGCGCCTCCTCGCAGATTTGCGTGCCGGTGTCGCTGGCGCGGCACGGCCCGGCGCTGGGCGCGCAGGCGGGCGAGGCGCGGCTGCGCGAGGTGATGATGGAGGGCGGCGGCTTCCACCGCTTCCGCCGCGCCACCGAGACGCCGTTCAACATGGTGCTGGAGGCGCGGCCGTAGGCGCCGCCTGCATCCCGCCTGTAAGGAGCGCGCCTTGCGCGCGACCGGCGCCGTGCCGTCACCGCTACGTAGGCTGGTCGCGCGCAAGGCGCGCTCCTTACAGGCGGCGGTATGGGAGGTGGCCAGCATCGAGGCAGCGTAGGGGCCTCCAGCCTGTGGGCGCCTGTCCCCGAAACGTCCCCGAAACGATGAAGCCGGC
>NZ_LFQR01000218.1 GCF_001182895.1 Frateuria defendens | reverse complement strand
GCCAGGCAAGACCCCTCGAGAATAGGCAGCGCTCATCTGCCTAATCTCGTGCTATCGGTAACCCGGAAATCTTCTGCCGCCCACGCTCCTAGACAGCCTGAGGGATCAACGCGACGCCATGCGTACCATTCGTGAGTATCCGGCATTGCCGGCAGGTGCGGAGACTCTCGGCACTGTGGAAGCTGGCCGCTGCCATCGGAATTTCACGCAGACCGCTCCGACTCAAGAGAACGTTATGACAGACCTGAAGGTGGCGGCGTATGCCAAAGGTGCCGACGGGATTACCGGTGTGAGCATCGAGAAGAAGTCGGGCCTGAGCAACAACTGTTGGTATGTCCTCAGCGGGACAGCCGTTGCATTCCGTCTTCCCGAGCAGAAGAAGCAGTAGTCGCGGTGGGTTGACATGTGGCGCGTGAGGGGACACCATTAACCCAGCTGCCGCCAATTCGGCAGCCGGGTTTGGCGACCTGAATACACAGAGGCGCACAGCGCCGAATGGCGCTTTTTTCGTGCCCGTTTTATGGCGGGCGTGTTGGGCAGCCTTCGGGCTGGCCGGGTTCCTTTGTGTCCGGTTCGCCAACCCAGCACGCCCGCCGCCCTCCCAATGGCGCGGCGGTCTCCAATGGAACCCAAAGGAAACCGAGCATGACCAAGAGAATCCCGCCGATCCGCATCCCCAGCCTCGACAAAAACGAAGCTCCCAAGTCCACCGAGCGCGCCATCGGTTTTGGTGACGGCGGTGAGTACGGCGTCCACCTCTTTCACGTCAATGCGTCGGCGTCTCCCGCTGAGGCAAACGAGTTTGCAGTAATTGCGCGCGAAGCCATTGACGACCTGCTGGACGAGGCGATTATGGATGGGACCATGAGCGGTACTCGCGCATGGGTCGTACAGGTACTCAACGGCGCCATCAAGGCCGCCGAGGACTACTCCGACGCCACCCGGTAGAAAGCCCCAGCGGCTACCATCGAACCCAGCAGGCCACCCAGGGAACACCGACGACCATGACCAATGCCGCCAGCATCGACGCCGAAGAAGCCCGCCTCCAGCAACAGCTCCGCATCGAGCGGATGAAATTGCAGCTCTCGCGCGTCAAGGGAGACAAGTGGCTTGCCAGGTTCCCGGTGATCGCTCTTGGAATCTTCGCGCTGTTCGCTGTGTGCACGATGGGCGTGATCCTGCTGGTGGCTGCCGAGCGGTTCGCACACTGATCCCATCGGCGCGGCAGCGCATGGACTCAACAGCAGCGGCCCTCCGAGCCACTACCGTCCCCACAGGAAGCCAAAGGGAGCCCTACCAATGACTACAGGCGACGCCAAGGCCCGCGAGGAGTACGAGCGGTTGCTGCGGGAAGTGCAACTGGCGAACATGCGGGAGACCCATCGGCTACTGACAAGCACGTGGCGACAGAAGGTGCCGGGCATTGCCACCGCAGCAATGGCGTTCCTGGCTGGTGCCGGCGTGGCCCTGTTGCTGGTCGTTGTAGCTCGTCATGTAGCGCTCTGAGCGCGTCAGAGAGAAGAACTAAACGGCCCTTCGGGGCCGTTGTCGTCTCTGGCTCCCACAGGGGTTTAAGCGCCAGCCTAGGACCAACCAGCCGCCCTCACTCGGTCTCAACCGGGGCCACTGAGTAAAACACGGAGCAAAGATAGAAACCCACCCGGCCACCACCGGGAACCGAGAGGCCACCCACGGCCTCCCGGCGCTTTGCCGTGCCTGTCTTCCGGGCACGTTCACCACCACCACCGACCCTCCGAGGGATACAGACGCATGATTGATCTTGACCCGCAGCAACTCGCCTCCGCCATTGCGCTATGCGAGCCGCTCACCCTCCGCTCCATCGCCTTCGACACGGCCACTTTCGACCTGCTGAAGGGGCTGCAACGGAAGCTGGAGAGCCGCATCCGCCGGAACACTAGTAACGCCGAGGTGCTGAAGTACCTGCTGCACACCCACCCGGAAGCCCAGCAGCTCCCGCAGTGACCCCACAGGAAACCCTCGACGCCCTGGCGGCTGCCGAGGTGCAGCACCTGTCGTTGGCATCCCTCCAGACCGACGAAGCCCTACAGCCCCGCGAGGCGCGCATGGTGCCTTATCGGGAGCAGACGCGCGTGCAGGTCCGCAGTGACGAGCACACCGGAACCCTGCGGCTTGCCCTGGAAGCCTCCCACAGCATCCAGCTTGAACCCTTGCTGGTCGCCCAGCTCGACGGAGGACTGTTCGTCGTGGACGGCCACCATCGCCTGCGGGCGTATCGACTTGCCGGCAGGGAAACCGTGCCGGTTCGTGTGGTGCCCATGGGCCACCGTGAGGCCGTGATGGTCTCAAAGCTGGTCAACTGTTCCGGCCGGGCACTGGAGATGCACGCGGAGCAGAAGCGGGATGCCGCGTGGCAGTACCTCGCCGAGGTGACGAAGCGCGGAACGGATGAGCTGCCGGCAGGGGAATCCCTGCGGACCATCGCCGGGCGCTTCGGTGTGGCTCGCACCACCATCGACCGGATGCGAGACAGGCTGCCCGCCGTGAGCCCGGCCGACTACCCCGAAGCTGCCCATGACCCCGGCACGGGCTTCCCCCGTTGGCGGTACGTAAGAGAGGCCGGCGCAGGCTGGCCGGACATGGAGAACTACATGAGCGCAGAGCAGCTTACGCAACACGAAGCCGAGAAGCTGGCCCGGAAGATCGGGGCCTTGTTGGACAAGGCATCTCCCGAGGCCACACGGCGCGCACTGGCGATGCTGGCAAACGAGGCGAAGTCGGCCGCCAGCAACGCGGACGCCCTGGCGTTCCTCGCGGAGACAGCCGAGCCGGAAGACGAAGGCTACTGAGTAGCCGAAGTCCTCGCGGGGACAGCTCGGGGGCCTGGAGCAGGCACTTTCCTACCTGCTGATCGCCATACCCCTCAGCACCCTCATTGTTTCCCTCATGGAATCAATCAGCGACGTGAAGTGGCCTCATGAGGCCACCCACTGTCCCAATGGGTAGCCTGATTTGGGACAGTCTGGATGCCGGAGTGGCCTCATGAGGCCACCCATTGGCCTCCAAAGGGAAACAGTCCGCCTCGGACTCCATGGCCTCATAAGGCCGCCTCAGTACCCTCTCGTCCCCATCGGGACACCAGCAGCACCCAGCGCACCCAGCAGCCCCACAAGGCCCCACAAGGCCCCGCACGGCCACTACAGGGCCACGCGGCCACCTAGCGGCCCATGGCCCCATCCGTCCCCAGCGGCCACTCTGCCGCAGCACTCAGGGGACGCGCACTCGACGACATGAAGCCCGGCGCTCGCCTCCCGCGACACTGGGGACGATCACGCATTCAAAGACCAAGAAGGAATCCTATGCCCCGCACCACGCCACTACGAATCGACGGTGCCCCCGTCATCAACTCGTCGCAATCCTCGAACATCCCTCTCCAACCTTCCCAGCTCGGGAACCCGTTATCGGCGGGATCGACCCTTCGCGGCGTCGCGGCGGCCCTCAATGGCATCGGATCGGAAACCCTGGAGATTGCCCGGCAAGGGCGCCTGCGCAGGCTTCAGGAGCAGAAGGAACAGGAGCAGGCCCAACAGAAGCAAGACGAACAGGATGCCAGCGATGGTAAGGCCGCTGCCGAGGAGCGAGCCGTAACCGGCAAGGTGCCCGACCTCGTATCCATGAGCGACACCGCGCGCCGCTCCTATCAGCAGGTGGATGGTGTCCGCGTTGCCGGGGACTTTGAAACCCAGCTCATGCCCAAGCTAGCCAAGTTGGAGCCCGGCGAGGACGTGGACGGCTTCATTCGCAACGAGGCAACGAGCTACGCACAGAACGCCAACATGCCCCCGGAAACCTCTCGGGTCTTCATGGCCGCCGTGGCGCACCAGCAGGAAGGATGGAAGCAAGGCTATCTCCGTCAATCCATCGCCGAGTCGCTGCATCGAGACGTGGAAAGCATGAAGGCCGTGGCGGTCGATGGGTTCCGAAAGGGCACCCTGTTCACCCCGGAGGGGTACGAGACATTCCGCACCTTGGCGCTCCATAAAGGTCTGTCGGACGAAGACGTGCAGGACATCATCGCCACTTCCGCTCCCGCAGCCATGAGCGACGGCAAGACGGACATCGGCCGCATGCAGGCGTTCCTGCGCACCATCAAGGTCGGCGAAGACGGTGGCACCTTGGCTGACGTGCCTGAGTACAAGCAGAACTTCGACCTAGGAGCGTGGGCGGTAG
>NZ_LFQR01000217.1 GCF_001182895.1 Frateuria defendens | reverse complement strand
GGCTCACGATCAAGGCATGCAAGCGCAGATTCCGCCGCGCAAGAATCGCAAGGAACTACGCGAGTACGACCGGCATTTGTATCGCCAGCGCCACTTGGTTGAGAACGCATTCCTGCATATCAAGCAATGGCGCGGTATTGCGACTCGGTATGCCAAGCGCCTCCCCTCGTTCTTGGCCGCCGTCCAAATTCGCTGCCTGGCCTTGTGGCTTCATAT
>NZ_LFQR01000216.1 GCF_001182895.1 Frateuria defendens | reverse complement strand
GGCGTCGGCGGCTTCCTAGTCTTCGGCTTCGCCACCAGGCTCGCGTCCAGCATCTGGCCCTTCCTCGCCTCGAAACCGGCCAGGTCGATGTACGCGCCCAGCCGCGCGAACAGGTCCTCGATCACCGCGCCCTTGAGTGTCTCGCGGAACCGCCACACCGCCGTGTAGTCCGGCACCGTGTGCTCGATGCCGAGGCCGAGGAACCGCTGGAACGACAGCCGATCCGCGATCTGGAACTCCACCTGCTCGTCCGACAGCGCGTACAGCTCGCGCAGCACCAGAATCTTGAACATCAACACCGCATCGTGAAACGGCCGGCCGCCCTTCTTGGTATCGCGCGGACCGCGCACCGCTTCCAGTGGCTCGCGAAACATCGACCACGGCACAATCCGACCCAGCACCACCAGCGGATCGCCCAGCGCTTCCAGCTTGCGGTAGCGCGTGTCCTGATCGAACAAGCCCAGCGAGCGCTGCGACATCGGTGAAGCTCCAGCGAGAACGTGAGCGCTACGCTACGCGATCGGTGGGGTTATGCAAACTGCTC
>NZ_LFQR01000215.1 GCF_001182895.1 Frateuria defendens | reverse complement strand
GGCGCGCCTTCACGGCCCTTACGCCCCGCGAAGCCCCCGCGCAGCAACGCTTGCCGCTTGAACTCCTCGCTGAAGCGCTGCCGCTTCGCCTTGTCCTCTGCCTGTTTCTTGGTCATCTTGCTCACTCCAGATGGCGATAGTGAATCGCTTATCCGGGTGTCCGTGAAACGGGGGCAAGATCAATGGTGGCTGGCGCATGACCGACGGACGCCCAAGCGTCGCGCATGCTCGCCACGTCGGCGCCGCGAATACGCGCCATCGTCAGCTTGGCAATCGACCGGCTCCGCACAGCGTTGACGTGTGAGCGTTCGCGCGCGGGATCTGCTTTGCGAGGAACATATTCCGCCAGATAGCGGTCAAGGCATTCCGCGAGTGTCGTGCGCTCCGCTTCCGACGTGTCACGCCAAACACTCCGCTCAACCTCGCTTTCGGTCTTTCTTCCCCAAGCCTTCGCGTCAGCCTCACGCACGAACGTGCGCGACACGGCAGCACCATCGCGCCGCCGCCTCACCTTCACTTGAAACCGTCCCGACTCTCGTTGCGTAACCGTTGCCATGACCTGTCTGCCTCGTTGGCGAGCATGACGCCCGCAGGGGAATGCAGTGGCCTTGCGCAGAAACGGAATTGTCCCCGTTTTGTCCCCGTCGGCCCGGAATTTTCCGGGAAACGAGGCGTAGCAAGGCCTCCAAGGTCATTGAATTTGGCCTTCGTAATGCGTAGGTCGTAGGTTCGATTCCTATTTCCGGCACCAAATTCAATGACTTACGAAAAAGGCTCGCTCTCAAAAGCGGGCCTTTTTCGTGTCCTAGTGTCCCCGTATCGTCCCGAATATGTCTAGATAGTGTCGTCATGAG
>NZ_LFQR01000214.1 GCF_001182895.1 Frateuria defendens | reverse complement strand
AGCTGCAAAGCTGATCGATGGCCTGAAGGGTGAGCATCTGATTGCCGACAAGGGATACGACAGCAATGCCATTGTCAGGCAGGCTCACGATCAAGGCATGCAAGCGCAGATTCCGCCACGCAAGAATCGCAAGGAACTACACGAGTACGACCGACATTTGTATCGCCAGCGCCACTTGGTTGAGAACGCATTCCTGCATATCAAGCAATGGCGCGGCATTGCGACTCGGTATGCCAAGCGCCTCCCCTCGTTCTTGGCCGCCGTCCAAATTCGCTGCCTGGCCTTGTGGCTTCATATCTCATGACGACACTGTCTAGAACATATCCGCGGCATATCGGCACCTTTGTCCCCACAGTGTCCCGATAGCTACAGCGCCTCCACGTACGTCCGTGAACCACACGACCGTACCTTACGACCGCAGACAGGGCGCCCCGGCAGCGCCTACGGCTTGCGGTGCGCTCCTGCGCCGATACATCGCCTCCCGCCGCTACGCGACGCTCGCCGGTAACGGCGCCCGTGTGCGGGCCTGCGGGGATTCGGCCGCCGGCCCTACTTGCGGAATAGCCCTCTGACGGGGGAGCATGAGGCGTCAATGACAGGGGAGTTGTTATGAGAAAGGGACTTGGCTGGCTTGCTCTGCCACTTTTTATGCTGACGCTGGGCATCGCCCACGCGCAGCCGGGCAAGGTCACGTATGTGTACACCGATCCTCAAGGCACGCCCCTCGCGGAGGCTGACGCCAATGGGAATATCACCGCGACCTTTGATTACAAGCCCCATGGGAGCCAGGCCTTGGGCAGCCCGCCCGCCGGCCCTGGGTATACGGGGCATGTAAACGACCCAGACACGGGACTCGTTTATATGCAGGCCCGCTATTACGATCCCGTGGTGGGGCGATTTCTGAGCATCGATCCAGTGGGACCTGATGCAGGCAATACGTTCAACTTCAATCGCTACACGTACACCAACAACAACCCGATAGTGAACATAGACCCCACTGGGAAAATCATCCAGATTGCGGGTGATCCTGCCTTTACGGCCAGGATGAACAACGACATCGCGATAATCGACCAAGGGCCGGGCGGTCATGTCCTGATCGAAAAGCTGCAAAACACTCCTAATATCATCTATATCGTGCCGGCTGCTCCGGGTACAGGCAACAGCACGCAGGGTGATCCGTTGGCTATTTCTGCAAACAGAAAGGGCACCGGATCTACAGTCAAGATCGATACGACTCAGAAAACTGGCGGAACGGATTCAACGGGCAACAAGACACGACCAGAGTTCGTTGGACTCGGTCATGAATTTGGGCATGCTCGTGCGATTGACCAAGGCGTTCAAGGCTACGACAAGGGTAACGGAGCACCGGGAACAACACCCCCAAGCGAGATCCATTCAATGGCGAACGAAAACATGATTCGCCGGGAGCACAACATTCCAATCCGGCCCTCGTATTACGATCCAAAACCGCCGACTCCTCCGCCACCGCCGCCGCCGAAAGACCCCATTCATTGAGATCTGCGATGAAAAACTTCATGCTTCAATGTGCGATAGCGCTGACTCTGGCCATCTGTTTTAGTGCGTTCGCGCACCAAACATCGAAGGAGAAAACGTGGATGCCGACAGTCAAACAAGTCGAAGAAATTGAAGCCAAAATTGCGATGCCGCCAGGAACGACACTTGCCGACTACAGCCGCTACTACTCGGGCCAATTTGATCATGGCCAACGTCAATTAATGGGCGTGTTCATTAAAGGCGACGCAAAGCCTGGGGCCTATATCGTGACGCCGGAGAAGAGTCCAAAAATATTCGACGGTGGCTGTTCTGTCATTAATTTTACTTTTGATATGGCAACCCGCAAGACCATTTCAATTTTTTGCAATGGGGCTGGTTGATGTCGGGAGTTACCGTCAAAGGGCCTGCTGGGACAAGGCCGCGAGGCGCCGACAGCGCCGCTAAGTCCTAATTACCCTGCGCCGCTATGGTGATGGCTTGCGCGGGATCGACGTCTGCCAGCGCCTGGAGGCAGGGCTGCTTGGCTTGCTGGGCTAGATCCGCGCTCCGCTGCATGCACTCGATCCCGGGCTGCGGAGTCACCGGGTTCGTGCAGGGTGGCTTGGCCGCCACCTGGATCGCGGCGTCGAGTTGATGCTGTGCTGCCTGGCACTTGGCCAAGTCGACGGCGTAGTGATCTTGCCCCCGTTTCACGGACACCCGGATAAGCGATTCACTATCGCCATCCGGAGTGAGCAAGATGACCAAAGGATGCTCTGATCTATCG
>NZ_LFQR01000213.1 GCF_001182895.1 Frateuria defendens | reverse complement strand
GGCATCCTGCTCGAGGTCAACGACAATACGGTGAGCGTCTACACGAAAACCTCCATTTCGACACGAACCGAACAAATTCCGGGTAATAAATACAGTTTTGCCCGCGACGACATGCTCCTGGTTTGGGCACGCACCTACTGACGTTGGAGAGCAGGCATGGCTGACAAGGAAGATCGGCTTGACCCGGATGGCATCCGCAACGATGGGGTTTCGTACTACCCCGCGGATACGCTGCGGCTACAGAGTTATGAGCAGGCGGGCCTGGAGCTTTCGCAATCCCGAGCGCCCGTATTGATCCTTGAGAACAACCCGCACGAGCGCTTGTTCGTGGCGTGTTTCGATGGCACCGGCAATGATGAGAACAACGACCCTGAGCAAGTACGCTCCATGCCATCCGCAATGACGAGCGAACGGCCGCGCCACGACAAACCGATGCAGGAGAGCACGATGTCCTGGTGGTCGCATGCCCGTTCCTTATTTTCCATTGCCGCCGTTCTTCAATTGTCGATAGGAGACTTCTCCGTCATGGCTACCGATGCCACTCCCCGTATCGAAGCTCCCGCGCCGACAAAAGCCGTACCGCTACGCTTCAAGGCACACAACTTCGCCGCCCACTGCTACAACACCGTGGGTTGCCAGGTGATCTACAACAACCACAACTTCTCTCCGGCCACCGGTGACAAGGACCCGAGCTCCTTCGCCTCACCGCCGCCCCCTTCGCCGGACTACAGACGCGGCTGGCTGGGGTCTTCCTATATCGATATCCGCAACTTCCCGCCACCCGCCGAGGTACGGTGGAAATCCTTGGACGGCGTGGCACATGAGGCCAAGGTGGACATCGGCACAATCTTCAAGGACGAACTGATCTGGCACAACGTGCCCAAGTCCGACATGGCTGATTTCTATTCGGGGCCAGTGGCAGGCATGCCAGACATTTTCCTGGAAGTCAACGATCGCACCATCAACGTCTATATGGCCATGTTCATCCCGACCAAGACCGAGCAGATTCCAGGAAACAAGAACAGCGACTTCCGAAACGACCTCTTCCAGGCCTGGAGCCATACCTACTAACTAATTGGAGCCATGGACATGGGCGAACAACACAAGCTCGGCAAGGACGGCGTATTGGAAGATGGCGTTTTGTATTACCCCGCGGATGCGGCGAGACTTCAGACCTACCGGGACGCCAGCCAAGCGCTTTCGCGCTTTCAGACACCGGTGCTGGTCCATACCAGCAACCCGCACGGACGGCTTTATGTCGCGGCCTTCGACGGCACTGGCAACGACGTGCGCAAGGACCCGGAGCACGCGACCAACATCGCCAAGATCTATGCGCAGATCGCCGACAGCGGGAATCCGCAAATCAAGGGCGATTACGTCGAAGGCCCTGGTACGCAGGACAACGCCATTGCCCGCACTTGGGACGGTATGACCGGTGGTACTTATGATCAGCGCATCGAGGAGATGTACAAGCGCTTCATCAACCAGGCAAAACGGTGGCGGGCGGAAGATCCACAAGCCGAAATCCGCGTCGCTGACATCGGCTTCAGCCGAGGGGCAGAACAAGCTGCGGGATTTGCGCGGCTCGTGCATGAGCGCGGCATCCAAGACCCTTCCGGAGCCTATTACACGCACGACTCGAACAGCCACATCACCTCGGTGACCTACACCAAACCACCCCTCGTCGCCCCCGGCCAAGTCGCCCAGGCCGAGGCGCTGTTCGACCCGGTCGGCACCGGCCACCCCTACGCGCACGACCGCCGGCCGCCGCCTTCGGTGATCTCCGGCTTCCAGGTCATGGCCGAGGACGAGCGGCGCGCCAAGTTCAAGTCCGACCACATCATCGACCCCGGCCTCTCGCCCGACGGGCGCTTCCTCGGCGTGGCCGTGGCCGGCGCGCACTCGGACGTGGGCGGCAGCTACCACCGCGACGGGCTCGCCATCCGCAGCGACAACCTGATGATCGACTACCTCAACGCGCTGAGCGACAAGCCGTTCCTGGCGCGCAGCCCCGAGCCCGACGACCCGCGCCTCAACGTGGTGCACCGCTCGGAGGAAGGCATGCTGCTCTACCGGCTCGACCGCAAGGTCGACCGGCAGCAGCCGGAGGGCTACAACGAGCGGCTGGCGCCGAGGGCGTCGCACCTGTTCGGCCTCGTCCACCGGGAGCGCCCCGGCGTGGCCGATCCCTACAACGCCGAGCCGCGCGACGAGGCGCTGAGCCAGCAGTTCGAGCGGCAAACGGTGCAGACGGGCCCGACCTCGCCTCAACAGATCGCCGACGCCCCGGCACGGGCGGCCGCCCCCGGCCGCTCGCTCGACGAGGCGT
>NZ_LFQR01000212.1 GCF_001182895.1 Frateuria defendens | reverse complement strand
GTGATAAAGAGACAGTGCTTGCAGGGGGAGGCTGGGAGGGGGTGAAGTCTGGCCTCGAGGCAAGGGTTTACCCCTCCCCAACCCTCCCCTGCACGCAGGGGAGGGTGCAGGCAGGAGAGACTTTGAGCAGGCTCTGAGGAGAAAAGCGAGCGCGCAGCCCTCAGCCCAACCCGGCCGCCACTTCGAACGCGCAGCCGGTCTTGACCTTCACCTCGTCCAGGCTCACGCCTTCGTTGAGCTCGATCAGGGTGAGGCCCTGGCCCTTCGCCACCTCGAACACGGCGAGGTCGGTGATGATCAGGTCCACCACTTCCTTGCCGGTGATCGGCAGTTCGCATTGCGGCTTGATCTTGGGCGTGCCGTCCTTCGCGGTGTGCTCCATCAGCACCACCACGCGCTTGACGCCGCTGACCAGGTCCATCGCGCCGCCGGGGCCCTTCACCATCTTGCCCGGCACCATCCAGTTGGCGAGGTCGCCGGTGCAGGAGACTTCCAGCCCGCCGAGGATGGAGAGATCGACGTGGCCGCCGCGGATCATCGCGAACGACTCCGCGCTGGAGAAGAAGCTCGAGCCGGGCAGGGCGGTGATGGTCTGCTTGCCGGCGTTGATCAGATCCGGATCGACGTGCGCCTCGTCCGGGAACGGGCCGATGCCGAGCAGGCCATTCTCCGATTGGAGGGTGACGTCGATGCCCGCCGGGATGTAGTTCGCCACCAGGGTGGGGATGCCGATGCCGAGGTTCACGTAGAACCCGTCGCGCAGCTCCTTCGCGGCGCGGCGCGCCATGGCGATGCGCACCGGGCTCTCCTTGCCGGTGTTGGCGCCGGCCACGGTGCGGAACTCGACGCGCTTCTCGTAGCCCAGGCCCTGGATGATGCGGTCCACGTAGATGCCGGGCACGTGGATCGAGTCCGGGTCGAGCTCGCCCACTTCCACCAATTCCTCCACCTCGGCCACGCAGAGCTTGCCGCAGGTGGCGATCATCGGGTTGAAGTTGCGCGCGGTCTTGCGGAACACCAGGTTGCCCAGCGCGTCGCCCTTCCACGCCTTCACGATCGAGAGGTCGGCGTGGATGGCTTCCTCCAGCACGTATTCCTTGCCGTCGAAGACCCGGATGTCCTTGCCGTCGGCCAGCTTGGTGCCGAACGCGGTGCGGGTGTAGAAGCCGGGGATGCCGGCGCCGCCGGCGCGCAGCTTCTCCGCCAGCGTGCCCTGCGGCACCAGGTGCAGCTCCAGTTCGCCGGCCAGCACCTGGCGCTCGAATTCCTTGTTCTCGCCCACGTAGGAGGCGTACACGCGCTTCACCTGGCGCGTCTTGAGCAGCGGCCCCATGCCGAAGTCGTCCACGCCGGCGTTGTTGCCCACGATGGTGAGCCCGCGGGTGCCGGCCGCGAGCAGCGCGCCGATCAGGTTCTCGGGAATGCCGCACAGGCCGAAGCCCCCGGCGGCGATGGTCATGTCGTCGAACAGCAAGCCGTCGAGCGCGGCGGCCGCACTGGCAAACACCTTGTTCATGGGGCAAAGCCTTCCGGGGGAATCCGGCCGCCAAGGATACGACGGAATGCCGCCGGGCCATGCTGTACCAAGGTCGTAAGCGGGTGGAGCGTGTAGCCTCACGATGACGCAGGCGGCCGCACGGCACGGTCAGGGGCTATTTCATCGGCAGCGAAAGCGTTGACATGAACGATTACGTGCGTAAACTCAACTGAAAAATTACAGGCGTAAACGATGATCAGCGAAGCCGAGGCGGTAGTGATGGAGGTGCTCTGGCTGCACGAGCCGCGCAGCGCCGAGGAGATCCTGGCCGAGGTAGGGCCGACGCAAGGATGGCAGGAGGGCACGGTGAAGTCGCTGCTCAACCGTCTGTTGAAGAAGAAGGCGGTGCAGGCCGCGCGTGACGGTCGCCGCTATCTCTACAGCGCCCGACTCACCCGCGAGCAATACGTCTCGCAGCAGAGCAAGGGCCTGCTCGACCGCCTGTTCGGCGGCCGCGTGGCCCCGCTGGTGGCGCACTTCTCCGAGCAGCGCAAATTGTCCAAGCGTGACATCGCCGAGCTGCGCAAGCTGCTGGAGGAATTGGACGATGAGCAGCGCTGAGCTGGCGAACATCGACTGGTTCGCCCGTGGCGGGACGATTTGCCTCGCCTTCACTACCGCGACGCTGTGCGTGATGCTGCTTCGGCGTCTGTGCCGCCGGCTGTTCGGGGCCGAACGCGCGTTTCTGCTGTGGCTGCTGCCGCCCCTGGCGATGCTGGTCAGCCAGTTGCCGCACCCTGCGGCACAGCATGGGCCGGCATTGCCGCCGGTATTGCTCACGGTCACCGCGATGACCGAAGCATGGTCGGTCCCCGCCTCGCCCCGGCTTCCATTCGACTGGCGAGCATGTGTCCTGCTGGTTTGGCTCACAGGTGCGGCGGCGAGCGTGGGCCTGGCTGTCCTAGCGCAGCAGCGCTATCGCCTTCGTCTGCGAGGAGCCGTGCCGATGACGGGCCTGCCATCGGCGTGGACGGTACTGCGCGCCGCCAGGGCGGACGTCGGGCCGGCGCTGGTCGGCGCCTGGCGGCCGCGCATCGTGCTGCCGGCCGATTTCGAGCTTCGCTACGACGCCGCCGAGCGGGCGCTGATTCTCGCCCACGAGACGATGCATGCGCGTCGCCGCGACGGCTGGTGGTGCCTGGCCGCGCAGGCGGTGAGTGTCATGTTCTGGTTCCACCCGTTGGCATGGCTGGCGGTCGTGGCGTTGCGCCACGACCAGGAACTGGCTTGCGATGCGGCCGTGCTGTGCGAGCACGGCGGGCAGCGGCGTCGCTATGCCAACGCGATGTTGAAGACCCAGTCGGTCGCCCTGGCGCTGCCGGTGGGTTGCCCCTGGTCACCCCGTCATCCACTTACGGAGCGTATTGCCATGTTGAAGCAGCAACCTGGTTTTCCCGGTCGTCGCATGGGCGGTATCGCCATGGCGATGCTCATCGGCACCCTCGGCACGGCGGTTTACGCGGCTGTGCCGGCGCCCGCGCAGGGCGGTGCGAAAACGGCCGTCGCCGACCGCTACACACTGAAGGTGGACGTTGCCTTCGACGGCAAGCCTGCCGCGACGCACTTCACCCAATGCCTGCGCACGGGCAAATATGCCGCCTTCGACGGCACCGAAAGCGGCGTGCCCGAGTGGCACGGGCGATTCGCGGTGACGGCGGCGGGGCCGGATCAGATCGAGATCCGCAGTCAGCTCAAGGGGCGCCTCGACAAGGCGGATGGCGGCACGGAGGCGTTCTCGACTCAGCCGACGGTGCGTACCAAGCCTTTGCAGCGGGCCACGATCCTGGTCGGCGCGCATGTCGCCCCAGGTCAGGGCGGGGACAAGATTTCGGGTACGGCCCATTACATGCAGGTCGACCTGACGCCCTCGGCGGGGTGCGACGGCCTTGCGCCGGCGGCGGCCCTGTCGACGCTGTTCTTTCACGGCATGACGGCGCGCCAGATGGCGCAGTCGGTGGCCGTGCAGTCTGGCTTGGTGCTGCGCAATCCCGAGGTCCTGGACGACCGCCACGCCATTGCCGGCAACTTCGAGCAGGTGCCCCCGCAGGACGCCATGCGGCTGATCGCGGATGTCGTGGGCATGCACGCCGAGTTTTCCGGCAACGAAGTGCGGTTCCAGGCCAAGTAGGCCGATGGCGAAGGCTATACTCCGGCGGTACCCGCCGGAGGACCCCTCGTGAAGCTGCGCCTGTTCATCGCCCTTGCCGCTTTGGGAGCCGCCGCCATGAGCCACGCCACCGCCCCGGTACTGGTGATCCACGGTGGTGCCGGGGTGATCCGGCGCGACATGAGCGCCGAGCGCGAGAAGGCAGTGCGCGCCGCGCTGAAGCTGGCACTGCAGAGCGGCTATGCCCAGCTCAAGGCGGGCAAGGCGGCGGTCGAGGCGGTGAGCGCGGCGATCGTGGTGCTGGAGGACGATCCCAACTTCAACGCCGGCAAGGGCGCGGTGTTCACCCACGAGGGCAAGAACGAGCTCGATGCCGCGATCATGGACGGCTATACGCTGCGCGCCGGCTCGGTGGCGGGCGTGCAACGGGTGAAGAACCCAATCCTGCTGGCGCGTGCGGTGATGGAGAAATCCCCGCACGTGATGCTGATCGGCGAGGGCGCCGAGGCGTTCGCCAAGGAGCAGGGCGTGACCCTGGTCGATCCGTCCTATTTCCGCACCGAGCAGCGCTGGCAGCAGTTGCAGCGGGCGCTCAAGCAGGACAAGGGCGCCGCCGCCGAGAGCGCGGAGGACAAGGCCGCCAAGCACTTCGGCACGGTGGGTGCGGTGGCGCTGGACGCGCAGGGGCGCCTGGCCGCCGGCACCTCCACTGGCGGCATGACCGACAAGCGCTGGGGACGGGTGGGCGATTCGCCGGTGATCGGCGCCGGCACCTACGCCAATTCCGGCTGCGCGGTGTCGGGCACCGGCTGGGGCGAGTTCTACCTGCGTACGGTGGCGGCGCACGAGGTCTGCATGCGGGTGACGCAGATGCGCGTGCCGCTGCAGCGCGCGGCGGCCGAGGTGATCAACCAGGAGATTCCGGCGATGGGCGGCAACGGCGGCGCGATCGCGCTGGACGACAAGGGCCACGTCGCCATGCCGTTCAACACCGACGGCATGTATCGCGGCTGGATCGGCGCGGACGGCGTGCCGCACGTGGCGCTGTACGGCGACGAGGACGACGGCACCGGCCAACTGTCGCCGCCGGCGCCCGCCGACAGCAGCGCGCCGCCTGCCGCGGAATGACGGCGCGCCGGGCGCTCGGGCCCGGCGCGCGGCAGGCTCTTACCAGGCGCGCACGTCGACCACGCTGACCGTGTAGGACTGCATGTCGCTCTGGTAGCGGAACAGGCGGCCGAGGTCGAACTCCACCGCCTGGCCCGGCGCGATGTTGGTGGTGCCGGCCGGCCAGCCCTTCTTGGACTGCAGCACGTGGCCGGTGGAATCCTTCGCGTCGATCTGGATCTGCGCGGCGGCGGCGGCGGCGCAATGGTTCGCCAACTGGCCCTTCAGGCTGAGGCGGCCGCCCGCGGCGCCGACCTTGAAGTCCTGGATGGCAAAATCGGTGGAGGCGCAGCCGGCGTGGGCGGCCAGCGGGGCGAGCAGGAGCACGGAGGCGGCGAGCAGGGTCTTCATGGGTGTTTCCGTCGGAATCCGGGAGGGCAGGAGGGGCTACGCTCCATGCATCGGCGCGGGGGCGGAAATCTTTAGGGGGTTATCCCGGTGAGGCGCGCTGCTGAAGACCCGGCCGGCTTCTGCCGGCGCCCCGCCGTGGCCTCGCGCTCCCAGGTCGATACTCTTCTCCCCCGGGAGAAGGTGCCGGCAGGCGGATGAGGGTCCGGCGCGGAGCGCGGGGGTATCACATACCCTGGTTGCGTTCTGCTCCGAAAGGCGGGCTCGCGTCGTTATGGCCTCAGAGCCTGTTCACGATCTTGCCACCGAAGTGCCGGGGACCATGGAGCGCGTCTTGCGGTAGCCCAGTGGGCACTGGTAGTGGGGCTATCTCGCCCTTGCTCGTCGTTCCGGTGTAGGCCGGAATCGTCACCGCTCAATCGAGCGTTATCGCTCACTGGCTCGCCTGCGGCGGGCTTTCGTCCGCCTGCCGGCGGCCGAGTTACTTTCTCTTG
>NZ_LFQR01000211.1 GCF_001182895.1 Frateuria defendens | reverse complement strand
ATGGCCTGCTTGATCCACCCAAACACCGGCTCGGGGATCACCTTGCGCCGCCGATAGTGCGCCTGCCCTTGGTCCGTGGACAGCCGCCCGGCCATGCGCTGGGTCGCCGGATGCTTGGCCGGGTCGATCTTGCGGACCTTGCCGCCCTCGCGCCCAAGGGCCACGCAGGCCGGAGCCAGTAATGCTTCCAGCGCCGCAAAGTTAGCCTCGCTGGCGTAACCGCTGTCGGCCAAGGTCATCTGCGGCAGGGCACCGGTGTTCTTCTGCGTGGCCTCCACCATCGGCACCAGGTAATGGCTGTCGGTACCCGCATCGATCACCTCGGTGGCCACGATCAGCCCGCTCTCGTCCACCGCCGCCTG
>NZ_LFQR01000210.1 GCF_001182895.1 Frateuria defendens | reverse complement strand
ATGGCCTGCTTGATCCACCCGAACACCGGCTCGGGGATCACCTTGCGCCGCCGATAGTGCGCCTGCCCTTGGTCCGTGGACAGCCGCTCGGCCATGCGCTGGGTCGCCGGATGCTTGGCCGGGTCGATCTTGCGGACCTTGCCGCCCTCGCGCCCAAGGGCCACGCAGGCCGGGGCCTGCAACGCTTCCAGCGCCGCGAAGTTGGCCTCGCTGGCATAGCCGCTGTCGGCCAAGGTCATCTGCGGCAGGGCTCCGGTGTTCTTCTGCGTGGCCTCCACCATCGGCACCAGGTAATGGCTGTCGGTACCCGCATCGATCACCTCGGTGGCCACGATCAGCCCACTCTCGTCCACCGCCGCCTG
>NZ_LFQR01000209.1 GCF_001182895.1 Frateuria defendens | reverse complement strand
GGATGGGCGATGAACGAGAAGGCGCTCGACGAAACCAGCCCGCTCTATCTATCCGGCGCCTTGCTCGACGGCTGGTATGCGCCCAGCCTTCGCGGCGACGGGAATACGGGGCTCGGCCGGTGGAGCGAGGCGGACATCTATCAGTTCCTCAAGAGCGGACGCAACCGGCACGCCGTCGTCTTCGGTTCGATGACCGACGCCTACAACAACTCGACGCAGTTCATGGCGGACGACGACCTGAAGGCGGTCGCGCGCTATCTCAAATCGCTGCCTGGCGATCCCGGCAGGGATGGCGCGCCGTGGAAATACGAGGAGACGTCGGGCGGCGCCCTGGCCATGGGCGAGCGATCGAAGCTTCCCGGTACGCAGACCTTCATGGCCCGGTGCAGCGCCTGCCATGGGCCGGACGGGCGCGGGCAGGGACAATGGATACCGCCTCTGGCCGGGAGCGCGTCGTCCATGGCGAAGGAGAATGCTTCCAGCATCAACGCGACCTTGAACGGGTCGGGACGGGTGGTCGCCAGTGGCATCCCGGACGCCTATCGCATGCCCTCCTACCGGAATCAGCTTTCCGATCAGGAGATCGCGGACGTGCTGACTTTCGTGCGGACGTCCTGGGGCAACAGGGGGGGTACGGTGAAGCCGGAGGACGTGAAGAACCTTCGCGAACGGACGAATCCTGCGAGCAGCGAGGTCATCGTCCTGCAGATGCGTTGATGGTTAACGCCGCCGGCCGCATCCGATTATTGGCTGGGGCGGTCGGCGCACCGGAATCAGCGGCCTGCTGCCTGCGCGCTCGATAGCCGCCAGCTCGGTGCTGGCCATCACGGTACGCGGGTACGAAGTTGGCCGTATTGGCAGCCGGGGCTGCCGACGATGGTGCCGTCGGCGATTGATGAGTAGCAGCGCTAGTCGGGGACATTGGTGAGCTGACCGCGCGCGGTCAG
>NZ_LFQR01000021.1 GCF_001182895.1 Frateuria defendens | reverse complement strand
GACTCGTGGGGAATCAGGAGCTGCCATGCGTTCTGCACTGGAGCCTCAGTCATTTTGTGGTTCTGGAGAAAATCGATCGTCGAGGAAAGAAGGCGCTGATTCACGATCCATCCGGTGGATCCCGCTGGAGGGATGCTGCAGAGATCTCGGAGCACTTCACCGGCATAGCGGTGGAGTTCGAGCCAACAATCAATTTTACCGAGCGTGCACCGGGCCCGCGGTTACGGATCAGGCAGTTGGTTGGCCAGGTGCGTGGACTGGGAGGCACCGTGGGAAGCCTGATCGGCCTCTCGCTGCTCATCCAGCTACTGGCGTTAGCATCGCCCTTGTTCCTGCAGTGGACCCTGGACAGGGTCGTCGTCTCCGGCGACAAATCTCTGTTGCTCTTGTTGAGCATTGGTTTTCTTGCGTCGTCGGGCATACAGATCGTCCTGACCTATCTTCGCAGCTGGGTCCTTGCCTACCTCTCCTCCAGCGTCGGTCTGCAATGGACGGGCTCGGTCCTTTCGCACCTCCTGCGGCTACCGGTGGCCTACTTCGAATCGAGGGTAAGCGTCCGCCCACGACACCTTCCCACGGCTGCACCGACCCATTGCACTACGCACCTGCCATGACAGGAGCGAGGCGATGGGCAAGAAGGTCAAGGATTCGGGCATCGGCCCAGGGGTTACGGCCTGGTGGCTGGTGGGCGCACCGGTGGATTTTCGATGTGGCGCGGACCGGCTGCTGGTGCACGTGCGCGAGGTGCTGGGTCGGGACCCGCTCGACGGCAGTGCCTACGTGTTCCGCAACCGTCATGCGACCCGGCTGAAGGTGCTGGTGGTCGATGCGCAGGGCGTCTGGCTGTGCATGCGGCGGCTGCACCGTGGCCGGTTTGTCTGGGTGTCGGGCGAGACGCTGTGGTCGCTCAGCCGGGGGCAGTTTTCGTGGCTGTGCGCGGGTGTGGATTGGCAGCGTCTGTCATGTGACACAAGCTCACTGGGCAGGCTCGTTTAGACGGCTACACTCATCGGCATGGATGCTCCCACGCCCGAGGCCATCGACGATATCGACACGCTGCGCCGCATGGTGCGCGAGCGTGAGGCGATGATCGCCGAGCGCGACGTGAGCCTGGCGGCACGTGACGCGGCGATTGCCTCGCACGAGCGCACGCTGCGCGAGCGCGACGCGCTGATCGGCAAGCTCACGCACGAGCTGGCACGCCTGCGCCGGGTGCAGTTCGCGGCCAAATCCGAGCGTATGGACGCCGTGCAGCGCGGTCTGTTCGACGAGGCGATGGCCGAGGACATCGCGGCGGTCGAAGCCCAACTGGAGGCCGCCCAGGCCACGGGCGTCGCCCCGAGGCCCAAGGCACCCCGCCCCGCGCCCACGCGTCGCGCCCTGCCGCCGGAGCTGGCCCGGGTGACCACCATCCACGCGCCGGCCCGCTGCGACTGCGCCACTTGCGGCGCGGCGCTGGTGAAGATCGGCGAGCATGTCAGCGAGAAGCTCGATGCCAAGCCCATCGAGCTGTTCGTGCGCCGCGAGGTCTATCCGCAATACGCCTGCCGCACCTGCCAGACCGTGGTGGCCGAGCCGGTCGCCCCGGCGATCATCGACCGCGGCCTCGCCGCGCCGGGCCTGCTGGCCCAGGTGGTGATCCAGAAGTACGTCGACCATCTGCCGCTGTACCGCCAGGAGGCGATCTACGCGCGCCATGGGCTCACGCTGCCGCGCACCACGTTGGCCGAGTGGATCGGCAAGGTCGGCCTGGCGCTGCAACCGCTGGTCGATGCGCTGCGGGCCCGGCTGCTGGCCGCACCGGTGCTGCATGCCGACGAGACCCCGGTCGCCCAGCTCGATCCGGGCGCCGGCAAGACCCGGCGCGCCTATCTGTTCGTGTACCGAAGTACCGGGCCGCAGCCCATCGTCCTGTTCGACTACGGCCCGACCCGGGCCGGCAAGCACGCGGCCGCTTTCCTGGGCGACTGGAAGGGCGCGCTGATGGTCGACGACTACGCCGGCTACAAGGCGCTGTTCGCCCAGGGCGTCACCGAGCTGGCCTGCTGGGCGCATGCGCGGCGCAAGTTCTTTGACGCCCACGCGATCAGCGGTAGCCCGGTCGCGAAGGAGGCGCTCGAGCGGATCGGGGCGATCTACGCCATCGAGGCCGAACTGCGCACGCTGGATCCCGACGCCCGGCATCGCGAACGCCAACGGTATCTGGCGCCCCGGCTGGCCGCCCTCAAGCGCTGGCTTACCGACCTGCAGCCCAAGGTGCTGGGCAACACCGGCCTGGCCGGCGCCATCGGCTACACGCAGAAGCGATGGGATGCGCTGGCGCGCATCCTCGCCGACGGCCGCCACCCGATCGACAACAACCCGGCCGAGAACGCCATCCGGCCCATTGCGGTCGGGCGCAAGAACTGGCTTTTCGCCGGCTCCGAAACCGCCGGCAAACGCGCCGCCGCCATCATGGGCCTGCTGGCCACCGCCAAGGCCAACGGCCTCGAACCGCATGCCTGGCTGGTCGACGTCCTCACCCGGCTACCGACGACCAAGGACCGCGACATCGCGACGCTATTGCCGCTGGCCTAAGGCGTTTGCAGCCGCGGGTGCAAGGTGCGGTGAGCGGACGCTTACAATCGAGGAATCTCGGGGCATGCTTATTGCGTTTCTTGCGTACAAGGATCAGTTCGCGCAGAAGGCCATCGGCCTGATCGACAAGTTCTCGGACGTCAAGGTGCTGGACGTGCACGCCGACCGTCTCTCCGACATCGTGCTCACGGAGCCGGAATCACTTGTCGGAACCGTGAAACTGGATGCTGAATTGAACGCGGCGCCGCGCCTGGAGGTCGACGTATCGTTCCGTTACGCGGATGGGCTTCCCTTGATCCTGGATGGATGTAAGTTTGAAGTATCGTCGGGAGAATGTATTGCCGTGGTGGGTCCGTCGGGCTGCGGCAAAAGCACGTTGGTCAGGATCCTTGTCGGAATCCTCGAGCCAACTGCCGGCTCTGTGCGACTGGGAGGATTGGACGTCCGCGACATTGGTCTGGAAGCGTATCGAGGCGTCATTGGCGCGGTGATGCAGAACGACGACCTTTTCGCCGGTACGATTGAGGAGAATATCGCGTTCTTTGATCCCTCCCCGGACATCGAGCGCGTCAGGTCGTCTGCGTGCCTCGCTGCCCTGGACAAGGATATTGAAGGGATGCCCATGAAGTACCGGACGCCTGTCGGTGACATGGGTAGCGCCCTTTCAGGAGGGCAGAAGCAGAGAGTGTTGTTGGCCCGAGCGCTTTACCGGTCCCCGCGGATTCTGGTGTTGGATGAGGCAACCAGCCACCTGGACGTGATATCGGAGCGGGCAGTGAATCAGGCAGTCTCTGGTATCCATGCAACACGTATTTTTGTGGCTCACAGGCCCGACACGGTAACGTCGGCTGACCGGGTCATCGTCATGGGTAACGGCCGAATCGAACGGTGCTGTTCACCGGGCGAGTGGCTTGAAAGTATTCGGTCTTCGACAGGCCGTGCAGTTGCAGTATCCGTCGTTTGATCTAACTGAGTTCCTGGGAGACATTATGTTATTGGCCGGTTGGGGCAGGGTAGTTCTTGCAGGTCTTCTGTTAGCGTCGGCGTCGGGTGCCTTTGCTTCGGAGAGTAATGCGAAACTGCAGGCCACAAGGGATGCCGACCAGGCGGAGCGAGCATCGGGTCTGCTTCGCCAGGACTGGAAGTTGCTCGTCAAGCACGACATGGAGCGGCAGGCCCGCGTACGCGAGCTACTTTCGGACGGCAGCGTGGTTACCGCGACGGATTACTACAATGCAGCACTTGTCATGCAGCATGGTCAGTCAGTCAATGATTACCGGCTAGCTAATGCGCTGGCATCCATCGCAGCCCAGCTGGATCCGGAGAATGCAGACGCGAAATGGCTGGCCGCGGCGACGTGGGACCGATTGCTGGAGAGCATGAAGCAGCCTCAGTGGTATGGCACGCAATTCGTGAAGAATTCCGCTGGCAGGGTAGTTCTTTATCCCGTCGCGCCAGGCGCTGTTAGCGATGACGACCGCCGGGCGATGCATGTGCCACCGCTACATCAATCGGAAGAACGTGCCGAAAGGATGAATGCAGGCTCCAACTAGCGCCCGGCCATTGGATTCAAAATGCCTTTTCCAAAAAGTGACCTGATTAGCGTCGAACCTCAGTGGCAAGTCGCGTGATTTGCGACGGCCGCGGAGGATGCTGAAGCCATGTTCACGATGGGAGTGTGAGTCATGGCGATGAATCGTGTGCAGTTTCAGAAGGGCCTGTCGATGGCCGATTTCCAAGCGCAGTACGGGACCGAAGCGAAGTGCCGCCGGGCACTGTACCGGTCGCGCTGGCCGAAGGGGTTCCGCTGTCCGGCGTGCGGCGATCGACGACGTTCGACGTTCCGCCGTGGTGGTCAGCCGTACTACCAGTGCCGCGCCTGCGCGCACCAGGCCACCTTGTTGAGCGGGACG
>NZ_LFQR01000208.1 GCF_001182895.1 Frateuria defendens | reverse complement strand
CCCCCCGCCCCAAGGCCGAAATCCCCACCGGAACGCTGCGCAGCATCTTGAAACAGGCAGGCTTGCGCTAGGAGTCAACCATGCGTTTTCCCGTAGTACTCCACACCGATGACGGCACGCATTACGGCGTGACCGTCCCCGACCTTCCGGGCTGTTTCAGCGCGGGAGACTCCATTGACGAGGCCCTGGCGAACGTCCATGAGGCCATCGACCTGCACCTAGAGTCGCTGCTTGAGGATGAGTCGGCAGACCTTCCGGTCGTACAGCCGATCAGCGTGCACCAGAAGGACCCCGATTACGCCGATGGCATCTGGGCCATGGTCGATTTCGACACCTCGAAGTACGAAGGCAAGGCCGAGAAGATCAACATCACCGTGCCCCGGCGCACGCTACGCAAGATCGACGCCTACGCGGCCAGTCACGGGGAGACTCGTTCGGGGTTCCTCGTGCGCGTGGCCGTTGAGGTGATGCACAAGGACGTCGCCTAGGTCAGCACCCCGCACACAAGGTCCTTTCCCGGTGCCACGGATGCCCACTGCACCC
>NZ_LFQR01000207.1 GCF_001182895.1 Frateuria defendens | reverse complement strand
GCCCGGCACCGCCGTGGTATCGGATGGGCTGAACTGCTTTCCCGGTGTCACGGATGCCCACTGCACCCACACGGCCATTCCCACCGGCGGCGGCGCGCCCGATCTCGGCCACCCGATCTTCTGGTGGGTCAACACCCTGCTGGGCAACGTCAAGAACGCGCTCCATGGCACCTACCATGCGCTGCGCCCGAAGTACCTGCAACGCTACCTGTCCGAGTTCTGCTA
>NZ_LFQR01000206.1 GCF_001182895.1 Frateuria defendens | reverse complement strand
TTAAGTTGAGAGCATTGCCTCCCTTCCCACAACTCAGCTCTCTAACTACCAATTATTAGTCAGTTCGTTCGACGACTGCTGAATACCCTTCACTGGTCGGCCATGTGTAAGCCTCGCCCTTCTTAAGCTCCAGCGTCACCGGCTCCCAGTGCGCAACCCGCATTGGTGGTGCGCCGTTGAAGCACTGCTTCAGAAGATCATTTTTCGAGATGGTGAGTTCAGATGCTCGAACCTCGAACGTGATCTTGTCGCCGCTCGTGCGGTTAGCAATCACAACCCACCCAACTGTCGCAAAGGCTGTCTTCATTCCCCCAGGAACACATTCCGCATAACCAATATCTTCTACCGGGCCATTCATGGTCGCGCCAGGCGAATCGAGAGCAACAGGCCAAGAACCCACAATCGCGCCGTCCTTCTTAAAGGTCACCGAGTAGAAATGGTGGCCCAACTCGTTCGCATGCGCTGCACATACAAGAGCTAGAAAAGCAGCAAAAGCAAGCTTCCTCATATACCCCCCCTTGTTAACACGGTTCCACCTTACCCAAACCCCAAGGCACCCCGGGACTAATCGGCAGCGAACGCAAACACTTAAGCCTCGTGAACTCTACAGAGGACATCCTACAGCCGGCATCGGCCATCAAGCACTACCGGGACAGCTTTTTCTGACATAGGATCGGCCACACTGCCAGACTGCAACAGTCTGGCAGTCAGCCACAGGGGAGCAACTCATGCGCAAAATCAGCATCTTACTGGCGAGCTGGTTGCTTGAAGTGCTTGTCCTTGGACATTTTTCGCTTCGGAACTTCAGTCTTCGGAGAAAGCCATGAGCCATGAATTCCGAGCAAGGCTCCGAGCCGCACGAATCGTTCGTCCATTAACATCATGGGAGCGATACGGCCCTATAGCCGCATGGATAGCGGTGGCGCTCGCAATTTCGATTGCTGTACTTGTTTGGGGCGCAGACGAGTATCGTTGGATAGCCATCGCTCCGGCTACGTTAGGAGCTTTCGCTGTCATCCAGGGACTCAAGCGAAAGGAAACCAAAGAATTTAGCAAAGAAGGCCTAGCGCAGGCCTCTGCGACTAGGCAATTAGACCGCGAAAAACTTGGCACAGATGTACGATCATTCCTGAAGGGTTGGCTAGGCAGGCTTCTAGTGTCTGGAGCTATCGTGGGGAGCTGCTACTTGTATGCCAAGCAAGGCCAGATCACAAAGGACGAGGGATTTTTCCTCTTGCTGCTCTGCATCGGTGCGGCGATCTGGGCATGGCAAACATCGCTCGCATTACTTGCGTGCGGTGTCTTGTGGTGGCTAACCACTCTTGATTGGCACCTATCCACGCCAACCGCGGTCATCGTCGGCGCCCTTATCATTGCTGCCGCAATACGGAGCAAACATTAAACAAGCCCACTGAGCATGGGGTTGTACTGGCACAGCAATACAGCCCTTGTGATCATCACTTCGGACCTGGACGTTCATCGGTGAAGGAGCTGAGAAAGGGGTAGCAAGCAGGGTCAGGAAATAACCCACCCCCTTTTTGCATTGTTCGCCTTTGTTACCAATCCAATTTGTGATTATTTATTCCGGAATATCGCTGGCAGCTAGCACAAGCCGGTCGATGATGGACGAAAAGTCACGTCCCACCGTGCTCCCCCACATATGGTCGATCACTACCAGCATTTGTAAGGGCTTGCTACTCGGTGGTTAGCCGGCTGAGTGCACCTTTATTGGCACAACCTGCCCGCCCGCCATCAGCCGATCCAAGTAATCCGCCCATGCCTGCACCTGATTCCCCACATCACGCATCCAAGGTTGCGAGTCGATAGCTGAGCGGCGGCGTGCACGCAGCGGCAACGATGAGTCGCGGCACCAAGGCGGCCAGATCGAAGCGGCGATTGAAGCGATAGCAGAACTCGGACAGGTA
>NZ_LFQR01000205.1 GCF_001182895.1 Frateuria defendens | reverse complement strand
CCGTTTCGCGCCGTCATCGCGCAGCCTGCCCGTGGACAGCTACGTCCTTTTGCTTATCACTGCTGGCTGGCACCCTTCGCCATGTTGCTACGGCGGAAAGAACCATCCCGTCAGTCGCCCTTCCCACACGCTTACGAACCGGGGACTTCGCGTGGATTTGGCGATGCCACTCCACGCCTCGGCAGGCGTTTTCCCGTAGAGGTGCTGATGCGGCCGTGCGTGGTTGTACCA
>NZ_LFQR01000204.1 GCF_001182895.1 Frateuria defendens | reverse complement strand
ATGCGATCACCAACTCTCGCAGGATGGTGGCGCTGCGCTTGTCCGTCAGGGCGCTCAAGCGCAAGCAGGCGCGCGAACCGTGGTCGAGCAGGCCGAGCATCAGGTGTTGCTGGCCGCTGAGATCGGCTTTGCCGGTCAGGTCCATCGCCCACACGCGATGCGTGGACATGGGACGCGGCACGCGATGCTTGCCGTCGCGGCGCAAGCGGACGATCTCCGTCGTGGCCTG
>NZ_LFQR01000203.1 GCF_001182895.1 Frateuria defendens | reverse complement strand
GCGAGAGTTGGTGATCGCATGTCGACGCTTTGGGGTGCCGCGCGCGATGCGCGTGGACAACGAGGCGTGCTTCAACAGCCGCCTGATGAAAGCTGCACTCACCTTGCTCGGCATCCGCCTGCAAACCATCGACCTGCATTGCCCGTGGCAGAACGGGCGCATCGAGCGCTTCTTCGGCACGCTCAAGCACCATCTGGACAAGATCGCCATTACTGGCAGGGACGAGCTGTGCACCAAGCTGGTCGAATTCCGGGCTTGGTACAACCACGCACGGCC
>NZ_LFQR01000202.1 GCF_001182895.1 Frateuria defendens | reverse complement strand
TCGTCGGCAGCGTCAGATGTGTATAAGAGACAGGGACAACAACAACAACAACGAACAATTCATCTTTACTGAAAAAGGATTGGCACTTTCTTCTTTACACTTTGCTCAGCCAAGCCACGCAATCGGCCCAACAAAGGCTCACCATCGATATCAAAGAAACAATCGAGCAGATTCTTCGGAACGAGTCCGACTGCCGTGGCCACTTTTTTCTTCCAGAGAGAGTCAAGCTCTAACGGTGGCTCTTCACTGAAGACTGCCGCGATGAGGTCAAGCTCACCGATAAGCTGTAATGCCGCATCAGGCAACCACTCGCCATCACTATCATGATGATTCACTAACGTAGGACATCTACTTCCTCGCTGCCCACCCTCCACAGCAGCAACAACTGCATCCCTGAAAAAATTGAAATCCGCGTAAGAGCCCACTTCGACGCCATCAATTTCTTCCTCGCCATCAAAAATACAGAGATAAAGTCCCATCTAATAGTTCTCCCTCAATACGTACTTTCCGCACTTTTTGATCAGATTATTCAGAGACTGGTCAAACACACATGCCCCTGGAACTCTAAGCACCAATTGCATTTTCTTCTCAACCGCTCTAAACGCGAGCAATTTAATCTGATAGGTTGCCCTGAGCTTGGAAACGTTTTTTATCAGATACATCCTATTAAATACCTCAGCATCTGGCATCGCACTCCGAGCAACCTGATGGCGTGTAAACTT
>NZ_LFQR01000201.1 GCF_001182895.1 Frateuria defendens | reverse complement strand
ACTTTGTTTCGCAAGGCAGGACGCTCATCTGGTACAGAGCGAGTGGCACCGGTTCCACGAAAGATTTTTACAAATACGTCGTGTTACAACGAGTAAAACCCGGGAAGGATCCGCCGCTGGACAACGCGCAATGCCCCGATGCTGACGACTGAAGCCACACACACGCAAGGACGCAGCCATGACGAACATCACGGACAACGAAGCCAGGTCACTCATCTACTTCGCCATCGGCGTGGCCTCGGAAGGGTCCGACCGCGCCTACCAGCTTGCGTTCGCCGGCAACCTGCGCCCCGATGCGCACGGCATCATGAAAATGTATCCGGCGGGCAATAGCGGTTACACCATCGGCACCTTGCAAACCGACCTTGGCCAAAGGAGGTCGCCGGCCCGCTTACCACCGGCACGACATGGCCCAGACCGAAAGGCTCATGGCCAAAGTCGTGGCGCCGCTGCGCGAGACCGTGATTCACACCGCCAGA
>NZ_LFQR01000200.1 GCF_001182895.1 Frateuria defendens | reverse complement strand
CCGTGATTCACACCGCCAGAGCAAGCCATGGGCAGCCGTTACAACACGCAGGCCAAGGCGATCCAGCGATCACGGGAACCATAGAACTACCGATAAGAGCCAAGTAGATCTCACAAATGCGGCATGCCTTGGTGAGTAATATGAGCTGTTGCCAAAGGACATGGATTACCCATGATGGGAATCGGCATGCCTGGATGGCTGTTGAATCATCCAGACCCGCGCACTGCCCGCCGTAGCACGGCACTGCTAAGCCGACTGGTGGCCGCGTTGCTTCTGGCAATGGCATGGAAGGCGTCTGCCGCGCCCTCTCCGCCGCAGCAAATGGAGCAGGCCATTGCCTACGACTATGACGTGCAGGATGCGCGGCTCAATACCGCCTACCGGAAGCTTGCCAGTTCGCTTGACGCCGCCCGGCGCAAGGCGCTGCGCGATGAGGAGCGCGCATGGATGGTCGAACGCGACCAGGCATGCGGCAAAGGGAGTGCGCCGGGCAGCGTCGCCAGGAACGCATGCACCCTCGCCAGGACGTCCGCGCGCGCGGATAAGCTGGAGAAACAGGTATCGAAGCTGTTGACGGAGGGCTTCAGCGGCTCATATGGCTACCAGACCCATTGCAATTTCGGACATTACGTTCAATTCGTTATCAAACACGGTGCGCCCGACTATGCCGGCACCTGGTCCGACGGCACCCGGGTACACGGCGACTTCGGAGAGTTCCGCGGGCAGGAGCGCAACGGCCAGCTGTATGTACGCTTCTGCACTGCTGGTGGCATGAAGGGGTGGCCGGAGTGTCCGGCATACGGAGCCGAGGATGACGCTTACTTTGTTTCGCAAGGCAGG
>NZ_LFQR01000199.1 GCF_001182895.1 Frateuria defendens | reverse complement strand
CTCGCCCAGCTGGTTGAGCCAGTTCACCAGCGGCGCCGCGTTGGCGACGGGACGGCCGTCGTAGGCCAGGCGCACGGCGGAGACCACGAACTGCATCGGGTCCTTGAACTTCCTGCCGCGGCTGGCCTCGAGTTCCTCCGAGGTGAACAGCGTGCGCAGCACGGCGGCGATGTCGCCGTCGGTGCGCTGGAAGGTGCGCGCCATCGCCGCGACCAGGGCAGGCGGCGGCTGGTCGGCCACGAAGTACTCGGCCAGCTTGCGCGAGACGAATTGGGCACAGGCCGGCTGGCGCACGATCAGGTCCACCGCCTGCTCGATCTCGCCGTAGCCGCTGCCGCGGATGCGCTGGCCGAGGAAGGTCTTGTCGCCGAAGTCGTGCCGGTTCGGGTTGAACACGAACAGGCCGCGCCGCACGAAGCCCGGCCGCTCGCGCACGAAGCCGCCGCGGGCCGGCGCGCGCGGCGCGGCGATGCCGGCGCCGGTGAGGATCAGGGCCAGCTGCTGCACGTCCTGCTGGGTGTAGCCGCCGTTCACGCCTAGCGTGTGCAGCTCCATCAGCTCGCGGGCGTAGTTCTCGTTGGTCTGGCCCTTGGCGTTGCGGGCGTTGTCCAGGTACATCAGCATGGCCGGGCTTTGCAGCGTGGCCATCACCAGGTCGCGGAACTTGCCCAGTGCGTAGGGGCGGATAGCGTGCTCCGCGTAGTCGGCCGCCACCAGCCGCACGCCGCCCTTGGCGGCGAAGACGCTGAAGTGGTTGAGCCAGAACCACACCATCTGTTCCTTCAGCTGGTTGGGCCCGTAGACGGCGTGCAGCAGCTCGCTCTGCGCGGCCTGCACGTAGAGCGCGCGCAGGGAGCGCTGCGCGGCCTTCTTGGCGGCGTCGCGCGCCTCGCCCGCGGGCATCGCCTTGATCTGCGCCTGGCGCTCGCGGTAGCTCGCCAGCAACTGCTCCGGCGGCGTGCGGTTCACCGGGTAGCCGTCGATCATCGCCTGGACCGGCGCCGGCAGCGCGCCGTCGCGGCCGGCCAACTGTTCGTCGAGGTAGCGCGTGCGGCCCAACTCGCGGTAGCGGGCGAGGGCGGCGCTGTCCGGGCCGAAGCTCGCGCGCTGCAGCCAGGCGATGTCGCCCGCGCCAGGCATGGCGCCGCGCGCCGGGGCGGCGGCATCGCGGGCCCCAGCCAGGGCAGGCAGTAACGCCAGCAGCAGCGCGGCGGCGGCGAGGCGTGGACGGAGGACAACGGCGATGCGCATGCGAGCAAACCCCGCAAGGGACATGTCATGGACCAACGCATGATCCGCACATCGGCGTACAGCGGCGCAAACCTTCGGGGCAATGGATGTGACGGGGTTCAGGCTTCGCAGCCTTTTGCGGCGGTGCGCGGTGGCGGCCCGCGGCTCGTGCGCCGTGCGTAGCGGCCAGCGTGGTGCGCGCGATGGCGAGGCGCGGCCGGAGGCAGGCGGCTAGAACTCGTCGACGAATTCCACCGCCACGTCCAGCCGTCGCGCCTCCAGTTCCGTCACCACGCGCACGGCCTGCGCGCGGGCGTTGTTCGGCGCCATCACCTCGATGCGGAACAGCCGGCCGCCGCCGTCGTCGGCCAGCTCGGTGGGGCTCGAATCGTCGCGCATGCCGTAGGCCGGGTCGTCCACTTCCTCGACGTGCTCGATGCCGTCGATGCTGTGCAGCGCGTTGATCAGCAGGTCGGCTTCCTCGCGCTGGCCGATCAGGCGGATGCGGATCATGGGCATGGCGGGAATCCTCGCGGTCCGGTGCACCCCCATGCTTAATCCGCGCGGCGTGTGCGGCAGGTGATGCCGGGCCCGCTACCATGGGCGCCCCGCCGCCGGAAACCGCCATGGCCAAGCTCTACGACCGCGACTATTTCGACAAGTGGTACCGCCACCCGCTGCACGCCGTGGCCTCGCCGGCGGAGCTGCGGCGCAAGGTGGCGATGGTGGTGGCGCAGGCGGAGTACTACCTCGGCCGCCCGCTGCGCAGCGTGCTGGACGTGGGCTGCGGCGAAGCCCCCTGGCGCGCGCACCTGCGCGCCCTGCGCCCGCGCGCGAGCTACCGCGGCCTGGACGCCAGCGAATACGTGGTGGCGCGCTACGGCCGCACGCGCAACATCGGCCTGGCCCGCTTCGGCCAGCTCGAACACCTGCGCTTCGACGAGCGCTTCGACCTCATCGTCTGCACCGACGTGCTGCATTACCTCAAGCCCGCCGAGATCCGCGCCGGCCTCGTCGGCATCGGCGAAATGCTCGAAGGCATCGCCTTCCTCGAAGTCTTCACCACCCGCGACGACGTGGCCGGCGACAAGCAGGGCTTCCACGCCCGCGCCCCATCCTGGTACCTCCACCAGTTCAACCACGCCGGCCTGTCGCCCTGCGGCTCGCACTGTTACTTGGGGCCGCGGTTGATGCGGCATATCGCGGCGTTGGAGGTGCCGGGGAGGTGGGGTGGGTGAGGCGGCGGGGGGCAAGGGCTTTGGTCTGGCAGGGAGTGCCTGTTCGTGCGAATCCGTGTGTTGTGAGGATTTTGAGCTGCCTAGCCGGCAGTGAACGGTCGAATGATCCCGGCACGACGGCCACGCATTTTCTGAGCTGCCTACCTGTCTGGTTCCGTGTGATTATGTCACGCAGCGGGTCTGGCGCCTGGGCGCGGCTCGTGATGCGATGAAGCACCTACACCAGTCGCTCGGAACCCGCTCATGCTCCTGACACTGCACCCGCTGGCGCGCACCACGCCACGTATCTGCGCTGAACTGCGCGCGGCCGATCCGACCCTGGCCGATGCCGAGCTGGCTCGCCGCTACGGCTTGAGCCCACCCACGGTGCGCAAGTGGCGGCAGCGCGACACCACAGCCGACCGCTCGCACCGCCCGCAGACGCTGCACTGCACGCTCACGCCGGCCCAGGAAGCGGTCGCGATGGAGATTCGCCGCACCCTGTGGCTGCCGCTGGACGACCTCTTGGTGGTGGTGCGCGAGTTTCTGAATCCCAAGGCCTCCCGTTCGGGTCTGATGCGCTGCCTGGCGCGCCATGGCTTGAACCGGCGGCCGGTGGAGGACAAGGATGCCCCCCTCGTGCGCAAGACTTTCAAGGACTACGCGCCCGGCAGCGCTCGCTCAGCGACCGTCCGTGGTTTGCAAGCGGGTGATGCATGCATCGCCGTTGGGTGCGGCCACCAAGTCTCGGCCGGTGACGGTCAGCACCAGGTCGCCCTTCAAAAAGTCGCTCCCGTCGTCGCCGCCTCTCTCAGACGCGACCACGCGTTCGACAAACCCGTGCGCCACAAGCTGCTGGCGCAGTGCATCGAGGTTGAGTGCGCAAATCGGGGTGGGGTCAGCCCCCGGCGTCGGGTTGTAAAACCAAAACTCAAACCCGCGTTTCATGGTCCGATTGCCCGGCGTGACTGCCACACCATAGTTCCAGCCGCTGCCCAGGTCCCCGCTGCGATACACGGACCGCTCGCTGTCCGCGTTGAGCGTGACGCCGAACTGCTGGCCCACAACGTCGACCGTCAAGGCCTCACTGGACGGCACGGTGGTCAGGAAGGTCATCAGCTGCTGCGCAACGCGCACAGCCGCGGGCGAATGCGACGAAGCAACGGAGGTCATGGGGTGTCCTTGAGCAGGGGCGCGCGGGGCAGGGGGCGCAGAGGATGGCGGCGAGGCGGCACACGCGCCACTGACGCAAGCTGCCAGCAACACGGTGGAGCGGGCCAGGGAACGCAAACTCATCGGGGTGGCATCCTTGATTCCGTGAGGCATCGCACAGGCGATGGGGTTTGGGGCGATGATAGCGGCCGAGGCAAATCCCCGCACGGGGGCCGCTGCGCAGTTTCGGTGTGTGAAAGCCTGGCCTGCGGCGGGTCCTCGTCGTGCCACGGGAAAAGTGCCCCGTGGCCAACGACCTTCACTTGGATGCAGATGCAGTCGACGGGAAGGGTCAGACTGGCTTATCCAGGCTGTTATTCCTCTTTCTTGTTCCGAGAGCGATGCGAACGGGGTGAGCCGTGGCCGCCAAGGGTGCCCCGAATGGTGCGCAATAACTGGTCGGGCTCAGCTACCCGGCAGTGAACTCCGGCAACATGAGCGCCTACGTGCGCCGGCTTTTCTGAGCTGCCTACCCGGCAGCTCAGAAACGCACCGAAGGTGCACAATTCCCCGTCACGGAGTTCACTGCCTACGCGGCAGTGAACACGGAAATAACGGGAAAGCGCATGCTGGAAGCTTTCTGAGCTGCCGGGTAGGCAGCTCAGAAAATCATCACGGCCGGCGGCTAGCGCATTGGCTTGTTCACTGCCGCGTAGGCAGCTCAGAAAATGCCCGGCCAGGAGAAAGCCATGGGCACCAAGTTCACTGCCGCGTAGGCAGTGAACCCGGCGACGGACAAGGACGGCGACGGCCAGAATTTCTGAGCTGCCTACCCGGCAGCTCAGAAACGACCACGACATGTTGGTCTCGGCGAACAGCCAGTTCACTGCCGCGTAGGCAGCTCAGAAAATCGCTCATCGAGTTCGCTGCTTTCCATATCGGTTCACTGCCGCGTAGGCAGCTCAGAAAGAAAAACCACACGTCAGACTTAGGGATGCTCTGATCTATCGAGAATGAAGCAGACGTCCATACGTCCGCAACCTCTATCGCGACACCCTGGAAAAAACGGTCGATGTTCGTGGTTTCAGATCCCCAGCCGCTCCTGCAACACCGCCACCTGCCTGCGCAGCCGCTCGTTCTCGGCCGTCAATTCGTCCACGCGCTGGCGCAGGGCTTCGAGTTCCTTGCCCGAGACGGCTTTTTCGGCTTCGGGCTTGTCCTCGCGCGGCTTGCGGCGCGATTCGCGGACGCGCTTGGCGGCCTGCTTGAGTTCGTCCTTGCCGGCGACGGCGGCGGCGCGCTGTTCTTCTTCCGGCAGGGTGGCGACGGCGGCGGCGGCGCTGAGGGAGAGGGCGCCGGCCTTTACGGCTTCCACCACTTCGGGGGCGGCCTGTTTCTGGATCTTCTCGATCAGCACGACCTGGCTGTTGCTCAGGCGGGCGGCCTTGGCGAGGGCTTCGCGGCTGTCCAGCGAGGGCGCGGGCTCATCGTGGTTCGCCGCGGGTTGCGGCGTTGCATCGGTGGCGGTGTCGGCCATTCCTGCCGACGGGGAGGCCGGGGGTTCGGCGGGCGTCTCCTCCACGGGCGCCGGCTCGACGGCCTGCGCCGCGCGGCGGCGCTCGGCCAGGATCTCGCGCTTGCGCAGCGCCAGCACGCCGCGCTGGAAATCCGACACGCTGCGCCGGCCCAGGTGCTGGTCGATCATCCACAGGTGCACGTCCTCGATGGAGCGGAAGTGCGGGTTCTGCATGGTCTGGAACGGCAGCCCGTGCTTCTGGCAGATGCCGTAGCGGTTGTGCCCGTCTACCAGCACGTTGCCCCACAGCACCAGCGCGTCGCGGCAGCCCTCGGCGAGCAGGCTGCGCTCCAGCGACTCGTATTCTTCCGGCGTCAGCGGGTCGATGTAGGCCTTGAGTTCTTCGTTGACGATGATGTCCATGGGCACGGGCGTAGCGCAAAAGGGGCGGCATTGTAGTCGCCCGCGCAGGGCGCGTGCGCCCCGCGTGCGGAGCGGTGGCGATGCCCTGGATTCGTGATGCCCGCGGCCGGTTGCGGCGTGGGCGCCGCCTACTTGTCCAGCCGTGCCCACTTCCGGTTATCGACGCGCGCGCAAAGGCCGCCTTCGGGACAGGGGGCGAGCTTGCCGCTGGCGATGGCCGCGTTGATCCGGGACACCCAGTCGGCGCGGGCGATCTCGCGATGGGCGCTGAAGCTCATGTAGACGGCCACGCCGATCACGGCCAGCGAGCCGATGGCGCTGGCGATGAAGGCTTTCCAGGCGTG
>NZ_LFQR01000020.1 GCF_001182895.1 Frateuria defendens | reverse complement strand
CGGGATCGGCGAGGAAGCGGCCGAGGCTGGACAGCAGGTGGTGCGGATCAGGGATTTGAGTTCATATTGTCAATGAACTCAATGAGTTACATGCGTCCATAATGCCTGACAAGGCGACTGCGATCAAGCGGTTCTTGGCTTAAGTTGAGAGCATTGGGACATTCCGGGACGGCCAATTGGAACCGATTTACAACAGCGGATATTCCCTTGGCACCTTGCAAACGGATTTCGGCCAGCAGCGAAATGATCGCAACCGGAACCCGGATGGTTTTCTGGCTGCATATGACGAGTGGGCATCGGCGTCGGGACGCGCGGATATGGCGCTGACGCAGGCCGAACGGGATCAGGCAAATCAGTACTTGCGACGCACGGGTAATGAAATCCGAGGCAATCCGCGGGCTACGGCTGACAACGGGTACGATCTTCCGACTGGTATCAAGAGCCGACTTAACGAATTCCTGCGCTCGGACGCAGGGATCACCTTCGTCCACGATCAGGACGTGCGACAGGTCAATCATCTGCTCCAGGAAGGTGGGCCAGTGCGGCGGCTGGAAAACACCGATCTCTACAGGGATGCAACAGCCGAGGATCAAGTCCGCATGGTCACCGTCATGGCCAAGCTGACCAACCAGGCCGGCGATGAAAGCGGGCGCAGGGTGGTAGAGCGAATAGAGAGTGGCACCATAGATTCGTTGGAAGACATCAAGGCCGCTGTTCCACAACACCTGCAAGGCGACCGCGACAACGCGTTGCGTGGGGCAGAGCTGGTGATTTCGTTGCGTGGTTCCGAAACGGACAATCCCCTCCGTGATGCGTGGCGGGACGTAGTGGCGAACCCGCTGATCAATCCTACGCAACTGGACCAGGACAGGGCGCATCCCAATCTGCAAGCCGAGTATTCGACTGTCAAGAATCTGTTCCTGGTGCCCGCGCAGGGCCGTGCGTTCGTCGAGGCGTTGGATGCCGGCGGCACCCGCGCCCAAGACGTTCGCTTTCAGGGCGCGCCGGCCGGTCACACTGCCGGCCTGTATGTTTCCGGCAATGACTTTGTGCAGTGGAATCGGGATGGTCGCGGCTACGCGAATATCGACGGAGGGTGGCGTGAGATCGAGCGTGATCAGATCACCCGAGCGGATCGCAGCAATGGCGTGGTCGAGTTGAATGTCACACGTGATGGCGTGGCCGTGCCCCTGCTACATATCGACTCGCGGGCGCCAGGTGTGCGACCTCGCCCTGACCTGCCGCAAGATATGCCGAGGCAACCAGGCCACGAAGGCGCTTCCATCCAGGACTTCCAGAATGCTCAATCTGGGATCGATTTGGCCGTGCGCACGCGCGATATGCAGGAGCCAAGATCCTTGCTCGATCGTCTGTACGAAGCCGCGGTCAACAAGGACGACAAGGCAATGGACGCCGCATTGATGGAATACGGTCAAAGCCCTGCAGGGCAGCAGTTTCAGCGCGAAATCGCGGGCGAGGAAAGATTGTGGCTGGCCGAGGTTCATCAGGCCGAGTTGCAAGCCCAGCTTGTCGAGCAGCAACGGATCGAGCAGATGGGACGCAGTGGCCCGGTGATGTCGATGTAACCGAAGTCAATGGATCAGGAAGAAGGGAAGCTGGCCAAGCTTGGGTTCGTGATCAAGCACTACGCGGATCGCAGCGAGGCGGCGGCTGCCAGGATGGAGCAGGGCGCGGCATCGCTGGAGCGCGGCGCCAACGCCATGCTTTCCCAGGGACAGAGCTTGGCCAGCGCAGTGGTCAATGGCGTCAAAGGCCAGGTTGCCAATGACATCAAGCAATCCGTGGACCGTTCCATTGCGCCTGTGCATGAGATGCTCGGCTCTGATGCGAAATCGATCGCTCGATTAGTCCAGGAGCTGCAAGCCGAGCGCAAAGCGATCAAGGCCGAGCGACGCAAATGGACGGTGATCGGGATGGGTGGCTTGGCGATTTGTACGGTCCTGGCCTTCGCCGGCATTGCAGCTTGGGGAGCGTACTGGATGAATAAGACGGCAGGCGCCAGGGCTGAGCTGGCCTGGATTGAGGCTGTCAATAATTCGGATTTCGTACCCTGCGGCGACAAGCGTGTTTGCGCGAATGTGGACATGCAGGCCAAACCCATCCAGGGGAAATACAGGCCAGTCAATCAAAGGGAGTAGCTTCGCCAAAAGCGCGACCTGATTAGCGTCGAACCTCAGTGAGAAAAGTTGCTTGCCAAGCGCAGGATCGGCTC
>NZ_LFQR01000002.1 GCF_001182895.1 Frateuria defendens | reverse complement strand
CGGCTTCGGCCGGGCTTTTCTTTTGTGGACAAGGAAAACGCGGCGCCGGCGCGGCTACCATGCCCGTCGCCACCGCTATGCAGGATAGGGCCCGATCCATGCACACGCCGAAACCTCGGCCACCCGCCACCCGCCAGGCGCCGCGCCACGGCTTGGCGCGCGTGCTCAGCAAACTCGGCGTCTGCTCGCGCAGCCAGGCCGAGCGGGCGGTGCGCGGGGGCAGGGTGACGGTGGACGGCCGCGTGACGCTGGACCCGGAGCGGCCCACCGATCCCGCGCGCCAGCGCATCGCGCTCGACGGCCAGCCGGTGGCGGCCGCAAGCCGGGTCTACGTGGCGCTCAACAAGCCCCGCGGCATCGTCACTACGGCCGCCGACGAGCGCGGCCGGGACACCGTCTACGACCTGCTGCGCGACGCCGGCCTGCCCTGGCTGGGCCCGGTCGGCCGGCTCGACAAGGCCAGCGAGGGCCTGCTGCTACTGAGCAACGACAGCGCGTGGGCGGCGGGCCTGACCGATCCGCAGCGCCACGTGGACAAGACCTACCACGTGCAGATCGACGCCATCCCCGATCCGTCCATGCTGGATCGCTTGACGCAAGGCGTGACCGACGAAGGCGAGCGCCTGGCCGCCAAGCGGGTTTCCCTGCTGCGCAGCGGCACCAGGAACGCCTGGCTGGAAGTCGTGCTCGACGAGGGGCGCAACCGGCACATCCGCCGCCTGCTGGCCGTGCACGGCATCGGCGTGCTGCGGCTGATCCGCGTGGCGATCGGTGGCCTGGCGCTGGGCGAGTTGCCCAAGGGGCAGTGGCGGCACCTCGATGAGGAAGAAGTCGCCGCCTTGCGGCGCTAGTCCTGCAAGGCGGCCACCGCCGATGGGTTCCTGCGCGGGGATGCGCGGCGGGTCGAGACGCGGGCGTGCCGTGCGGCACGCGCCCACCGATGGCGCGGATCGGCAGCGCGCTTTCGCGCCAAGCCTCAGATCACGCCGAGCTTCTTGCCGATCTTGGTGAACGCCTCGATCGCCCGGTCGAGCTGCTCGCGGGTGTGCGCGGCGCTCACCTGCACGCGGATGCGGGCCTGGCCCTGCGGCACCACCGGGTAGAAGAAGCCGGTGACGTAGATGCCTTCCTCCAGCAGTTCGGCGGCCATCGCCTGGGCTTTCTTGGCGTCGTAGATCATCACCGGCACGATCGGGTGCACGCCCGGCTTGATGTCGAAGCCGGCCGCGCCCATGCGGGTGCGGAAGTGGCTGGTGTTGGCCTTCACCTGCTCGCGCAGGTCGCCTGCCTCGGCCAGCATGTCGAACACCTTGATCGCCGCGGCCACCACGTGCGGCGGCAGCGAGTTGGAGAAGAGGTACGGTCGCGAGCGCTGGCGCAGCATCTCGATGATCTCGCCGCGGCCGGTGGTGAAGCCGCCGATGGCGCCGCCCAGCGCCTTGCCGAGCGTGCCGGTGATGATGTCGATCTTGTCCAGCACCCCATGCACCTCGGCCGAGCCGCGGCCGGTGGCGCCGAGGAAACCGGTGCAGTGGCTCTCGTCGATGTGCACCAGCGCCTTGTACTTGTCGGCCAGCTCGGTGATCTCGGCCAGCGGCGCGATGAAGCCGTCCATGGAGAAGGCGCCGTCGGTGCTGATCAGCTTGGTGCGCGCGCCGGCGGCGTCGGCCGCGGCGAGCTGCTGTTCGAGGTCCACCATGTCGCAGTTGGCGTAGCGGTAGCGCTTGGCCTTGCACAGGCGGATGCCGTCGATGATGGAGGCGTGGTTGAGCGCGTCGGAGACGATCGCGTCTTCCTCGTTGAGCAGTGGCTCGTATAGGCCGCCGTTGGCGTCGAAGCAGGCGGCGTAGAGGATGGTGTCCTCGGTGCCGAAGAAGTCGGCGATCTTCGCCTCCAGCTGCTTGTGCAGGTCCTGCGTGCCGCAGATGAAGCGCACGCTGGCCATGCCGAAGCCGTGGGTGTCGAGCGCGTCCTTGGCGGCCTGGATCACCTCGGGGTGGTCGGCGAGGCCGAGGTAGTTGTTGGCGCAGAAGTTGAGCACCTCCTTGCCGCTGTCGAGCCGGATCCGCGCCGACTGCGGCGACACGATCACGCGCTCGGCCTTGAACAGCCCCTGCTCGCGGATGGATTCGAGTTCACTGGCGAAGCGGGCCTGGCCGGGGTAGCTCATGGGTGTCGTCCGTAGGGTGGGAGGACGCCCATTGTGGGCCTTCGCGGCGGATCGGAAAACCGCCGCGGAGGGGGCAGGCGTGGATCAGTGCAGCCCGAAATCGACCCGCGTGGTCTTGCCCTGGTCGTCGATGCCCTTGGCGTCGAGCCTGGGCGCGAGCAGGAACACCCGCTTGGCGTCGATCTTGCCCTCGAGCCACTTGCGTACGGCGGCGGCGCGGCGGTCGGCGAGCTGGCGCAGCGCATTCTGGTCCACTGTCACGTTGGCCTCGAGCATCTTCTTCATCTCCTCCGGCGGCTGCGACTTGGTCAGGCCGATGAAGTTGCGCGGCTTGTCGAACTTGGCGTGCTTGTAAGCGCGCTCCAGGTAGCGGTCGTAGTCCTCCGGCGAGAGCGGCGGGGGTGGCGCGACGCCGTCCGTGTCCTGGTCATCGCCCTGTTCGTGGCGCACCAGTTCGTCCACCGTCACCTGGCGCAGGCCCTGTTCGTCGCGGGCGGGGTCGATGCGGCCCACGATGTCGAGGTTGAGCGAGGGGCGCTCGCCCAGCGCCTTGACGATCTGCGCCAGGCGATCCTTGGCGGTGGCGTCGAGCAGGGCCGAGCCGGGCGCGAACTCCACGTAGCCCAGATCCTGGCCGCCGTTGCCGCCGCCACCGAAGGCGGAGGCGAGCAGGCGGAACGGCGCGGTGGCGGCCTTGGCGATCAGGTTGACGAAGGCACGCCAGATCACCCCGCCCAGGCTGAACTGCGGATCGTCCAGCGAGCCGGACACCGGCACGCGCACGTCGATCTCGCCGCGCGAGTTCTTGAGCAGCGCCACCGCGAGCTTCACCGGCAGGTGGCTGATGCCGGGGCTCTCGATGCGGTCGCCGAAGGTGAGCTGGTCGATGAAGATGTGGTTCTCGGCCTTGAGCTTGCCCTGGTCGAGCAGGTAGTGCACGTCGGCGTTGAGGCGGCCCTTGAGGATGGGGTAGCCGGTGTACTTGCTGGAGTAGGCGCTCAGGTGCGTGAGCTCCACCCCGTTGGCCTTGCCGTTGATGTCGAGGAAGGCCACCGGCGCCAGCGGGTTGATGCTGCCGCCGATGTCCACCGGCGAGCTGTCGTCGAGCTGGCCTTGCAGCACCACTTCGGCCGGCGGGCCGCCCTGGGTGCCGAAGGCGCCGACCTTGCCGGTGAGCGCCGTGATGTTGGCGCTGTAGTTGGGCTTGATGAAGTCGTCGGTGTAGTTGAGCTGGCCGCGCGCGAGCATGATCTGGCCGATGCGGATGTCGGATGGCGGCGCGGGGGCGGCGGCAGTGGCCGCGGCGGTCGAGGCCGCCGGCGCCGGCGTCTCGACCTTGGGCGGGGCGGCCGTCGGCTGTTCGTTTTCGGCCCGGGTGACCGACACCGGCTGCGCGGCGCCCTGGCCGGCCACGTCGGCGAGGTTGAGGCGGCCGTTGGCGTTGACGATCACGCGCGCATAGAAATCGCTGAGCGCGATGTCGCCCAGCGCGAGGTGCAGCGGCCCCTCGCCGTGGCGGAAGTCGATCCCGTCCAGGGCCAGCGTGCGCCAGCGCAGGAAGTCGTCGCCGGTGAGCTTGTCCTGCACCAGCACGCGGGCCAGCGTGGCGCGGCCGCGGTAGCTCACGCGCGGCTGCGCGCCGCCGGCGTAGCGCAGCTGGCCGTCGCTGGTGAGCTGGGCGCGGGCCACGCTCACGTTGAGCGGCATGTCCACGTAGGGCTGGAAGCCGGCCAGCTCGAACTGCCGCGTCCTGATCTTGAGATCGGCGCGCAACGGCTCGGGTCGCAGCGTGCCGCCGGCCTCGAAGCTGCCCTTGCCGACCGTGCCGGAGGCGGTCAGCTTGAACGGCTGGCGCAACTGGTCGGAGAGGCCCTGGAGCTCGGCCTTGAGCGCTTGCAGCCGGACCCTGGCGGGCTTGCCGGAAGCGTGGTCGGTCAGCGTGAGCGCGCCGTCGTCGAGGCCGAGGCGATCGAGGCGCCAGTGCCAGGCCGGTGCGGCGCCGCCGCCGGCCGGGCGCGCCGCCGGTTTCGCCGCGGGCGCGCTGTCGGCCAGGCTGGCGAGGTCGAGATGGCCGGCGGCGTTGCGCTGCGCCGTCACGTCCAGGCCGTGTATCGCCAAGGCATCCAGCTGCGCCTGCCGGCCGGCGAGGTCGAAGCGGGCGAGGGTGGCGTCCAGGGCCTTCCACGCCACCAGCGTATCCGGGGCGCCGCGCTTGCCGAGGGCGAGGTTGCGGAGGCCGAGCCTGGCCGGCTCCACGTGCAGGTTGAAGGCGTCGTGCCAGTCCACCTGCATGCTGCCGTCGGCGTCGAGCCGGGCTTGCCGGACTTCGGCCTGCAGCGTGGGCGCGGCCAGCGCCTGGAGCGGTGCGGCGTCCACGTCCTTGAGCGTCAGCGTGCCGGCGTAGCGGCCGGCAGCGAGGCCGAGCTTGCCGCGTGAGGCCACGCCGCCGCCGTTGAGCCGGCCGCTCACCGCCACGGCGGCGGCCGCGGTCGCCTGCGTGTTCAGGCCACTAAGGTTGCCTTTGAGCGCATCCAGCGTGAGCGTGGCGGGCGCCGCGCCGGTGGCGTCGGTGTAGACGAAGCGGCTGCCGCCAAGCGCGAGGCTGGCGATGCCGACCTCGGTGGGCGGCGCCTTCGGGTCCGGCGGCGTGGCCTTCGCCTGGCCGCCGCCGGTGAGCGCGTCGAAGTTGCTGCGGCCGCCGGCCTGGCGCGTGTACGCCATGCTGGCCTGCTCCAGGCTCACCGCGCCGAACCGGTAGCGCGCGAGCAGCGGCTGCACGTCCGCCAGCGCCGCACTGCCGTGGCCGAGCGCGAGGATCGCCGCGCCGTCCTTGCCGGTCAGGGCGAAGTCGTCCAGCGCCAGGGTGCCGCCGAGACGCAGCTGCGGTGTCGGCTTGCTGTCGATGAAGTGCAGTTCCAGGTCGCCGGACAGCTGGCCGCGCGGGATCGCGAACGGCAGCGCGGCGGGCACGTAGCCCAGGTAGCGGGGCAGGTCCAGCCGCTCCAGGTGGAAGCCGACGATGGATTCGAGGCTGCTGTCGAAGGGCTTGGTCTGGCCCTGGATGCGCAGCGGGCTGCCGTCCACGCGCATCGCCAGCAGCGGTTGCACGAACACGCCGGTGTCGCGCGGCAGATTGGCGATGAAGGGGATGCCCAGTTCCAGCTGGTCGACGCGGTGGCGGGTGCCGAGCGTGCGGTCGTCGAAGGCGATCTCGCCCCCGTGCACCACGATGTTGGAAAGCGCGAAGCGCGCCGGCTCGGCGCCGGGCTTGGGCGGGCCGCCGGCGAAGCGCTCGATCAGGTCGGAGAAGTTGAAGCGCTGCGGCGCGCTGCGCACCAGGGCGATGCGCGGGCGGTCCAGCTCCAGGGCGTCCAGCACCGGCGCCAGGCGGAACAGCGAGGTCCAGGAGGCGTTGACCACCACGCGGTCGGCATCGACGAACGGGCTGCGGCCGTCTGCATCGCCCACGTGCAGGCCGGCCACGCTGAGCTTGAGCGTGAGCGGGTTGAAGCGGATCGCTTGCACCGCCACCGGCCGTCCGAGCAGGGCGCCGGCGCGCGTCTGCGCGTAGTGGCGCAGCAGGGCAGGCACCGCCAGCGCGGTGGCCACCACGTACAGCAGCAGAGCGACCAGCGCGATCAGCACCCAGCGGCGCAGCCGCCGTGAACGGTAGAGCGCCACCAGGCGCTCGCGCCAGCGATGGCGCCACGGCTTGCCCGTGCTCGGCTCGTGCATGGTCCGGCTTCCTCGTGAGGCGCCGCCGATGGCTTCGGCAGCGTTTCAATGGGACGAACGACGACTGGCGCGAGTGTACGCTGCCGCCGTGCCGACGCGCAGGACGGGGGCCGGTACGGTCGTTCATGTGGAGCGCGCTTGCGCGCGGGAAGCCTGCGCGGCGGCAACAACACCGCAGTCGCGCGCGGGGGGCGCCTACAGGGCCGGCGACGGGGCGCTCAATGCCAGGAGCACACCACCTTGCCGCAGCTGCCCGCGTCCATCAGGTCGAAGCCGCGCTGGAAGTCGTCGATGTGGATCTGGTGGGTGAGCACCTTCTGCAGCGGGAAGCCGGTGAGCACCATCTGGGTCATCTTGTACCAGGTCTCGTACATGCGCCGGCCGTAGATGCCCTGCAGGGTGAGGCCCTTGAAGATCACCTTGTCCCAGTCGATGCCGGCGCCCTTGGGCTGGATGCCGAGCAGGGCGATCTTGCCGCCGTGGTACATGCATTCGAGCATGTCGTTGAAGGCGCGCGGGTTGCCGCTCATCTCCAGGCCCACGTCGAAGCCTTCCATGTGTAGGTCCGACATCACGTCGCGCAGCGACTGGTTGGCCACGTTCACCACGCGGGTGGCGCCCATGTCGGCGGCGAGCTTGAGGCGGTAGTCGTTGACGTCGGTGACCACCACGTTGCGCGCGCCCACGTGCTTGGCGATGCCGGCGGCGATGACGCCGATGGGGCCGGCGCCGGTGATCAGCACGTCCTCGCCGATCAGGTCGAACTCCAGCGCGCAGTGCGCGGCGTTGCCGTAGGGGTCGAAGAAGGCGGCCAGCTCCGAGGGGATCTGGTCGGGGATCGGCCACAGGTTGGAGGCCGGCATGCTCATGTACTCGGCGAAGGCGCCGTTGCGGTTCACGCCGATGCCGATGGTGTTGGGGCACAGGTGCTGGCGTCCGGCGCGGCAGTTGCGGCAGTGGCCGCACACGATGTGGCCCTCGGCCGAGACGCGGTCGCCGATCTGGTAGCCGGTGACGCCGGGGCCGATCTCCACGATGCGCCCGACGAACTCGTGGCCGATGGTGAGGCCCGGCCTGATGGTGCGCTGGCTCCACTCGTCCCACTTGTAGATGTGCAGGTCGGTGCCGCAGATGGCGGTCTTCTCGATCTTGATCAGCACCTCGTTCGGGCCGACCTGCGGCAGCGGCACCTCCTCCATCCAGATGCCTTGCTCGGCGTGGCGCTTGACCAGGGCTTTCATCGTCTGCGACATGGGAGATCCGTGGGTTGGCCCGCGCGGGGCGGGCGGGGAAGAAAGGCGCGCAGTATAGACCCCGGCGTGCCGCGCGGCTTGGCGCGGCGCAGTGAGGAAGCCGCGCGCCGGGAGGCGCGCCGGCACGGCCGGGCGGGGCGGCCGCCGGCGATCGCGCACGGCCTGATTACAATGGCCGGATGCCGATCGACCAACGCCCCCTCGCGATCTTCCTCATGGGCCCGACCGCCTCGGGCAAGACCGCGCTGGCCTGCGCGCTGAGCGAACGCTTCCCGGTGAGCCTGGTCAGCGTGGACTCGGCCCTGGTCTACCGCGGCATGGACATCGGCACCGCCAAGCCGGACGCCGCCACGCTGGCGCGCTACCCGCACGCGTTGGTCGACATCCGCGATCCGGCCGAGCCGTATTCGGCGGCCGACTTCCGCGCCGACGCGCTCGACGCGATGGCGGCGGTCGGCAGGCAGGGCCGGGTGCCGCTGCTGGTCGGCGGTACCGGGCTCTACTTCCGCGCCCTGCAGCAGGGCTTGTCGGCCCTGCCCGAAGCCGACGCGGCGGTGCGGGGGCGCCTGGCGGCGGAGGCGGCGGAGCAGGGCTGGCCGGCCATGCACCGGCGGCTGGCCGAGCTCGACCCGCCTGCCGCGGCGCGCATCGGCCCCAACGACGCCCAGCGCCTGCAGCGTGCGCTGGAGGTGATCGCGCTGACCGGCCGGCCGCTGTCCGAACTGCAACGCGGCGGCAGCGGCGAGCGCTTCCCCTGGCGCGTGCTCAAGCTGGCCCTGTTGCCGGCGGACCGCGCGCCGCTGCACGCGCGCATCGCCCAGCGCTTCGACGCCATGCTGGCGGCGGGCTTCCTCGACGAAGTCCGCACGCTGCGCGCGCGCGGAGATCTCCATGCCGACCTGCCGGCCCTGCGCGCGGTCGGCTACCGCCAGGCCTGGGAGCACCTGGACGGCCGGACCGACGCGGCCACCTTCCGCGACAAGGGCGTGTTCGCCACCCGCCAGCTGGCCAAGCGCCAGATCACCTGGCTGCGCAGCGAACTGGACGCCCGCGTGCTCGACCCCGACCGGCCGGGCCTCGCCGGGACCGCCACCGGCGCCTTGGAATTGTTCCTTGCCGGCTCCATCTCCTGAGCTATTCGAAGGGTTGCTTCGGAAACTGTGGAGCGGTGCCCGTGGCGCGGCCCACGGCGTTCTTTCAACCTGGATTTAAAAGCGGTTAACATCCTTGCACCTTGGGCCGGGCGCCGTGTGCGTTTTTCTCCGGCCCGTCCGTTGCGAGGGGGAAACAACAATGTCCAAAGGGCAGTCTCTGCAGGATCCATTTCTAAATGCGCTGCGTAAGGAACGTGTTCCGGTAGCCATCTATCTCGTCAACGGCATCAAGCTGCAGGGCACGATCGAATCGTTCGACCAGTTCGTCGTCCTGCTGCGCAACCAGGTGAGCCAGATGGTCTACAAGCACGCGATCTCCACCGTGGTGCCCAGTCGCAACGTGCGCGTCAGCGGCGCCCCGGAGGGCCACGGCGAGGCGCATTCCACATCCGCCGAGGCGGAAGGTTGATCCACTCTGTTCGATAGACAAAAGAAAGGCGAGCGTGCCGTACTGCTGCTCCCATACGCCCGCGGCGATGGCGACGCGGCGCGGCGCGCGGAAGAATTCACCGAACTGGTGAAGTCGGCGGGCGCCGAGGTGCTGGGGAACATCACGGCGCGCGTCGAAGATCCCAACCCCCGCTTCTACGTCGGCAGCGGCAAGGCCGACGAGGTCGCCGAGGCGGTCCGTGCGCTCGAGGCGGATCTGGTCCTGGTGGACCACCTGCTCAGCCCGGTGCAGGAGCGCAACCTGGAAAAGCACCTGGGCGTGCGCGTGGTCGACCGTGCAGGGCTGATCCTGGACATCTTCGCCCAGCGCGCCCGCTCGCACGAAGGCAAGCTGGAAGTGGAGCTGGCGCAGCTCAAGCACCTCGCCACCCGGCTGGTGCGCGGCTGGACCCACCTGGACGCCCAGCGCGGCGGCGCCATCGGCAACCGCGGCCCGGGCGAGACGCAGCTGGAAACCGACCGCCGCCTGCTCGGCGAGCGCGTCAAGCAGCTCACCAAGCGCCTGGAGAAGGTGCAGGTGCAGCGTGGCCAGCAGCGCCGCGCGCGCCTGCGCAACACGGTGCCGCGGGTGGCCCTGGTGGGCTACACCAACGCCGGCAAGTCCAGCCTGTTCAATGCCATCACCGTGGGCGACGTGTACGCCGCCGACCAGCTGTTCGCCACGCTCGACCCCACCGTGCGCAAGCTCGACGGCCTCGACTGCGGCCCGGCCGTGCTGGCCGACACCGTCGGCTTCGTGCGCGACCTGCCGCACGACCTGGTGGCCGCTTTCCGCGGCACCCTGGCCGAGGCGCGCGACGCCGACCTGCTGCTGCACGTCTCCGACGCCTCCGACGAGGAGCGCGACCTGTTGCAGCGCGTGGTCGACCAGGTGCTGGAGGAGATCGGCGCCGGCGACCTGCCGCAGCTGCGGGTGATGAACAAGATCGACCTGATCGAGGCCGAGCCGCGCCTGGTACGCGATGGCGAGGGCCGCCCCACCCAGGTATGGCTCTCCGCCGCCACCGGCGCCGGGCTGGACCTCCTGCGCGAGGCGCTGGGCGAACTGCTCGGCGGCGACCGCGTGCAGTCGGAACTGCACCTGCCGCTCACCGCGGGCCGGCTGCATGCGCGCCTGAAGGCCGCCGGTGCGATCGCCGGCGAATCGGTGGACGAACACGGCTGGCGGCTCGCCATCGACGCGCCGCGTGCGGTGCTGGCTGCGCTGGGCGGCGAGGACGCCGGCCCCGTGCGGGCCCTGATCGAGCGCGCCGAGGCCTCGGGCGGCTAGCCGCGGGCGGGGCGGCGTCCGCGTCGATCTGCTAGAATCCGCGCTGTTTGTGCCTAGTCGCGCCCGAGCTTTCCCCTTTCATCGCGATACCCTCGCAGCCGACACGACTGTCATCATGCCGATTTCCAGTTCGACCCACGCCCGGTGCCCCGCGCCGGCCAAGACTGCGCCCGCGGGAGCCTGAGCCATGGCCTGGAACGAACCCGGCGGCGGCCAGCGCGACCCCTGGAACCGCCACCGCCCCGGTGGCGGCAAGAGCCCGCTGGACGAGACGCTGCGCAAGCTGAAGGCGCGCTTCGGCCGCTTCGGCGGCGGGCCCGGCGGCATCCTCACCATCGTGGTGGCGCTGCTGCTCGCCTGGGCGCTGTTGAGCTGCTACACCGTGGTGGGCGCCACCGAATCGGGCGTGGTGCTGCGCTTCGGCCAGTACGCGCGCACGCTCGGCCCCGGCTTCCACCTCAAGCTGCCGCAGCCGGTCGAGTCGGTGCGCAAGGTCGCCACCACGCGCGTGCGCTCGGTGTCCGACAGCGTGCGCATGCTCACCCGCGACGAGAACATCATCACCATCGACTTTACCGTGCAGTACCAGGCAGCCGACGCGCACAAGTACCTGTACGCGATGGACGACATCGACGGCACCATCGGCGCCGCGGCGGAAGCGGCCGTGCGTGGCGTGATCGGCCGTAGCACCATGGACCAGATCCTCTCCGGCCAGGGCACCGCGCTGGTGGGCGAGACGCGCAGCGAGCTGCAGCGGACGCTGGACAGCTACGGCAGCGGCCTCGTGGTCACCGAGGTGAGCTTCCAGAACGTGTCGCCGCCGCAGGAAGTGAAGGACGCCTTCGACGACGTCAACAAGGCGCGCGAAGACAAGCAGAGCGCCGAGAACAACGCCATGGCCAACGCCAACAAAGTGGTGCCGCTGGCCCGCGGCGACGCCGCGCGCATCACCGCCGAGGCCGCCGGCTACAAGTCCGAGCGCATCGCGCGCGCGCAGGGCGACACCGAGCGCTTCAACCTGCTGCTCAAGGAATACAAGGCCGCGCCCGAGGTCACCCGCCGCCGGCTGTGGCTGGAGACGATGGAGCAGGTGATGGCGCACAACGCCAAGGTGATCGACGGCTCGGGCGGCCGCAACATCATCAACCTGCCGACGGCCGCGCCGGCCGGCCCGGCCGCCGCCGGCGCGGCGGACCAGCCGACCCAGGCGCAGGGCAAGGAGGGGCAGCCATGAAGATCGCCTCGATCGTCCTGGTCGTGCTGCTGGTGCTGTTCGGCTTCAACAGCGTCTTCGTGGTGAACGAGGGGCAGAGCGCGCTGCTGCTGCAGTTCGGCCGCATCGTGCGCGCCGACTACGCGCCGGGCCTGCACTTCAAGCTGCCGCTGATGCAGCAGGTGGTGCCGCTGGACGCCCGCCTGCTCGAGCTGGACGCGCAGCCGGAGCGCTACTTCACCGCCGAGAAGAAGAGCGTCAGCGTTGACTTCTACGTGAAGTGGCGCATCGCCGACAACGCCGCCTACTACCGCGCCACCAGCGGCGACCAGATCCAGGCGGTGCAGCGGCTCACCCCGATCGTGAAGGACGCGCTGCGCTTCGAGTTCAACGCGCGCGAGCTGCAGGACCTGATCGCCGGCAGCCGCCGCGACATCACCGAGCGCGTGCGCCAGTCCACCGACACCGCGGCGCGCCGCAGCCTCGGCATCGCCGTGCTCGACGTGCGCATCAAGCGCATCGACCTGCCGGACGAGGTGAGCGAATCGGTCTACCAGCGCATGCGCGCCGAGCGCCTGCAGCTGGCCAACGAGCTGCGCTACACCGGCCAGGAAGCGGCCGAGCGCATCCGCGCCGACGCCGACCGCCAGGGCCAGGTGCTGCGCGCCGACGCCGAGCGCGACGCCGCCAAGGTGCGCGGCGAGGGCGACGCCCAGGCCGCGGCGATCTACGCCCAGGCCTACGGGCAGGATCCGGAGTTCTTCGCCTTCTACCGCAGTCTGGCCGCGTACAAGCGCTCGTTCCAGGACGGCAAGGGCGTGCTGGTGCTCAAGCCGGACGCGGAGTTCCTGCGCTACTTCAACGACGGTGGCGCGAAGCGCTGAGCGCCCGGCGATGCCGCACGACCTGTATGCCGTGTTGTGCCTGGTGCTGTGGTGATCGAGGGCCTGGTGCTGCTCGCCGCGCCGCGCGGCTGGCAGCGCATGGTGCGCGTGGCGCTGGAACTGGAGTCCCGCGCCGCGCGTGGCCGGCGCCGGCGCGGTGGCGGCGGGGCTGCTGGTGCTGCAACTGGTGCGCCGGGCCAGACACAAAGAGACATCGGGGCGGGCGACCGCCGCAAGGTTTTTACTTCCTGCGCTCCCTGAGTGGAGCACAACCGACGAGCGAGAAAGATCATGGGCAAGTCAGTCGTCATCCTCGGCGCCCAGTGGGGCGATGAGGGCAAGGGCAAGATCGTCGACCTGCTGACCGAGCGGGTCGGCGCGGTGGCGCGTTTCCAGGGCGGCCACAACGCCGGCCACACGCTGGTCATCGGCGGCAAGAAGACCGTGCTGCACCTCATCCCCTCGGGCATCCTGCGCGACGATGCGCTGTGCCTGATCGGCAACGGCGTGGTGCTCTCGCCGGCCGCGCTCAAGCAGGAGATCGAGGAGCTCGAGGCGCAGGGCGTGGAAGTGCGCTCGCGCCTCAAGATCAGCCCGGCCACGCCGCTGATCATGCCCTACCACATCGCCGTCGATAAGGCGCGCGAGGCCGCCGCCGGCAAGCAGGCCATCGGCACCACCGGCCGCGGCATCGGCCCGGCCTACGAGGACAAGGTCGCCCGCCGCTCCATCCGCGTGGCCGACCTCATGTACCCGCACGAGCTGCCCGAGAAGCTCAAGGCCGCGGTGGACTACCACAACTTCATCCTCACCCAGTGGCTCAAGTGCGAGCCGGTGGACTACCAGGCCGTGCTCGACGAGGCGCTGGCCTGGGGCGAGTTCATCCGCCCGATGATCGACGACGTCGCCACCATCCTGCACGACGTGCGCCAGGAAGGCGGCAACATCCTGTACGAAGGCGCGCAGGGCGCGCTGCTGGACATCGACCACGGCACCTACCCGTACGTCACCTCGTCCAACACCACCGTGGGCGGCGCGCTGGCCGGCACCGGCGTGGGCGCCAACGACATCGACTACGTGCTGGGCATCTGCAAGGCCTACGCCACCCGCGTCGGCAGCGGCCCGTTCCCCACCGAGCTCGACGACGAGATGGGCGAGCTGCTGCGCAAGAAGGGCAACGAGTTCGGCGCCAGCACCGGCCGCCCGCGCCGCACCGGCTGGATCGACCTGGTGGCGCTCAAGCGCGCCGTGCAGATCAACGGCATCAACGGCCTGGCCATCACCAAGCTCGACGTGCTCGACGGCCTGCCCACCGTCAAGGTCTGCATCGCCTACGAATACCGCGGCAAGCGCCGCGAACTGGCCCCGCTCGACGCCGACGGCTGGGCCGAGTGCAAGCCCGTCTACCTCGACTTCCCGGGCTGGGAAGAATCCACCGCCGGCATCCGCGACTGGAACAAGCTGCCGCCCGCGGCGCGCGCCTACCTGCGTGCGGTGGAGGAGCTGTCCGGCTGCCGCCTGGCGCTGGTGGCGACGGGTGCGGATCGTGACGACACGATCGTGCTGGATGATCCGTTCGCCTGAGCCGTCGGCCATTGCAAACAAAAAGCCCCGCGTTGCGGGGTTTTTTGTTGGACAGGCCAAGAACATTGCCGATGCCGACATAGACGCTCCCCGGGTGCGGATACCGCTCGGGAGTGAGTTTGCATCGGTTGATGCTTTTGCCATGGGTAGGCGTGACTTCCGGCCGTATCGGGGCCGGGCAAGGGGACGGAAGATCGGCGGGCTGCGCGTTGCCGTATGGCGGCGCTTCCGGTTTGCCTCGCTGACAAGGATCTTCCCATGCGCCGTCGACTTTTCTCCGCCATCGCCCTGGCCCTGGTCGGGAGTCCTGTTGCCTGGGCCGCCACGCCCATCGCCACGCCGGCCGCCGAGCAAGCCACCACCCAACTCCCCCGCACCGTCCGCCCCACGCACTACGACGTGGCGGTGACGCCGCATGCGCAGACGCTGAGCTTCGACGGCAAGGTGACGGTGGATGTGGCGGTGCTGCAGCCGACCACGGCGATCACGCTCAATGCCATCGACATGGACTTTTCCTCGGTGCAGCTGGCGGCGCTCAAGGGCCGCTCGGCGTTTGCCGCGCCCAAGGTGGCGGTGGATGCGCAGAACCAGACGGCCACGTTCACCTTCGACCGGCCGATCCCGCCCGGCGGCTACAAGCTGGCGATGGTCTACACCGGCAAGATCGGCACGCAGGCCAACGGCCTGTTCGCCATCGACTACGACACTCGGGCGGGCAAGCAGCGGGCGCTGTACACGCAGTTCGAGAATTCCGACGCGCGGCGCTTCATTCCCTCGTGGGACGAGCCGGCGTACAAGGCCACCTTCGACCTGGAGGCGACCGTGCCGGTCGCCGACATGGCGGTGAGCAACATGCCGGTGGCGTCGAAGGCGGACCTCGGCAACGGGCTGGCACGGGTGAAGTTCCGGACCTCGCCGAAGATGTCCACCTACCTGCTGTTCTTCGGGCTGGGCGAGTTCGAGCGCGCTACCACCACCGCCGACGGCACCGAGATCGGCGTGATCACGCAGCGGGGCAAGACTGCGCAGGCGGCCTTCACGCTGGACTCGGGCAAGGCGGTGCTGCGCGAGTACAACGACTACTTCGGCGTGCCGTATCCGCTGCCCAAGCTGGACAACATCGCCTCGCCGGGCAGCAGCCAGTTCTTCTCGGCGATGGAGAACTGGGGCGCGATCTACACCTTCGAGTACGCGCTGCTGCTCGACCCCAGCATCTCCACGCAGTCGGACAAGCAGGCGGTGTTCAACACCGCCGCGCACGAGATGGCGCACCAGTGGTTCGGCGACCTAGTGACGATGCGCTGGTGGGACGATCTGTGGCTCAACGAGGGCTTCGCCTCGTGGATGGCCGCGCGCACCACCGAGAAGCTGCACCCGGAATGGAACACCGCGCTGGACGCGGTGGACACGCGCGAGTCGGCCATGTCGCGCGACGCGGTGGCGACCACGCACCCGGTGGTGCAGCACGTGGAGACGGTGGAGCAGGCGAGCCAGGCCTTCGACGCCATCACCTATTCCAAGGGCGAGGCGGTGATCCGCATGCTGGAAGGCTATGTGGGCGCCGAGACCTGGCGCCAGGGCGTGCGCCACTACATCAAGGCGCACGCCTACGGGAACACGGTGTCGGACGACCTGTGGCATGCGATGGACGAGGCGGCGGCGGGCAAGCAGGTCACCACCATCGCGCACGATTTCACCCTGCAGCCGGGCATTCCGCTGATCCGCGTGGACTCGGCGGTGTGCAGCGACGGCCGCACCACGCTCAAGCTCAGCCAGGGCGAGTTCACCAAGGACCGGCCGGGCAAGACGCCGCTGCGCTGGCACGTGCCGGTGATCGCGCAGGGCGCGGGCGGCGCGCCGGTGCGCACGCTGGTGGACGGCCAGACCACGCTGGCGGTGCCGGGCTGCGGCCCGGTGATCGTCAACGCGGGACAGAGCGGCTACTACCGCACGCAGTACGCGCCGGCGCAGTTCGCCGCGATCAAGGGCCGCTTCGCCCGGCTGTCGCCCATCGACCAGCTTGGCCTGCTGGGCGACAGCTGGGCGCTGGGCATGGCCGGCCTGCAGCCGGTGTCGGATTTCCTCGACCTGGCCGCGGCCACGCCGGCCGATGCCGATCCGCAGATCTGGGGGCAGGTGGCCGGCAGCTTCGCCGCGCTGGACAACTACTACCGCGGCAACGCGGTGCGCCAGGCGGCGCTCCGCGCGTTCGCCATCAAGCGGCTGGAGCCGGTGTTCGCGCGGGTCGGCTGGCAGGTGCAGCCGAACGAGAGCGTGCCGGCTACCATCCTGCGCTCGCAGCTGATCGGCACGCTGGCCGAACTGGGCGACCCGCGCGTGATCGCCGAGGCGCGCCGCCGCTACGGCGCCCAGGCGAGCGACCCGGCGGCGGTGCCGGCGGAGCTGCGCAAGACCATCCTGGCGATCGTGGCGAGCCATGCGGACGCGGCCACCTGGGACAGGCTGCACGCGCAGGCCAAGGCCGAGACCACGCCGCTGATCAAAGACCGGCTGTACGCGATGCTGGCCGCGGCGGACGACGAGGCGCTGGCCAAGCGCGCCCTGGCCCTGGCCCTCACCGACGAGCCCGGCGCCACCAACAGCGCGGGCATGATCGCCACCGTGGCCCACCGCCATCCGGACCTCGCCTTCGACTTCGCGCTGGCGCACCGCGCGCAGGTGGACAAGCTGGTGGATTCCACCTCCAGCAGCCGCTACTACCCGGCGCTGGGCGGCAGCTCCTTCGACCCGGCGATGATCGGCAAGATCAAGGCCTACGCCGAGGCGCACGTGGCGCCCGGCTCGCGCCGCGCCGCCGACACCGTGATTGCCAACATCAAGTACCGCCTGATGATCCGTGACGAACGGCTGCCGGCGGTCGATGCGTGGCTGGGCCGGCACGGCGCCTGATGCGGCGAGCCCCGGCACGGTTTCGCGCCGGGGAGGGCCTGCTGGGTTCGGAGCATTGGCCATGATGGTGGTGCGGGAGAGGCATGGCGCCGTTCGTGCAGCGCAAGCGCTGGTGCGGAAGGTGTGGCATCACGCGGTCAGCGGCGGCTGATCGGTCAACTCGCCGGCGACGCTCCGGCGGGCGGCGGGCCATCGGGCCGCCGTGGCGTATCCGGGCATCGAGGGGACGGCAATTGGTGGCGCGCCGCGCCCGCGCCATCTTGCCGGATCGCGCGCGAGGGCGTCCGGCGGCGAAAGGATGTGCCGCTTGCAGGCCTGTCTTTGCGATAACGCCATGCCGCGGCCGCAAGCCTTTGCGTAATGTCGATCCATGCCGCGAAAGCGGTGGCGATTCCGCCGGCCATGTCTATGATGGATCGCTCATGCAGCGATCGGAGGCACACGATGCGGATATCCCCTCGGTGCGGATTCGCCATCATGCTCTTGTCGGCGTGCTGCCTGCCCGCGCAGGCGGCGGACTGGTGCGAGGTGCCGCCCGCGCGCGCCGCGCCGTTCGTGCCCAGCGTGATCGGCCCACTGCAGGCCGCGCGCGACCGGCCGCCGCAACCGCTGCCTACCGTGCACACGGAGGGCACGCTGCCGCACCAGGGCATGTACGACGCCAGCATGGCGGCCAAGCGCGACCTGCCGCTGATGCGCGATGCCGCCCTCGCCTGGCGGGCGGGCGCCGGCGAGGCGTGGCTGCACTTCGCCACGCGCTATCTGATGGCCTGGGTCGGCGTCTATCGACCTTCGCTGGACCCGATCGACGAGACAGGATTCGAGGCGCTCATCGACACCTACGCGATCGTCGGCGCGCGTTTGCCGCCCGACGAGCGCGAACAGGTGCGCCGCTACCTGCACGATTGGGCGTGGGGCTACGTCGGCGCGATCCGGCACGGGCAGGCGGCGCACGGGCGCGCGGACAACTGGCAAAGCCACCGCATCAAGCTGGCGACCATGATGGCGGTGGCCCTGCACGACGACGAGCTGTTCCGCACCGCGCGCTCGCTGTTCCAGGCGCAAATCGCCGCCAACATCGCGCCGGACGGCGAGACGGTGGATTTCCGCGTGCGCGATGCGCTGCACTACGTCGTCTACGACCTCCAGCCGCTGGTGCAGGCCGCGCTGGCGGCGCATTCCCTCGGCGAGGACTGGTATCGCTGGCGGGCGCCGGGCGGGGCGTCGCTGGCCGGCGCACTCGCCTGGCTGGCGCCGTATGCGGCCGGCGAGAAGACGCACGAGGAATTCGTGCATTCGCAGGTCAAGTTCGATGCCATGCGTGCCCGGGCCGGCCTGAAGGGCTTCACCGGTCCGTTCGATCCCCGCGCGGCGGCCGCGCTCTACTGGCTGGCGGCGGAGCTGGATCCGTCCGTGCAGCCGCTGGCGCGCAAGCTGGGCGATGCGCCGCCGTCCTTCGTCCGGATGTGCGGGCAGTAATCGCGGTCGCCGGACCGGACAGGTGCGTGCGCGGCAATGCGGTGTGCCCCGCCGGGCGGCCGGCAAGGGTGCCGGCGATCGGCATCGGGATACGACAACGCAAAGAGCCCCGCATCGCGGGGCTCGAATCTCGTTACGGTCGGATGGCGGGTGAATCCGGGCCGGCCTGAGCGAGCGCCGCCGCAGGCGCCGCGTTCAGGCCGCCGGCCGCTTCACCACAGCACCCCGCGTTCCACCTGCGCCGGCTTGATGCCGTGCGCCTCGCCCAGCCCGTCGCGCAGGTCGATCTCGATGGCGCGGGTGATGGTGGTCAGCGGCACGTCGTTCTCGGTGTTCTCGAACGGGTTCTGCATGTCGTTGCCGATCTGCAGCAGGGCCAGGAACAGGAAGCCCACCGCGGTGGAGCCGAGCGGCGTGTAGATGCCCAGCGTCTCCACCAGGCCCAGCGGCAGCAGCAGGCAGAAGGCGTGGGTGAACAGGGCGGGGTAGGTGGCGTACTGCTGCGGCAGCGGCGTGTTCTTGATGCGCTCCATGCCGCCCTGCGAATTGGAGAGCTCGCTGAAGGTGCGCTCGAAGGCCACCTGCTTCATGCTGTCCAGCTGCGCGCGCTCGGCGATGATCTCGGCGGTGCGCTCGACGATGGCGTTGGGCACGTTGTTCATGCCCTTGAGCCGCTCGATCTCCTCCGCCGACAGCAGCCGGGCCAGTTCCTCCCACGGCGCCTGCCGGCGCAGGTGCAGGCGCAGCGCGTGCACGTAGGCGATGTGCCGGTGCACCAGCTCGCTGCGCAAGGCCGCGGCGCCCTGCGCCAGCAGCGTGCGGCTCTCGCGCGCGAAGCTGCGCGAGTAGTTCACCATCGCGCCCCACAGCGTGCGCGCCTCCCACCAGCGCGCGTAGGCGGTGGTGTTGCGGAAGCTCAGGTACACCGCCACGGCGGAGCCGAGCAGGGTCAGCGGCAGCTCCGGGAAATGCACCCAGTACTGGGCGAAGATCAGGTACACGGCGGTGACCAGCACGTCCCAGGCGAACAGCACGCCCAGCGGCCGGCCGACGTAACGCAGGATGTGTCCCAGGTGTGCCCGACCCGGGACGATCATGCCTGGACCTCTCGTTCGAGTTTCTCGATGGCCTCGCCCAGGGGCTGCAGGGTGTTCTCGCCCTCGTCGAACACCGATACGGTGCCATGCTCGATGTCGTACACCCAGCCCTGCACCACCAGCGACTTCTGCGCCAGGCCGGCCGCGACGGCAGGGTGGGTGCGCAGGTGGGCCAGCTGCAGGCGCACGTTCTCCTCGATCAGCGCCTTCAGCGCCTCGGCGCCTTCGAGCTTGCGCGCGAACACCACGCTTTGCGCCGCGGCCGCGTTGCGCAGCCAGGCCGCCACGGTGGGCATGTTGTCGGGCGGCGGGGCCATCAGGCCCTTCATGGCGCCGCAGTCGGAGTGGCCGCAGACCACGATCTGCTGCACGCCGAGCGCCTTCACCGCGTATTCGATCACCGCCGACACGCCGCCCAGCATCTCGCCGTAGGCCGGCACGATGTTGCCGATGTTGCGGTTCACGAACAGCTCGCCCGGCTGGGTCTGGGTGATCAGGTCGGGCACGATGCGCGAATCGGCGCAGGTGATGAACAAGGTGTGCGGGGACTGGCTCTTGGCAAGATCCTTGAACAGCTCGACGTTGTCGGGGTAGACCTCGTGGCTGAAGGCTTCCACGCCGCGCAGCAGGTCGAGCAGGCCGAGGGCGGCGCTGCGGTCCGCGTCGTTGGGGGTCGGGTCGTTCGGCATCGGGGATCTCACTCAGATGTGGGAAAGCGCTCGACGCGATGTGCGTCACGATGGGGCGAGCATGCCATGAAATGTCCGCGGCTTGATGCGCTTGCGGCGTTAGGGCACGGCGTGGCGGCACGGCGGGCGCGCCACGTCCAGGCGCATCCGCGTCGACGTTTCCGCGCGGGCTGGGCGGTCGATGGCGCGCCGCCGGAGCGCGCCGGCGTATATCGCGCATGCAGGTCTTGCACGCGCCGCACATGTGCCGTGGAGGATCATCGGGAGCCTCCACTCTTCACATGGGAGCAGCCGTCATGCGCAAGGCGAACGACATGGGCAAGGCACGCGGCGGAAACACCCGGCGCCAGGGCGGCAGCGGTCGCCGCGTGGCGAAGAGCCGGCAGGCCAATGCGTCGGACAGCCTGCCCGGCAAGCGCGTGGACGTGCCGGGACCCGCTCTCGATCGGGGCGACGAAGGCGCGCCGCCGACCGGCTTCACCGGCGACGACGGCGCCTATCAGCCCGGCGGAAGCCTTGCCTCGTCCGATGCGGCGGCGCGCGGGCAGGCCGAGATCGAGAGCCATGAGCGCGGGCGCAGCGGCACCGGTCAGGAGCTGCCGCACCACGGCCTGGACGATCCCGAGGGCGAGGCGTTCATGGCGCTCGGGCGCGCCGACCGCGAGTCGCCCGAGGGGCGCAGCGGCCAGGGCTACCAGAGCGGCGGCAGTGGCGCGCATCGCGAGCAGCATGCCCGGGAGCGCAAGGCCCGCGGCGGTGCCGGCGGCAGGAGCCCATACGGCGGCGCGGACCCGGCGCCCGGCGCGCCGGCCGAACGCGGCCGCTGAACCTCCACGGCGAGTCGAACCGGAACCGCTGATGCGGCGCGCCTCCGTGCGCCTTGTTTCCGCCCGGCGTTCCTGGATCGTTCGGACGATTGCGCGCCGCGCGGGCCGGCGCGTGTAATCGACGACTCGGGACGCCGGCGCGCGCTTGGGGGCATGCGGCGTACCGGGGCGGCAGTGCCGCGTGCCTGCCGGTCGATCATCCGCGTGAGCCGCCGCCGGGGCCCTGGCGGGGCTCGGGACGGCGGCGCAGGCGTCGGCGGCGTTGCAGCAGGGGAGCGCGGCGCAGGGGCAGGGTCAGGCGATCGTGGGCATGTGGAAGTTCATGTTCACCTTGGTGGGCAACCTCGGGATACCGGACGGGACGGTGCTCGACGCGGGGTTCCAGCTCTGGCACGACGACGGCACCGAGATCACCCATTTCCTCGCGGCCGCCGAAGACCAGCCATTTCTGCCTGGGGGGGGGGCTGGGACTACCGCGGCAATGTCGGATACCGGCTCAACCATTTCGCGCTGTCCTGGGACGCGGGCGGCGACCATTTCATCGGACCGGCCAACATCCGCGAGCGGATCAAGGTGGATCGCGGCGGCAACCGTTCCAGCGGCGTCTTCTCGATCGACCAGTACGCCCAGGACGGCAGCACGGTGCTGGTGCACCTGGAAGGCACGGTCACCGGCACGCGCATCCTGGCGCATTGATGCGGGCGCGCTCGCGTCCGCCATCGTGAGCGGCAACGAAAGAGGCCACGCATGCGGGGCCTCTCGTTGTCGTTCACGTGGTTGAGGCCGGCGTCAGGCCACGTTCGGCTCGCTGAAGGCTTCCGGCTCGCCCTGGAAGTCGCCGATCGGCACGCAGCTGCAGAACACGTTCTTGTCGCCGTAGATGTTGTCCACGCGGGCCACCGGCGACCAGTACTTCTGCAGCCTCAGGGTCGGCAGCGGGAAGGCCGCCAGTTCGCGCGGGTAGGCGTGGGTCCACTCCGAGGCCGACACCATGGTGGCGGTGTGCGGGGCGTGCTTGAGCGGGTTGTCCTCGCGGTCCAGGCGGCCGTCCTCGATGGCGCGGATCTCCTCGCGGATCTGGATCATCGCGTCGATGAAGCGGTCCAGCTCGTACAGCGACTCGCTCTCGGTCGGCTCCACCATCAGCGTGCCGGCCACCGGGAAGCTCAGCGTGGGCGCGTGGAAGCCGAAGTCGATCAGGCGCTTGGCCACGTCCTCGGCGCTGATGCCGGTCACATCCTTGAGCGGGCGCAGGTCGAGGATGCACTCGTGCGCCACCAGGCCGCCGCGGCCGGTGTACAGCGTGGGGTAGTGCGGCGCGAGGCGCCTGGCGATGTAGTTGGCGTTGAGCAGGGCCACCTGGGTGGCGCGGCGCAGGCCGGCGGTGCCCATCAGCGTGATGTACATCCAGCTGATCGGCAGGATGCTGGCGCTGCCATAGGCTGTGGCGGACACCATGCCGACCGGGCTCTCCTGGGACGTGCGGCGGCTCTCGGCGGCAGGGATGCCGGCACCCTGTTGGGCAGTGCGGCCATGGATGGACGCTTCTTGATTTTCGCCGGCAGGGATGCCGGCACCCGGCGATGTCCGCGGCAGGAACGGCGCCAGGTGCGCCTTCACCGCGCACGGGCCCACGCCGGGGCCGCCGCCGCCGTGCGGAATGCAGAAGGTCTTGTGCAGGTTGAGGTGGCTGACGTCCGAGCCCCACTGGCCCGGCTTGGCCAGGCCCACCAGTGCGTTCATGTTGGCGCCGTCGGTGTACACCTGGCCGCCGGCGGCGTGCACGATCTCGCAAAGCTCCACCACCGCCTCCTCGAACACGCCGTGGGTGGAGGGGTAGGTGATCATGATCGCGGCGAGGCGGTCCTTGAACTGCTCGGCGCGCACGCGCAGGTCGGCCACGTCCACGTTGCCCTGGGCGTCGCATTTGACCACCACCACCTGCATGCCGGCCATCTGCGCCGAGGCAGGGTTGGTGCCGTGGGCGGACTCGGGGATCAGGCACACGTCGCGGTGGCCCTCGCCGCGCGAGCGGTGGTAGGCGCGGATCGCCAGCAGGCCCGCGTATTCGCCCTGCGCGCCGGAGTTGGGCTGCAGGCTCACCGCGTCGTAGCCGGTGCACTCGGCCAGCATCGCCTCCAGCTCGCCGATCAGCTGGCGGTAGCCCACGGTCTGCGCGGCGGGCGCCAGCGGGTGGATGTTGGCGAATTCGGGCCAGGTCACCGGGATCATCTCGGCGGTGGCGTTGAGCTTCATGGTGCAGCTGCCCAGCGGGATCATGGTGCGATCCATCGCCAGGTCCTTGTCCGCCAGCGCGCGCAGGTAGCGCAGCAGCGCGTGCTCGCTGTGGTGGCTGTTGAACACCGGGTGGGTGAGGAATGGCGAGGTGCGGCGCAGGCCGGCGGGCAGGGCGTCGGCGGTGGCGGCGTCCAGTTCGTCCAGGTCGTCGATGTCCGCGCCGAACAGGCCCGCCAGGGCGATCACGTCCTCGCGCGTGGTGGTCTCGTCCAGGCTGATGCCGATGCAGGTGCCGTGGATCTGGCGCAGGTTGATGCGCAGCGTCTCGGCCTTCGCGTGCACCGCGTCGGCATCCACGCCGCTGACGTGCAGCGTGTCGAAGAAGCCGCCGGCCACCTCGATGCCGGCGCCGCGCAGCGCGGCGGCCAGGAGTGCCGCCAGGCGGTGCGTGCGGCGGGCGATGCGGGTCAGGCCCTCCGGGCCGTGGTAGACGGCGTACATGCTCGCCATCACCGCCAGCAGCACCTGCGCGGTGCAGATGTTGGAGGTGGCCTTCTCGCGGCGGATGTGCTGCTCGCGCGTCTGCAGGGTGAGGCGGTAGGCGTTCTTGCCTTCCGCATCCAGCGACACGCCGATCAGGCGGCCGGGCATGGAGCGCTTGTAGGCGTCGCGGCAGGCCATGAAGGCCGCGTGCGGGCCGCCGAAGCCGAACGGCACGCCGAAGCGCTGGCTGTTGCCGATCACGATGTCCGCGCCCCATTCGCCGGGCGCGGCGATCAGGGTGAGCGCGAGCAGGTCGGCGGCCACCGCCACCAGCGCGCCGCGCGCATGGGCGGCCTCCGCCAGCGCCTGGTAGTCGCCGATGCGGCCGAAGGTGTCGGGGTATTGCAGCAGCACGCCGTAGCTGTCGACCGTGGCGGCCTCGGCATCGGGGCCCACGTGCAGGGCGATGCCCAGGCCCTCGGCGCGGGTGCGCAGCACTTCCAGCGTCTGCGGGTGCACGCCCTGGGAGACGAAGAACACGTTGGACTTGGACTTGGCCGAGCGCTTGGCCAGCGTCATCGCCTCGGCCGCGGCGGTGGCCTCGTCCAGCAGCGAGGCGTTGGCGATCTCCATCCCGGTGAGGTCGGCCACCATGGTCTGGAAGTTGATCAGCGCCTCCATGCGGCCCTGCGAGATCTCCGCCTGGTAGGGCGTGTAGGCCGTGTACCAGGCCGGGTTCTCCAGGATGTTGCGCAGGATGACGTTGGGCGTGTGGGTGCCGTAGTAGCCCTGGCCGATGAAGCTCCGGAACACCTGGTTCTTCGCCGCGATGGCGCGGATCTTGGCCAGCGCCTCCACCTCGGTGAGGCTGCCGGGCAGGGCCAGCGGCGCGGCGGACTTGATCGCGGCCGGCACGATGGCGTCGGTCAGCGCCTCCAGCGAGTCGTGGCCGAGCGTGCGCAGCATCTGCGCGATCTCGGCCTCGCCGGGGCCGATGTGGCGCTCGACGAAGGCGTCGTGGTGTTCGAGGTCGCGCAGCGGGGGCGTAGGGGTCTGGCTCATGGGTTGAAGGCGTCCGAAGGCTAGCGTGCGAAGCCGCACGCGGGGCGCCCCTCTGTCCTTTTGCCTGAGAGTTTGGAAGCGCGTGCGCTTCGTGCCCCTTCGGCGCCGGATCCAACCGGTCTCTCCAGAGTGTTCGAGCGCGGTGGTACTGGGAGCCTGAGCGATTACGGGCGTTGCGCCTTCGGCAGCGGGGCGACCCGCTTCTCCCACCGAGCGTCAAGGCCGGATTATACAGGCCCCGGCGCGGTTTCTGCCTGCCCGCCCGGGCGGCCTATCATGGGCGTCCCCCGCCACGGCCCTGCCGCATGAGCCCGCTCCCGTTCCAGGTGCAGCAGATCGACCACGTGGTGCTGCGCGTGCGCGACAGCGCCGCGATGGAGGCCTTCTACGGCGCGGTGCTCGGCTGCCGCGTCGAGCGGCGCCAGGACGCGCTCGGCCTGGTGCAACTGCGCGCCGGCGCCTCGCTGATCGACCTGGTGAGCGTGGACGGCAGGCTCGGCCGCACCGGCGGCGCGGCGCCGGCCGCCGGGGGCCGCAACATGGACCACCTGTGCCTGAGCGTGGCGCCCTATGACGAGCCCGCCATCCTCCGCCACCTGGCCGCGCACGGCGTGCGCGTGGGCGAGACGGGGCAGCGCTACGGTGCGCAGGGCGAGGGGCCGTCGGTCTACCTGTACGATCCGGAAGGCAACATGGTCGAGCTGAAGGGGCCGGCGCGACCGGGCAGCCGCCTCGACCCGCCGGCCGCGTGAAAGATCACCTTTGGATATGCGATGAACGATTTCGACACGAGCTCCGACGCGCACCTGCGTGCGCTGGCGGAAGCGGTGGCCGCCGAGGCGCTGCGGCAGAAGCTGATGGTGGTGACCGCCGAATCCTGCACCGGCGGCTGGATCGCCAAGACCCTCACCGATCTCCCCGGCAGCTCCGCCTGGTTCGACGCCGGCGTGGTCACCTACAGCTACGGCGCCAAGGAGGCGCTGCTGGGCGTCAACCCGCACACCCTGGAGCGTACCGGTGCGGTCAGCGAGGAAACCGCGCTGGAGATGGTCTCCGGCGCGCTGGCCCGCTTCGGCGCCGGCGTGGCGGTGGCCGTCACCGGCATCGCCGGGCCCAGCGGCGGCACGCCGGAGAAGCCCGTGGGCACCGTGTGGATCGCCTGGAAGCGCCGCGGCGGCTATGCCCGCGCGCAGCTGTTCCGTTTCGCGGGCGACCGTGAGGCCGTGCGCCGGCAGACGGTGGCGGCCGCGCTCACCGGCGTGCGGCAAATGCTGACAGGCTGAGCCGCCCGTCGCCCGCCGGCCGAGCTTGACCGGTGTGGGATACTGATCGCCTGCTTTACCGCATCGCAGCCCGTGAGACGCAGCCCGGGCACGATGCGCCCCATTCACCGCACACGAGACTCCTACGATGGACGACAACAAGCGCAAGGCGCTCGCTTCCGCCCTCACCCAGATCGAAAAGCAGTTCGGCAAGGGAGCCGTGATGCGCCTGGGCGACCGCACCGACGACGCCATCGACACCGTTTCCACCGGCTCGCTGGGCCTGGACATCGCGCTCGGCGTCGGCGGCCTGCCGCGCGGCCGCGTGATCGAGATCTACGGCCCGGAATCCTCCGGCAAGACCACGCTCACCCTGCAGGCCATCGCCAGCTGCCAGAAGAACGGCGGCACCGCGGCCTTCGTCGACGCCGAGCACGCGCTCGACCCCAGCTACGCCGAGAAGCTCGGCGTCAACGTGGAAGACCTGCTGGTCTCCCAGCCCGACACCGGCGAGCAGGCGCTGGAGATCGCCGACATGCTGGTGCGCTCGGGCGCGGTGGACATGGTGGTGGTCGACTCGGTGGCGGCGCTGACGCCCAAGGCCGAGATCGAGGGCGAGATGGGCGATTCCCACGTCGGCCTGCACGCCCGCCTGATGAGCCAGGCGCTGCGCAAGCTCACCGCCAACATCAAGAAGTCCAACTGCCTGGTGATCTTCATCAACCAGATCCGCATGAAGATCGGCGTGATGTTCGGCAGCCCCGAGACCACCACCGGCGGCAATGCGCTGAAGTTCTACGCCTCGGTGCGCCTGGACATCCGCCGCATCGGCGCGGTGAAGAAGGGCGACGAGGTGATCGGCTCGGAGACCCGCGTCAAGGTGGTCAAGAACAAGGTGGCGCCGCCGTTCCGCCAGGCCGAGTTCGAGATCCTCTACGGCGAGGGCACCTCGCGCGAGGGCGAGATCATCGAGCTGGGCGTGAGGGAGAACCTGATCGACAAGTCCGGCGCCTGGTACAGCTACAAGGGCGACCGCATCGGCCAGGGCAAGGAGAACGTGCGCCAGTTCCTGCGCGACAACCCCACCATCGCCGACGAGATCGACCGTGAGTTGCGCGCGCGCCTGCTGGTCAACAGTGGCGGCACCAAGGCCGCCTCGGAAGAGGCGCTCGAGGAAGCCTGAGCCGCCCTGCATTAGGAGCGCGCCTGCGCGCGACCGCCCTTGACCTTGCTTGACCTTGGCTTCTTCTGGGCGTCCTGGGCGCGCGGCGAACAGCGGTCGCGCGCAGGCGCGCTCTTACAGTAGGTCATCGTTCGCAGGCCATCGTACGTATGAAACGCCAGCGCGACCGCTCAGGCGAGGATAAACCCAAGGCCAGTGCCTACGACAAGGCGCTGCGCCTGCTGGCGCGGCGCGAGCATTCGCGTCGCGAGCTGGGGCAGAAGCTGCGCCAGGGCGGCTACGAGGACGGGGAGGCCGGCGACGCGCTGGACCGCCTCGGCCAGCAGCACTACCAGGACGATGAGCGCTTCGCCGAGGCGCTGATCCGCAACCGCGCCGCTCAGGGTTACGGCCCCCTGCGCCTGCAGGCCGAGCTCAAGAGCCACGGCCTGTCCGGTGCGCGCATCCGGGCCCTGCTGGACGCCGCCGAAGTCGACTGGGGGGCGCTGGCCGCGTCACAATTGCGGCGCCGCTACGGTTCGGGGGGCGCTGCCGACCCCGCCGAGCGCGCCCGCCGGGCGCAGTTCCTCTTGCGCCGGGGCTTCCCCGCCGCCACAGTACGCGGCGTCACCCGCGCCGATGTGGACGATGCCGCCGATCCCGACGACTGATCGAACGCGGCGTTCAGCGTCCCAAGCGCTTTCTTTTCCAGTTTGCCGCCAGATCCGCATGAAGACCGCCGAAATCCGCTCGACCTTCCTGGAATTCTTCCGTTCCAAGGGCCACACCATCGTGCCGTCCAGTTCGCTGGTGCCGGCCAGCGACCCGACCCTGCTGTTCACCAACTCGGGCATGGTGCAGTTCAAGAACGTATTCCTCGGCAGCGAGAAGCTGCCGTACGTGCGCGCGGTGGACGTGCAGCGCTGCCTGCGTGCCGGCGGCAAGCACAACGACCTCGATGCGGTGGGCTACACCGCGCGCCACCACACCTTCTTCGAGATGCTGGGCAACTGGTCGTTCGGCGACTACTTCAAGCGTGAGGCCATCGCCTGGGCGTGGGAGCTGCTCACCGGCGTGTTCAAGCTGCCGGCCGAGAAGCTCTGGGTCACCGTCTACCACACCGACGACGAGGCCTACGACATCTGGCACAAGCAAGTGGGCGTGCCGGCCGAGCGCATCGTGCGCATCGGCGACAACAAGGGCGCGCCATTCGCCTCCGACAACTTCTGGCAGATGGCCGACACCGGCCCCTGTGGCCCGTGCACCGAGATCTTCTACGACCACGGCCCGCAGATCGCCGGCGGCCCGCCCGGCTCGCCGGACGAGGACGGCGACCGCTACATCGAGATCTGGAACCTGGTGTTCATGCAGTTCGACCGTGACGCGGAAGGCGCCCTGCACCCGCTGCCGGCCCCGTGCGTGGACACCGGCATGGGCCTGGAGCGCCTGGCCGCCGTGCTGCAGCACGTGCATTCGAACTACGAGATCGACCTGTTCGCGCACCTGATCGAGGTAGCCGCGCAGCTCACCGCCACGGCCGACCTCGCCAACAAGTCGCTGCGCGTGATCGCCGACCACATCCGCGCCTGCGCCTTCCTGATCGTGGACGGCGTGCTGCCCTCCAACGAGGGCCGCGGTTACGTACTGCGCCGGATCATCCGCCGCGCCTTGCGCCATGGCTGGATGCTCGGCGTGCGCGGCGACTTCTTCTGGAAGATGGTCAAGCCGCTGGTCGAGGAGATGGGCGAGGCCTATCCCGAGCTCAAGCAGAAGCAGGCCTTCGTCGAGGAGGCGCTGCGCACCGAGGAGCAGCGCTTCGGCGAGACGCTGGAGCACGGCATGCGCGTGTTCGACGAGGTGGCGGCCAAGGCCGGCAAGACCATCCCGGGCGCGGAGGCGTTCCGCCTCTACGACACCTACGGCTTCCCGGTCGACCTCACCGCCGACATCGCGCGCGAACGCGACCTGGACGTGGACATGGCCGGCTTCGAGCAGGCCATGAACGAGCAGCGCGAGCGCGCCCGCGCCGCCAGCCGCTTCGAGGCCAAGGGTCAACTGCCGGCCGAGCTCGCCAGCCAGCTCGCGCCTACCGTATTCCTGGGCTACGAGGCCCAGGAAGAGCGGGGCGCCAAGGTGGTCGGCATCGTCCGCGGCGGCAAGCAGCTGGCCGAGCTGGGCGAGGGCGAGGAGGGTCTGGTGATCCTCGACCGCACGCCGTTCTACGCCGAGTCCGGCGGCCAGGTGGGCGACACCGGCGTGCTGGCCAATGCGGCGGGGCGTTTCGCGGTGGCGGACACCCTCAAGATGGGCGGCGCCTTCTTCGGCCACCAGGGCCGCTGGCAGGGCGTGCAGCCGCTGCGCGTGGGCGATGCGGTGGACGCCGCCATCGACGCCGCGCGCCGCCAGGCCATCGTGCTCAACCATTCGGCCACGCACCTGCTGCACGCGGCGCTGCGCAAGGTGCTGGGCGAGCACGTCACGCAGAAGGGCTCGCTGGTCGCGCCCGACCGCCTGCGCTTCGACTTCGCCCACTTCAAGGCCGTGAGCCGCGAGGAGCTGGCCGAGGTGGAAGCGCAGGTCAACGCCGAGGTGCGCCGCAACGCCGAGGCGGAGGTACGCCATATGGCCTATGACGACGCGATCGCCTTCGGCGCCATGGCGCTGTTCGGCGAGAAGTACGGCGACGAGGTGCGCGTGCTGCGCATGGGCGACTTCTCCACCGAGCTGTGCGGCGGCACCCACGTGGGCCGTACCGGCGACATCGGCCTGTTCAAGATCGTCAGCGAGGCCGGCGTGGCCTCCGGCGTGCGCCGCATCGAGGCGGTGACCGGCGACGGCGCGCTGGCCTACGTGGGCGAGGAGGAACGCCGGCTGGGCGAGTTGTCGCAGCTGCTCTCCACCAGCGGCGACGAGGCGGTGGAGAAGCTGCGCCAGCTGCTCGACAAGCAGAAGAAGCTCGAGCGCGAGCTGGAGTCCCTGCGCGCCAAGGCGGCGGGCTCGGCGATCGCCGATCTGGCCGCCTCCGCGCAGGACATCGGCGGCATCAAGGTGGTGGCCGCCCGGCTCGAAGGGCTGGACGCCAAGGCGCTGCGCGAGGGCATGGACCAGCTCAAGCAGCAGCTCGGCGACTGCGTGGTGCTGCTGGCGGGCGCAGCCGACGGCCGCGTGTCGCTGGTGGCCGGTGTGAACGGTGGCGCGCAGGGCCGCGTCAAGGCCGGCGACGTGGTGGCCTACATCGCACGACAGATCGACGGCAAGGGCGGCGGGCGGCCTGATATGGCTCAGGGTGGCGGTAGCGATGCGCCGAACCTGCCGGGCCTCCTCGGCGGCCTGCCGGCATGGATCGGCGAGCAGCTGGCCGCTCACGCCTGAGTACGAAAGGGCCCGGCTGCCACATGAAGAAGCGCGCCGCGCCCAGCGCATTGCATAGGGCGCTTGGGCTCGGCTAGTATCCGTCGGATGCCGGTGTTCGTTGCAAGGCAACGAGGCCGACAGACAAGTTCTTTGAACACAGGTTTGTGAGTGCCGGGGAAGGCGGTAAGGCCTTCGACGGACGGTCGTCGAATGCAAGGCGTGGACTCAGGGGTGAGGTTCACGCCGTGCAGGCCTTAAACCATCAGTATCCATGGAGTAGAAAACATGTTGATTCTGACCCGCAGGGTCGGTGAAACCTTGATGATCGGCGACGAGGTGACCGTCACCGTGCTCGGCGTTAAAGGCAACCAGGTCCGCATTGGCATCAATGCACCCAAGAACGTCGCGGTGCACCGCGAAGAGATCTACCAGCGCATCAAGGGCGAGAACGAGTCCGGCGACGGCTCCACCGGCGGTTCCAGCGAGCACTGAGCGAGCGAAACCTTTACCTCGGCCGCATTGGTCGGTATCCTTGCCGGCTCCGCAGCAATGCGGCTCAAAACACGGAGAGATGCCCGAGAGGCCGAAGGGGCTCCCCTGCTAAGGGAGTATAGGGTCAAAAGCCTTATCGAGGGTTCGAATCCCTCTCTCTCCGCCAGTTGCAAAGACCCCTGTCCTCAGGGGTTTTTTGTTGCCCGGAGAAAGGCCTCCGGTTCCATGGCGAGGCCGAACTGAGGTGCCGGAACGGCCTCACGCGCTGCCGTTTCCCCTCAGCAGCATGGCCAGCAGTGCCGAGCGGCCGCGCACGCCGGCTTTGCGGTACGCCGGGCGATACGCGCGGCCTGCTGCTGGCCATCGTGGCCGAGGGTGCGCCGGTCTCCGAAGCCATGCCCGGCGTGACGACGCCTGCGGGCGGTTTCGGCGGATAAGGCCGTCGGCCTGTCCGGGTATGCGCGGCTTCAGCGCGAGCGCTTTTCGCTATGCTGCGCAGGATTTTGGCCGCGCGCCATCGTGCCTTCCGCAGGAGCCGCTCATGTCCTCCCCTCGTCTGACCGACCTCGCCCACGGCGGCGGTTGTGGCTGCAAGCTCGCGCCGTCCGTGCTGCAGGAATTGCTCGCCGGCAAGACGTCGGCGATGCCGTTCGCGCAGTTGCTGGTCGGCAGGGAGTCCAGCGACGATGCGGCGGTGTGGCAGGTGGACGAGCGCACCTGCGTGATCGCCACCACCGATTTCTTCATGCCGGTGGTGGACGACCCTTACGATTTCGGCCGCATCGCGGCGGCCAATGCGTTGTCCGACGTGTATGCGATGGGCGGCAAGCCGATCATGGCGCTGGCCATCCTGGGCATGCCGCTGGGCAAGCTGGAGGTGGAGACGGTGCGGGCGATCCTCGCTGGCGGCGAGGCGGTGTGCGCGCAGGCCGGCATTCCAGTCGCGGGCGGCCATTCGATCGATTCGGTGGAGCCGATCTACGGGCTTGCCGCGATCGGGCTGTGCGCGCCCGCCAACGTGCGCCGCAACGCGGGGGCGCAGGCGGGCGATGCGCTGATCCTGACCAAGGGCATCGGCGTGGGCGTCTATTCGGCGGCGTTCAAGAAGCAGGTGCTGCCGACGGAGGCGTATGCGGAGATGCTGGCCTCGACCACGCTGCTCAACCGCATCGGCACCGAGCTGGCCAAGGACGAGGACGTGCACGCGATCACCGACGTCACCGGCTTCGGCCTGCTCGGCCACAGCCTGGAAATGGCTCGCGGCAGCGGCCTGCGGATCAGTATCGAGCAGACGCGCATTCCTTTCCTCGCCCAGGCCGAGGCGCTGGCCGAGGCGGGCTACGTCACGGGCGCCTCGGGGCGCAACTGGAACAGCTACGGCGATGGCGTGGCGTTGCCGGAACACCTGCCGGCATGGCACCGCGCCCTGCTGACCGACCCGCAGACCTCGGGCGGCCTGCTGGTCGCGTGCAAGGCGGAACGGGCCGAGGCGATCCGGGCGATGATCGAGGCGGCGGGCTACCCCCGCGCGAGCCTCATCGGCTCGGTGGCGGCAGGCGCTCCCGGCGTCGAAGTCGCCTGAGAAACCTGCTCGCGCGCTCCCCGAGCGTTGATCCCTGCTGCTGTCGGAGCGTGCTGCGCGCGACAAGCTTACGCAGTGGTGCCGCCATGACTCCGCGGCTGCGCGCAAGGCGAACGCCTGCGCGACGCCCGGCGCGCCGGTGGCGGGATCGTGAACAGGTTCGGAGGCAACCGCCCGCGGCATGGCGGAAGAGAATGGGAGTCGAACCCACCCGAGACAGTCTTGTCTGCCTCACCCGGATTTGAAGTCCGGACGCCCCACCGGAGACGATTCTCTTCCATTCAACGCGACTGCAGAGGAACGGGTCCGAACAAATCGAGGTACCGCGCCTGGAGCCTGCGCAAGGTGCCGCGATGGAGCGTGACGCCTTGCCGGTCGAAGAATTCTAGTATCTGGATGGCGACTTTTCGACCATTGTCGAGGCGGTCGCGGAACTGCGCGGCGGTGAAGCGGCCGTCGGGCGCCTGCGCGGCGACGTCGGCGGCGATCAGCACCATTTCGTGCACGGTCGCGCGCAGGAAGAAATGATCGTGCGCCACTTCGTCGGTCAGGCCCAGCCGTGCGGCGAATTTCATCAGCTGCCGGATGTCCGGCTCCGGCTGGGCGAGCGCGCCGGCGATGTCGCGCACCCGCGGCGGGCGGAAGCGGGCCTCGCCGTCCAGCAGCGGGGCAATCGCCTGCCACAGTGCCTCGCGCTCCGCGCTCAGCTGCAGGGAATGGCTGGCCAGCCGCACGAAAGCGCCATCGCGGACCACGCGGTCGGCGAGGTCGGCATGCTGCAGGGCCTGCGCAAAGACGGAGGCGGGCAGCCTGGGCTGCAAGGCCAGCCGCAGCTTCTCCCGTCCCATGCCTTGCAGGTCCGGATGGCAGGCGTGGAAGGCCTGAAGACACTCGACCACGCCGGCGACGAAGCGCAGCCAATGCGTCCGGTTGACCGCGATGCGCTCGTCGCCGGCGGCGAAGACGAGCGGCGAGAGCGCGGCGACGATGCCATCGAGCCTGGCCGGGGACAGGGCGCGCTCCCGCGCGAAGCCCGGAAGATCCCACGCGAACGGCGGCGCGTCGAGCAGGGCGGCGAAGGCCTGCTGCGGATCGGCGATGGCCAGCGCGGCGCGCTGGGCCTGGCGCGCGGCGGTGCGGCGCTGGCGCGAGGGCGCGCGCAGGTCGAGGAACTGGCCGCCGCCTAGGGTGCGCTGGGCGGAGACGTCGCGCAGCACGAAGCGGTCGAGCGCGGCGGCGGCGATCGGCCGATCCAGCACCAGTTGGATGTCGGTGGTGCCGCCCGGCGGCAGTTGCTCGCCTTCGAGCAGCACGATGCGCGCGCCGACTTCGACCGCGCCGTGGTGCAGCCGCGCCGGAAACCATTGGCCGAGCGGCCTGGGTTCGCCGGGCAGGAGGCGCAGGCGCGCGTCGATGCGGTCGGTCGGCGCGTGCAGGAAAGGGTCGACCAGCATGTCGCCGCGATGGATCGCCGCCTTGGCGATGCCCTCGCCGACGAGATTGAGCGCGCAGCGGTCGCCGGCCCGCCCGCTCTCCACGGGGCGGTTCTGCGCATGCAGCGAGCGCACGCGCGCGGCCAGTCCCGAGGGGCTGAGCAGCACCTGGTCCTTGACGCGCACCGCGCCGGACAGCACGGTGCCGGTCACCGTCACGCCGATGCCGGGCAGCACGAACACGCGGTCGATGGCCAGGCGGAAGCGGCCGTCGGCGGCGCGCTCGCCCAGCGTGCGCGCCTCGGCGGCAAGCCGCTCGCGCAGCGCGCCGATGCCGGCGCCCGTGGCCGAGGAAACCGGCAAGATGTCGGCGCCAGCGAGCACGGTGCCCGCGGTCGCTTCGCGGATCTGCGCGCGCACCTCGGCCAGCCGCTCGGGCGTCGCCAGGTCGGCCTTGGTCAGGGCCACCAGGCCGCGCCGGATGTGCAGCAGGTCCAGGATCGCCAGGTGTTCGAGGGTCTGCGGCATCACTCCGTCGTCGGCCGCCACCACCAGCAGGGCGATGTCGATGCCGCTGGCGCCGGCCACCATGGTGTGCACGAAGCGCTCGTGGCCGGGCACGTCGACGAAGCCGAGGGTGAGGCCGTCTTCCAGCGGCAGGTAGGCGAAGCCGAGGTCAATGGTGATGCCGCGGGCCTTCTCTTCCTTGAGACGGTCGCCGTCGACGCCGGTGAGGGCTTTGACCAGCGAGGTCTTGCCGTGGTCGATATGGCCGGCCGTGCCAATGATCATGGGTCGTGCGCGGCCAGGCTGCCGGTGTCGAGTTGCGCGAGGGAGGCCAGGAACGGTGTTTCGTCGGTTTCGGCCAGGCAGCGCAGGTCCAGGCGCAGGGCGCCGTCGGCGACGCGGCCGACGATCGGGCGCGGCAAGGCGCGCAACGCCGCGGCCAGCTGTTCGAGTTCGCGCTGGCTGCCGCGCGGGCGGATCCGCAGCGCGGCGCTGGCGAGGGTATCCAGCGGCAGGGCGCCGGAGCCGACCTGGCTCAGGCAGTCGCCGACCTCGACCGCGAAGGCCATGCCGAGCCGCTCGGCCACGGCCGGGAGCAGGCGGCGCGCCTGGGCCTCGATGCCGGCCTTGTCGCGGGCCAGGAAGCGCAGGGTGGGCAGCCGTTCGGCGAGGCGGTCGGGATCGCGGTACAGGTTCAGCGTGGCCTCGATGGCGGCCAGGCGCAGCTTGTCCACGCGCAGCGCGCGCTTGAGCGGGTTGCGGTTGATCCGCGCGATCAGCGCGCGGTCGCCGACGATGAAGCCGGCCTGCGGGCCGCCCAGCAGCTTGTCGCCCGAGAAGGTGACCAGCCGCGCGCCCTCGGCCACGGCCTGGCGCACGGTGGGTTCTTTGGCGAGCCCGTAGCGGGAGAGATCGACGAGGGTGCCGGAGCCGAGGTCGTTGAGCAGCGGCACGCCGGCGGCATCGGCGAGCGCGGCCAGCTTGCGCGCGCCGACTTCCGCGGTGAAGCCCTGGATGCGGTAGTTGGAGGTGTGCACCTTGAGCACGACGCCGGTGTCCGCGTTGAGGGCGTCGCGGTAGTCGGCCGGATGGGTGCGGTTGGTGGTGCCCACCTCGACCATGCGCGCGCCGGCGCGCGCCATGATGTCGGGCATGCGGAAGGCGCCACCGATCTCGATCAGCTCGCCGCGCGACACCACGGCCTCGCGCCCGAGCGCGAGCGTGTTGAGGCAGAGCAGCACGGCGGCGGCGTTGTTGTTGACCACGGTGGCGTCCTGCGCGCCGGTCAGCTCGCACAGCAGGGCGCGCAGGTGATCGTCGCGCTCGCCGCGCGTGCCGCTGTCCAGGTCGTATTCCAGCGCCACCGCGTGGCGCATCGCGGCCACCGCCGCCTCGACGGCGGCCTCGGCCAGCACGGCGCGGCCGAGATTGGTGTGCAGCACGGTGCCGGTGAGGTTGAACAGCGGGCGCAGGCTGGGCGCGCGCGATTCCAGCAGCCCCTGGGCCCGCTGCGCCAGCTCGGCGGCGCTCGGCGCCGTGGCGGGCGCGGCGCGCAGGGCCTCGCGCGCCGCGTCGATGGCCTGGCGGATGGCGTCGGTGGTGGCGGCGCGCCCGTGCCGCTCCAGCAGCGGAGCCGCCTCGGCCGTGGCCAGCACGGCGGCGACCGCGGGGAGGTGACGCAGGGAGGTGGCCTCGGGTCCGCTCATGGCGCTCATCCGGTGACATCGCGATTCCCGGCCTCGATCCTTAAGCTCGCGCCACGCCGGCGCGCGGCAAAAGAGAAAGAAGGCCAAGGCTGCGTATGCTGCGGCGTGGGCTGGACCAGGGTCAAGGCAGGCGTGGGTGCCGAGGGTGGCTTGCGATGCGGTATCGCGGGTGCAATGGTCTTCGCAGGGAAGGAGCGCACGCGATGGATTGCCACGGCGCGCATCCACTCATCGCCGCCGCGAATGCGGTAACGCAACTAACGCATCACGCGACCGATCGCCCATGATCGTCTCGCTGATCAGTATGATCAGTAGCGTGTTGCTGTCGACCGGCAGAAATCGACCCGTAGCGGACGGTGAGGCCTGGCGTGTTCGAGGGCTTCTTGGAAGTATCCGCACTAACGGAGAAGAACCCACCCAGGTCATCAGGTGCGCGAGACTCCAAATGTTGTGGAAATGCGAAAATCAACAACGAATCTGGCAGTGGGGAGTCGCGAATGAACAAGGAGCTAGTTGCTCAGAGCGAGGTGGTCGACGAGGACGAGGTGCTGGTCCCTGAGGAGAACGCTGAAGACGAGTCGGAAGTGATAGGGGGCTATGAGCTTTCCATTGAGCTCAGTGTGCTTGACCACCTCGGCATCAACCTCTACAGCAATGTACCGGCGGTGCTGACTGAGCTCGTGGCGAACGCATGGGACGCCGACGCCAAGAAGGTGTCCATTGAGATTGATGTCCCAGGCGACTGCATTGTTATTGCTGACAACGGGGTCGGCATGACTCATAACGACGTCAACGAGAAGTTTCTGACTGTGGGCTACCGGCGGCGAGCGAAAGGTGACGATCGCACGCCGGGTGGTCGCCCGGTCATGGGGCGCAAGGGTGTCGGCAAACTCGCGCCGTTTTCCATCGCGAAGGAGGTGTCCGTCTTCTCTACCAAAGATGGCGAGTGTTGCGGGCTCAAGATGAAGCTGGCGGATATCGAAGCCGTTGCCGGAAGCGCGCGCAAGCACGAGCAAGGTCGTTACAGGCCAGAAGTACTCGACAGCCTTAAGGAAGAAATGCCTAAGGTTGGCACACGAATCGTGTTGCGAGACCTGAAGAAACACCGCGTCCGCGCAAAGAACCTTCGTGAACGCCTAGCCCGGCGATTCTCAGTGATCGGTACGGACGACTTCACTGTCGCGATCAATGACGAAGATGTTACCTCCAAGGACCGCGGGGACCTGTCAGCTTGTCAGTATTTGTGGAAGATAGGCGACTGGAAGAAGCCACAGTGGCTGGAGTCGGTCAAGCGAGAATCGACGCTCGATAGCCGGCTTGATGGGTGGGAGTCGTCGCGGCGCGTTCGCGGCTGGCTTGGCACTGCGTACAAGCCAAAGGATCTCACTGGCGCCGCCGGAAATCTGAACGGCGTCGTGGTCATCGCCAGAGGGCGGTTGTTCCAGGAAAACATACTCAGCGCGGTTGCCGATAGTCGCCACTACATGGAATACCTGACTGGCCAGATCGAGGTCGATTTTCTCGACGAAAGCGGCGATCAGGACATCGCGACAAGTGATCGCCAACGCGTGATCGAAGACGATCAGCGGTATGAGGATTTGCTCGTATACCTCAAAAAGGTGCTCGGGCAGCTCGAAAGGCAGTGGACGGAGTGGCGCCGCATGGACGACCCGACAGTTGTGGAGGACGAATTCCCAGCAATACGGAATTGGATTGCATCGCTCGATTCCGAAGGTCTGAAGCGCAACGCGCGTCGCGTCATTGGTGTAGTAGAACGTCTGCGCGTTGATGACGAAGCTGAACGTCGACAGTTGCTAAAGCATGCGATCTACGGCTTCGAGCGGATGAAGTTAAAGGGAATGAGCGATGCTCTGGCTTCGGCAATCGAAAGCGGGTCTGTCGAACTGATACGCCTATTCGCTGATCATGATGCAGTAGAAGGTGCTGCCTATAGGGACATTGTCTCGGGGCGTTTGGAAGCAATACGGGCTCTTGAGAAGGCGGTCGACCTTAACGTAAAGGAAAAGGTTCTCCAGCAGCACATCTTCAAGCGACTCTGGCTACTTGACCCGTCCTGGGAGAGGGCGACCGGCTCCGAGTACATGGAGACGCGTGTGGCGAAGATGTTTGCTGAGACACATGCTGACCGCGATGTCGAGACGAGCAACGGAAGAGTGGACATTGCATACAAGACGGTCGCTGGAAAGCACGTCATTGTCGAGCTCAAGCGGGCCGGTAGGGTGGTTACGCTCCAAGAGTTGATGACGCAGGGTAAGGGTTACGTCAATGACCTAAAGAAGATGCTCGTGAGCACCGGTGAAGCGAAAGCGGAATCAATGCCTTCGATCGAAGTTGTGTTCGTCGTTGGGCAGCCAGTGCCGGAACAACAACACAATCACGCAGACTATGAGAATGCGATGCGATTTGTCTCACCGGGATCGCGCATTCTTCAATACGATGAGCTAATTCACCGAGCTCAACAGGCGTACGGCGAATACATGGAAGCGACTGCCGAGCTCAACAGCTTGAACGAGTTGATGACATCACTTGACGGATAGGCTGACAACGCCCCAGCGAAGCGCGCACATGGGCCGTGTGCGGCAAAAGCATACCGGACCCGAATTGATTGTCCGGAAGCTGGTGCATGCGCTGGGTGGCCGGTTTCGTCTACACAGGAAGGACCTCCCTGGGTCTCCTGATCTCGTCCTTCCTCGGCGCCGAGTCGCGGTCTTTGTCCATGGGTGCTTTTGGCATCGACACCCGGGTTGCCGTCTCGCATCCGAGCCGAAATCAAACGTCGAATTCTGGCGGACGAAATTTGAAGCCAACGTGGCGCGTGATGTACGACAGCGAGCCGAACTCGAAAAGCTCGGCTGGCGTGTAGTCGTCGTATGGGAGTGCGAAGCCCGCGTTCCGAACCGCCTCAGGGTACGCCTTCGTGATGAACTCGGGCTCAGCGGCTCAGTTGTTCGAGATGCTGGTGTAGGCTCTTGGCGATGATCTCGCCAAGCCGAACAGGAACAGCGTTGCCAATCATGCGACCAACCGTGCGAAAGTGGACAGGTTGGTCAGGTGGAACGAAAACGTAGTCTGGCGGAAACGCTTGTAGCAACGCAGCCTCACGCAAGGTGATGGCTCTGTCCTGAGAAGGATGCCCAAAGCGGCCATTGCCATATCCATAGCACAATGTCGTCATCGTTGGGCTGGGCTTGTCCCAGGACATGCGGCCGTACACACCGGGATACGTCTTCCCAGAAGCTTTTTGGTGACACGCTGCTCGTAACCGTTTTGGCCAGTCACGCCACGTTCCATCAGGCTTGGATGCCCTGATTCGCTTCATGTTTATGTCAGAGAGGCGCGACGCTGTGTGCAGCGGGTCGATGGGGTCGCTTTCGCCGGCAGCTACTGGCAGTAACGCGCCAATCGCTTCTTTCACGGTGATGTGTCGATCGGCGTGAGTTGGCGAAATCAATTCGACTGGACCAAGACGAGAAGCCAACAATACGTGCCGTTTGCGTCGCTGGGGTAGGCCGTAGTCCGCGCATGACACCGTGCCGGCCCATACATGGTAGGGGTCGGGTCGGTCGGTCAGCGTAGCAACGAATCGGTGGTATACGTCGTGCTTGGTGACATCGGGGACGTTTTCCATGGTTACGAGGTCGGGCGCGGTCCCTTCGATCAGGCGGGCGAATTGATCGAGAAGTGGCCACTTTCGATCGGAGCTCGTGTCTCGTCCTTGGTTGTATGTCGAGAATGGTTGGCAAGGTGCGCAGCCCGCTAGCAGTCGCACAGCACCGGGCGTATACCGGCACCGAATCTCGTCGACCGTCACTTCGGTAACGTCTTTCAGAACGAACTCGGCGTCATTGTTCTCCTGGTAAGGAAACTCGCACGCGGAGTCGATGTCGTAGCCGGCGAGAACCCGCACGCCCTCACCGCGTAGGCCCGCGGTAAGTCCTCCCACGCCACAAAAGAGATCTACTGCTTCTATCATGCCACCGCTTCCTCTGGTTGTGGCCATTCTAGCTAGAAGCATCTCAGTGATCGAGCGGCAGAAATGCACCACTCGTGTTCAATGCGCAGCAGATATTACGTGGAAGGTTTGGAAGCGAACCGACGAGCCAACACCTCTCCGGTCGCAACATGGTGTTTGAGGTGCGTGCACTCTGGTCACGACTGGCCGATTGAGGTGACCCCCGCTTGATGTGCGCCATGCCGAATTCGTAGCTCATGCTACGGTCTCCAGTGGCGCCACGCTTAAGCAGTCCAAGCCCGACAAGCGCGTTGATGTCGCGCACAGCCGTCGGATTCGAACAACCGCAGAGACGCGTCCACTTGCTGATGTGTCATACCAAAAAAAGCTGGGGGAGGTTGCGCTTCCTCAACGTCCGCTTCTGTCCGATTCCAAACGATAGTCTCACGCCGGTCAGGATGTCGGCGCGCTGATCATGAACGATCGGTACGGGTGATCGCTTTATCGCTGTGCGCCCCGCGAGCCGTAGTGACTTTGCCCGCAGGCCGTAGCATGCTGCGCGGCACGCGATTGAAGGTCTTGCCCCTGCGCAGCGCACCTGGCCTGCGGCATCCGGTGGCAATGTCGTGCCCTGTAGGGCCGTAATGTCCCGATTGCCCGCAGGGGAGATCGATGCCTGCCGCTCTGCAAACAGCGCGCACCATGCGCTTGTCCGTGTTCCTGCTGCTGGCGGTCGCCGGCTTGTTCTACGTGAAGTGGCAGCCGTACTACGGCCGCGCGTTCGTGGCCGCGTCCGAGCATGCCATCGGCCATTCGATCCTGATGGGCGAGGCGGCGAGCGCGCCGGCGCCGTCCTGGAACGCGGCGCTCGACTATGCGCTGGCCTATGGCAAGGCGATCTGGAAGGCGATGGTGCTGGGCCTGTTGCTGGGCTCGGGCATCCAGGCCTTGCTGCCGGCGCACTGGATCGGGCGCCTGCTCGGCGGCCATGGCTTCGGCGGCGTGCTGGCCGGCGGCCTGCTGGCGGTGCCGGGGATGATGTGCACCTGCTGCGCGGCGCCGGTGGTCGTGGGCTTGCGCAGGCACAGGGCGTCGCCCGGCGGCGCGATCGCGTTCTGGCTCGGCAATACCGTGCTCAATCCCGCCACCCTGGTGTTCACCGGCTTCGTGCTCGGCTGGCACTGGACCTTGCTGCGCGTGCTGCTGGGCGTGCCGATGGTGTTCGGGCTGGGCTGGCTGGCGAACCGGATGGCCGCGCCGGGGCGGGAGGCGGCGGCCGGGCCGTGGCTGCCCGCGGAGCCCGAGCCGCGCTCGCTGGCCGAGACGGGGCGGCGCTGGATGGCGATCTTCGGGCGGATGGCGGCGCGGCTGATTCCCGAATACGTGGTGATCGTCCTGCTGCTGGGCGCGCTGCGCGCGTGGATGTTCCCGCACATCGGGCCGGCGATCGGCGACCAGTGGTTCTGGATCGCCGCCCTGGCGCTGGCCGGGATGCTGTTCGTGATCCCAACGGCCGGCGAGGTGCCGATCGTGCAGGCGATGCTGGCGCTGGGCCTGGGGAGCGGGCCGGCCGCCGCCTTGCTGCTGACCTTGCCGCCGGTGAGCCTGCCGTCGCTGGCGATGCTCGCGCGCGCCTTTCCCGTGCGGGTGCTGGTGGCGGTCGCGGTGGCGGTGGTCGGGTTTGGCGTTCTCGGCGGAGTGCTGGCGGTGTGGCTGCAATTGCGCTGATGCGCGAGAGCACCGGGCGGTGAGGGCAAGGGCGAGGGTGGGAAGGTCGGCGTCCGTCGGGGCCTCGCTCCGCCCGCACCCTCATCCGCCTGCCGGCACCTTCTCCCAAGGGGAGAAGGATTCGGCTTGGGAGAGTGAGGCCGAGGTAAGGCGCTCGCAAAGGCCGGCTGACATTCAACGCTAACCCCAAGTCCCGGAGGGAGAGGGATCACTCTCGCAGGCTGTGTAGCTACCCGGTCGCGGCTTCGGTCTCACCAACCAGCAGCAGCGGGTTCGGTGCGTGCCGGGCGAAGCCTTCCTCGGCGACCAGCATGTCCAGGCCCAGCGAGGCGAGGTCGTCCGCGTAAGGGTCGGCCTGCATGTCGCGCACCTGGTACAGCACTTTGGCGTAGGTGTGGCATTCGCCGCAGGTTTCGGCCCTGACCAGGCCAGCGTCGCCCTCGATGCCCTGCAGGGAGAGCCGGCGCGTGCCACCGCAGGTGATGCACACGGCGCGCACGTGGTTCCACGCGGTGGAGCACAGCGAGCAATACAGGTAGCGCGTGCCGGGCGCCTGGCCGCTGGCGGTGATCAGGCCGGATACCGGGGGCGAGCCGCAGCAGGGGCAGAGCCCGCGCTCTTCGAGCAGCCGCAGGTCTTCGGCCTTGAGGCGCGCCGCCGAGGCGGTGAAATAGACCTGCAGGGCGGCGGCCACGTAGACGGCGGCGCCGGCATCGGCGGCGGCGAGTCCGCCGCGCAGGAACTGGTCGGCCAGCTTCTCCTGCGCGGCGGCATCGCTGCGCCGCAGTTGCGCCATGACGGCCAGCGCGGCCGGCGGCAGAGCGCTGCCGTCGATGCGATCGAGCAGCAGGGCGAGCCCTTCGCGCCAGGACGCTTCGCGGCGATGGCCGTCCGCCGCCAGCGGTGGCAGGCGCGCCTCGACGGCCTGGGCCACCGCGGTCGGGTCGGGCGCGGCGGCGGGGGCGAGCGTGGTCGCCACGGCGTGCTGGGCCTGCGCGAGGCTGGCCATGAAGCGCAGCCAGGCCTCCATGGGATGCCCGGCGGCGAGGTTTTCAAGCCGTTGCGCGGTGGCGGCGAAGCGCCTGGCGGGATCGGCGAGCAGGATCGGGTCGGGCGACTTGACGCCGGCCTGCGCCGGGCCGGTCCACTTGGCGTTGGGCGGTGCTGCAGCCTGCTTCACGGGTGCTTCCTGGGGGGCGCCTTGTCGTGCTGCTCGGAAGCCAGTTCCCACAGCCACTTGCGGTGATGGCGCCAGGCCCAGCCCGGGGTCACGTAGCCCTGGGTCATGGCCCGCACCGAATGGCGGATCCAGATCGCCGCGTAGACGTGCACGACCCAGACGAGGATCGCCGCGATCGCGGCCAGGCTGTGCACCAGCACGGCCACGCGCTGCACCGGGATCGAGGTGGCCGCGCCGAAGTACACCTCCCAGATCAAGAGGCCGCTGAAGAACAGCGCCGGAACCAGCAGCGTCATCGACCAGAACACCATCTTCTGGCCGGCGTTGTTGCGGCCGACCGGCGGCACGTGTTCCTCGTCGTTGACCGCCACGTACCGGATCGACTTCATCCAGGCCACGTCGTCCCTGTTCACGAGGTTCTCGCGCCAGAACTGGATGATGAGGCCGAGGTAGCTCGCCATCAGCACGATGCCGATCCACGGATGCGCCGCGCGCATCCACTGGCCGCCGCCGAACAGGCCGGAGAGGAAGAACAGCATCGGGTGGAACATCGCCAGGCCCGAGAGGGTGAGCAGCACGAAGCAGAGGGCGGTGATCCAGTGGTTGACCCGGTTCGCCGCGGTATAGCGGGTGATCGCGTTGTTCGGGCGGGTCATGGCGACTTCTCCGGTTCGTGCGCGTCGGCTTCGCGCAGCACGCGCTCGCCCTCGGCCTCGTCTTCCTCGGTCACCTCGTTCGGGCCGGCGGTGATCCAGTGGAAGAAGGCGCCGACGGCGGCGAGCGCGATGCCGGCCACGGCCAGCGGCTTGATGAAGCCCTTCCACGCGCCCACCACGGGGCTGATCCGCGGCTTGTCGGGCAGGCCCGAGTACAGCGAGGGCTTGTCCGCGTGGTGCAGCACGTACATCACGTGGGTGCCGCCCACCTCCGGCGGGTCGTACAGGCCGGCCTGGTCGAAGCCGCGGGATTTCAGGTCCTCGATGCGCTCGGCGGCCTGGTGCTTCATGTCGGTCTTGGAGCCGAACATGATGGCGCCGGTGGGGCAGGCCTTGACGCAGGCCGGCTCCAGCCCGACCGACACGCGGTCGGAGCAGAGCGTGCACTTGTACGACTTATGGTCCTGCTTGCTGATCCGCGGGATATTGAACGGGCAGCCCTTCACGCAGTAGCCGCAGCCGATGCACTTGTCGCTGATGAAGTCGACGATGCCGTTGGCGTACTGCACGATCGCGCCGGGCGCCGGGCAGGCCTTCAGGCAGCCCGGGTCCTCGCAGTGCATGCAGCCGTCCTTGCGGATCAGCCACTCGAGGTTGCCCTGTTCGTTCTCGTGCTCGGCGAACTTCATCAGGGTCCACACGCTCGGGCCGAGGTCCGCCGGGTTCTCGTAGGAGCCTTCGAAGTGGCCCACTTCCGGCCGCAGGTCGTTCCATTCCATGCACGCCGACTGGCAGGCCTTGCAGCCGATGCAGCGGCTGACGTCGATCAGCTTGGCCACCTCGTCCTCGTGGCTGCGGACCGAAGGCGGCGTCAGGGTCGAGGCGGAGCGCCGAACATAGTCTTGCGATTGCAGGTCTGACATGACTGTGGCCTCAGGCTGCCGGCGCGCCGGTCTTTTCGACGTTGACGAGGAACGCCTTGAACTCCGGCGTCTGGGTGTTGGCGTCGCCGACGGAGGGCGTCAGCGTGTTGGCGCCGTAGCCCTTCCTGGCCTGGCCGGTGAAGCCCCAGTGCAACGGCACGCCGATCACGTGGGTCGGCTTGCCGTCGACCAGGAGCGGCTTGATGCGCTTGGTCACGTAGGCCTTGCACACCACCTCGCCGCGCTTGGAGGACACCTTCACCCAGCCGCCCTGCTCGATGCCTTTCTCCTTGGCCAGCACCTCGCCGATCTCGACGAATTCCTCCGGCTGGAGGATGGCGTTGATCAGCGCGTGCTTGGTCCAGAAGTGGAAGTGCTCGGTGAGGCGGTAGGTGGTCGCCACGTACGGGTAGTGCTGCGGGGTGCCGAACGCGGCCCGGTCGCTGGCGAACACGCGCGCCACCGGGTTGGAGCGCACCTTCGGATGCAGCACGTTCTCCACCGGCGACTCCAGCGGCTCGTAGTGCTCGGGGAAGGGGCCGTCGGCCATCAGGTCGCGGGCGAACAGGCGGCCCATGCCTTCGGCGTTCATGATGAACGGGCCGACGCCGTCGGAGGGCTTCACGGTGGGGCCGTAGTCGGGCACGTCGATGCCCTCCCAGCGGCTGCCGTTCCACTCGATGATCGGCTTGGCCGGGTTCCAGGCCTTGCCGTCCTGGTCCGCGCTGGCGCGGTTGTACAGGATGCGCCGGTTGGCCGGCCAGGCCCACGCCCAGTTCGGCGCGATGCCCTGCTCGCGCGGGTCGGTGGCATCGCGGCGGGCCATCTGGTTGCCCTTCTCGGTGAAGGAACCTGAGAAGATCCAGCAGCCCGAGGCGGTGGTGCCGTCGTCGCGCAACTGGGCGAAGCCGTCCAGCAGGGTGCCGGCCTTGGTGAGGACCGCGCCGGTGGCCGGGTCGGTGAGGTCGGCCAGCGCGCGGCCGTTCATTTCCCGTGCCAGCTCCTCCGGGTCCGGTTCGACCGGGTCGGTGTACTTCCAGGTCAGGTTGAGGATCGGGTCGGGGAAGGCACCGCCTTCCTTGCGGTACAGCTCGCGCAGGCGGTGGAAGATGCCGCTCATGATCCAGATGTCGGACATGGCCTCGCCGGGCGCCTCGGCCGCCTTCCAGTGCCATTGCAGCCAGCGCGCCGAGTTGACCAGCGAGCCGTTCTCCTCGGCGAAGCAGGTGGTCGGCAGCTGGAACACCTCGGTCTGGATCTCGGCCGACCTGGCCGGGTTCTGCGGCCCGAAGTCCTGCCAGAAGCGCGAGGTCTCGGTGTCCAGCGGGTCCATGGTGACCAGGAACTTGAGCTTGGACAGGCCGCGACGGATCTTGCCGCGGTCGGGGAAGGCCTGCAGCGGGTTGAAGCCCTGGCAGATGTAGCCGGTCAACTGGCCGTTGTTCATCATCTCGAAGGCCCGGATGATGTCGTACATCGGCACGTCGAGCTTGGGCAGCCAGTCGTAGGCCCAGTTGTTGTCCTGGGTGGCGGCGTCGCCGTAGATCGCCTTCTGCAGGCTGACCACGAACTTGCGGTAGTTCTGCCAGTAGCTGGTTTGTCCTGGACGAAGCGGCTTGTACTGCTTTGTCTTCATGTACTCGTCGAGACTGGTCTCCTTGTCCAGGGGCAGGTTGAGATAGCCCGGCATCAGATTGGAGAGCAGGCCGACGTCGGTCAGTCCCTGGATGTTGGAATGCCCGCGCAGCGCGTTCATGCCGCCGCCGGCCACGCCGATGTTGCCCAGCAGCAGCTGGATCATTGCCATCGTGCGGATGTTCTGCGAGCCGACCGAGTGTTGCGTCCAGCCCAGCGCGAACAGGCTGGTCATGGCCTTGTCCGGCGCGGCGGTGGCGGCGATGAGCCCGCAGATGTGCAGGAACTTGTCCTGCGGCGTGCCGCAGATGCGCGAGACCGTCTCCGGCGTGTAGCGGGAAACGTGCTGGCGGAGCAGGTTGATCACGCAGCGCGGGTGCTGCCAGCTGTCGTCGGACTTGGCGAAGCCCTGCTCGTCCAGCTCGTAGTCCCAGCTCGACCTATCGTAGCTGTGGGTTTCCTCGTTGTAGCCGCTGAACAGGCCATTCTCGAAGGCGAAGCCTTCCTTCACCACCAGGCTGGCGTTGGTGTAGGCGCGCACGTACTGGTGCTGGATCGCGTCCTGCTCCAGCAGGTAGCGGATCACGCCGCTCAGGAACGCGATGTCCGTGCCCGGGCGAATCGGGGCATAGTAGTCGGCCACCGAGGCCGTGCGGGTGAAGCGTGGATCGACCACGACCAGCTTGGCGCCGTTCTCGATCTTTGCCTCGATCACCCACTTGAAGCCGCAGGGGTGGGCTTCGGCGGCATTGCCGCCCATGACGATGACGAGATTGGCGTTCTTGATGTCCTGCCAGGTGTTGGTCATCGCACCGCGACCGAATGATGGGGCCAGACTGGCCACCGTCGGTCCGTGTCAGACGCGCGCCTGGTTGTCGAACACCACCATGCCGAGGGAGCGGGCCACCTTCCAGGTGAGGTAGGCGGTTTCGTTGGACGACGCCGAGGCCGCCAGCATGCCGGTGCTGGTCCAGCGGTTGACCGTGGTGCCGGCCGCGTTCCTGGCGATGAAGTGCTTGTCGCGGTCCTCCTTCATCAGCTTGGCGATGCGGTCCAGGGCGAAGTCCCAGGAGACTTCCTTGAACTCGGTGCCGCCGGGCGGCCGGTAGCGTGGGGCCTTCAGGCGGGTGGGGGCGTGCACCACGTCGAGCAGGGCCGTGCCCTTCGGACACAGGGTGCCGCGGTTCACCGGATGGTCCGGGTCGCCCTCGATGTGGATGATGTTGGAGCGCGCGTTCTTGGCGCGGTCCCCCATGCTGTAGATCAGGATGCCGCAGGCGACCGAGCAGTACGTGCAGGTGTTGCGCGTCTCGGTCGCGTGGGTGAGCTTGAATGGCCGTACGGCGGCGGCTTGCGCCACCCCGGCGGCACCGAAGCCGAGCATGCCAAGGCTCGATGCGGCCAGGCCGAGGCCCGTGACCTTGATGAACTCGCGGCGGGTGAGCGCCATCGTTTTGCTCCCGGAAATTGGCTGGACAGGCCGCCCGGTGGAGGGGCGGCGGACGTGGCTCGAGAGACTTCCTGGGGACGACGGGACTCAACCCCCGTTGTTCGGCGGAAAGGTAGCACTATGTCCGCACGGGCGGTACGCCCCCCGCTTTCGCCGGGCGCGTGGCGCCGTTGCGGGATGCTCCAAAAAAACGGGGCATCCGCCTCGCGACGGATGCCCCGCGGGTTCAGCGATGCATGCGCCTTACAGGCTCGCGTTCAGTGCGCTCACGATGGTGCTGCCGAAGCCGCTCGCGTAGTCCCAGCCCGGCGCGGCCGTCTCGCCGCCGTTGCTGCCGGAGGTGATGTCGTGATAGACGGCCGAGGGCGCGCCGTACAGGTGCGGGCCGGCGAAGCCGAGGCCCGGGTGGGCGGCCAGCTCGCGGGCCCAGACGCCGGCGAACAGTGGCGCCGCCAGGCTGGTGCCGCCGTACTGCGCGCTGCCGCCGTTGAGCACGATGATGGAGCCGGAGTTCGGGTCGGCGTCGAAGGCCACGTCCGCCACGTCGCGGGTGCTGCCGCCGCCCTGGGTCTGCCAGCTCGGCTTGGGCTCGACGGTGCTCGGGCTGCCGCCCGCCTTGCTCCACAGCGTCTCGCCCACCCAGCTGTTGTTGACGCCGGTGGTCAGCGTGGTGCCGCTGACGGCGACCACGTAGGGCGAGCTGGCCGGGTAGCTCGGCGTGGTGCCGCGCGGGCTCTTGCCGCATTCGTTGGCGCCGGCGTCGCCGGTCGAGATGGAGAAGGTCTGCCCCTGGGCGACGCCCAGCGCGAGGATCTGGTCGTCGGCGGCCATCGAACCGTCGTTGTAGGCGTAGGTCTCGCACTCGCCCAGCGAGACGTTGATGACGCTGGCCTGGTTGTCGCTCACCGCCTTGTTGAAGTCCGCGGTGAGGGCGCTGTTGGAGAGCGAGTTGGCGGCGTAGAAGATGAGCTTGTTGACGCCGCCGGACATGGCCACGATGTCCTGGCTGTCGAGGTCCCATTCGGCGGTGCCGCTGGTGTCGGTGCTGGCGCCGCCGACCACCACCACGGCGGTGTTGACCGCGGGCAGGCCGTTCTGGGAGGTGAAGGTGTTGAGGTCCTTGAGCGGCTGCGTCATGTCGCCGTCGGTGATGATGCCCACGGTGACCGTCGACGCCGTCGGCGTGCTGCCCACGTCGTAGATGGCGGGGAAGGCGGTCGGGTTGTGGCCGACGATGCCGGTGGTGGCCTGCGTGCCGGAGGCCGGCTTGTTCATCGTGTGCGCGTGCGAGACGGTCTGCAGGCCCACCACCGAGAGCACGGTGTCGGCCAGCGCGGCCGGGACCTTGGCGTCGTCGATGTTGGCATAGGCGCTGCGGCCTTCCGCGTCGAGCGCCTTCACCAGGCGCGTCTGGAAGGCGGCGTGTGCGCTGGCGGCGTCGCCGTCGGCGGAGACCAGCAGGCGGTTGGGCGACACGGTGATGTGGGTGAAGCCGGCCTGGCTGAGATGGTCCACGACCGCCTGCACCTGGGCCTCGCTCGGCGAGAACTCGGCCACGACGTCCTTCGGCTGCAGCTTGGCGCCGAACAGCAGGCTCCTGGGGTTGTGCGAGGAGGTGATGAAATCGTCCAGCGTCGCCTTGTTCTGCACCTTGAGCACCACTTCCACGTGCACCGGCGTGTCGGACGCGGCGAGGTCGCCCGCGGCGGCGGTGGCGGCCAGTTCGTGCGCATGCGTGGCGGTGGTCTTCCACGTCGCGGCCGGGGCGGCCGCGGCCAGCGTTACCGAAGACGCCAGCGACAGGACGGCGCCCAAAGCCAGGCTGAGCGACGTTTTCTTCATCTGCATAAAACCACTCCTCATGCTGAAATCCAGTGATATGGAGAAAAACCGGCGACTTGCAGGTGCGGGACGTTTGGATACGGCAAGGCCGCCCCGGGACAGGCGCACGGTGGCGCCTGCCGGAAGGCACGCTAGCACAGGGAAAATCGCCGCCAGATAATTTTTGTAGCGAAACTGACAACTGGTCGTCTTAATCGCCTTGGCGGTAATTTATTGCGAATAACGCAACTAATTTCGGCTCCATTGCTTAATCGAATGGTTTCGATTTTTGGCTGGCGAAGGGTGCCGCCCCGCGCACGCGGAGGCGACCGGCACACGGCTCGGGAAATAAGAGCCGGTTCACGATCTCCCTGCTGGTATCCGCGAGGGAAGGCTGTGTTGTTGGCCCAATCGCAGGCTGGCCGGCCTTTGGCCGGTGTT
>NZ_LFQR01000198.1 GCF_001182895.1 Frateuria defendens | reverse complement strand
GCTGCGCACCAAGCTGGTCGAATTTCGGGCCTGGTACAACCATGCACGGCCGCATCAGCACCTCCACGGGAAAACGCCCGCCGAGGCGTGGAGCGGCATGGCCAAATCCACCGGGAAGCCTCGGTTCATCAGCGTGTGGGAGGGGCGGCTCACGGGATGGTTCTTCCCACCGTAGCAACACGGCGCAGGATGCCAGCCAGCAGTGATAAATAAAGGGACGGCTGTCCACGGGCAGACTGCGCGATGCCTGCGCGAAACGGCACCAGAGCGTACCGAAGGCGCTGATTACGGCACGTCACGACAGCTTCGCGGTGGTTTTGGGCAGATCGCTTCGCAGGGCGTTGCACAAAAATCACCCGAAATGCCTGTGAGAGAGGC
>NZ_LFQR01000197.1 GCF_001182895.1 Frateuria defendens | reverse complement strand
TGGGAAATTGCGCACGCCGATATACGATGGGCTCCAGTTTTCATGGAAATGGTTCGGAGGCGATCCGGATGGCTTGTCCTCGAACTCGCGGGTGAACTGGTAGTTGTCGTACACGATGCTGCACTTGAGCGTGTTGAAGCAGGAGGCATCGAAGTTGTGCTGGGCAAACCGCAACGGCACCTCGAAGGTCTGCGGCGGTGGCGGGAGGTGGTCCTGGGAGGTGGCGGGCATGGTGTGTGCGAGTCCTATCATCGAAAAAAGCAGGCATGTAATAGAAAAGATGGCGAATACTTCTACTTTCACAGGCTTAATATTTAGATGCATTGGAACCTCCCAGGCAGTTACGCATCTTTAGTGCGGCCTTTTGTTGATGGGGCTGCTGCTGGGTCAGCCGATCTTCCCGGTAGGATCCGTGCTGCTCTTTTCATCGTCAGTAGGTCTGCGTCCAGGCCAAAAACAAATCGTCCCGAAAATTGCTGTTTTTGTTGCCGGGAATTTGCTCCGATCGTGTCGGAATGAAGGTCTTCGTGTAGACGCTCGCCGTCCTGTCATTGACCTCGAGCAAGATGCCTGCCTCGCCTGCTACAGGGCCTTCAAAGAAGTCCGCCATATCTGACTTGGGCACCTTGTGCCAGATCAGCTGCTCGCGAAAGAGATGGCTGATGTCTACTTGTGCTTCATGGGGCTGACCGTCCAATGAGGTCCATTTCACCTTGGCCGGCGGCGGGAAATTGCGTATCCCCAAATAGGATGCGTCCCAGCGGCTTTTGTAGTTGTCCGTTGCACTGGGCTTGAACGAGGGCGAGTCATTGTCAAGTCGCGTAAAGTCATTGTTGTCGTAGACGACGCTGCACTTGAGTGTGTTGTAGCAATAGGCGCTGAAATTGTGCCGCACAAACCTTAGCGGTACCTCGATAGTCTGCGGTGGCGGTGCGAGATGCTCCTGGGAAAGAGCGGGCATGGCGGGCATGGGGCCTGTCGCAAGGGCGGCCAGCAAGACAAACGGCAGCGCGATGAGGCGCTGGCGCCTGAAGCCTCTGACGTGCGTTCGAAGATGCATCGCGCTTTCCTCTGGAACGGTCGCGGCGCGAGGCATAGCGCGCCTGGCCACCGACCTTAAAAGAAAGCGGTTCCGTTGCATGTAGGGGTTTTCCCACACCAACCACGTCGCAGCAGGCTGGTGCCCATTGCGTGATGGATTTGGCATCCATGTCCGGCAGGGGAAGGGTGAGCCCATCGGCCCCCTCCCCCTGCCGGGCTCAGCACGCCTGGCAGCGCGGCTCCAGCGGAGCACCTCGACGGCTCATGCCTGCGAGGCGCCCCTCACGTCAGGGCTGCTCGCGCAGGAACACCAGGGCCGAGGGCGTGCCCAGGTCGGTGGTGTCCACCGTCTTGCCGAGCTTGCCGGTCTGCGGGTCGCGGCGGATCACCACGATCTGGTCGCTGAACTGGTTGGCGATCAGCACGTAGCGGTTGTCCGGGTCGAAGGCGAACTCGCGCGGCTCCTTGCCCTCCACGCTGCGGCGCTGCACCAGGCTGAGCTTGCCGCTGGCCGGATCCACCGCGTACACCACCAGCTGGTTGTCGCTGCCGCGGTTGGTGGCGTAGAGGAAGCGGCCGTCCGGCGACAGGTGGATCGCACCGGCGCCGTTCTTGCCGCTGAAGCCGGGCTCGGCCAGGTCCAGGATCTGCTGCACCGTGAGCTTGCCCTGGTCGTAGTCGAGCACCGCCACCTTGCCGACCATCTCCAGCGTCAGGTAGGCGTGCTTGCCGTCGGCGCTGAACACCATATGGCGCGGGCCCGAGCCCGGCGGCAGCTGGGTGAACGGCACCTGGGCCTCGGTCAGCGGGCGCTCGGCGTTGGCCACCGGGTCGTAGCGGTAGGCATAGACCTTGTCGGCGCCGAGGTCGCAGGCGAACACGTACTTGCCGTCGGGCGAGATCGTCACCGAATGCACGTGGGCGCCCAGCTGGCGCTCCGGGTTCACCTTGCTGCCCTCGTGGCTGAACACCTGCACGATCGGCTGCAGGTGGCCGTCGGCCTCGATCGGCACCACCGCCAGCATGCCGCCCGGCACCGACTTCACCGCGTAGTTGGAGACGAACAGGTAGCGCTCGTCGGGGCTCATGGTGACGTGGGTGGGCTCGTCGCCCAGCGTGTTGATGCGGTTGATGAGGGTGAGCGCGCCGCCACCCGCGTCCACGTTGTAGCTGGCGACCCGGCCGACGATGTCCTTGCCGCCGGGGCCGTTCTCGCTCACCGCGTACACCCGCGTCTGCGCGGGGTTGAGCACCAGCCAGGACGGGTTGGCCGTGGCCACCGCCAGCTTCTTGCCGGACAGCTTGCCGTTGGCCTCGTCGAAGGTGTAGCGGTAGATGCCTTCGCTGGTGGTGCCGGTGTAGGTGCCGACCAGCAGGTCGTGGGTCTGTCCCTTGGCGGCGAAGGCGGGGCCGGCGAGGCCCATGCCCAGCGCGAGCGCCAGGCTCAGCGATTTGAGGGAATGCTTGTTCATGGCGTGTCTGAGCTCCTGGAGGTTGGCCACCTGCACCGGGCCTTCCGGCCCCGCACGGCGGCGGATGAATGTAGTGCGTTCAGCGCCAGCCCGATGTGATCGGGTAGCGCCGCTCGCGGCCGAACGCGCGCGTGGTCACGCGCGGCCCCGGCGCCGACTGGCGCCGCTTGAATTCGTTGGCCAGCACCAGCCGCGCCACCCGGCGCACGGTGTCGGCCGGGAAGCCCTGCGCGGCGATCTCCGCCTGCGACTGCTCGCCCTCGATGAAGCGGGCGAGGATGGCGTCCAGCTCGTCGTAGGCGGGCAGCGAGTCCTGGTCGGTCTGGTCCTCGCGCAGCTCGGCGGAGGGCGGGCGCTCGATCACTGCCGGCGGAATCACCCAGCCCGCGTCGGCGCCGGCGTTCCCCGCCCCGTTGCGCCACCGCGCCAGGCGGTACACCACCGTCTTGTACACGTCCTTGAGCGGCGCATAGGCGCCGCACATGTCGCCGTACAGCGTGGCGTAGCCCACCGCCATCTCGCTCTTGTTGCCGGTGGCGAGCAGCAGGCGGCCGTGCTTGTTGGAGAGCGCCATCAGCATCGCGCCGCGGGTGCGCGACTGCAGGTTCTCCTCGGCCAGGTCCGGCGCCTTGCCGGCGAAGGCCGGCGCCAGCGCGGCGAGGAAGCTCTGGAAGGTCGGCTCGATGTCGATCACGTGGTACTCCACGCCCAACCTCTCGGCCTGCCCGCGCGCGCCCTCCAGCGACAGCGCGGAGGTGTAGCGCGTGGGCATCATCACCGCGGTGACGCGGTCGGCGCCCAGCGCGTCCACCGCCAGCGCCAGCACCAGGGCCGAATCGATGCCACCGGAGAGGCCGAGCAGCACGCCGGGGAAGCCGTTCTTGTCGATGTAGTCGCGGATGCCGCGCACCAGCGCGGCGTACAGCGTGGCCTCGGGCGGCACCGCCGGCACGGCGGGCCACCCGTCGGCGGCGAGCGTGCGCGTGGCCGGGTCGAAATCGGCCCACAGCAGCGCGTCGACGAAGGCCGGCGCGCGCGCGGCCACCGTGCCGTCGCCGTTCACCAGCAGCGAGGCGCCGTCGTAGACCACTTCGTCCTGGCCGCCGATCAGGTTGAGGTAGACGATGGCGCAACCGGTCTCCTGCGCGCGCGCGGTCAGCACCGCCTCGCGCACGGCCTGCTTGGCGTCGTCCCAGGGCGAGGCGTTGATCACCACCAGCAGCTCGGCGCCGGCCGCCGCGGCCTGCGCGGCGGGCTCGGGCACCCACACGTCCTCGCAGATCAGCAGGCCCACCCGCACGCCCTCGACCACGGCGACGGCGCTGTCGCGGCCCGGCCGGAAATAGCGCTTGTCGTCGAACACGCCGTAGTTGGGCAGCGCCTGCTTGTGCGTGGTCAGCTCGATGCCGCCGCCGCGCAGCAGGCTGGCGGCGTTGTACACCTCGCCCTCGCTGTGCGGATGGCCGACCAGCGCGGCCAGGCCGTCGGTGTCGCGGGCCAGCGCGGCCAGTTCCTGGTTGCAGGCGGCGAGGAAGCTCGGCCGCAGCAGCAGGTCTTCCGGCGGGTAGCCGCTCAGGGTCAGCTCGGGGAACACAGCCAGCGCGGCGCCGCCGGCACGCGCCTGTGCCATCAGCGCGCGCACGCGCGCGGCATTGGCCGCGACCGCGCCGACCGGGAAATCGTATTGGGCGAGCGCGAGGCGCACTACCGTCATGTGGGCTTCTTGCAGCGAAAACGAAAGAAAGAACGATCTAATATCGCAACGGCCCGCGCCAACCCCTGGCGCCGACCGCGTACCGGCTGCCGTTCAGGCTGGCGGCCGCCGTGGTTCGAATCCTGCGCCATCGCCCGCGCTCGACGACACGGGCGATGGACGGGGGGACGCGCCGCCACGCGGCGCGTCCCGGGTACGGCTTACTTCAGCAGGCCCGCGAGCGTCTTGCCCAGGTCCGCCGGCGACTTCACCGTGGTCACGCCGGCCTTCTCCAGCGCCGCGAACTTGGCCGCCGCGGTGCCCTTGCCACCGGAGATGATCGCACCGGCGTGGCCCATGCGCTTGCCCGGAGGGGCCGAGGCGCCGGCGATGAAGGAAACCACCGGCTTGGTCACGTACTCGCCGATGAACTCGGCCGCGTCTTCCTCGGCGCTGCCGCCGATCTCGCCGACCATGATGATGCCGGAGGTACCCGGGTCGTCCTGGAACAGTTTCAGGCAGTCGATGAAGTTCAGGCCGTTGATCGGGTCGCCGCCGATGCCGATGCAGGTGGACTGGCCCAGGCCCTCGTTGGTGGTCTGGAACACGGCCTCGTAGGTGAGCGTACCCGAGCGCGAGACGATGCCCACCTTGCCCGGCTGGTGGATGTGGCCCGGCATGATGCCGATCTTGCACTCGCCCGGGGTGATGATGCCGGGGCAGTTGGGGCCGATCAGCACCACTTCCGGGTGCTGGGCCAGCACGTTCTTCACGCGCAGCATGTCCAGCACCGGGATGCCCTCGGTGATCGCCACGATCACGCGGATGCCGGCGTCGACCGCCTCCAGGATGGAGTCGGCCGCGAACGGCGGCGGCACGAAGATCACCGACGCATCGGCGCCGGTTTCGTCCACCGCCTCCACCACGCTGTTGAAGACCGGCAGGCCGATGTGCTCGGAACCGCCCTTGCCCGGGGTGACGCCGCCCACGACCTGGGTGCCGTAGTCCAGCGCCTGCTGGGCGTGGAAGCTGCCCTGCTGGCCGGTGAAGCCCTGCACGATGACCTTGGTGTCTTTGTTGACCAGAACGCTCATGGGTTCTCAGCTCCTCACTTCACGGCAGCCACGGCCTTCTGCGCCGCGTCGTTGAGATCGTCGGCCGGCGTGATCGCCAGGCCGGAATTGGCCAGCAGTTCGCGGCCCAGCTCCACGTTGGTGCCCTGCAGGCGCACCACCACCGGAATGGTCAGGCCCACTTCCCTCACCGCGGCGATGATGCCCTCGGCGATCAGGTCGCAGCGCACGATGCCGCCGAAGATGTTGACCAGGATGGCCTTCACCTTGTCGGAGGAGAGGATCAGCTTGAACGCCTCGGTGACGCGCTCCTTGGTGGCGCCGCCGCCCACGTCGAGGAAGTTGGCCGGCTCGCCGCCCGCCAGCTTGATCACGTCCATGGTGGCCATGGCCAGGCCCGCGCCGTTGACCATGCAGCCGATGGTGCCGTCCATGGTCACGTAGTTGAGGTTGTGCTGCACGGCGGCCGCCTCGGCGGCGTCCTCCTGGGTGAGGTCGCGCATGGCGGCGAGGTCGGCGTGGCGGAACTCGGCGTTGTCGTCGGAGTTCACCTTGCCGTCGAGCGCGGCCAGGCTGCCGTCCTCCAGGATCGCCAGCGGGTTCAGCTCCACCAGCGAGAGGTCCTTCTCGTTGAACAGCTTGTACAGGCCCAGCATGATCTTGGTCAGCTGGCCGACCTGCTTGGGCGTAAGATCCATCGCGAAGCCGAGCTGGCGGCACTGGTAGGGCTGCAGGCCCTCGACGAAGTCCACCACCACGGTGTGGATGTCCTCCGGCGTCTCGTGCGCCACCTGCTCGATGTCCATGCCGCCATGCTTGGAGGCGATGAAGGAGATCGCCTTGCGGTCGCGGTCCACCAGCACCGAGAGGTACAGTTCCTTGGCGATGTTGGTGGCGTCGGTGACCAGCACCAGGTTCACCGGCAGTGCGCGGCCGGCCGACTGGTAGGTGGCCATCTTGGTGCCGAGCATGCCCTTGGCGGCCTCGCGCACCTCCTCGTAGCTCTTGCAGAACTTCACGCCGCCGGCCTTGCCGCGGCCGCCTGCGTGGATCTGCGCCTTGACCATCCACTGCGCGCCGCCCAGGTGCTTGGCGGCGTCGACGGCGGCGTCGGGGGAGTTGGCGATCTTGCCCGGCGGCACGGCGATGCCGTACTGCGCGAACAATTCTTTGGCCTGGTACTCGTGGAAATTCATTCGATACCTCGAGCGAACGGGGGAACAAGCGCCTGCGCCGACGCGATGGCGGTGCGGACAAGGGGGAGTTCGGCGGCGGGCACGCTGCCGGCATGCAGTGCGCGGCCTGCCGGACCGGGGGAGTGCGGCAAAACATCGCAATACGGCCGCGCATTTTCGCGGAAGCCGCCAGCAATGGAAAGGGGGCCGTGCCGGTCCGGCGCGCCGGCTGACTATACTTCGCGCCAGGTTTCGCCCGTTGCCCTGCGGAGTGCCCAGCCGTGACCACCCCCGCACCGTCGTCCGCGACCAGCCCCTCCTCTGCCATCGCGGGGCTTCCCAGGCTGCTGTTCCTCAACTATTTCCGCATCGCCGAGGCGCTGGCCTACGCGGTCCTCGCCTTCGGCCCGCCCGGCCTGGAATGGACCCGGCAGAGCGAGCCGCTGGCCTACGGCGTGGCGGTACTCTACCTGTTGTGCGCCCTGGGCCTGCTGCTGGCGACGCGACGGCTGATCCGCCACGCCACGCTGGCGGTGTCGGGCATGCTGGTGCTGGACATCGTGGTCGCGGTGCTGGCTTCCACCACCATGCACGACGCGCGCATCGGCATCGCCATGATGCTGGCGGTGACTCTCTCCGCCGGCGCGCTGCTGCTGCCGCTGCGCCTGTCCTGCTTCTTCGCCGCGCTGGCCACGCTGGGCATGCTCGGCCACACCCTGCTGGGGAGCCGGCGCGGCGACACCTCCGCCGAGCTGCTCGAATCGGCGCTGTTCGGGCTGGCCTATTTCGCTGTGGTCACGCTGTGCCACGTGCTCGGCCGCCAGCTGCGCGCCTCCGAGGCGCTGGCCGAACAGCGCAGCATCGACCTGGCCAACCTGGCCCAGGTCAACGAGCTGATCATCCGCCGCATGAAGACCGGCGTGCTGCTGGTGGACGACGCCAACCGCATCCACCAGATCAACGAATCGGCCTGGATGCTGCTCGGCAACCCCTCTGCCGAGCAGCGCGACCTCGGCCGGCTGGCGCCGGAGCTGTCGCGCCGGCTGTACCACTGGATGACCTCCGGCAAGCTGGACGAGACCGCCACCCAGCTCGCCGACGGCGTGCCCGAGGTGGTGCCGCGCTTCACCCGCCTGGCGCCCAACGACGACTCGCTGGTGCTGATCTTCCTCGACGACACCTCGCTGCTCTCGCGCCGCGCGGAGGAACTCACGCTCAGCTCCCTCGGGCGCCTGTCCGCCTCCATCGCGCACGAGATCAGGAACCCGCTGGCGGCGATCCGCTATTCCGCGCAGCTGCTGGCCGAGTCGCACGAGCTCAGCCCCACCGACCAGCGCATGGTGGAGATCATCAACAACCACTGCGGGCGGCTCAACGAGATCATCGAGAACATCCTGCAGCTCTCGCGCCGCGAGCGCTCGCGCCCGGAGACGCTGGACCTCGGCCACTGGGCCAGCGGCTTCGTGGAGGACTACAAGCTGGGCAACGACCTGGGCATCGACTCGCTGCGCGTGATCAGCAGCGGCAACGTGCCGGTGGCCGGCATGGCCGACCCGCAACAGCTGCAGCAGGTGGTGTGGAACCTGGTGCAGAACGCGCTGCGCTATGGCCGCCTGCCCGGCGAGCCGGCGCGGGTGATGGTGGTGGTGCGCCACGGCGAGCACGGCGTGCCGATCCTGGAGGTGATCGACCGCGGCCCCGGCATCGCGCCCAAGGTGGCGGCGCAGATCTTCGAGCCGTTCTACACCACCCACGAGTACGGCACCGGCCTTGGCCTCTACCTGGCCCGGCAGATGAGCGAGGCGAACCAGGCCTCGCTGGAATACGTGCGCGTGGCCGGCGGCGGCAGCTGCTTCCGGCTGACGCTGGCGTCGGCTTATCGGGGGAAGGGGGCGGATGAGGCGGTGGCGCCCGGTTGAGGGGGCTTGCCGCGTCTGCGCTGGGTGGCGGTTGCGGGGCGAGCATGGCGCCCCAACGCTCTTGCTCGTCGTTCCTGCTCTGGGTTCCGGCGTAGGCCGGAACCCAGAGCGGCAACGCCTTGCTCGAAGCATGGCGTTATCCTGGCCGGCCCCATGGGCCGGAGGTTTCGCGCCCCTGCCGGGGAGCGAGTT
>NZ_LFQR01000196.1 GCF_001182895.1 Frateuria defendens | reverse complement strand
GCCTGCGCGGCGCCCGCCGCCGCGCAGGCCGTCCCAGCCGGCGAAGAAATCGCCGCCGCCGCGGCGGCCGCCGAACGGGTCGCCGAAGCGGCCGCAGCGGGCCTCGAAGCTGCTGCCGTCGGGCTCGCCGGCGAAATGGCGATCGTGGTGGCTGCGGTCCCGGCCGGCGAAGGGGGCGTGCCGCATGGCGCGGAAGAACAGGTGATGCATGCGCATGGTCGTATACCGATATATCGGAAGTTGATTTACGATATATCTAAGTCATGTCGTAAGCCAAGCGTCGGAGGGAAGCGGGCGGCCGGGGCCGCTCGCGCCGTCCCCGCCGGCCGCCATGGCATGCTTG
>NZ_LFQR01000195.1 GCF_001182895.1 Frateuria defendens | reverse complement strand
AAGGCCGGCCAGCCTGCGATGGAGCTTCAACAACACAGGATTGGACCAACGGCACAACCCGCCTTCCCCCGCAGACACCAGCCGCTCAAGCCGCAGTGCCCAGCCGCCCGTGCTCGATGAACCACAACCCGGCGAACAGCTTGGGGTCGATCGAATAGCCCGCCGCGGCCTTCTCGAACAGCCAGCGGCCGGCCTCGGCGCGGGGCACTTCGTGCACCACGATGTCCTCGCTGTCGTCGCCGCCGCCGGGGCCGACCTTGACCAGGTCCCAGGCGCGCACGAAGGCGATCATCTCGGTGCTCATGCCCGAGGAGGAGGGCCCCTCGTGCACGAATTCCACGCGGCCGCAGCGGTAGCCGGTTTCCTCTTCCAGCTCGCGCGCCGCCGCCAGCAGCGCGCTCTCGTCGGCCTGGTCGGCCAGGTCGCCCACCAGGCCGGCCGGCATCTCGATGGTGTGCTTGAGGATCGACACCCGGTACTGCTCGACGAACAGCACGCGGTCCTCCGGCGTCACCGCCAGGATGATCACCGCGCCGCCGGGATTGTTGCGCTCGGCGTATTCCCAGCGCCCGCGCCGGCGCAGGCTGAGCCACTGGCCCTGGTAGAGGGTTTCCTCGGGAGCGTGGACGTCGGCGGGGAGGCGGCCGTGGCTGTCGTTCATGCGGAGCGCGGGCAGTGGAGGGAATCAGGCCATGGTGCCGCCTCCGCGTGGCCATCACAACCGCGGTGGATCGCGCATGCTCCGCCGTGTGCCGGCGCGCTTCGTCGTGGCGCCGTCGGCGTGTGCGGGCGGCGCGCGTGGCTACGCCGCGTGCGCTTCGACCAGGTTCGGCTTGATGCGCAGCGCCCAGACCACCCCGACGACCAGCAGGGCGATGCCGAGCAGGGTCAGCGGCGGCGGCAGGTGGCCGCGCAGGGTGAAGGCGTAGCCGAGCGCGGCCAGCGTCTCGAACACCAGCAGCGGCCCGGCCAGCGCGGTGGGCAGGCGCTGGCTGGCTTCGTTCCAGCACAGCGTGCCGAGCCAGGAGGCGAGCAGGCCGATCGCCACCATCAGGCCGATGAAGAACGCCGGGCGCGGCCCGAACGGCATCGGGAAGGCGCTGCCGCTGGCATGGTGGTAGGCCCACAGCACGGCGTAGCCGACCAGCGCCAGCGGCAGCGTGGCCAGGCCTTGCGCGGTGGCCCAGCCGCGCGGGCTGCGGCCGGGATGGTGGCGCAGCCAGTCGGCGTTGCGCAGCGGATACCAGGTCCAGCACGCCACCGACACCAGCGCGAGCAGCGCGCCGCCGGCGTAGCGGGCCAGGTTCGCCTGCGGGGCGTGGCGCAGCGCGGCGAGCTCGGTCTGGTTCACGCAGGCGATGCCGCCCACGATCAGTACCAGCGCGGGCAGCAGGCGCAGCCATGGCAGGTGGCCGTCGCGCCTGGCGTTGCGCAGGTTGGCGCAGATGGCGATGGTCACCGGCAGGGTGCCGATGATCACCGTGGGCAGCGGCGCGCCCGCGCGCTGGATGGCCGCGGCCAGGCACAGGTAGTAGAGCAGGTTGCCGATCGCGGCCAGCTTCACCGCCTCCAGCCAATCGGCGCCGGTCAGCCCGCGCAGCGTGCGGCGGTCGAGCCAGCCCAGCGGCAGCGCGATCAGGCCGAAGGCGAGGTAGCGGCCCATCGAGAGCAGCGCGGCGGAGTAGTCCGGTGCCAGCACCGGCGCCACGAACACCAGGCCCCACATCAGGCCCGCCACCAGCGCATAGAGGATGCCGAGAGTCATGCGGGAGAGTCTGCGCAGGGGGCGCGGGTGTTGTCTTGTACGAGATTGCGGCGGCTCAGCCGCGCAGCTGCCGCTGGTAGCGGGCCGGCGTGGTGCCGTAGCGGCGCATGAAGGCGCGGGTGAGGTGCGCCTGGTCGGTGAGCCCGGCGGCCGCGGCGACCTGCGCGGGCGGTTTGCCGGCGGCGAGCAGGCGCTTGGCCTGGGCCAGCCGCAGCGCCATCAGGTACTGCTGCGGCGTGGCATGGTGGTGGTCGCGGAAGCTGCGCAGGAAATGGAACGGGCTGAGCCCGGCCAGCCGCGCCAGCTCCTCCAGCGTGAGCCGCTGCGAGAGGTTGGCGTGCAGGTAGTCGATCACCGGCGCGAAGCGCGGCGAGGCCCCGGCCGCCGCGGGGCGGGACGTGCGCGCGTGCCGGCGAAACTCGTCCAGCAGGGCGAACAGCAGGCTGTCGATCGCCAGCGGTTCGCGTGCCTGCCACAGCGCGTCGAGCAGGGCGTTGAGGCGGTGCGCGGCGGCGGCGTCGTGGCGCACCGCCTGGTCGAACCACCACGCGCGCTCGCCGCAGATCGAGGCGGCGGTATCGGGCTCCACGTAGAGCATGCGGTAGCACCAGCCCTCCGCGGTCTCGGCGTGGCCGGTGTGCAGCTCGTCCGGGTTCATCAGCACCAGTGAATCGGACGGCGCCAGGTGGTCCGCCCCGCGATAGCGGAAACGCTCCACGCCATGTTCGATCACGCCCAGGCCGAAGCCGTCGTGGGTATGCGGCTCGAAGGCATGGCGCACGATGTGCGCGCGGTACAGCTCCACGCCCGCCCGGTGCGCCGGGCGGCGGAACTCGGCGGCGTCGTGCGGGTGCTCGAAATGGGCGGGGACGCCTTGCATGGCAGGCATGCTACAGGGAGACGCCGCGGGTGCTCGCGTGACGGACGGTCGCTGCCGCGCGAGGCTCTTCCCGACTCCCGACTCCCG
>NZ_LFQR01000194.1 GCF_001182895.1 Frateuria defendens | reverse complement strand
GGATGCCGACTCCTTTTCGACAGGACAGGGCAGCGGTAAGCGCCCGGAACGACAAGCTAGAGCGGCGGGCAAGAGCGACGGGCAGGAGCGTAATGGCGGCGTTCCCGCGAGCACCCGCCCCTCACCCCAACCCTCTCCCCGGCGGGGAGAGGGAGCCAAGTCGGGGGCCAGGCTTCCGCAGGTGGATGCATGCGACTTATGTTTCGGCAAGGGCCTGCCACGAAGCGACCGCATCAGCCGCCCCCCAGGCACAAGCGCCCCGCCGAGTAATGCGCCTCGCCCTTCGCCAGCGCGAAGTACAGCTTCCCCTTCGCCGCATCGAAGCGCAGCTGCAAATCCACCAAGTCCCCCGGACGCAACAACTGCTGGAACTTCAACGCCTCCATCTCGCGGCACCGGCGCGACGTGCCCAGCCTCGGCGCCGCCAGCTCCAGTGCCCAGGCCACCTGCACCACGCCCGGCACGATCGCCGCCTCGGGAAAATGGCCTTCCAGCTGCGCGAGGTCCGGCGGCACGCGCAGGGACAGCGACCAGGAGCCGTCCTCCAGGCGGCGCTCATCGAGCAGCTCGGGCAGGGTGGGGCGGCTCATGCCAGCTTCCGCAGGCGCTGGCGCAGCAGCCACTCGCCGCCGAACAGCACGCCCATGATGAAGTACACGATCAGGCCGTTGTACAGCGTCCACCACGACAGCGGCGCCCACAGCGTGAGCGCGGCCGAGGTGAGGCCGTTGAAGGCGAAGAACGCCACCCACACCCAGGTGACCTTGCGCGTGTAGCGCACCGCCTGCGGCGGCAGGTCCGGCTCGCGCACGCGCGCCACGCGCTCGATCATCGGCGGGCCGAAGCGCAGGCTGAGGCCGAACACCGCCAGCAGCAGCGCGCTGATCAGCGGCGGATACCAGTGCAGCATGGCCTCCTCGCCGGAGACCGCCAGCAGCACGCAGTACAGCAGCGCGGCGCCGACCATCCAGCGTCCGCCCGGCTGGCGCAGCAGCGCCGGCGCGCGGATCAGCCAGATCGCGCCGAGCACCAGCGCGAACACCGGCGGCGAGACCTTCTCCGAGCCGAAATAGACGACGAACGGATACAGCACGCCGACCACCGGCAGAAGCAGGTCGGTCAGCTTGCGCATGCGTTCCGCTGGGCCTCGATGTAGGCGGCGAGGGCGGCGACGGAGGCGAAATGCCGGCGTGCGTCCTTCACGTCGGACTCGATCCGCACGCCGTAGCGCTTCTGCAACGCCAGCGCCAGTTCCAGCGCATCGACCGAGTCGAGGCCCAGGCCCTCGCCGAACAGGGGCTGCGGCGGCGGGATGTCCGCGGCGGCGAGGTCTTCGAGCGCCAGCGTGTCGATGATCAGCTGGGCGATTTCCAGTTCCATGGCGGTCATGGTGCGGCGAGTTCCTTGAGAAAGAGGCGATGCAGGCAGTCGTTGAGGCGGCGCGAGGCGATCGGCAGCGGCGCGTCGCCGAAGGCTTCCGGCGCGATGTCCTCGCCCACCCGCAGGCGCACCTGCACGCGGCGGTCGGGGATGCGGTACCAGGGCTCGGCCTTGGTCAGCGTGGTGGGCGCCACGGTGATGTACACCGGCGTGACCACGCGCGCGCCGCGCAGCGCGATGGCCGCCGCGCCGCGGTGGAAGCAAGGCGCGCGGCCGGGCACGGTGCGCGTGCCTTCGGGGAACACGATCAGCGTCTGGCCTTCGCGCAGCACGTCGGCGGCCTGCTCCAGCATTTCGGGGCTGCCGCTGTTGCTGATGTACTGCGCCGCCTGCACCGGCCCGCGCGCGCAGGGATTGCGCCACAGGCCTTCCTTGACGATGCAGTTGGCGTCGCGCAGTTGCGCGATCAGGAACACTACGTCGATCAGCGAGGGATGGTTGGCGACGATCATCTGCCCCGGCCGGCCCAGCCGCTCGGCGCCCTCCACGCGGTAGTCGAGCAGGCCGGTGCGGTGCATGAACCGCACCAGCAGGTGGAAGGCGCGGCTGATCGCGCCGCGGGCCCGGCGTCGGCGATGCAGCGCGTCGCCCGGCAGCAGGGCCAGCGCCGGCAGCACCAGGAGGCGCAGCACGAGGCCGCCGAGGCCGAACAGCAGGAAGCTCATGCCGGTGGCCAGCAGACGCCACAGCCAGGCGTCCTGGCGGCGGCCTTCGTTCAGCGCAGGCGCTGCCAGTTCCATCGTCGGTTCTTCCATGAATGCTCCAGGCTGTCGCGCCCGTCGTGCAAGGCGCGCAGAAAATCCAGTGCGTGCGGCCAGGCGCTGGATGCGTCCGCGCCAGCGCGGCGCGTCAGTTGCAGGCGCCAGCGCGGCGCGTCCCCTCTCGTGTCCCGGCATGATCCGGCTCCCCCCAGTCGGAAGGCCGCAGCATACGAGAAGGGCACGTCTTCGATCCAATCGGCGTAGGCGGGGGCGGGTTTTTCCTCGGCCACCACCACCAGCACGGAGGGCGCGCCCTCGGCGAGCAGCAGCGCGCCTTCGAGCATGGCGTGCTCGAAGCCGTCGGTCTCGCCGGCCACGGCCACCGACTCGCCGCGCTGCCCGCGCAGGATCGACCACTGGCCGGCGATGGCGTTGTGCACGGAGAGCCCGAACTGGGTCGGCGACAGCGGCTGCTCGTCGGCGATGTCGCCGAGCAGGGCGACGGTGCGCGTGGTCTCGCCGTGGCGCGAGGCGAACACCAGCGGCAGCTGCTCGTCCTCGCCGCACAGCGGCCAGGCGGCGTCCAGCACCATGCGGGCGAGGCGGCTCAGGCGGCGGCGCTGCATGGCGGGGAGGAAGGCGCAGCTGGGTTGCTGGTCCTGTTCGTCGGGGGTGTAGGGGGCTTGGGCCCAGGTTTGCCAGGCGTGGTCGTTGTCCAGGCCGGGGGCCCAGGCGCGGTGGTGTTCGATGAGGAAGTCGGTCATGGGGTGGGCTCCCTGTTTTCTCTTGCTGGGAGCGCGTTGGCATAGGGATGTTTCGCTGTTCGGCAGGGGGTGACTGAGGCGACCTGGCCGGCCGTAGGCCGGGGGTTTCGCTCCCC
>NZ_LFQR01000193.1 GCF_001182895.1 Frateuria defendens | reverse complement strand
GCGTGATGTGGGGAATCAGGAGAGCGCTTCAATGGGGGTGCCGTGCGGCGTCCATGCCGCACCCTGCGGGCCGACGCTGCCGGAGGCACGGCTGGCCTTCAGGCCATGACGCGTGCGGACTTCGGGAAAGGCAGCCGCATGCGCGGCTACGGGCCGGCGGGCGTGGAGATTCGGCCTCGCGGCGAAATCGCGGACAATGCGGCCAGATGGCCCCGGTACGGTGTCGGCCGGCATGGCATAACATATCACCTGGTGATAGCATGGTTGCAACGCACGACCACAGTCTGGACAACTTGTTGTTGCTGCATGGCGAGGTCTATGACCAGGGCGGCGGTTTCTGGATCAAGATCGAGGCGTGGGAGGTGGCGGCGGACGAGCACATTCCGCACGGCATCCGCTACGCGCTCACGCTGCATGACCGGCATGGCACGCGCTTGCTGGGCTACGACAACGCGCATGCGGTGAAACCGCCGAAGCGCAAGAAGTTCGCCGGGCGGCGGCTGGCGTACGACCACAAGCACCGGCACGCACGGGACAAGGGCGTGCCCTACGAGTTCACCAGCGCCGACCAGTTGCTCAAGGATTTCTTTGGCGAGGTCGACCGCGTGTTGAAGGAGGCAAAGGCATGAAGAAGATCGTCATTGGCATCGCCACGCAGGAAGCCATCCGCACCCGCGCACTCGCTATCGCGCGAGGGGAACGCAAGCCGGCGGCGGGCGAGCCGAAAATCTGGTTCACGTCCATGCGTTCGCTGGCCGAGGTGTTGTCCGACGACAACCGCGCCTTGCTGAAGCTGATCCGTGAGCAGAAGCCGGAGTCGCTGAACCATCTGGCCGAGCTGAGCGGGCGCGCGCCCAGCAACCTGTCGCGCACCCTGAAGACGATGGAGCGCTACGGGCTGGTGGAGCTGCGCCGGCAGGCGCGGCAAGTGCAGCCTGTGGCCAAGGCCAGCGAGTTCCTGATTCAGGCTGCGTGAGATAAGGATGCCCGAGTAACGTGAGCGAGCGAATCGGCGGCAGGATTCAATGGCTTCGGTAGTAACCAAGGCCACACCTGATCGACTGTTTGCTGGAGGTCGCGAGTTGTGAGACAAGGGGCGCGGATCATTACCGCCGGCTGTGGTCGTACCGCTTGATGCAAGGAGGGGATATGGCTGACGGGTTGCTGTCGCAGTCTGACGCTGATGCGTTGTTGCGGATGGAGAAGGAGCGTGCAAATGGCGACCCCGTGGCTTTCCCTGATCTCGGCGGCCGTATTGAGGTGCCACTGGTCTCGCGGGATGGCCGGGAGTCGTTCTCGCTCGACATCAACCGAAAGCGTATCGCGCTGACCACGGGTTACCAGACGCGTGGCCGGCAGACCATCGTCTTAGCCAGGCTCGATTTTGCCGCGCCCCACCGCAACCCTGATGGCACGGAAATTGGCGTGCCGCATCTACATCTGTACCGAGAAGGGTACGGTGATCGTTGAGCGTACCCGGTGCCGGAAGGCATGCTAAGTGCGCCAGGCGATGCCCGCCGAGTGCTGCATGACTTCATGGTGTACTGCCGGGTCGTTGTTGCGCCGGATATCACGTTTGGGCTGTTTGCATGAATACGACTAGCGACCTTGTTGACCGTTACTACGCGTGGCTGAAGGCCAAGACGTCGTGGCGGGAGACTGCTGGCTGGACGGAGATCACGACGCCGTATCTAGATCGGCACAACGACTACATCCAGCTCTACTTGCGCGAGGTCGACGGCGAGTTCGTGTTGACGGACGATGGCTACACCATCGCCGACCTCATTCAGTCTGGTTGCTCGCTAGGGATGCTCTGATCTA